>JBDHKD010000002.1:0-132434 GCA_039586575.1 Gemmatimonadota bacterium | reverse complement strand
TACGATCAGGGCCAAGGTGTCCGCGCTCAGGATCGTCTGACCGAGCGAGCCACCGGGCCCTCCCGTCCACGGGATGCTGACGCCCCCTGAATCGACGGCGAGCTCCCAAGTGGCCGAGGCATCCCACTCCTGCTCCAGTTCGACAAGCTGCAGCACCGTTCCGGCTGATGGGATCGCGCTTAGGGCGCTGTCGACCGCGATGACGATGCGTGCCGAGTCGTAGGCCAGCACCGCCGACCGCTCCCCGGACACGGTGAGCGAGTCCTCGATGACGCCGAATCGGATCAGGCCGCGGTTGGTGGTGACCGGCGTACCGTTCTCGACCTGGATGTAGCCTATGTCTCCTGGGTTGGAGAAACCACCGAACACAGTATCGATCCAACCCTCGAGAAGACTGGCATCGAGCAGTGCCTCGAAGGTCGGCAACGCCGGACCCGGTGCCGCATCCGGATCCACGTTCACTATCTCATTGCGATCGCACCCAGAAAGCACGATTGCAAGAATGAGTGGCAGCAACTGGTAAGATCGGCGTCTCAAGCCGCCTAACCCTCCCCCTGGCCCACCTCGGGAACCGGCCGATTGGCCAGGCTCACGTAGCGGATGCGGAGGTCGGAGAGCGCCGACTGCAGCAGTTGCCCTTCCTCCACGCTCAGGTTCCCCTGCGTCTTCTCCTCCAGAACGACCAACGTGTCGATGAGCTGTCGCACGCCGGCCAACCCGTCCGACACCCGCTTGCGGCGCTCGTCCGCCGAAAGCGGCTTGGCCTCTTCTTCCGACACACCGGCTGCCGCTGCCGTCGTCGGATCGAGCAGGAGTTCCACTTGAGCCAACACGGCGGCCGTCGATGCGGCCAGGCTCGCCACGAGGCCGTTGAAATCGACCTTCCGCTGCGCGTCTTCGTTCATCATGTCTTCAGGTCGCTGTTGCGAGGGCCCGCCCTGGCGGGGCCTCACTCCCCGGTAACGGCGCCATAGCGGCGTGGCAGCCGCCGCGAGAGACCGGTGAGAATCTCGTAGGTGATCGTGCCGCAGCGCTCAGCAACGGCCTTGAGGCTCGTCGGCGCGCCGTCCGGCCCGCCAATCACCGTCGCCACCGAACCGGCGTCAACATTCTTCAGCCCCGTTGCGTCCACGACGATGACATCCATACACACGCGGCCCACGATTGGTGCCGCCTGCTCGCCGAACAGGACGTACCCGTTGTTCGACAGCTCGCGGCGCACGCCGTCCGCGTACCCGATAGCCAGAGTCGCCCAGCGCGACGGGTGCGGTGCCCGATACGTCGCGCCATAGCTGGCGGTCCAGCCTTTGGGCACGTCGCGTACCGCTGTCACGCGGGCCTTGACGCTGACGACCGGCTGCGGTTGGCTAGCCTCGTTGCCCGCCGTGCCGCCATAAAGGTAGAGCCCCGGTCGGAGCAGGTCGGCCGCGTACTCGGGCCAACGAGTCGCTGCGACGCTGGCCGAGGTGTGTCGCGCGCCGCCCACCCCTTGGGGAACCTCGCCCACACACCGCTGAAACCGTTCCCATTGCTCACGTGAAGGGGCCGGGTCCTCTGCGTCGGCCGAGTGGAAATGGGCGAAAGTGCCCTCCCACTCCAAATCGTCCTGGCACGCGTTGAGAACCTGGGGCAGCCAATCCGCGACCCGGGCGTGATGGAAGCCACAACGCCCGATCCCGGTGTCGATCTCCAAGTGGAAAGGCAGCCGCCGCTCTGCCTGGCGGGCGCAGCTCCGGTAGAGGCTCAAGGCTTCCAGGTCGCCGATCGCCGGCGTCAGCCCCGCTTCGGCCGCCAGCTGCAGTTCGTTTGGCGTGCTGAACAAGAGGACCACCCGCCGGTCGATCCCCCGCTCCCGTAGCTCGAGGCCTTCGGCGAGTGTCGCGACTCCGTAGCCCCACGGCTCGCGACTCTCGAGCGCCCGAACCACCGGACAGACGCCGACACCGTAGGCATCTGCCTTGACCACCGGCAGCATTCCCACCCGCGGCTTGGCCCGCTGTTGCAGGTCATCGTAGTTTGCCACGAGCGCACGCAGATCGACATCGACCCAGGCCCGCGCGCTGGATAAGTCTTGAGTATCCATCGTCACTGTTACGGCCGTGAGTATATCCGGCCGCCATCACGGATGCAAGAAATGCCTGAAACCAACGAACTTCCGCACCATGGCGACCCTCTCGAACCCGGCATCCTCGACCGGGCCCTGCAACTCGTCCGCTTCCTTCGCGCCGGCTGCCCCTGGGACGCCGCCCAGACTCCCGTTTCGCTCACCCCCTATCTGCTCGAGGAGTCGATGGAGCTGGTCGAGGACATCATCGATGGTGCCCCCGACCAGAAGCTCCGCAGTGAGCTGGGAGACTTGTTGCTGAACGTCGCCTTCCAGATCGTGCTGGCCGAGGAGCGTGGCGCCTTCGGCGCCGAGGACGTCGTGCAGACCTTGGAAGAGAAGATGCGCCGCCGGCACCCGCACCTCTATGGCGATGCGGAGGAGCGGCCCCACTGGGAGGCCGAGAAAGCGAACGAGCGTGAGGGCGCCGATGTCTTTCAGGGGCTGGCGCAACGGCTCGATCCGCTATCACGCGCTCAGCGGCTTCAGGATCGCGCAGCCGGGGTTGGATTCGATTGGGAGCACGCAACGGATGCCTTCGCCAAGGTCCACGAGGAGGTCGAGGAGGTCGCAGCTCTGCTGGGCGGTGCCGAGCCGGATGCGCTCCAGCAGGAGATCGGTGACCTCTTGTTCGCCAGCGTGAATGTGGCAAGGCTGTCAGGCCTGCACGCGGGGACCGCCCTCCGCCTGGCAAACGCGAAATTCGAGCGGCGCTTTCGCCGAATGGCAGAGCTAGCGGAGGAGCGCGGCCTGGTGCTGGGGGAGGCCACGCTGGAGGAACTGGACGCGATCTGGGATGAGATAAAAGAAAGGGATCGGTAGGTGGGTCCCGCGGCCTCGGCCGCTACGGATACAGCCTATTCAGCGTCCGCGGGAACGCGATGCACTCCCGTATGTGATGTACCCCGCAGATCCAGGCGACCGTCCGCTCGAGTCCCAGCCCGAAGCCGCTGTGGGGGTACGTGCCGTAGCGCCGCAGGTCCAAATACCAGCCGTAGGCGTCCTCGGGCAGGCCTTGCTCGTGGATACGCGCCAGCAGTCTCTCGTAGTCATCTTCACGCTGGCTGCCACCGATGATCTCCCCGTAACCCTCGGGCGCGATCAGATCGTCGCAGAGCACCGTCCGCGGGTCCTCGGGGTTCTCCTTCATGTAGAAAGCCTTGGCCTGTTTCGGGTAGTTGTAGATGAAGACCGGCCCATCGCAGTCCTCGGCGACCACGGTCTCGTCCTCGGCACCGAGGTCGTCGCCCCACTGGATCGCCGAGCCACGGGCCTGCAGCTTCTCGATCGCCTCGTCGTAGGAGAGGCGTGCGAACGGCGCCTTGACCGCCTCGAGCTTCGCTATGTCCCGCTCCAACTCGCCCTGCAGCAGGTCGCGGCACCGCTCTACCGCCCGCCCGACCATGTAGCAGACCAGCTCTTCCTGGATACGCATGCTGCACTCGCTGTCGCACCAGGCCATTTCCGGCTCGAGCATCCAGAATTCTGTCAGGTGCCGCCGCGTCTTTGACTTCTCGGCCCTGAACGTGGGACCGAAGCAGTAGACGCGGCCCAGAGCTGCTGCGGTCGCCTCGTTGTAGAGCTGGCCGGTCTGTGCCAGGTAAGCCGGCCCCAGGTCGAAGTACTCCGTTTCAAACAGCGTGCCCGCCGACTCACCGATCGCGCCGGTAAGGATCGGTGTGTCGACGTTGGTGAATCCGGCTTCGTAGAGAAAGTCGCGGATCGCTTTGACCACCTCATCCCGGACCCGCATGATCGCCACCTGCCTCGGTGTGCGAAGCCAGAAGTGGCGGTGTTCGAGCAGGAAATCGGCGCCGTGCTCCTTCAGCTGGATCGGGTAGTCCTCGGCCGACGGGCCGACGATCTCGAAATCGGAGAGCGATAGCTCATACCCGCCCGGCGCCCGCTTGTCCTCCCGCACTTCGCCTGTCAGGGCGACGCTCGTCTCGTAAGCCAGCCCCTCCAGCCGCTCCCAAGCCTCGGGCGACACATCCCCGGCGCTCATCACAGCTTGCACGAGTCCGGTACCATCGCGTACGATGAGGAAGGCGATCTTGCCGCTGGAGCGTTGGTTGTGTAGCCAGCCGCGGACGGTCACGCTTTCGCCCACGTGGGCTGCCAACTCATTGATGTAGACGTCTTTAGCCATCGATCGGAGTAGGCAAGTGGCGCAAGAAACTTCGTCATGGCGGCCGCCTGGTCACACCCGGATGCCACCGGGGTCAGGTCCATCGACCGTCAGCCCTGAGGCGGCGAAACTAGACGAGGGCGCGAGAGGTGTCAATTTCCCCTGGCGCGCTACGCTGAGCCTGGCGTCACTCCTCGTGCTTAGCGGTTGCGTGGAACGACCGCGGCCGGCCCCGGTCGACGCCGGCGCTTACTGGCCCGCCTATCTGGGGAACTCGGCCCGCACGCCTTTCCTGGATGAAGTCATCACGAATCGACCGCCGGTGATCGTTTGGTCAGCTGGAGTGGGTTCCGGCTTCCAGGGAATGCCGGTCGTCACCGACGAAGCCGTCCTTGCGGCGAGCTCGGATCGCTACGTTCAGGCGGTGAGCCGCCAGGACGGCTCGACCTTCTGGCGTAAAAGACTGGACGGTCCGCCGGTCTCGCCCCTGGTGGTCGGCGACGTCGTCTACGCGGCCACCCAACAGAAGGGCTATCTTCGCGCCTTCCGCGTCGACGACGGGACCGACATCTGGAAGCGCAGCATGCCGTCGACCAGGAAGCCGGTCTTTTTGGCCGGCGATACCGCCTACGTCGCGTCCGAGGAAAGCGTCCTGTTCGCCTTCGGCCGCCAGAACATCCCGCTTTACGACGACCCCGTCTGGTACGCCTTGCTGCCGCAACCACCGACGGCCGGGCCGGTGGTTATCGGCGACTGGGTGGGGTATGTGGCCGCCGATAGCATCTTCCTGCTGAGCCGCATCAGCGGGCTACGGCTCACCTCCGCTCACAGCTCCGGTGTGCTGGTCGGTGAGGCGGCAGCAGACAGCACGGCGCTTTACCTGGCAACCGAGGACGGCTCGCTCATATCCTGGCACCTGCCCAATCTGCATGTGCTCTGGCAAACTTCGGGGTTCGGCAGCTTCATCGCAGGCCCTGTCGTCGCCGGTAGCGATGGGTACGCCGTCACGCGCACCGGACAGTTGATCAGATTCAACACCTCGACTGGTGCTGCAGAGGTCATCGCGGACTGCCGGGGTACCGTGACCTCTTCTCCCGTCGTCGTTCGAAACGGAGTCCTCGTTGGGACCTTGGGAGGCAAGCTGCACTTCTACAGCCGCGATGGCGTTCAGGTTTGGGAGAAGGAACTCGACGGCTCCATCGAGGCACCCGTCTTCGTTCACGAAGGACGAATCCTCGTCGCCTTGTACGGCAAGGTCGGTGGATTCATGGGAAGCCCCTACGGCGGTAAGTTGGTGGAGCTGCGATGAAGTCATCCGGCTTGGCCACCTGCGTTCCGCTCATGCTGCTCGGCGCCCAGCTCGCCCTGGCGCAGGCCCCCTCACCCAACCGCGACACCTCCGGTGCCGCAAGCGTCCTCTTACCTGCCTACAACCCGCTCCTCGCCGAATCCTCGGCCGCATTATACGACGCCGCCCACGGTGCTCCGGCAGGCCTCCCGCTCCCCAAGCATGGCGGATGGGTCACCGTCACCAAGTGGGCCACCCTCGCCGCCGCCGCCGGCCTCGGCGTCCTCGGCTTCTCACTCCACAACGATGCGGATGCTCTGTTCGACCAGCTCGAGGAGGCTTGCCAGGCCGATCCCGACACCTGCCAGCAGCGCAATCCCGATGGCTCCTACACCGATCCGACCCTGGAGCGTCTCTATCAAGACACCCGAACCAAAGACCAGCAAGCCAGAATCAGCTTGATCGCCAGCCAGCTCTTCTTCGGCACCAGCGTCCTGCTCTTCATCGTCGACTTCCAAAAAGGCGGCGACCCCAGCGATATCCCTTACGACCCGGAATCGGAGCGATCGGCCTTCCGCTTGACCGCCCAGCCCGGCGAGCTCGCCCTGCGCTATTACTTTAGGTGAGGCCCGTATATCTATATTTTACAACAGCTTCGCCCCCTACTTCTCACCCCACATCGAACAGTCGGAGACGCTCGCGGTACTCGGTGCGCAGCGCCTTACCCAAGGCTTGATTCTCGCCCTCCTCCAGCCGTGGGTCGCCGGCGATGATTCGGCTGGCGGCATCGCGGGCGTGATGCAGCAAGGCCTCGTCGCGTTCGAGATCGGCGAAGGCGAATTGCGGCAGCCCGTGCTGGCGAGCCCCGAAGAAGTCGCCATAGCCTCGCAGGCGCAGATCGGCGCGCGCGATTTCGAACCCATCGGTGGTGGACGCGAAGACGCGGAGCCGTTCGGGCGGTTCCCTGCCGCCATGGATGACCACGCAGTAGCTCTGCTCGGCGCCGCGTCCGACCCGGCCGCGCAGTTGGTGCAGCTGGGCCAGGCCGAAGCGCTCGGCGCCTTCGACGACCATGACCGAGGCGTTCGGCACATCGATCCCTACTTCGATCACCGTGGTCGACACCAGAACATCGATCGCGCCGGCCACGAAGCGTCGCATCGTGTCGTCCTTCTCGTCGCTTGGCATACGACCGTGGATCAAACCCACTTTGAGATCCGACAACACTTCCTCGGAGAGGTGCTCATACGCCTCCGTGGCTGAGCGGACATCCAGCGTTTCAGACTCTTCGATGACCGGGTATACCACGTAGGCCTGACGGCCGGCGTTGACTTCCGCACGCACAAACTCAAAGACACGCGCTCTCACCGATTCACCGCGCAGCACCGTCTTCACTGGCCGCCGGCCCGGCGGTAGCTCATCGAGTACCGAGACGTCCAGATCGCCGTAGAACGTCAAGGCGAGTGAGCGCGGGATGGGGGTCGCCGACATGACCAGGACATCGGGATCGGCGCCCGCCCTGCGGAGTTTCATGCGCTGTCGGACTCCGAAACGGTGCTGTTCATCGATCACCGCCAGGCCCAAATGCTGGAACTCGACGTCTTCCTGGATCAAGGCGTGTGTGCCGATGACCAGCCTCGCCTCCCCGGAGGAAATTCGCTCGAGGGCCTCCCGTCGCTCGGACGAGCGCGCGCCACCGCGCAGCAACAAGACCGTGACCGGCAACTCGTCGAGCATGCGCGTCACGGTCTCGTGATGTTGCTCGGAGAGCAGTTCTGTCGGAGCCATCAGCGCTGTCTGATAGTCGTTCTCCACGGCCCGCAACATCGCGAAAAGCGCGACTACCGTCTTGCCGCTGCCGACGTCGCCCTGCAGCAGGCGGTTCATCGGTCGTGGCTCCGCCATGTCGGTTGAGATTTCCGCGAGCACTCTCTTCTGCGCTGCGGTAAGCTCGAAGGGGAGCGACTCGGCGAAGGGGCGGACCAGCGTATTCTTTCTAGCGAAAGCGATACCGGGACGCTGCTCGCGGTTCTCGTAGCGAGCTCGTGCATAGAGAACTTGCAGGATGAAGAGCTCTTCGAACGCCATCCGACGTCGCGCCTGCTCGGCGTCGGCAAGCTGGGGCGGGCGATGGAGCCATTCGTACGTCTCGCGGAGGCCTGCGAGCCCGAGTCGCCGACGTATATCCTCGGGGATCACGTCGTCTTCGTCTTCTGCGGCCTCGAGCATCGCATCGAGGTTCTGCTGGATGATGCTGCGGATCTGCCGGTGGGAGAGCGAAGCCGTGGCCGGGTAGATCGGGAACACCGTGCCTATTTCCTGGGCGGGCTCACCGCTGCGGGCGAGAATGGTGAACTCACGCGGCTGGATCTGGCGGCCGTGGAAGAAGCGGACAGGTCCGGAGACCAGCAGGGTATCACCCTTTCTGATCGCGCGGTCCAGGAAAGGCTGGCCTGGCCAGGAGCATTCGATGAGCCCCGTCGCATCCTTGATCACCGCCTGGAAGAACCGCAGGCCGCGGCGCGTTGGAATGACGCCCTTCGACACGACTACGCCGATCGCCGTGGCGTCCATGCCGATCGCCAGCTTGGCGATGGGAGTGACCGTGGTGGCGTCTTCGTACCGGTGTGGCCCGTGGCGCAGCAGGTCGCGGGCTCGCTCGATCCCCAGCTTGGCCATCGCCTCAGCGCGCCGCGGGCCCACGCCCTTGAGGTATTGAACCGGTCGATCCAGGAGACTTGTCTTCTTCATGCGCGCGCTTGCCGAGCAGCTAGCGTAGACCGATGAGCCGGCGCGCGGCCCACTCGACACAGAAGAGTGCGATCAAGACGAGATAGGGCCAGCCCAGAGTCGCGAGCCCTTTCGTGCCGGCCTGTCGCGGCGCTGCGGTGACAGCCCCAACCGACTCAGGCAGCGGGGCACCAGTGGCAGGCAGCAGCTCGCGCGAGAACGGCTCGACCTCCACCGGTCCTTCGGATGAGCGCCGGGTATCCCGCGCCCCAAAGGCACGGGTTCTGTACCGATAGACTCCCGGCGGCAACACGGGGCTGAGCGATTCCGTCGCTCGAGCGGTGGCCGACCAGACGGTCGTTGAATCGTCAGCCAACAGCTCAACCGACAGTGAGTCGGCCCACGGAGGCACCGACCAGCGTAGCGGCTCGCCCCGCTCGACCACTCTGCTGAGAGGCTGCGGGCCTGTCTCAGCCTCCTGGCGGCCGGACACCAGCCATCCCACGAGTCCGGTCCACAGACTTCGGTAGAGGTGCCGGCCGGCACCTTCACGAAAAGCCCACCGCCAATACCCCTCCCCAGCCGCCACGGCCCAACGTCGGGCGCCAACGGTTCCGGCGACGACCGCCGGCACTGGCTCACCGCGCCGCATCCGCTGCACGACGAGCGGCGTCCACGCCCGATCACCCTCTACCGGCCGCAACCGCAGGAGGGGCGGTAGATCCTCCGGCCCGTAGTCTCCGAGATCGAGCGCCAGCGGCGATGCCGGCAAGTCCGGTGACACGTACCACTCACCCTGGGCCGGGCTTCCCACCCGGGTTCCCCAACCGGGCAGCTCGAACTCCTCGACCCCGGCCGCCATGACCAGCAGGCGCCGGGCATCGCGCGCCAGTTGCCGCGCCCAACCGGGCGCGCTGGCTCCGTATCCGTGGAGAACGAGCAGCGGCGCACGTCGGGCTGCGCGGCGCGCTGCCGCGGTCTCCACGGCTCGGTAGTCGTCGAGGGATACAAGGCTGTCGGCAAGCCAGAAGTACGTCGTGGTCGGCGCTTCGATGACCCGATCCAGTTTCGCGATCAGGAAAGAGGGCTCCCAGTCCGGTTGCAGCGATACGACCACGGCTCCCGCCGGCCGCTCACCGACCTGCACGTAGAACACACGCTGGTTGTCGCGCAGCTCGGCGTCCACATCGCCGCCAGCTATGCGCACCACGTAGCGACGGTAGCCGGGCGGACCGCCTACGGGATAAGTCAGTCGGGTAGGCGCGAAGCGACCCGCAGCCGGTGTGGTCAGCCAACCCGACGCCAGGCGGCCTTCCCCTTCGTCCAGTACTTCGACCTGCACGCTGTCGGTATCGGCACCCGCAGCAACGAGCTCGACGCGCACCTCGACAGTGTCCCCAACCTGCGCCCACGGCGTGGCGGAGATCGTTGATATGCCAAGCTCGGTGCCGGCTATACCCAGCTCCACGAATTCGATTGACACGCCGAGCCGGCCAGCTTCCTCCAACGCTTCGGTTACGTCGGCGATCCGGCCATCCGTATAGGCCAACAGCCGCCGCGCACCGCTGGCTGCGGCCGCTCGCACAGCCGGCGTGAGCCGCGACTCGGGATAGATCGGTTCCCCGGGCAGCGAGTCGCTATCTACCCGGCGAGCAACGCCACCACCGAACAGCCAGACCGGAAGGTCGGCCGCCAGCGAGTCCACAGCGGATTCCCACACGGTGGCGCCGCTACGGTCAATCGGTCGCGTCATGCTGAACGACGCGTCCAGCAAGACCGCACCAGCGGCTGGATCGGAAGCTCCGGCTACCGGGAACGGCGGATTCAGAAGGACTAGCCAGGCCAGAAGCAGAATCAGGCCTCGGAGCGCTGCCACCCAAGCGCGCCCGGCGACCGGCTCCTCGCGGCTGCCGTACCACCAGAAGAGGTACGCGGCGATCGCGCCGGCACCAGCGGCCAGCAGGAGCCACCTAAACGGACCCACGACCCGGAAGGGTTACGCCGAGCGGATTGAGCAGTCTCAACACGAACTGAGAATGACAGGGGGTTCGAGACTATGCAAGCCAGAAGAATGGCCGTGAGGGTTTACTCCGCTAGCAACCGGCCGGCTTCGCTGTCCCCAAGCAGCAGCCGTGTGAGCTTCTGCCGCTCGCGTCGGAATAGCGGCATTGCGTCCGTGGCGATCGGCACGCCCGACGGCAAGTTCACGCCTCTGGGGTCGATCGCCCTTCCGTTACGCAGAAGCTCGTAATGCAGGTGCGGCCCGGTAGCGAGCCCTGTGGCACCGACGTTGCCGATCAGCTGCCCCTGACTCACTCGTACGCCTCTCTGGATGCCCTTGGCGATGAAGCTGAGGTGGGCGTAGCGCGTACTATAACCGTTGACGTGTCGGACCTCGATGATCCGCCCGTAGCCGCCCCACCAACCGGCCCGTGTCACGGTTCCATCGGCCGTCGAGTAGACGCGCGTCCCCGTGTTGGCTGTGTAGTCGGTCCCCAAGTGAGCTCGATAGAGGCCCAGCTTGGGGTGGTAGCGGCGCCGGGTGAAGTTTGAAGAAATGCGCCGAAAATCCACCGGCGCTTTGAGAAAGACCTGCTTCATCGAGCCGCCGTCTTCGTCGAAATACTCTCGGCGGGGCTCGAACCAGAAGGCTCGATGGGTCTTGCCACGGTTGGTGAATTCGGCAGCCAGTACGCGAGCATGGCGGACCGTGCCGTCCGAACGGACCTCCCGCTCATAGACCGCACGATAGGCATCGCCTCTGCGCAGGTCGACGCCGAAGTCGATCGCCCACTGGAACGGGCGATAGATCCCCCACATCACTCGCTCGATACGTTCCTGCGCTCCGATCGCCGGCATCGGCAGCTCCATCACCGAGTTGTAGAGGCTGCTCCTGATGGTGCCAACGATCACAACCGTGTCGATCCGGACCGACGACTCGCCGAACTCCGCCGCCCAGCCCAGGCCGTCACGCGTAAGGCGCACCTCATGATCGCGATCAACTTGTATCGTGAGATCGATCAGGCTGTCCCAGGCCGTCCACTCCGAACGTACCGCGAGGCCGGGTCTCAATCGCCGTGGGTTGGCATAGTCACTGAGCGCATCGACGACCCCCGCGACGTCGGAGCCATCGAGTCGATGTCGCGCCAGAACCTGGGCTAGAACCTCCCCCCGCCGCAGCGTGTCCGCCCTGACCAGTGACTCGGCTTCCTCAGCCGATACTACAACGGGCTGCAACTCCGGAAGCCGCCGCTGCGAGCTGGCAGGACGCCCCAGAATGAGCGTCAGGCCACCCGTGACCACGAACGCGAAGATCAGTAGCCCTCTACCCATTCCACCTACGGGGAGGGGATGACGCATTTGGCGGGGTTCGGTTCTGCCTCACCTGACAGCGCCTCCAGTCATCAGTCCATCTGTCGCCGGATGAACGTGGGAATCTCCAGTTCCCGCGGGTCGGCGAGCTCGATTGGGACGACGCTCCGCTCGCTGGCGGGCACATGCACCTCCTTTTTTACCACCTTACGGCCCCCAAAGTTCGGCCGGGCCGCCCGGAGCGGGGTAGCTTCCGCCGGCTCGAAGCCCGTGGCGATAACGGTCACGCGTATCTCGTTGTCGAGCGTTGTGTCGTGGACGGTGCCGAAGATGATCTCAGCTTCGTCGCCGGCCGCTTCACCGATGATCGTGCTCACGGTCGTGACTTCATCGATCGTGAGGTTGCTGCCCCCCGTGATATTGAGCAGCACGGCCTTTGCTCCGTGAATCGAGATGTCATCCAACAGCGGCGATGAGATCGCCTCCTGCGCCGCCTCCTGGGCCCGGTTGTCGCCCTGCCCGCGGCCGGTGCCCATCAAGGCAGGCCCGCGATTGGCCATCACCGTGCGGACATCGGCGAAATCGACGTTCACGTCGCCGGTCACACTGATCAGGTCGGAGATGCCTCGCGTAGCCTGCAAGAGTACCTCGTCGGCTTTCTTCAGCGCTTCCCGGAAGCTGGTGCCTTTTCCGACCACGGAAAGCAGCCGCTGGTTCGGTACGACGATAACGGTATCGACCGCCTTGCGCAGCTCGGCCAGGCCGATCTCCGCCTGGTGCATTCGCTTCTTGCCCTCGAACTCGAACGGCTTGGTAACGATGCCGATGCTCAGCGCGCCGAGCTCGCGTGCGAGTTGGCCCACGATGGGCGCCGAACCCGTACCGGTGCCGCCGCCGAGCCCGGCCGTCACAAAGACCAGGTCAGCACCGCGCAGTACCTGGACGATGTCGTCCTTGTTCTCCTCGATGGCCTGGCGACCGATCTCGGGTCGCGCACCGGCGCCGAGACCGCGTGTCAGTTTCTTGCCGATCTGTACCTTGACGGGAGCGCGCGTATTGCCCAGCGCCTGCGCGTCCGTGTTCACGGCGATGAACTCGACGCCGGGCAAGTCCTCCTCGATCATACGATCGACGGCATTGTTGCCACCGCCGCCCACGCCGACGACGCGCATCTTCGCGCTGCGCGTGTTCGTGTCTGCAAGTTCGAATCGAATCATCCTCATCCCCTCCCCAGTTCAACGTTCTACACAGCAACTGCAACGCAGCGGTCCCTTAAAAGAACTCCCGCAGCCATCCACCTACCTTCGAAAGGGCCCGCAGCGTGGGCCGTTTCCCGTTGCCGAAGTCATCGCGTATCCGCCCGACTCCGAAGAGCAGTAGCCCGGCGGCTGTGGCGAACTTCGGACGGCGAACCGAGTCGGCCAGGCCGCCGAGCCCGGCGCCCGGCGCACCACAGCGAACCGGCATCGTGAAGACCGAGCTCGCCACATCGAGCGTGCCCTCGAGACTGGCGCCACCGCCGGTCAGCACGACGCCGCCGCCAAGTCGATGCGCGTAGCCAGCACGCTCGATCTCGTGCAACACGAGGGTGAGTATCTCATCCATCCGCTGCTCGATGATGTGGGCAAGCAGCTCTCTCGGCATGTGCTTACGCGCCCCCGGCGCGGGCCCGGGGACCTCGACGGTCTGCTCCGGGTCAACCAGCCGAGTGGTGGCTACCCCGAATCGCTCCTTCACCCGCTCGGCCTCGGCGTACGGAATGCCGAGCCCTTTGACCAGGTCGTTGGTGAAGCTGACACCACCACAGGGTACGACCGCGACGTGGCGGATCTTACCCTCGTGAAATACGGCGATCTCGGTAGTCCGGCCGCCGATCGCCACGACCGCCGCCCCGACCTCGCGTTCCTCCGCCGTGAGCACGCTGAGCCCGGTGGCAAGCGGGTTCAGGACCAATTGCGCGACTTCGTATCCGGCCCGCGCGACGGCCTTGCGGAGATTGCGCGCGGCGGCGCCGGAGCCCAGTACCATAAAAACATCCGCTTCGAGACGCGTGCCGAGCATCCCTACCGGCTGCTGGATGCCACCACGATGATCCACAGAGTAGTCCTGGGGAATCACATGCAGCAGTTCCTTGTCCGGCGGTACGACAACCGCGCGTGCAACCTCGTGCACACGCTCGACGTCGGCGTCGCTGATCTCGTCGCCCCCGATCGCGACCACACCGTTTGAGGCGCTCGTCTGCACGTATTCGGCGGAAATCCCCACGTACAGAGCGCGCGGCTGCACTCCAGCCATCAGCTCGGCTTGCTTGAGCGCCTGACGGATCTCCTCGGTCGTCTCTTCCAGGTTGCTCACGGCGTCGCGCCGAATGCCGCTCGGCTTCACCTGTCCCACACCGAGAATTCTCACCTCGGCGGGTCCTTCACCGCTCAAGATCAACTCACCGATGACAGCACAAGTCTTGGTCGAGCCGACATCGAGAGCACCGATTAAGTAAGGTGTCGCGATCATAGTTTGCCTCTCTGTACCACGATAATCCCCGCGTAGCGTGCCTCCACGAGCGATGCCTCGATGCCACGTCCCTTCAGATCGGCCAACGTGGCTCGCACACGTCGGGCGAGTATCTCATCTATCGCCGCGGGCATGGCAAGACGCTGTGCGGGCTGCGAAACCGTCAAGTGTATCATTAGCCCACCGCCATCGAGCAGACTGAAGTCGGAGACGACAGCGGCAAGACCAGGATCGACCTCCTGCAGCTGGACAAACGACTCGAGCGCCTGCATCGCCGGGCCGCCACGCAGGCGACTCGAATCAGCCGATACCGCCGCAGCCATCGTCAGTAGCGGCAAGTCGAGTGCGGCACCCGCCGGATCGATGGGAAGCAGCGTACCGTCGCCGAGCACCGCGCGAAGCCCGGGCACACCCACCAGGGCGACCGGCTCGACCTCACGAACCACGACCTGCAGGCCATGAATTCCCGAGCGTCGTACTTGGGCCCCTTCGATCAACGGGTGCCTGACCAATCGTCGCTCCACATCGGAGTAGTCGTCCCAGACCGAGCGCTCGCGCCCGATGGCCGCAAGACGCAGTGCCGAGTCAGGAGCGAGCCAGCGCGTCCCTGCGACCTCGACGCGTCGCACCCTGAAGTACTCGAAGTGCGAAAGCAGCGACCCGCCCCACAGCCAGGCGCCTATGCCGCCAGCCACCGCCAGGAGGCCGAGCAGGAACGCCGCTCGCGGTAGAGCGCTCCGCCCCTTCATCGGGCCGCCCCCACCTGTCTGAGCACCTCGTCCGAGAATCCCCAGAACTGGATCTCGGGCTCGAGGGCGATCCCCGTCGCCTCGAGCACGCGACGCCGTGTCTCGACCAGTAGATCGATCACATCCTGCGCCCGGGCGTTGCCGCAATTGACGATGAAGTTCGCGTGCTTCGACGAGATCTGAGCATCGCCCCGCCGGGCACCGCGCAACCCGACACGATCCACCAATTGCCAGGCCGCCGGCGCCGGCGGCTCCGGGTTCTTCCAAGTGGAGCCACAGGTCGGCTGGTCGTAGACCTGAGCCGCGAGCTTCGCCTCCCGCCGGCTCCGGTGTTCGTGTTCGACGCGCTCCGGTTCGCCGGCCAAGGCCTCCAGCTCACCCCGCAAGAAGATCGCGGCGGCGTCGAGTTCGATGCCCCGGTAGCGTGGCCGGACGTCCGCTCGGGTCAGCCGTTTCACGGCCCCGTCGGGCCACAGTGCCTCGGCCCACAGCGTCCGCTCCCAGACCCCTTCCTCGGCGGTCCCAGCGTTCATACGCAAGGCGCCGCCCATCGTCCCGGGAACAGCCTCGAGGATCCAGAGCCCTGCGCGAGCCGCGCGGCGCGCCGCCTGCACGACGGCCGAGATCGGCGCCCCAGCACCAAAGAGGATGCTACGCTCCAGCACTTCGTGGTCTGCAAATTCACCTTCCAGCTGCAGCACGGGCGCGCCCGGCCCATCGTCGGCGACCAGTACATTGGCTCCGCGACCCAGAACGAGAACGCGCTCGCCAGCCAGCTCAGCCAGCAGAGCCCGTAGCTCTTCCTCGGAGCTCGCCCTGGCGTAGGCGGGCGCAGGCCCCCCGATCTTCCAGCGGGTTAGCCCGGCCAGCGGCACATTACTCATCCACATGGCTCCGCCCGAGATAGCTCAGTATAGCCGCGGCGACGCTGCCGATATCGCCAGCGCCGAGCGTCATGAGCACATCGCCGGCCCGAAGTTCGTCCAGCAACGCGGCGGTCAGGTCCGGGAGGCTCTCCACGTGGCGGACCTGCGCCGGGCCCGCCGCCAGGCGCGCCGCCTCCACGACGAGCTCGGCGGTCACACCGGGGAGCGGCTGCTCGCGCGCTGCATAGATCTCCGTGACGAACACCAGGTCGGCTCCAGCCAAACGTTCGCCGAACTCGCGGGCAAAGGCGCGCGTTCGACTGTACAGGTGGGGTTGAAACGCGACCACCAGCCGACGACCGGCGAAGGCCTGACGAGCCGTTTCCAGCGTGGCTGCCACCTCAGTGGGGTGGTGGGCGTAGTCGTCGATGACGGTCACGCCAGCCGCCTCACCAAGTGCCTGGAAGCGCCGGTCCACGCCGGAGAAGCTGGCAAGCGCCGGCGCCGCGCTGTTCGGGTCGAGGCCGAGCGCCAGCATGACACCCAAGACGGCGAGTGCATTGCGGAGGTTGTGAGGACCCCGTAGAGCCAACGCGAAATCACCGAGCGACTCACGATTCCGACTCAAGGTGAAGGTCGTGCGCTCGCGTTCATAGCTTATCGCGCGGGCACAGAGCTCGACATCCTCGCCGAGGCCATAGGCCAAGCCACGATCGCCCAGCCCCTCGAGCCGGCGTCGCGCGCCGGCGTCATCGCCACAGGCGATCACGCGGCCGTCCTCGGGCACACGGCCGACGAACTCATCGAAGGCCGCTTCCAGCTCCGCGTAGCTGGCATAGGTGTCCAGGTGCTCAGCCTCGACGGACGTGACTACGGCGAACTTGGGCCAGAGGCTCAGGAACGAGCGATCATACTCATCCGCCTCCACCACGTAGGTGAGGCCGGATCCGATACGCGCATTGCCTCCCCAGGCCGGGACACGGCCACCCACTAGGGCCGTCGGATCGTGCCCGGCACACTCGAGCGCCAGCGCCGTGAGCGCGCTCGTCGTGGTCTTGCCGTGCGTGCCCGAGATCGCGATCAACGAACCGGCATTCACCAGCGCGGCGAGCGCCTCGCTTCGCTTCAGCACCGGAATACACTGGTCGCGGGCAGCCTCCAACTCGGGATGCTCCGCCGGCACGGCGGAGGTGTGCACCATGACCGCTTGCCCGAGAGCGTGGTCCGCTGCGTGGCCCGTGAACACCGTCAGGCCACGCCGCTGCAGATCGGCCGTCGTCTCGTTCGACTCGCGGTCGCAACCGCTAACGGCGGCGCCACGAGCGGCCAGTAGTAGGGCGAGGCCCGCCATGCCGGCCCCGCCGATCCCCATCAGGTGGATCGGTGAGCCGCGCTCGGCCAGCCTCACGAGATCGCGCGTGTCGCTCAACGGTCCTCCATCAGACGCCAGAGATCGGCGGCGATATCGCTAGCTGCCCGCGGGTTGCCCCGCCCTTGCGCCGCCTCCCTCATCTTTTCCAGCCGCTGCGGCCAGCTCAACAGGTCGAGAACCGTCAGCCAGAGGCTCGCGGCATCCTTCTTGACCTCGCGTTCCTCGATGACGAGGGCGGCGCCGGCTTGCTCCATCGCCCGAGCGTTGCGCAGCTGGTGGTCAGCCGCCGCATAGGGGAATGGCACGAGCACCGCTGGCACACCCCAGGCGCACAGCTCGGCGAGCGTCAGCGCCCCGGCGCGCGAGACCGCCAGCGTTGCCAACGAGAGCGCATTCTCCATCTCCGTGATGTACGGTAGCGTTCTCACGGGAACCTGGCTCTCGAGCCGCGCCAACCGCTCGGATACGCCGTCATGGTGCCCGGGCCCTGTGGACCACAGGAGCTGCACATCCGGCGGCAGATTCGGCAGCTCGCCCCTCTGGACAGCCTCGATCGCCGCAACGAGCCCATCGTTGAGCGCAGCAGCGCCCTGGCTGCCGCCGACCACCAGAACGACGCGCCCCGGCGCCAGACCGTACTGCTGGCGGGCCGATTCAGGATGCGGTCGCTGGTCCGGCCAACGGATCGGATTCCCGTGGACGCGAACGAGCGTGTCGGGTCCCGGCCACAGGTTCTTCATCGCCTCCTCGTAACCCAGGTGTAGCTGGTCCACATAGGGCGCCAACCAGCGTGTCGTGAGGCCTGGATAGCTGTTCTGCTCCTGGATCGCTGTCTTGAAACCACGAGCGACGGCCCATGCCACCACCGGTCCTGCAGCGTAGCCGCCTGTACCGACCACCAAGTGGGGAGCGAACGAATCGAAAAGGCGGTGGATCTCACGACTCGCTGCGAGAGCCGAGCGCATTGTCCGCCAATTGCGCCAAGGCCGATTCCGATAGATCGGCTCCAGAGGGAGCAGACGATGCGGCACGCCCCGCGCCGGAAGTATTCGAGCTTCGATCCCTCGCTCTGCCCCGACAACCAGTAACTCGATCTCATTCTCCGCCGACCTCCTGAGCGCTTCGGTCAGGTTGAGGGCCGGGTACAAGTGCCCGCCCGTTCCGCCGCCAGCAATGATCGCACGGTGTACCACGTCATCACGCTCGCCAACTGCCGATGTTGAGGAGGATCCCCACCGCCGCCAGCGACACCACCAAGCTGGAACCACCGTAGCTGATGAACGGCAGCGTTACCCCCGTCGTCGGCAGCAAGCCCAACGTCACGCACATATGGATCATGGCACTGACCACGATCAGCGCAGTCAGGCCCACGGCCAACAAGAAGCCAAATGCGTCCGGCGCGCGCCGCGCGATCCGCAGACCCAAGACTCCCAGGGCCCCGATCGCCAGCGCTATCGCCGCCGCGCCCACCAGGCCCCACTCCTCGGCGATGATCGCATAAGCGAAGTCGTTATGGGGCTCGGGTAAGAAGTAGTATTTCTGCACGCTCTCGCCGTAGCCGACTCCGAACAGGCCACCCGAGCCGACAGCGATCAGAGACTGGTTTAGCTGGTAACCCGCACCTGTCGGATCGACACCACCTCCGAAGAATGCCTCCAGCCTCGCTACCCGGTACGAGGCCGATTGCACCCACTCCCAAAAGACCGGTAGCGCCAGCATCGCGACGAGCATGAAGTGAGCTACACGCGCACCCGCCGCAAACAGGACGATGGCGCAGAGCATACCGATCAGGACGGCGGATGAGAGATCAGGCTCGAGCATGATCAAGAAGCCAACAGCCAAGTACACGACGCCAAACGCCGCCAGGCCCCAGCGCAGGCTGCGGATACGCTCGCCTTTCTTCGCCGCCAGTGCCGCCGCCCAGATCACCATCACCAGCTTGGCCGCCTCCGACGGCTGGACCTGTACGCCGAGATCGAGCCAGCGACGCGCGCCGTTGCGCGGCGGTGCGATGGCCTCCGTGCCAGGCACCACAAGGATGAGCAAGGCGAGGACCGTCGCGCCGAGCAGCGGCCACGCCAGCTGCTTGTAGATTCGGTAGTCGACACGCGCCAGCACATACAAGGCAAGTAATCCGACCAGCGCCTTACTCGACTGCTGACGCAGGTAGAAGTGATCGGGTAACCCCTGCTTTTGGGCGATAAACGAGCTGGCGCTGTACACGGTGATGAGCCCCACCAGCAGCAGAAAGACCGTGATGGCGAGCAACACACTCGCATCGCGCCGCGCACTGCCCGCCGCAGGTACGTAAGCGTCGACCGTGACGGCACCGACCAGATCCCTCACGACAACTCCTGGTTGACGAGATCCATGAAGCGCTGGCCACGCTCCTCGTAGTCACGAAACATGTCAAAGCTGGCGCAGGCGGGCGCGAGAAGAGCGGAGTCGCCCGGCTGGGCAAGATCGCGCGCCCGCCGCACCACGTCTTCGAACGGTCCATCCACCCTCGAAACGGGAAGCTCACCACCCAACTCCGACTCGATCTGCAACGCGGCCTCGCCGTAGGCGACGACCGCCCGCACTCGACCTTTCAAGTCCGGCACCAGGGCGGCGAAGGATTCACCCTTCGGTCGGCCACCGAGCAGCAACACGACGGGTCGGCTGAGCGCCTGAATCGCCACCCGGGTGGATGCCACGTTGGTGGCTTTCGAGTCGTTCACCCATAACACACCTCCCTTCTCCGCCACCGGCTGTAAGCGGTGAGGGAGTGGTTCGAAATCGCGCAACCCGTCGCGCATCGCTGCCAACGGTACGTCGGCGAAGCCTGCCGCCAGGGCTGTGGCCAGCGCGTTCGCCACGTTGTGCGCGCCAAGCAGCTGCAGCTCGTGACGCATGACGAGCTCGACCCTGCGCCCGCCGTAGCGAGCTACGAGCCGGTCACCCTGGTCCACGAACGCCACGTCCTCGTTCGCTGCAGGTCGAGAGGCGACGCGAAAGTAGCGCGCGTCGCCCGGTTTCCCGCGCGCCAACCGAAGGACACCCCCGTCCTCGGCGTTCAGCACCCACCGGCTGTCCGCGTCTGCGTTATCAAACAG
The DNA here is from genome assembly GCA_039586575.1 of Gemmatimonadota bacterium. GTDB lineage: Bacteria > Gemmatimonadota > Gemmatimonadetes > Palauibacterales > KS3-K002. The sequence goes on along the minus strand of JBDHKD010000002.1, from coordinate 112,279 downwards.
TCGCGCCTTGGCCGAATAGTAGTCATCGATGTCCACGTGCCAGTCGAGGTGGTCCGGGCACAGGTTCAGGAACACACCGATGGCTGGCTTGAACCGGTCGATCTGCGCCAGCTGGAACGAGCTCACCTCAGCGACGATCCACTCGTATCGAGCGTCGATCTGAACAGCCAGCTCGGAGAGCGCGAGTCCGATGTTGCCGCCCACACCAACGCGAATACCAGCCCGTTCCATCATCGAGCCGATCCACGCCGTCGTCGTCGTCTTTCCGTTTGTGCCGGTTACCGCGATGACCGGAGCATCGAGCGATCGGAAGGCCAGCTCGAGCTCGGAGATCATCGGGATCGACCGAACACTTGGCGCTTGAAGAACCTCGGCGCTCGGTGGGATCCCGGGACTCAGCACCAGCAGGTCGCAACTGCCGAGCTTCGCCACGTCGTGGCGACCCAACTCGACCTCGACCCGCGGTCCCCGCAGATCATCGGTCAGGGCACGGAGATCCGCATCCGCCGCGAGATCGCTGGCGTAGACCGAGGCGCCGGCCCGCGCCAGCAAGCGCGTCGCCGCCCGGCCGCTACGGCCTAATCCCAGCACCGCCACCCGGTGCTCTGACCACGACTCGAGTTTCGTCACCGAACCTTCAACGTGCTGAGTGCTAACAGGGCGGCGAGCACCCCCGCGATCCAGAAGCGCACGACCACCTTCGACTCCGACCAGCCGAGCTGTTCGAAGTGATGGTGCAGGGGCGCCATGCGGAAGATCCGCCGACCCTGGCCATGACGCCTCCGCGTATACTTGAACCAACTGGTCTGCATGATGACCGACAGGGCTTCCAGCACGAAGACTGCGCCAATGATCAGCAGCAAGAACTCACCTTTGATCAAGACGGCCACTGCACTGAGCGCCCCGCCGAGAGCGAGCGATCCGGTATCACCCATGAACACGTCCGCGGGGTGACTGTTGAACCAGAGGAAACCGATAGCGCCACCCGCGAGTGTGGCGCAGAAGACCGAGAGCTCGCCGACGCCCGGCAGGTAGAACAGCCCGAGGTAGTTCGAGGCATCGACGCGGCCGATCAAGTAGGCAAACAGGCCGAAGGTGCCAGCGGCGATCGCCGCCAATCCTGCCGCCAACCCATCGAGCCCATCCGTGAGGTTCACCGCGTTCGCGCTACCGCTGACCACCAGCGCGACGAACGGAACGAAGAACGGTGCCCAGATGACGAGCCGCCACTCTTTGAAGAACGGCAGGGTCGTGTGGTTAACCGGGTACTCGCTCAGCGGATAGCGCCAGAGCAATAGTCCCAGGAACAGGCCGAGAGCGAATTGGCCTACGAACTTGTAACGCGCGACCAGACCCCGCGACTCGCGCTGCACGACCTTCAAGTAGTCATCGACAAAACCGAGCAAGCCCATGGCGGCGGTCAGACCCAGGGCGATGAGTACGTACGGGTTGTCGAGCCGCGCCCACAGCAGGGTCGGCAGTATCACCGCAGCCAAGATTATCAGGCCGCCCATTGTTGGTGTGCCCGCCTTGTCCAGGTGTGCATGCGGGCCGTCGAGCCGCACCACCTGCCCGATACCCCGCCCGCGCAGCCAGGCAAGGATCGGCGGACCCGAAACAAACGCGATCAGCAAGGCGGTGAGCATGGCACCACCCGCCCTGAACGTGATGTACTGGAACAGGTTGAATACGATGTGCTTGTCGGCCAGCGGAAAGAGAAATTCGTATAACACGGTCCGCCTCGCTAACCTCCCGTCCCGGAGCCTGTCATCCGTCCCTCGCTCCCGAAGTCGCGCTCGAACCACGGGATGGAGCGCTCGAATCTCATCCCGCGCGACGCCTTCAACAGCACCACCTCATCGCCTGTCAATCGGGAGGAAAGTTCCCGATAGCCATCCTCCAACCGTTCTTCGACGATCAGGCCTTCGTGAGAGACACCCTTTGAACGCAAGAACGCCGCGGCGAATTCGCCGGTCGCCGCGATGAGCTCGGGTCCGGCCTCGAGTAGCCAACCGGCTACCTGCTCGTGCAAGGCGTCCGACCGTGCGCCGAGCTCGAGCATCGTGCCGGCGAGAACGGCACGCCGACGGCCTCCGGCGAGGGCGGCGAGTGCTTCGATGGCGGCCTGGAACGACGACGGATTGGCGTTGTAGCAGTCGATCAACAACACCAGATCGCCAACGCGGCGGACTTCGCCACGCATCGGTGGTATCTGAGCGTCACGCAGCCGCTCCGCCGCGGTCCCCGGCTCGACCCCCAGCTGGCGGGCCACGGCGAGGGCGAACAGAGCGTCGCGGATCAGATGTGTCCCGAACCCGGGCAAGCTGAACTCGACTCCTCCCCACTTCCAGACCATGCCGTCGGCCGCGACCGACCAGCTCTGGGGCCGCTCGTCGGCCTGCGGCCCGAGGCCGACGGTCCGCACACCAGGAAGGACCTTACACGCCCGCGCGACCAATTCGGTCGGCTCATCGGCGATGAAAGCGAGGCCCCCTTCGCTCAAGCTGGCGAGCAGCGACAGCTTCTCGTCGAGCACTCCTTCTAGATCGCCGAGGCCGTCCAGGTGGCCCTCGCTGACCGAGGTGATCACCGCATAGTCGGGCCGAGCGATATGGCCCAGCCGTTCGATCTCACCACGTTGGTTGGACGCGACCTCCAACACCCAGATCCGGCAATCCTCGGGCGCCGCGAGGATCGAGAGCGGCAGACCGATCAGATTGTTAAAGTTCCCAGGACTGCCATAGGCTTCGTCACCGATCGCAGCCGTCATGAGCGCCCGCGTGGTCGTCTTGCCGCTGGTGCCGGTGATCGCCACGACGATGGGATCGAGCGCACTGCGTCGGGCCGCCGCCAGCCGGCCCAGCGCCCGCAGGGCGTCGTCGACGAGGAACAGCTCGAAATCGTCGGCAACCCCATCCGGGCGCCGCTCGACCACCGCGCCCCCCGCACCGGCAGCGGCCGCCGCGGCCACAAAGTCCGTCCCATCGAACCGTTCGCCGCGAAGCGCCACGAACAACTCTCCTGAACGCAGGCGGCGGCTGTCGGTGGACACGCCTGTGAAGGGCCGCGACGTTTCCGGTGCCGGGGGCAGGCCGAGCACCTGGCGAATGCGCTCGCTCGTCCAGGAGAAACGGCCCATCATGAGCCACCCGGGCTTTCCGCGAGCAGTTCTGCGACGATGACGGATTCGTCGAACGGTCTGCGCTCGTCGCCGACGATCTGATAATCCTCGTGGCCCTTCCCGGCCAGCAACACCACGTCACCCGGCTGGGCGATCTGCAGTGCCCGGCTGATCGCCTCGCGGCGATCGACGACCGTCTCATGCGCGGCGGCCCCGACCCCCGGCAGAATCTGAGCGATAATCGCCTCGGGCTCCTCGCTCCGCGGGTTGTCCGACGTAACGATCGAATAGTCGGCGATTTGGGCGGCGGCCTCGCCCATCAACGGCCGTTTGCCGGGATCGCGGTCACCGCCACAACCGAAAACCACGATCAAGCGTCTCTCGACAAGTGGGCGCAACGCGGCGAGCGCTCGCCGCAGCGCGTCCGGAGTATGCGCGTAGTCGCGCAGGACCATCGGTTTCTCCGACAGCACCTCGAGGCGCCCCGGCACCGGTGGCACTTCCGCCAACGCCTCAGCGATCTCGGTCGCCGACAGTTCGAAGACGCCTGCTACGGCTGCTGCGGCCAGAGCGTTCGAAACGTTGAATTCCCCGGGCAGTGGCATCTCCACGGCCGCTTCGGCGTCCGGCGCCACCAGGGTCCAACTCGATCCGGCCAGTCGGAAGCGGATTCCACGCGCCGTGTAGTCCGCATCGGAGCTCAATCCGAAGCGGACCGAGCGCCTGGCCGGCAAGACGGACCAGGCCGGATCGTCGGCGTTGATGACGAGCGTCCCTTCGCGTGCCGTGATCTCGGCGAGGCGGACTTTGGCGTCGCGGTACTGCTCGAAGTCGGAATGGTAGTCGAGGTGGTCGCGGCTGAGATTGGTGAACGTGGCAACCTCGAAAGTCACACCGTCGACGCGCCCCTGCGACAGGGCATGTGAAGAGACTTCGGCGACGACGCATTCGACACCGCTCTCCTTGAGTCCGGCCAGTCTCCGCGCGAACTCCACCGGTCCCGGAGTGGTGAGCCCTGTCGTCTCACCTGTGCCGGTAGCGCCAAGAACGCCGAGTGTCCCGATGGACCCGCAGCGGTAGCGCCGCGACAGGATATGACGAGCCAGATGGACCGTCGTCGTCTTGCCGTTGGTGCCGGTGACACCAACCAGCCGCAGCCCGACGGCCGGATCACCGAAAACGACTTGCGCCGCAACGGAGGCGGCGCGCCGGGTATCGGTGACCTGGAACTGCGGCAGGTCGACCGGCGGCTGCAGTCGCTCGACAAGCGCCGCCACGGCCCCCGCCGCACGGGCGTCATTCAGGAATGCGTGACCGTCGTGGACGTATCCGCGAATCGCACAGTAGAGGTCTCCAGCGCCGACCTGGCGGGAGTCGGCGCTTATACCTGATACCTCGAAATCAACCGTAGGGCCGGGCCCCACCAGGAGCCCGGCCGACTCGAGACGCGCGAGAATAGTGGCGATCGGAATCACCCTGCCGTAGACCCGTTCTGAGATCGAGCCGGAGGACCGCGCTCACCGCCCACGAGAACCACCTGCTCGCCGAAGCGCAGTACTGTTCCGACCGACGGTTCCATCGACACCACACGTCCACCTCCACGCACCACGACACGCCACCCTGCACGGTGCAGCTGGTGAACGGCGGCGCGCAGCGACATACCCCTGACATCGGGCAATGCATTAGCGACCTCGAGCGCACTACGTCCATCCGCGTCGCCCGTTCTGAGCAGTGGCCTGTCGAGAGCGAACACGTAAGGGCCACCGATCGGCGCCTGACCCGCTGGTACTCCCGCCTGTCTGTCCGGAATTTCCGGCTCCCCCATCAGCGGCGGCGCCGACCAGTAGCTTCCCGCAAGTGCGGCACGTACGGCGGTGCGCATGACCGGTGCAGCGATCGCGGCCCCGTAGTACACTCCGCTCGGTTCGTCGAGTTTGACCAGGATCACGAATTGTGGATCATCCGATGGGATGAGACCCACAAAGGACGAGGTGTAAGAATGACCGGCGTAGCCCGTCTCGTGGTCGAAGCGCCAGGCGGTACCGGTTTTCCCGGCGATGCTGACTCCGCGAACACCAGCGCTACGCCCGGTGCCCTCGGCGACCGCGTGGGCCAGTACGCCGCGCAGCGTCGCTGCTACATCCGCTTCCACCACCCGGCGGATGACTTCTGGCTCGCTCTGCCACCGTAATGTCCCGCTGGAGGACTTGGCCTCGCGCACGAGTTGTGGCCGCAGCAACAGCCCACCGTTGGCGATCGCACCGTAAGCCATCACCAGTTGCAGTGGCGTTACAGCGATCTCATAGCCAATGGCCAGCGATGCCGGGCTCTGAGCAGACCATTCCGAAGGGCGTCGGAGAAGTCCCGGAGATTCGGAGGGATAAGTGAGGCCTGTAGGCGTCCCGAAGCCGAAGTTGCGAAGAAAGCTGAACTGGACGCCCTTCGGAATGCGCTCGGCGAACCTGGCCATCCCCACGTTGCTGGAGACGGCAAGAGTCTGAGCGAGATTCAGTAAGCCGTGGGGTGTTTCATCACGGATCGTTCTTCCAGCAACCCGGTACACCCCATTCCCTGTATCGACGGTGTCGGAGAGATCGGCCAGCTCCTCCGACAAGAGCGCTGCCACCGTAAACGGTTTCAGCGTCGAGCCCGCCTCGTAGGGCTCCGTCACAGCCGTCAAGTGGCGTTCCCGGCCGGTCAGTCGGTTTCTGCGACTGGCCGCCGCGAGAAGCTCGCCGGTCTTTGGATCGATGATCAGCAGATCCCCGCCGGTCGCCGCGGCTTCGCTCATGGCTTCTTCGAGCACCGACTCCGCCAGGGCCTGCATCTCGGCATCGATGGTGAGGTAGATGTCGCTCCCCGGTGCCGGGGGAACGACCTCGGTGGTCAGCCAAGCAGCCGATGCGCCAGTCGCGTCCCGGCGCGAGATGCCCACGCCGGGCTGGCCCGCAAGCACCGAGTCGAAGCTGAGCTCCAAGCCGCTCAGCCCGCGGCCGGCGAAGTTGACCCGCCCGATGATCTCAGTCGCGAGCTCGCCGCGGGGATAGAACCGGTCGATGACCGGCTCCGGGTAGACTCCCACGGTAACTCGTGCCTCGATCTCTTCCTTCTGCACAGCCGAGTACCTGCCCGGTAGAACGACCCAGCGCTCCTCCCCACCAGCGATCCGTTGACCGGCCGACGGCCGCAGCCCCAGCACCCTGCGCAGGACCGCCGCATCCGCTTCCCGGTCCCGCAATTCCCGTGGAGCGACCCGAATGCGGTACTCGGTGACGCTGACCGCCAGCTCCCGACCCTCGCGGTCGTAGATCGTGCCGCGCGGCGCCGTAAGCGGCACACGGTCCTCGTGCTGGGCGATGGCGGTCTTTTGCCATAGCTTGGCCTGCAGCACCTGGAGCTGGAAGACCCGCGCGAGCACGGCCGCCAGAACCAACAGCAGCGCCAGCTGCAGAATGCCGTGCCGCAGATGCCTGCGTCGAGCCTGTCGCGCTTCCGACCTCACGACGAGCCTCCCCACCCGCGCTGTGCAATGTGACTCAAGTCCAAGTACACCAGTTCTTCTTCACTGGGTTCATGCAGGCCCAACTCGCGCGCCGCCCGCACGATCCGTGGCCGGCTGCGCAGCAGCTCGATCTCCTGGCGCAGCTCGCTCCGCCTCAGCTCAATAACCTCCAGGCGGTCACCCAATCGGCCGATGCTCTCGGCGATCGCTCGTCCGCGAGCGCCCCGGTGCACGGCCACGAACATCGCCGCCAGGAGCAGCATCGCCGAGAAGGCGGCCCCCATTCCCCGCAACCTCATGCGGCTCGCTCCCAGGCCCGCAGCCGCGCGCTGCGCGCCCGCGGGTTGCGGAAGACTTCGTCGGCGGACGGGCGAATCGGCGACCGGGTCAGTAGCCGGCCAAGCGCTCGGCCCCGGCAGCGGCATTCGGGGATGCCGGGTGGGCAGATGCACTCGCGGCTCCACTCGCGGTACGCACGCTTGACGAGCCGATCTTCCAGCGAGTGGTAGGAGATAACGACCAGGCGAGCGCCGGGTGCCAGCGCATCACGTAACGCAGGCAGCGCCCGCTCGAGCGACACGAGCTCCCGGTTCACCGCAATGCGCAGCGCCTGGAAGATCCGTGCTGCATCCGCAGCCACCACCGCTCGGCCCCAGACCCTGGTCAGCACATTCATCAGGTCGTCGCTCGTCTCCAGCGGTGCGCTCTTGCGAGCTTCAACAACCGCCGCGGCGAGTCGTCTACCACGCCGCTCTTCGCCGTATGTCCTGAAGATCTCGGCCAGCTCGTCAGCGCTGCAACGGGCCAAGAGCTCAGCGGCCGTCGGTCCCGACCCCTTCCGAGTCATCCGCATGTCCAAAGGCGCTCCAGGACGAAAAGAGAAGCCGCGCTCACGGCTATCGATCTGGTGGGAGGACACCCCCAGGTCCAACAAAACTCCAGCCAATGCGCCCTCCCCCAGATCGAAGATCTCCGTCACATCCGCGTAATCACCCTCGTGAAAGCTGACCCGCTCCCCGTACTCTCCAAGCCGCTCGCGCGCCCGCTCCAAAGCCTCCACGTCCCGATCCACCGCCAGCAACCGCACGAGACTCCCGGCTCGCAGAACCGCTTCCGCGTGACCGCCACCTCCCACCGTCCCGTCCAGGAAGAGGCCGCCACGGTCCGGCGCCAGTAGCCTCACCACCTCATCCGTCATCACCGGCTCGTGGAAGCTGCTGGCGCTCAAGGCTGACCTACTCAAAGACGGTGGACAGACGGCCTTGCCCTACCCCTAGGTCCACACAACCCTCCCCCTGCCACCTGCCCACCGTCCCAATCGGCGGGGCCAGCGCACGACGGTCGCCGCCCGGTTAGTTCCACCCATCACATCTCGACCGTCGGCGCCGGGCCCAGTCCCTTACACGAGGATCTGGCGCACGTAACCCTCAATTCCCGGCTCAGCCTCCCTCGTGGTGCTCTCGAACAGCTCGGGGTTCCAGATCTCGATCTTGTCCAGCACCCCTACGACAAGCGCCTCCGCATCAAGCTGCGCGGCGCGCTGCAGACGCTCCGGTATGAGTATGCGGCCCTGCTTGTCCGGCGTGACCTCCACCGCATTGGCCGTCAGGCCCAACACCGTCCCCCGGGCCCCCGGCTGGCGACGTAGCAGCTCTCCGAGACGCTCCTCCACCCCCGCCCAGGCCCGCGCCGGGTACAGGAAAAGCGCAGGCTCGTAGGCGTGAATCAGGACGAAACCGTCTTCACCGGCCCCGCGGCGAAACGAGGCGGGCAACGCCAGACGGCCCTTTTCGTCCAGTTGATGGAGGTAGCTTCCCAGAAAGCCGGTCAAGTAACCTCCCCTGGCAGGATTCCGTTGGGCCCGGTGGCGAGGATCCGGGCGCTGTGGGCGCAAGGCACACTTGCCCCCACTTTTCCCCACTCCGCACCCCAAGCTAGTGTCCTGTCCCCACTGCGTCAAGGACTTTTGTTTGTCGGGATTTCTTCGGGGCGGCTCGCCCGGCCCTTATCAGCCGGCAAGGAAGAAGCCCGGGCCAGGCCCGGGCTCCAAACCATTAGCGGGTCGAGATTCGGTGCTCAGCCACGCTGGGCACGCCGGATCCGCGCATCGACGTTGAGCAGCCAGCGGTCGGTGCCATCGAGGAGTTGCGGGACTTCGCTGCGTACATTGCCGGCGCGCTGGAAATGTTGCTGGGCGGCTTGGAAGTAGGATTGTGCGCGGCGCAGTTGGCTGACCGCAGCGTCCTCGGGCGTGGCGAGCCGCTCGCCGAGCTGGTAGTAGGTGTAGCCCCACCAGAACTCGAGCTCGCCTCGCTGACTGGAGGAAGCATAGCGGCTGGCGAATTCGAAGGATGGCAAGGCGTTGCCGAGATTGCCGCTATTGCGGGCGCCGATCGCCTGGCCCCAGAAGAGGCGGAAGACGTCATCGGCCGTGGAGGATCCGGACTCGATGGCGAGGCTGAAGTCGGCTAAGGCACCTTCGGCGTCGTCGCCTTGCAGCTTGAACTGCCCGCGCTTGAGGTAGGCCCTCTCGTAGGCGGGGTCGAGCTCGATGACCCTGTCCATAGCTCTGGCTGCCTGGCCGTAGCGCTCGGCACGGCCGAGGGCGTCGGCGTAGAGCGACCAGAGCCGCGCGTTGTCGGCATTGGATTCCAGGGCTCGCTCGGCGAAGGCGATGGCCTCATCGGTACGATCGGCGCGGGTATAAGCAGCGATCGCGTTCGTGATGATGGTCAGGTCGGTCTCTTCGCCTTTGATTTCCAGCACCTGCTCGTAGGCCTGAAGCGCCACGTCGACGTAAGTCGAGTCCACCTGCGAGTGCCGCAGCGCGTAGTCACCCAACGACTGGAGGAGGTCGACGTCTCCTTCGGTGATCTCCAGGCCCGCCTGTATGATATCGATCGCTTCGGCCATCAAGCTGGCGTTGGCCAAGTCGTAGGCGACCCTGATGCGTACCGGGACGTTGGCGGGATCGAACTCGAGATAGGTTCGATACAGCTGGCTGGCCTTCTCGGCCTCACCGATCTGAGAGTACATGAAGGCGGCGTTTTGTAGCGCCTCGCGATGGCTGGCCTGACGCTCGAGCACTCTCTCGAAGTAGGTGATGGAGGAGTCGGCCCAACCGTCCGTGCCACTCAAACCCTGCTCGTGCATGATCCGATACGCCATCCCGATATTGAACAGCACGTTGACGCTGTTCGGGTTGACGTCGAGGGCCTCGTGGCAGTTGCGCAAGGCGCTCTCGGGCTGCTGGCTCCCCACATACTCGGCGCAGAACTGCTGGGCGCGCACGAAGCGCACCTGCTCTTGGAAGGCATCGATGGCCGCTCCGGCCACGCGATCGACGGATTCGTCGCTCCTGTCCGCGACCTGAACCGCAGGGACGGACACCTCGTCGCCTGACCGCACGTCGATGAAGCCGGCGCTGATCTCGTAGGAAGAGCCCGATACGGAGAGGGTGCCGAAGTAAACGACCTGGGCGCCCATCTGATTGGCCAGCTGGCGCGCCGTGATCGACGTTAGGTCTTCCACCTTCAGGTCGTACTGCTTGAGGGCGTTCTTCACCTCATTCTCGGGTACCGGCGCGTGCGTCGGGAAGTCCTCCAGCCGTTCGCGAATCTCCCTGGCGACTTTCTCGCCGAACCTCCTGTCCAGCGCGCTGGACTCTATCGGTACCACGAGAACGCGGTAGCGTCCGCCGGGCTCCTGCTGCGCCTGCGCGTCTTCGGCCAGCGCAACAGACATGGTGGCGACGCAAGCGGCGCTTACCAGTGCCCGTAGGCCTGCACGTCCGAATCTGACGATACCAAACCTCATAGACTTGCTCTCCCTTGGGGTCTGTTCCAGCGGGCTAACGCCCGCGCCACAGGTGCGAGTCGCCATGGGCGCGCCTGGGCTCGAACCAGGGGCCTCTGCCTTGTAAGGGCAGCGCTCTTACCAGCTGAGCTACGCGCCCCGTTCCACTCGGCCGCCAGCATACGCCCCGACCAAACGGCCGTCAACCGGCTGCCATCACAGGATGAGGCCTAGCGGTATCAGCACCGCGTAGGCCGCGACCAGGAGAAGCGGCGCGATGACGGTAGAAAGGAGCGGCGAACTACTGGCAAGCGCGGTGTAGCCGAGGACGATGAGCACGGCAGCGGCCACCAGCAACGCCCAGTTCAACCGCGTGAATTGCAGGGCCCGCGGCCCGTCTGTCAGATCAGTCACCGACGCCTTCACCAACGCCTCCGGCCTCCATGCTCGGCGGACCGCCCGCGGCCCGCGATCGATTCTCTACCCAGGATGTCCGGCGTGAACCGGTCAATACTATTCCTTTCGGCGAGGGTCGTCAATCAGGCCGCCGTCCGGCCAATCCGCTCCTTCCAGTGGTTCCTGGGCGGCCACAGCCGCTTCCAGGGCCTCGAGTTTTCGGCGAGTTCGCTGCTTTTTCCAATACCCCAGAACGAGCAAAAGGATCGTCATGATGGTCCAGAACACCGCCGTCTGAGCGAGCACCAACAGCCAACCGAAGCGGCGGCCGACGTCTCGGCGCCAGAGGCGTTCGAACTGGCCGAGCGTGAGGCCGTAGGTGCGGCGCATGGCCGAGTCCGGATCACCGAGCTCGCGCCAGCGCTCCAGAAAGCGCGCGAATCCTTCCGCACCACCGAGGCGGTAGAGGAACGCGACGGCCGTATAGGAGAGCAGGTAGGCGTGATCGGCACTGATGCGGCTGCGGGCGAAGTCGAGGCTCAGCGACTGTAGGGCCGGGAGCCGTCCTTGCAGGATGGCGAAGCGCAGCGTCCAGGCGTCATCGGCCCTCCAACTCCCGGCGGCCAACTGCGCGTACCCTTCGTGAAACCAGTGGGGGACGCCGGGCCCGAGGAAGCGCGCGAGGGCGATATGAGCCAACTCGTGTCGCAGCACTGCGTGCAGCGACGCCAGATTGGATCCGGCACCGAACAAGGGGAGAACGACCCGATCACCTTCCGGAAAGGCTATTCCACCACTCCAGTCGGGTGCGCCGGGCGCCAGCGCATTGAAGGTCGCCGCATCCGGCGCCAAGTAGACGACGATCTCACCGCTGGCCAGCAGGTCGGGCGGTAGACCTCGGAAGGAGGGCGGCACGGCATAGGCTTCCGCCAGCCAGGCGGCGACGTTCTCGTGGCCGGGCCAGTAGCGAAACAGGAATGCGCCGCTGCGGAGCTCCTGCTGTGCGGCCGGAGAATTGGGGGATCCCGAGAGGATGATACCGGCAAGGCAAAGCGAGCAGACGATGCTCAAGTGTCCGACTTCTTCTTCTTCGTACTGCGCGGCGTGCGCTTCTTGCGCTTGGGCCGAGGCTTGGCGCCCGATCGTTTGGCGGCAGAGGCGGCCTCGCTAACCATCTTCTCCAGGGCGATCTTCTCCTTGGAGCTTAGAATCTCGCCCACGTTCAGCAAGATGATCAAGCGGTCGCCGTCCTTGGCCAGGCCGTCAAGGTAACGTCCGGCCAGGCCGCGGAAGAAGTCGGGTGGCGGGTTGACGGCCGACTCGGGCAGCGGGATGACTCCGGGCACGGCATCGACGATCAGACCCGCACGGCCCTCGCCCATGGCAACGATCAGCAGACGCGTCGGCGCCCCGTGCTCTCGGGCCGGCATGCTGAACCGCTTGCGCATGTCGATGACCGGAACGATCGAGTCACGGACTTCCACTACACCTTCGACGAAGTCTGGCGCCCTCGGCACGGGGCGCAACTCCGGCAGCGGGAGGACCTCGAAGACACCCATAACATCGATGCCGAACGCCTCGTCGCCGAGCTGGAACGTGACGACTCGCAGCGGCTCGGGGTTGGCCTGACTGTCCTGCATGTGTGCTCCCTTCTCCCCTGTCAGCATCACCCCCGACGCCACCAGCGTCGCAGGGTCCACGAAGCGCACCAGCTCGCCATCGACGTCGAGCAGATCCTCGGATCGTTCCTGACGAGCTCGCTCGACCCGCATCGCGACCACCTCACCGGGGTCCTGAACCCTTAGACCCAGTTGACCTCGCTCCCGGCCCAGAACCAGCACGACAGCACCCGGGGCATCGGGATCCAAAGGCGGCGCATCGGCGAGAGCACTGGCAAGCTCCACCACCGGAATCCAGCGGTCACGAACACATGCCAAACCCACGTGACTGCCCTTTTCACCCGGCAGGCGGTGGGTAATGGGGCCGGTCTCGACGACTTCGGCGACCAGCTCGGCGGGAATCGCGAACCGGGAGTCCCCTAGGCGGAAGGTGACCAGCTTATTCATCGACGCTTCCGTTGTTCCGCCTGCGCCAGCTCACCCAGGCAGCGGACGATCGCGCCGGGAATCTCCTCCAGCGGGACAACGAGCTCTGCGGCACCGAGCTCGACGGCCCGGCCCGGCATGCCGAACACCACACTTGTCTCCCTGTCCTGCGCGATCGTACGTCCTTGGGCGGCCAAGATGGCGGCGAGCCCGTGGGCCCCGTCGCGCCCCATGCCGGTGAGCACGACACCCACGCAGCGACCGGCATACGCCTCGGCGACGCTGGGAAAGAGCGCGTCGGCGGCGGGTCGCGTGCCCCACATCGACTCCCGTTGATCGAGCGTGATCCTCACCCGGTCATCCGTTCGCCTGACACGCATGTGGAAGTCGCCCGGCGCGATCCAGGCCCGATTCGGGACGACGGTCTCGCCGCCGCTGGCCTCCGCCACCGGCAGTCTGGCGATCTGGCTTAGCCGTGCCGCCAAGGTCGTCGTGAACCCCGGTGGCATGTGCTGGACCACGAGTACGGCTGCACCGAGATCGGCGGGCAAGGAGCCGAGCACATACGACAGGGCACGAGGACCTCCGGTGGAGGCGGCGATGGCGACCGCCGCCTCGTCGCTGAGCCCCGGGGCGGTCACCGGTGCCGCCTCCTTGCCGTGCTCGCCCACCAGCGCACCGACGTCGGCCGCCACCGCTGCTTCGAGGGCCTCGAACAGCCGCGCCTCGACCCGAGCCACATCGAAGGAGATCGGCCCGGAAGGCTTGGCCACGAGATCGACGGCACCAAGATCGAGGGCTCTCAGGGCAGCCGCCGACCCAGCCTCGGTATAGGCCGAGAACACGACGATCGGCTTCGGGCGCGAGGCCATCACGCGTTCCAGCACGCCGAAGCCATCGAGCCGCGGCATCTCGATATCCAGGGTGACCACATCCGGATCAAGCTCCGCGATGCGTCGCAAAGCCTCCTCACCGTCCGCAGCGACCCCTACGACCCGGAATCCCGGCAGACGCGAGATCATGTCCGAGATCATGCGCCGCATGAACACGCTGTCATCCACCACCAGAACGCTGGCAGACCGGCGAGCACGGTCAGATCTCGACACCGGATCTTCCCTGAGAGCGGATACGAATAGCGCCATTGCCCAGATCGAACTCCAGCGAGCGGCCGACATCGCCGCCCACCTCCTCAGCGATCACCGGGATGTTGGCCTCGGCAAGCGTGGCGCGGGCAGCCGCTATGTTCCGCTGACCGATATTCGGCCGGTCGGGCGGCAGGAGGTCCTGAAACATCGAAGCCCCGCCGACAAGCCGCGCGGTGAGGTGGCTACTGTCCGCACCCGCCTCTTCCATCTCTTTCACCAGGGCCGGGATCGCCGTGGTGGCAAACAACCAGAGGCGCTCGCGCTTCGAATACGAGGGTTCGGGAAGCAGCACGTGTGCGAGTCCACCGACTCGGCAGACCGCATCGTAAAGCACAATCGCCACACACGAGCCGAGACCCGATATCGAGAGCGTCCCTTCATCCTTCAGAACGCGACGATCACCCATCGGAACAAAGATCTTCACAGTTTCCGGTAGATTCTCTCTCGCGCGTTGACCACCTCGAAAGACGACTTCACGTCGCGCGCCAGCATCTCCACGCGACCCAGAACCAGGTAGCCACTCGGTCGCAGGACCTCGATCATCGTCTGGAATACCTGACGTTGAGCCGGGCGGTCGAGATAGATCAATAGGTTGCGACAGAGGATCAGGTCGGCTTCGAATTCGGGTCGTCGCTCTAAGACGTCCAGTTGGCGAAACTCGACTAGCGACGGTATCGGGTCCTTTAGACGATTCAGGTCGCCCTTCACGAACCAGCGCTGACGGATGTCCCCCGGGGTCTCCGACAGCGCCGCCTCAGGATATACCGCCGCCCGGGCAGCCTCTAGGGATGCCGCATCGATGTCCGTACCGATGATGCGCATACCGTTCGAGACGCTCCGCCCCCGGGCGGCGAGTATCTCGGTAATCAATATCGCGACGCTGTATGCCTCCTCCCCTGCCGCGGACCCGGCACTCCACACTACTGGCGGCTCGCTCCTACCGAGCAAGTCCGGTAAGATCGTTTCCCGGATGACGGCCCAGGTCTCCGGGTTGCGAAAGAACTTGCTGACGTTGATGGTCAGAACGCGCAGTAGGCGGTCGTACTCGGAGGGATCCGAGTCCAGCAGCGCTGCGTACTCGTCCAATCTCTCGAGCCCGCGGGCGCGCATTCGCACGGCAACGCGCCGACGCAGGCACTTCTGTCTGTACAGGTTTCCGCGAAACCCACGCTCGCGCTCGATCTTGGCGAATAGCGCGGCGTAAGCAGCCTCGTCATCGCTCACCGGAGCTGCCTTTCACGAACTCGAGGTTCGTGCGAACGACCTCATTGGCCGGATTGATCTCGAGAGCACGCTTCCACATCTCGATCGCCTTGCTCCGTTCTCGCCCTTTGTAGTAGACATTGCCCAGTTTGGCGTAGACGTCGTCCCCAAGGCTCGGGTTCGCCCGCAGTGCTCGTTGGTAGGCCTCAGCGGCCTTGTCGTAGAGACCCTCTCTGTAGAGCAGGTCACCGAGATTCTTGGAAGGCTGCGGCAAGCCCGAGTCTTGCTCGAGTGCCCGCTCGTATAGCTCGCGCGACCGCTCCAGGTCACCTTTCCGCTCGAGAACCACGCCCGCGTTGTTGGCAAGCGGCGCCGAGTGCGGGTAGCGCTCGACACCCTCGGCGACCACCCGTGCCGCGGCTTCGAGGTCGGCCGACATCGCCTCGGCCAGCGCCCGCGTCGAGTAGTACAATGCCGCCAGCCTCTGGCCGGCGCTCGCCTCATAATCGTCGAGCGTGCTCTTGGCGGCGGCGGGATCGCCCAACTTCAGCTCACAAAGCGCTTTCGTCAGTAACAGCTTGGGGTGCCCTTTGGTCTCGCTGAGCCCCTCCTCGAGCATGCTCACCGCCTCCACCGTCTGTCCCTGCTTGGCGAGAACGAGTGCGAGATCGTTGTAGACAGCAGGCCGGGCTGCCCCGCGCGCCATGACATCGCGGAACTTGTCTTGGGCGGTATCGTCCTCGCCTCTGCGGAGCGCGACGAGTCCGAGGTAGAACTCGGCATCGAGGGCGTCGGGCTCGAGCTCGAGCACCTGCTTCAGCTCGCGGACCGCTTCATCGAACATTCCGGTCTTGTAGAA
The DNA here is from genome assembly GCA_039586575.1 of Gemmatimonadota bacterium. Classification (GTDB taxonomy): domain Bacteria; phylum Gemmatimonadota; class Gemmatimonadetes; order Palauibacterales; family KS3-K002. The sequence goes on along the minus strand of JBDHKD010000002.1, from coordinate 96,213 downwards.
GGCGACCCCAAGATTGCGGTGCTCATCGACGCGAGCCCGTTTTTCGGCTCGCGGCGTCTCGCGCTCGCGTTTTCCGACCCGTCGCACCAGACCGGCTGTCACCAGGCCGAACAATGCTTTCCCGACCTCGAACTCGCCCAGGGCGGTCTCCTCGATGACCTCCCAACCACTGTGCTTGCCATCGAGGTACGGCAGTATCTTCTGCTGCTCATCGGTGAGGTCGAGTGACGAGATCGCGGCGGACCGCTCGGGGTGAAGCGCAAACATCAGATCGAGGGACGGGACTTTCGCCTCGATCTGGCTCCACTCGTCAACCCGGCGGGCACCTTCCAAGAGCAGGCTCTCCGGATCGATGGAAACGAGTATCTGTTCCTGATCAGGTCTTTGACCGGGCTCGAAATAGAACGTGCCCTGGTGCCAAGTGAAGAGATGGTATACGGCTTCTTGAATCTGGTAGCGTACCCACCTCTGCAGAGTCGCCTGTTCGATGAACCCCTTGTCTTGCAGAATCTCACCGAGTCGGCGGCCATCGCGTGCTTTGCTCTGCTCTTCTATCGCGGCATCGAGCTGCTCCCGCTGGATCACGCCCTCGCGGACGAGGATGTCACCGAGTCGGTCACGACGGTTGAGCAGCGAGGCGTAGATGATCCGTCCCTCGTCGAAATAGATATAGCCAAAGCTCTGGCGGTCGGTGACCGAAAGACAACCGGTCTTGCCCCCCATAGTCAGGAGTTGCAGGACGTCCGGTAAGCTGGCTTCTTTGAGGCTGCCCTTAATTGCCATCGCCCCAACCCTCAATCAGCAATTCATCGATGGCCGGCCAGTCCCAGACGACCTTCTCTTCATCGAAGAAGAAGTCGTCGACAGCGAGGTTCGACCTGCGAGCTTCCTCCAACAGTTGCCTGGCCTCTTCTATGTGATCGGGATCCCGCAGCGACAGGCCCTCAGGCATTTCGCCACCGAGACGCTGTATCTCCCCCTCAATCGCCTGCAACGTTGCCACATCTCGCTCGAATGCCGCGATGACTTGCTCGGCATCGACCATCTCCTCCACGTCGAGATAGGACTCAAGTCGCCCTGTGGCATAGCCCTCGCCTTCCCACTTGAGGATCGCGCGAGCCAGCTCCTCCCGCCATTTCGGCGAGCCGAGTGCTTCCTCCACGGCGGAGGAGACATCGTTGAGGAAATCTGCGAACTCGGCCCCCGAACGCTCCAACGCGTCGGTGAGCCACGGCATCTCGGCGTCGCCAACCACATCGGCGAGTAAGCGGTCGACCTCGTCGGCTTGAATCTCACGGCCTTCGGATACCTGGACCGCCAGCACTCGGTTCAGCGCCCCCTTGAGCTGGCGGACGTTCTCGATCGCCAGGTGGGCAATCGCGTCAAGGACCTCCGGCCTCAGCATCGCGCCCGTGGCTGAAAGCCGCAATTCGAGGATCGCTCGGCGCGTATCGAGCGCGGGCCGCCCGATGTCTACAACCAGCCCGCCGCTGAACCTCGAAAGGAGACGATTGTCGAGATCGCCGAGCTCGAGCGGTGGCCGGTCACAGGCCAGCGCGACTTGTTTGCCGGCCATCAGCAGATGGTCAAGTAGATGGAAGAGTATCTGATGGTCCGTGCTGTGTTGGCCGATGAACTGAAGGTCATCGATCAGGCAGATATCGGCCTCTCTGTAAGGCACATCGGACTCGGCGGCGCCGGTCAGTTCCCGGATCAGCTCCTCTAGCGGGGTGTAAACCACAAGCAGTTCGGGTTGCAGCTGCATGGCCCGATTGGCGAGAGCGATGAGCAGATGCGTCTTCCCCAACCCCGTATCGCTGTAAATGAATAGCGGGTTATAGGCCGAGCCTGGCGACTCCGAAGCGGTCCGCGCCGCTTCCCAGGCCAGGCGGTTCTCTGGCCCAACGACGAACGAGTCGAAGGTCAGCGCCGGGTCTATGGCCGCCACCATCAGTCTCCTGCAGCATTTTTGATGGGAGTCTCCAACTTCCTCGCCAACTTCTTGAGCACGGCCTCGCTGGCCGACCTCAACGTGTCGAAAACACCTTCGCCGAGAAGGGCCGACGCCGGGTGGCTGGGCACGTTGCGGAAGTTCAGCTCTTCCTCCAACTGCTCAATGCTGAAGACGTTAGGCAAGTCGCGCTTGTTATACTGGATGATAACCGGTATGTCCCGGATATCGATCCCGTGCTCGAGCAGGTTTTCGTGCAAGTTGCGGAAAGATTCGATGTCCGAGTCCAGCTGCGACTTCTGGCTGTCCGCCACGAATACGACACCATCCGCACCCTGCAGCACGAGCTTGCGGGTAGCATTGTAGTACACCTGTCCGGGCACTGTGTAGAGCTGGAAACGTGTAGTGAACCCGGAGATCTGCCCGAGCTCGAGCGGCAGGAAGTCGAAGAACAGCGTCCTGTCCGCCTCCGTCGCCAACGACACCATCTCGCCCTTGCGATCCCAGGGAACGCGACTGTGGATATACTGCAGGTTTGTAGTCTTGCCCGACCGTCCAGGGCCATAATAGACGATCTTGCAGGTGATCTCTCGTGTTGCGTAGTTGACGAGCGACATCTTTAGCCGCCTATCAGATCTTGGAAGAACCGATCGAGACTCGTTTCGAGGTCCGCCTCGAAATCCGCCGCCGTCACCGTGGTGCGCCCAGCATCCATCGAAGGCAGGTTGCGAATCCCGATTACGAAGCGCTCGAAGAATAGGCGCACCAGGCCTATCGAAGAACGTTCGTCGAAGACCGTGACCAACATCAGTTGGCCCACAGCCGAGTCGAAGTGGGCCAGAAACAGTTGCCGCGCCGTACCGGCATGGTGTAGATGCTCGAACCGTTCCTCGCCGAGTTGATTGGCGAGGGCCCGGCTGGAGGCGTTGATGCCGGCGGCAAGGGACGCGACACCGACCAGGTCGAAGACCTTGTCAAAGCCGTGTTGAGCGAGCACCTGACCGCTGCGATTGATCAACACGGCCAGCCGCGCGCCAGATTCGCGCACGAACTCTTCCAACGGGCCCGCGAAGGCGTCCTGGATGCTGCTCAGGTCCAGGCGGTTCACGTCGTCTATCCTTCCATGGCGGCAAGTTCCTCGGCGGCACGGCGCACGGCCAGCCGAGCCTGGCCGGTGTTGGCCCTGCGATCGAGGACCGCCATCAAGGCGAGGTCGTTCATGCCCGCAATCATGATCCGGCCGTTTTCAGCCTCCAACTCGACGAATCGCTCCTTCCCGTTGGTGGCGCCGGTCGCCCGACAGGCGCGGCGATACAGGGAGGCTGCCAGAGCCGCCACCGCGTCGCCCTCCACCCCGACATGGACTCGGCCGTCGACAACGAGACCATCGCGCACAGCGACCACCAAGGCGCCACGCACGCCCGGCATTCTCATCACCTGAGCCAGCAGCCGCTCGTACGGAGTCCTCATCGTCTTCCGTCGTCGAGGTGCGGCCGGGCAAGATCACGCGCCCGCTGAACAACACGCGCCGCTTGACCGGCCGGAATGTCGGCCCGTGTCGCTACTACCACGATCCCATTATCGATCGGACACACAGTGAGCCGAGCGGCCGAGCTCTCGATCACCATGCCCAGTAGTTCGCCCAGCCCCAGGTGCGAGGCGACTCGCATCGCCTCCGCCTTGGCGCCGTTGAGCGTCACCCCCAGCATTCGATCCGACTCGACGCCCCGCCGAGTCATCCGGCCCTCGATAACCCGGCCGTCTCCGCTAACGAGCATTACGCCCAGCGTGCCGGTCTGTCCCTCTTCCAGCTCTGCGAAGAGGCCAGCCGCCGGTCTGCCCACCGCGCTGTCGGCGACCGCGGCGGCCGTCCTGTCGCGACGGGTGTTCTCGACCTGCTCTCTCAGCCGGGTGACCGTCGTGTCGCCCGGTGCAAGCGTCTGAGCCGCCTGTAGCTCGATCTCGGCGTCTTCCAGCCGCTGCTCATCCAGGTAGAGGCGGACCAACGCCAGCCGCGATGGCAGATGGTCGGGAGCCAATTGGCGGACGATGCCCCATTCGTCCAAGGCCAGCTCACGGTCCCCGTGTGCCTCATAGATGAGACCGAGCTCGAAGTGCGCACCGACGTGTGTGGGGTGCCGTTGGATACCGCGCAGGCAAAGCCGCAGCGCGCGTTCGGTGTCGCCACGTTCACGATAGGCGGCGGCGAGCTCGACGAATGCGGTCGAGTTCGGATTCGTAGCGACCTCGGCGCTGAGTTCCTGCAGCGACCTACGTGGTTTCTCGGCCATCGAATTCGCTGAGTATGACCTTCAATTCACGCACGGCATCGATCGCCCGCTCCACCCGCGGCCGATCGATCGCCTCCGGCGCCATTCGCAGGTACGTGCTCCACTCACGTGCGGCGCCCTCAATGTCCCCGAGCTTCAGACGAACCAGACCCAGACGTTGGCGGGCCTCGGCAGCCAGCGGATCGATGCTCAATGTCTTCTCGTAGGCCTCCGTTGCACCGAGCCAATCGCCCCACCGCTCCAGAGCCCGTGCCCGGAGGAGATGGGCCCGCGGTTCCTCGGGGTGTCTCTTGAGCACCGATTCGATCCGGCGTCGCGCTTCAGGAACCTCACCGTGCTCAAGCAGGTCCTCGGCCTGGTCGAGCGACATCTCGTGCGGCGGTCTGGTGCGGGCGATCTCTTCTTCTGCACCAATCTCGATCAGTCCGAGATCCTTGAGCTTGGAGATGGTCTTGCTGACCTCGACCTCGGTGCGACCCATCGTCCAGGCAATAGACTTCACATCGCTCGCACCATCGATCCGCCCCAGTATCTCCCACTCCTCGGGCGTCAGGTCGAGAACGCTGCCTTCGTCCGCCGTCTCCGAGAGTCGCGGCACCGCTCGGGGGCTCTCGATCGTCGTGGCCAGCGCCGACAACTCGTCTGCACGGCGAGCCCCCTCCATCAGCAGCGATTCGACCGGGATCCAGGTGACGCACTCCGAGTCCTCTACGTCGCGTTCTCCGAAGGAGAACTTGCCATCGCGCCAGCCCAGGATCTCGTACGCGAATTCTTCGACCTGGATCTTGACGTACCGCTCCATTTCGCCCTGCTCCACCACTTGAAGCGACCGGATGATCTCACTCCAGGGTCGACTGCGATCTTCGGAATGAAGCTGGTCAGCCCGATGAAGGTCCGCCTCCGTGATCTTGCCCGCGTTGAGCAACATGTAGCCGAGACGCGGGGTTGCCTCATCGACGTTCGCGCCTACCACGGCGCCGCCGTTGAATATCACTACCGCATTGGATCCCGAAGGCTCGCGCACGATCCTGAGCTCGCCCGTCTTCCGTGACAGGTGGAGCAGCTGGAAGATGTCGGTCAGCGCGAATTCACGCAGAGAGCCTTCGATCGGCATCAGGCACCGCTCCCCGCCACTTGGCCTTCGAACGCACTACCCATACCCAGAGCGACGCGCGCCTGGACCCGCGCACGCTCCGCATACTCGCTGTCGGGAGCCGACTCGATGAGCCTGCGCCAGTAGCTGAGAGCTTCCCGGTAGCGACCCGACTCGGCCGACAGCTCCCCGAGCCGGAAGAGCGCCTGCGGGCGTTCCGGATCGAAGCGAACCACCCGAGACAGCGCCTGCTCAGCATCGCGGCGTCGGCCGTCTCGCAGCAGTGCTTCGCCTAGCAGCACCAGGGCGTCGAGATTGTACGGCTCAGTCTCCAAGAACTCGACGAGCATGCCCACCGACTCGCGGGCGCGGCTCTGTCGGCTGAGCAGCTCGGCGAGTACGAGATTCGCCTCGGCGTACGTCGGCATCAGCTCCAGCGCCTGGCGGATCTCCCCCTCTGCTTCACTGTACGCACCTTCTTCGAGAAGGATCCGTCCAAGCTCGACGCGAGCCGCCGTGAACTCCGGATCCTCGATGATCGCCTTGCGATAGAGTTCCCGAGCACGTCGGCGATTGCCGACGGCGAGAGCGGCCCGGGCGACATGGCGGTAGACGACCGGGTCTTCGGGCGCCACCTGAGCTGCCAGGTCGAGAACCTCCATGGCCCGCCGCGCTTCGCCGGATCGGAACAGCGCCTCGCCGACCATCAAGAGGTTTCTGACGTCGTGACCGGCGATCGGCTGCAATTCCTCGGCTACCCGCTGCGCTTCGTCGACGCGATCGAGCTGTAGGAGACAGCCTGTGACGCCAGCCAGCGCCTCCGGATCGCCGGGCCGTAGCGCCCGCGCTTCCTGGTACCGCTCCAGCGCCTCGCCGTAGAGCCCCCGCTCCATGAAGATCTTAGCGATGACGAGAGCGCCCTCGGCCGCGTCACCGCCGTTGCGCACTACGCGTACGGCCTCGGCCAGCGCACGCTCGTACAGTCCGTTCGCCAGATGATCACGAGCCAAGTCGAAGGACTCGGTCGCCACGAGGGCTTCCTCTACCGGTCGCGGCCCCTCGAGCTCCTCGAACGCCGTTCTCAGCTCTGCCGGGTCGAATCGGAAGTCGCGAACGCCTTCGCCCTTCGGTTCCAGGCGTTCCGGTGCCGCCAATTCCGGCGCCCAGACCTCGCCGCACTCGTACTGAAGGTCGATGGACAGCTTGTAGCGTGGTGCCGTATAGTACGGATCGAGCTCCAGGGCGATCTTGGTCTCCCGCAACGCCGCCTCGTGCTCGCCGAGCCGCGCCAGGACGAAGCTCAGGTTGTAGCGTGCCGGCGGGAAGTTCGGATTCGCCTCAACGGCACGCGCGAACGCGTTGCGTGCCTCGATCAGGCGGTCCATCTCCATCATGGCCGTACCCAAGCCAGTCCACGCGTCCGCTCGACCCGAGTCGGCCTTCAGTAGCTCACGATAGAGCTGTAGACTGGGCTCGTGTCTACCTCCGTGGAACCACAGCAACCCGAGGTTGAGGCGCGCGTCATCCAGACCCGGCTGCGCTGCGAGCGCGCGGTGGAAGGCATCCTCCGCGTCTTCGACTCTCTGGCGGTGCGCGCTCAGCACGCCGATGTTGTTCCAGGCGACGGCGTAGTCGCCATCGATCTCCAGGGCTTTGCGGTAGCTCTCCTCGGCTTCCTCGAGATTCCCTACCTGGTGCAGCGTGACGCCTCTTTCGTTCCATACCTTGGGGCTGTCGCTCATCTTGGAGAGGAGCGCGTCGTATCGCGTCAGAGCACCCTTGGCGTCACCCTCGAGCAACGCGAGCTCCGCTTCCGCTTGGTCAAGAAGCGTTGGGTCCTCGCCGGCTTCGCGCCCGCGGGTGAACTCCTGCCGCGCCTCCTCGTAGAGGCCACGCGCCCGGAAGGCGATGCCCAGCGTGTAGTGTGCGAACGCCTTCTGTCCGTCGACCGACGGAGTGGCGGTCTTCCCTGTGAGCTCGGTGTAGCGGGCTGAGCTGTAGCGATCGAGCGAGAGGTTCGCTTGCGCTTTCGTCGCTGCCGGGTTGAGCTCTGCCGCCCGCTCCGCGTGCTGGGCGGCGTTTTCCGCCTCGCCGATATCGCCATACACGAAGCTCAGGAGGTGGTGGACCTCGGCGACCGACGGATTCAGCTTTAGTGCTTTACGCAGGTGAGCGATGGACTCCTCGTTCATCCCCTGGTTGTAGAGGATCTCGCCGAGGGCCTGGTAGATGAAGGGGTTATCGGGATCGAGCTCACGAGCCCGCTCGAACACTTCGATCGCTCGCTTGAGCTCGCCGCGCAGTTTCTCGGCGCTGCCCAGCTTGATCAGCACACGGACGTTGCCGGGACTCCTGGCGACCAGCTTTTCGTACTGGACGACCGCCTCGTCGTAGCGACCCGTGTTGAAATAGGCTTCAGCCAACGCGAAACGAGCGTCGCTGTCGTCTTGTTTGGCTCGCAGCCGGGCGATGAGCTCGGTGATGCGACGGTCGTAGTAGCCGGTCTGGTGGTAGGCGATATCCAAGTTGCGGCGTGCGACTTCCATCTTGCCGTCGATGGCCAGCGCATGTCTGAATTGCTCTATCGCCTCCTCGAACAGTCCCTTCTGATAGTAGACCACACCGAGGTTGTTGTATGCCCCCGCGTCCCCGGGGTCGATCCGCTTCGCCAGTGCCCGGAGGACTCGTAGATCGCCCTCAGAGTGAACCGTCGCAGTCATTCGCTACGCCAATCGAGCAGCTTTGATTATCACTTCCAGACTCGCCGGGTCCGGCAACAGAACGAAGTGGCCCGACATGCCGGCATCGCCTGGTTCAAACCGGAAGCGCGTGTCGAGGACGATGACCTGACCTTCCTCATAGGCGAAGTTCAGGTATGTCGTCGAGAGTACCGCGGTACTCAGATCGATGGCCAGACTCGGAACGGAGGGAATCAGCATCAGACCCAGCATGTCTGACAGGCCGTTGAGGTAGGCCCCGGTCAGAATGTTCGCCGTTTCCTTGATCGACGACTGCTCCAGCTCTGCAAAGACCCTCGTCGTCCCCGGCTCTCGGTTCAACAGCAAATCGGCCAGCTGCAGCGCACAGTTCTTCGCGAACAGGAGCAGGCTCCGGCCTGTGAGGTCGCCCAGCACGTGCATGAGCACTGCGGCCACCACGCCCCCGTCTTTGCCGGTGGTGTCCGCAGCTTCCTCGATGGTACAGATCCTCACATCCGGCACGTCGATCATGATGCGACGGTTGGTCAGCTGGCTCAGAGCGGTCGCCGCGTGACCGGCGCCGATGTTGGCCATCTCCTTGAGGGCGTCTAGCTCCTTGTCGCGGAGCTCCCGCGTTCGATTCATCCGAGTCACCGGTGAAGGTTGAAGCTATCGCTCACGACAGATTGCCTACGTCGAGCACCAGCGCCGGTCGGCCGTCCGGCCGCACCATGGCACCGGAGAACACCGGCACCGAACCGAGCGGCGGCTCGAATGGCTTGATCACGATCTCTTCTTCGCCCAGGAACGCGTCAACTGCAACGACCAGCCGCGAACCTCCGAACTCCAGGCCGACCAGGTTCAGATACCCGTCCCCTCGCGTGGACGACCCGTTGCCGTTGTCCTGCCCACCGCTTCCGGCGAACAGCCTATGCAGGCGGGTTAGCGGGACCCGCTCGCCTTGCCATTGGATCCACTCACGGCCGTGCGCCTTTTCGACGGCGGACTCGTCGAGTTCGAAGCTCTCACGGGTAAACGTGGCCGGCACCGCGTAGACCTGGCCGGCGACTTCGACGATGAGCGCGCGGACGATGGCGAGGGTCAGTGGGAGCTCGATGCGGAAGGTCGCCCCCACCCCCATGTTGCTCGTGAGGGCAACAGAGCCTCCCAAACCGCGAATCGTGTTCTCGACGACATCGAGGCCGACCCCGCGACCGGAAAGGGTCGTGATCTGAGCGGCCGTAGTGAATCCCGGCCGAGCCATCAGCCGCAGCAGTTCCTGGTCGCTTGGCTCTTCGTCTTTCCCGATCAGCCCTTCACGGCGAGCCCGTCCGATCACACCGGCGCGGTCGATCCCACGACCGTCGTCGCTCACGTCGATGATCACGTGGGAACGCTCGCGCCGTGCCTTCAGCTCGACGCGTCCCGCCCTCGGCTTTCCAACGCGCTCACGCTCTTCGGGCGGCTCGATTCCATGATCGACCGCATTGCGGAGCAAATGCACGAGAGGGTCACCGATGGCGTCGAGCAACGAGCGGTCGAGCTCGAGCTCCTTGCCCGAGATCTCGAGCTCCACCTCCTTGCCCGAAGCTCGCGCAGCGTCTCGCACCAGGCGCGGGAAACGATCAAAAATCTGCCAGACCGGCACCATTCTGCTCTCGACGACGTGCGCCTGCATCTCGGTAACGAGCCGGCCGGCCCGTTCGACCGCGTCTTGAAGCGGCTCGGCGCCCAGGTCAGCGGCCAGGGCTCGGAGGTGGCCGCGCACGATCATCAGCTCGCCCATCAGATTCATCAGGGCATCCAGCCGCCGGATATCGACGCGCAAGCGGCTGGAATCCGACCGGCGTGACGCGACCGTTGCAGCGCGCCGCGGTTCGGTTAGTGCGGCTGCGGGGCCCGGTTCCGGAGCGGGAGCGGCTTGAGCTGCGGCTGCAGGCTCTTCGGCGGCGAGTCTCCACCACACGAGCCGCTCGATGATGACCGCTGGATCCTTAGGGTCGTCACCGGCGACCGTTGCCTCGACAGCGGCCTCCAGCGAATCCGAGCTTTCCAGCAGCAAATCGATCACAGCGGGGCTGACCCGACGGCGCCCCGCACGCAATTCGTCGAGCACCGACTCGATATTGTGAGACAGTCGCGCCGGTACGTCGTAGCCCATCGCGGCCGCCATCCCTTTGATCGTGTGAACCGAGCGGAATATGGCGTCGAGCGAGCTCTGCTCCTCGGGCTCCTCTTCCAAGGCAACGAGCGAGCGACTGATCTCGGCCAGGTGCTCGCGCGCCTCCGCTGCAAAGAGCTCGGCGTACTTCTGCTGCTGGCTCATCCTAGCAAGCGCTGGACCGCCTCGAGTACTCGTGAAGGCTGGAAGGGCTTCACCACGAAATCGCGAGCGCCGGCCTGGATCGCTTCGACCACCAGGCCCTGCTGGCCCATGGCGCTACACATGAGGATCCTGGCCTTGGGATCGATCTTGATGATCTCACGCACCGCGTCGATCCCGCCCATGTCTGGCATCACGATATCCATGGTCACCAGATCGGGTTTCAACTCCTTGTACTTCTCGACAGCCTCGGTCCCCGAGGACGCTTCGCCCACGACCTCGAAGCCGGCACCCTTGAGAATATCCGCGATCATCGTGCGCATGAAGATCGCATCGTCTACGATCAGCACCGTGCGGCTCATTTGTCGCTCCTATCTTGCCGCTCACTCAGGCGCGATCGACCGGCCACGGTCGCCGGTTGATCGAGCACCCGTGCGAATATCGCTTGCACGTCAAGCCGGAAATACGGCCGCCCGCCGTAACGCCCCACTCCCGTCACCACATCGCGGGCGTCCAGCGCCTCGAGCAGTTCACTTCTGACGTCCAGCTCGCCTCTCGGACCCGGGGCCATGCCGACCACCCGATCGACGAGCAGCGCGATGCGACGATCTCCATCAGCGAAGACGACCAGGGCCGATTCATCGCCCGGCCGCGCACCGATGCCGAGAAGCGTGCCGAGTTCCCCGGCGACTATGACCTTACCGCGGCGATTGATCAGCCCCAGCACACCCGGCACCGCGCCGGGTACCGGTGTCGCCTCGGTACGACCCATCACCTCGCGCACTTCGTCGGCCTCGGCGGCGAAAAGGTATTCGCCGACCTCGACGAGCAGTTGGCGTCTGGCGGAGTCCGACACCGATTGCAACCCTCGGATCACAGTGTGGGAATTGGGGGAGGGATCGCGATGCAGTCAATCGCGGAAGTACAAGTATAATAACGACTAACGCCCCGGTCAACTTGTCCGACGGGCCCAGTCGGCGGCCCCCGCCAGGTCCTCGGGGAGCGGGGCCTCGAACTCTAGCTGTTGGCCCGTATAGGGGTGCTCAAAGGCCAGCTGCGCCGCGTGCAAGAACTGCCGATTGACCCGGTTGGCGAAGTCGCGCGCCCAGCGACCCTCCAGCCCTTGCTCCCAACCGGGGGCGTACTGGCGATCGCCGACTATGGGGTGGCCGATATGTCGCAGATGGACACGGATCTGGTGGGTGCGGCCAGTATGGAGCCGGACCCGCAGGAAGTCGGCGCTCTTCCATTGCTCCAGCCGTTCGATCTCGGTCAGCGCCGGACGCGAGCCCCGAACGACCGCCATCCGCTTGCGATCGCTGCGGTGACGGCCGAGTTCGGCTTCCACTTGGAGGCTATCCTCGCGTAAATGTCCCCAACAGGCGGCCAAGTAGCGGCGACCGATCTTGCGTCGCGCCAGAGCATCGGCCAGACGACGGTGGGCTGGCTCTTGCTTGGCGACAATCATCAGGCCGGACGTGTCCTTGTCGAGCCGGTGGACGATTCCGGGACGACGGGCACCTCCGATCGGCGACAGCCGTTCCACCCGGTGCAGAAGCGCGTTGACCAGGGTTCCTCTTGGGTGTCCCGGCGCGGGGTGGACGACCATGCCCGCCGGCTTGTCCACGACCAGGAAGGCCTCGTCCTCGAAGACGATTGTCACCGGGATGTCCTCTGCCTCGGCGACCAGAGGCTCGGGCGGTGGGATCTCGACCAGGATGAGGTCACCCGGCTCGGGCAGGTAGCTCTTCTTGGTGATCTGGCCGGCGACTCGGACCCGGCCGGCTTCGATCAGGGCCGCGATCTGCGAGCGTGAAATGGAGAGCTTTTCGGCGAGATAACGGTCGATGCGCTGCCCGGCGGCCTTACCGACCTCGACCCGATACGTTACACTTCCGTCTCGGGCCTCAACTCGTTCCACTCGCCTCTCGGTCCCGCCGTTGGTCCTCAGCCCAGAGCGAGGCGAGCAGCAAGATCGCACCTACCGTGACCGCTGTGTCGGCTATGTTGAAGACGGGCCAGCGGAGATTCCCGATCCCGAAATCGAGAAAGTCGACGACACCTTCGGCCGAGCGGATACGGTCGATCACGTTGCCCAGCGCGCCACCGGCGATCGCACCTATGGCGAACAACCGCAACCGGTCGCTCGCCGGCGTGTGCCGATACATGACGATGAGGACGCCGAGGGCGACGAAGGCCAACGCCAGGAAGATGAACCGAGAGTACGGTCCGAGGTGAAGGCCAAACGCCGCGCCAGGGTTGTAGATATACGTCAGGCGGAAGAAATCGCCAAAGACCGCTATCGAATCGTAGACGTGCAGCGTCTGCTGGACCAGCAGCTTGGTCAAGATATCGAGGGCAAGGATCAGACTGGCGGTCCCTGCGAAGGCCCCGAGCTTGCCCCGCAACGCAGCCTCCGCCAAATCCTCAGGCCTGCCGGCTTCCTCGGCGCGCGAGTAGCCGTTAGGCACCGTTGTTCTCCTCGCGTTCCTTACACTTGATACAGAGCCGCGCGTGAGGCAGGGCGTCGAGCCGCTCAAACCCAACGTCCTCGCCACACTCCTGGCAGACACCGAAATTCTCGGGTGTCTTGTAGATTCGGCGGAGCGCCTCGTCGATGTGAAACAGGAAGCGTCCTTCTTTGCTGGCAAAGAGGAAAGCCTTCTCGCGTTCCATCGCATCGGTACCCTGGTCGGCCATGTGGAAGCTATAGGCCGAGAGATCGCCATCAGAGCCCTGGAGCGTATCCGAGAAAGACTCATCGAACTGTGCCAATTGCTTGACGATTCGCGCCCGCTCTTCCAGAAGGCGCTTCTCGAAATGCGCCAGCTCTTTCTTGGTCAGTGGCATCGTCTATTCCTCAAGTTTCCTCTGCACGTCGCTCAAGTAACCTGCACACCGATCACGGCTTCATGCCCGTCCAGCCGGGTCTTCCTCATGTGCTCGTAAACCCCGGCATCCGGCGGCTGCCGGCCGATCTCGACCTCCAAAGCCAGCACCTCGGCGGCTATGTAGTCGCGGTGAGCTTCCGCCGCTACGGCGACCTCGGGCGCCCCAAAGATACCCAATCGGATCCGATCGTCCAGTTCCAGCCCAACCTCCCGGCGCAGCCGCTGGATCCGGTTCACCAGCTCGCGGGCGGTCCCTTCCAGCCGCAGTTCCTCGTCCTGCGCCGTGTCCAACCCGACGACGAAGCCGCCGTCCGACTGAACCACCAAACCGGCCTGGGGTTCCTCCACCAGCTTCACGGCAGCCTCGGGCACCTCCAGGCGATCGCCGTCGATCTCCACGGCCAGCGGACCGCCTCGCGAGCGCCAGGCGCCGAGCTCCGGGGCGCTCACGGCCCTGATGGCCTCGGCCACCGCCTGTGCTCGCACACCGAACTCGGGTCCCAGCACGGCGAAGCTCGGCTCCGCCCGATAGGAGATCAGCTCGCCCGGATCGCCGACGAACTCGACCTCCCTCACGTTCAGCTCCTCCCGCACGATGTCGAGCAGCTCGTCGTTCATTCCCGCCGGCCGGCCGCCGGGGACGGCAGCCGCCAACCTCCGCAACGGCAGGCGGACACGGATGTTGGCAGCTTCGCGGGCGGCGCGGCCGAGGCCACAAAGGCGGCGCCCGACCTCCATGGCCGCGTCGAGCGGCTCATCCTGGCGGCCCGCCGTCTCCGGGTACTTCTCGAGGTGGACAGAGGCTCCGCCCGTGAGCTCTCGGTGGATCCAATCGCTGCTGAATGGAATCATCGGGGCCATCAGGCGACAGGCTGTCACCAGGCTTTCCCAGAGTGTGCTGAAGGCCGCGTTCATGGTCTCGCGGCTTGCCGCACGCGTACCCCAGAAACGTGGCCGGGAACGTCGCACGTACCAGTTCGATAGATCGTCAACAACGAACTCACCGATCCGGCGAATGGCGTGTGTAACGTTGTAGTTGTCGAGATCGGATCTGCAGGCTTCCACCAGGTTATCGAGGCGCGAGAGCAACCAACGATCCATCACCGGTCGCTCGCCGACCGGTGGCGCCCCAGCCGGTGCCCAACCCTCAATGTTCGCGTAAAGTTCGAAGAAACGATAGGTGGCCGAGAGCGTTGCAAAGAACTTTCGACGAACCTCCGCTATGGCCTTCGGATCATAACGCTTCGGCAGCCACGGGTTGCTTACCGATATGAAATAGTAGCGGACAGCGTCAGCGCCGAACTCGCCGATCGCGTCCCAAGGATCGACCACATTGCCACGAGATTTCGACATCTTGACGCCGTAGGCATCGAGCAGGAGGCCGTTGACTACAACGCTCCCATACGGCGCCCTATCGAAGAGGACCGTCGAGATGGCCAGCAACGAATAGAACCAACCACGTGTCTGATCGACGCCTTCCGCGATGAAGTCCGCGGGAAACTGGTTCTCGAAGATGTCGCCGTTCTCGATCGGGTAATGCCACTGGGCGAACGGCATCGAACCGGAGTCGAACCAGGTGTCGATGACTTCCGGAGTACGACGTAACGTTCCATCACACTCCGAGCACGGCCACTTCACGGTGTCGATGAACGGTTTGTGCGGGTCGAAATCCGATCCGATCTCGATGCCGGCATGCGCGGCAAGCGCCTCGTAGCCCCCGATGACCTCAATGTGGGACTCGTTCTCGTCACAGATCCACACCGGCAACGGAGTCCCCCAGTATCGATCACGCGAGAGCGCCCAGTCCACGTTGTTTTCGAGCCACTCTGCCATACGCCCGCGGCCGATCTCCGGTGGATGCCAGCCAACCGCCTCATTGTTGGCCAGCAGCCGCTCCTTCACCGCCGTGGTCCTCAGGTACCAGGAATCGCGAGCATAGTAGAGCAACGGTGTCTTACAGCGCCAACAGAAGGGATAGCTGTGGGTGTAGTCGGCAACCCGCCACAGCTTGCCCGATTTTTCCAACGCCTCAATGATCTTGGGGTCGGCAAGCTTGACGAACAGACCCGACCACGGGGTGACATCCGCAGTGAACTTCCCTTCCTCGTCCACCAAGTGATACATCGGCAGGCCGATATCCACGCCGAGGTCGTAGTCGTCTTGCCCATACATGACCGCGGTGTGCACGATCCCGGTGCCCTCATCGGCCGTGACGAAGTTCGCCAACGCCACCCTCCAACCGCTCTCTTTGCCGGTGATGTCAGACAAGAACGGGAACAGCGGCTCGTAGCGTAGCCCCTCCAGCGCACCGCCGGGCACGATCTCGAGAACCTCGTAGTCCTGGCCGAGTACCTCGTCAGCCAGGCGCTCGGCCAGGTAGTATATCTCGTTACCCACGCGCGCCTTCACATAAGCGATCATCGGACTCACGGCGAGAGCGACGTTGCCGGGCAGCGTCCAGGGTGTAGTGGTCCAGGCGAGCAAGTACTCAGCGGGGCGCCCCTCGACGGCGAACTTGACCGTCACCGCAGGCTCGGTGACGTCCTCGTAGCCGAGCGCGACCTCGTGGCTGGACAGGCCGGTCCCGCAGCGTGGACAATACGGCACGACCTTATGGCCTCTGTAGAGCAGGCCCTTCCGGTGGAACTGGGCGAGCGCCCACCAGACGCTCTCGACGAATTCCGGCGAGCAGGTGATGTAGGCGCGTGAATAGTCGAGCCAGAAGCCGATGCGGAACGAGAGTCTCTCCCATTCCTCCTTGTAGGTAAAGATGTGCTCGCGGCAGACCTCGGCGAAGCGCTCGACACCGATCTTCTCTATTTCCGGCTTGCCGGAGATACCCAAAGCTTTCTCTGCCTCAACCTCAACGGGGAGGCCGTGGGTATCCCAGCCGGCCACGCGGGTGACGGAGTACCCCCGCATCGTCTTGTAGCGGCAGAAGATGTCCTTCAGAGTCCGCGAGAAGACGTGGTGAATACCGGGCCGACCGTTCGCAGTCGGTGGTCCTTCGTAGAAGACGAATGGCTCGCCATCGCTGGTGAGCTGGAGCGAGCGCTGGAAAGTATCCTCGTCGTTCCAAATCTCGAGAACGGCTTCTTCGAGCTCGTTGGGGTTGTCGGGTATCTCGCGGTATAGCTTGTCGCTCATATCGGCCATCAGCCCAACCGGGCCACGACATTTTTGATCAGATGCGTGAGCTTCGGCTCCGCCTCACCGGCGACCCGGATGATATCCTCGACGCTTGCCGGCTTCAGCGCATCCGGCAGACAGGCGTCGGTGATGATCGATACGCCCAAGACCTTCATGCCGGCATGCACGGCGACGATGACTTCCGGTACCGTGGACATACCGACGACATCGGCGCCGATCAACCGCAGAAAACGGTACTCGGCACGCGTCTCCAAATTCGGCCCGGGCACCGCCACGTATACACCGCGCCGCAGCGTGACACCGCTATCCCGCGCCACATCAATGGCCAGCCGCTGAAGAGCCAGGTCGTACGGCTCCGACATATCGGGAAAGCGTGGACCCAGCTCATCAGGGTTCGGCCCGATCAGGGGGTTGTCTCCGATCAGGTTGATGTGGTCGGCGATCAGCATGAGATCTCCGACGTCCCACATGGGGTTCATCCCACCGCAGGCGTTGGAAACGATGAGCGTGTCCGCACCGAGGTCCCGCATGACCCGAACCGGAAAGCTCACCTGCTCGAGGGTATAGCCCTCGTAGCGATGGAAACGGCCTTGCATGGCGACGACCGGTTGTCCGGATAGATGGCCGAGCAGCAACCGGCCGCTATGGCTTTCCACCGTCGGGACCGGAAAGTCGGGAATCTCGTCGTACGGAACGACGGTCTGCGCGTCGATCTCCTCAGCGAGCGCGCCCAAGCCCGTGCCAAGTATGATCCCGATCCGTGGTTCGAGGCCGGAGCGAGCCCGCACCGCACTCGACGCGGCGCGGATCCGCTCGAGCAGCTCGCCGGGTCGCTCCATCAGGCTTGCTCCTCCTTCTCTGATTCCGCGACAAGTGACGAAAGCCACTCACCTCCTTGGGCCTCGTCAGCTTCTGTGGAGCCCGCCGGCCCAGCGTTGCCCTCCGTCTCCGGCGCCTCCGGGTCCGGCCGGGGACCGGGCGGCGGGGCCGGAACCGGCGTCACAGCCGGCGGTTCAGCGATCGACTCGCTCAACCGCACTTCCTCGACCTCGAGTTCGGACAAGTACCGCTCCAGCAAAGTGCGGAAGGCGCGGATGAACTGGCGTCTACGGGTCTCGATCACTTGGATCTCACGAGCGATCTCGCGGTACGACCGCTGACCCTCCTCGATGATACGCTCCGCCTGGCTCTGCGCCTCGCGTCGCAGCAGGTCGGCTTCCCGATCCGCCTGGGCCTGCGCATCCGAGCGGAGCTGCTGTGCAGTCACCAGCGCCTCGTTGAGCGCCTTCTCGCGCTCGCGATAGGAGGCGACCTGTACTTGAAGGTGCTCCGCGCGCTCCGTCAGCGCGACGTTCTGTTTGACGAGTTCCTCGAGACGTTCGGCGACCATGTCGAGAAAGTCGTCCACGAGCTCCGTGTCGTATCCTCGGACGGCGCGCCTGAAGTCGCCCTTCTTCTTGCGCACGTCGAGTGGCGTCAGGTCGATCATCGTAACCGCTCCCCGAACAGCACGGTGCCAAGTCGCACCATCGTGCTGCCCTCTTCTACCGCGATCTCGAAGTCGTTGGTCATTCCCATCGAGAGGTGTCGTGCTTCGAACTCATCGATACCGCCGCGGCAATGTTGAAAAAGTTCGCGCGTGCGGCGAAACGCGTTACGCAGCACGCCCTCATCGTTTGTAAACGGTGCCATGGTCATCAGCCCCATCACCCTCAAGTTCTCCATGGCACAGATCGAGCCGACGGCACCAAGTGCCTCGTCCACAGGAAAACCGTGCTTCGCTTCCTCGCCGGAGGCGTTGACCTGTATGAGGATCGCTGCCCGGCGAGCTTGCTTCCCCGCCTCCTTGTCGATTGCCTCGGCCAATCGTATCGAGTCGACCGAGTGAATCAACTCGAACATCTCCAGCGCTTGACGCACCTTATTGCGCTGCAGATGCCCCACCAGATGCCAGGTCAGGCCCGCGTCGCCCGCAACTTCCCACTTCTCGCGCGCTTCCTGCACACGGCTTTCACCGATCACTTGCAGGCCCGTGTCGCGGGCCGCGTAGAGCGCCTCGAGCGGATGGCCCTTTGTCACCGCGACGATGGTAACCGACTCGGCAGCGGAGCGACCGACGCGCCGGCACCCCCACTCGAGCCTTGCGCGGACTTCGGGCAGCGCGTTCTCAAGTCGCTCAAGATACATAATCACGCAAACTTACGCGCCCGATCCAGCCGAATCAAGACAAAAGGCCCGGCATCACCTCCGCGATGCCGGGCCTCGGATGAGCAGACAGGCGAAACTCTACCGCGTCACCTCAAACTGGATCGGGAACGACACCCAAACAGGAACTCGCTTGTCCATGTTGAGCGCCGGAGTGAACTCGAAGTCGTACGCGGACTTGATGGCGGCCTGGTCGAGCGCCGAGTTGCCCGAACCCTTCTGCACCTGTGCGTTCTTCACCGCACCGTTGGCGTCGATGAACAGCCAGACGTTGACTGTCCCACCGATGCCGGCGTCCTGCAGCAGCTTCGGGTAGTTGCGCAGAACGATCCGGCGAGCCTCGACGCGGTCTTTGATCTCGGGCCTCACCGTATACGGGGTAAAGACCGGCCTGTCGCCCAACCGGCTGGCATCGCTCGGCGGCGGCGGCAGGGACTCTACCGGGTTTTCCTCGAACGTAGTCGGCGCGATCGTGATGTCCTCTTCCAGTTCGGTGGCCGCTACCACGGGTACCGCGGGCCGGGCGATTTGCTCCGGCGGTGGCGGAATCTCGACCTCAGGCGGCAGCTCGATCGCCTCGAACTCGTTGACCCCGAAACTGACGTCGGAGGCCGTCAGCTCGGGGAAGAAGGCGAACAGGCCGAAATGGAAGGCGGTGGCCAGCATCACACCACCGGCGAGCCACTGCCCGGACGACTTCTTGAAACGGTCGTTGGCGGTCTGCACGAAGATGTGCTTTTCGACTTCTGCGCCTGTCTGTTCAGCCATGACCGCTCTACCTCCTCTCGCGAGTCAACCGACTTTCCAGGTCCGTGTGGAAGAAGACGCGGACCGCGTTCGCCGAACGCAATTCCTCGGTAACCGAGTTGATGTATCGATAGGGTACGTCCCGGTCGCCGCGCAGCGAGATCATCAACCTTCGATCGCTCTCTCTATACAGCGGCAGCACGTAATCACCTACCTGGTCCAGCGGGATCCTCGCATCATTAATATACACCGACCCATCGGGTTCGATCCAGAGGTGGAGGATGTTGCGGCGCCGTTCGTCGATCCTCTGGGTGGCCTCCGCCCTCGGGAACGTCAGGTGACGCGGCTGTTCTCTTCTGAATGTGGTAGACACCATGAAGAAGATCAATAGCAGGAAGGCGATATCCGCCATCGAGGCGGTCGGAATCTCGCTCGCCGCCTTCGACTTCCTCTCGAACCCCCCACCCCGCTTGGCCATCGTGGCTACCTCTCCCAGAGCTGCAGCGAGATCCGCTGCGCCGCTGCCGCCTGCAGCTCGTCGAGCACGTTGATCATGTGCCGGTAAGGCGCTTCGGGCGCCGTCTTGACCGCCGCGATGATCTCCGGATTGTCGGCGATCTCCTGGCGCATGATCCCTTCGATCTCACTGAACGCAACGACCTGCTCGGCCTGGCTCTCACCGCGGCGGATCACAACCGCTCCATCCTCTTGGACGAGGAAGTGGATGATGTTCCTCTGTGAGACCTGCACCTCACCGGCCGATGCTTCCGGCAGGACGATCGGCAGTCCCTTCTCCTCCTCGAACACCGTGGTCGTGAGGAAGAATATGAGGAGCAGGAAGGCGATGTCCGCCATCGATGCGGTCGGGATCTCGTCGCTTACCTTGCTTTTTCTTCTCAGCAGAGCCATACGGCTGCACCTCTAACCCGTTGTCTGCGGCGAGGCCGGCGGCGCCATGTCGAGCACCGTCTCCGCCCCGAGCTCCATATCGATGATCAGCCGGTCGATACGGGTCACAAAGAAATTGTATGCGATGTTGACTGGAATCGCGATAGTCAGGCCAGTCGCCGTAGTGATCAGGGCGACCTTGATGCCGCCGGCCACCAGTGAGGCTTCGATCTGGCCTGCTTCGGCGACGGCGCCGAACGCCGCGATCATCCCCACGACGGTGCCCAAGAAGCCCATCATCGGTGCGACGTTGGCTACCGTGGCGAGGACCACCAAGCCCCGCTCGAGGAATCCCAGTTCGATCGAACCGGTCGTCGAGACGGCCTTCTCGATATCCTTGTCGCTATGGCCACGCTCGCGCACACGACGCAGACCCGAGGAGAGGATGGCGGCCACCGGCCCCTGGGTCTCATCGGCGATCTCGATCGTACGCTCGAGGGATCGGTGTCCCTGGGATAGGTCTTCGAGGAGTCTCCGGCTCTCCCGGTGGGCGACGAACAGGATGTAGGCCTTGGCAATGATCACTCCCAGCGCCAGCAGGGAAGCCAGCACCAAGAAATACATCATGAAGCCGCCGTCCCTAAACAGCTCTAGGAGAGCGTATTGGGCATCGGATTGCAAAGCGGCACCTCGCTGTTGCCGGTGTCCGGATCCGTGTTTTCTCGCTGATCTACGGCAGAAAGACTACGTTCCCGGGGAGCTTCTGTCAACGAGACTCAGCTCGCCCGACGGCTGGCCCGCCTGGACAGCGGTGCTCGGCTGGGGGGCGGCCGGTTGGACCCAGCCGGGCGGCCGCTCGCCCAGCGCCTCGCGGAGCCGCTCGCCGGTCACGTTCCGCTCGAGCCGCCCTCGCTGAGCCAGCGAGATGGCCCCCGTTTCCTCGGAAACGACGATAACTACCGCATCGGTCTCCTCGGAGAGACCGATGGCAGCCCGGTGGCGAGTGCCCAGGCTACGGTCGGTGACCGGGAACTGAGTGAGCGGCAGAATGCAGCGGGCGGCGAGTATGGACTCGCCGCGGATGATGACGGCGCCATCGTGGAGGGGACCATAGCGCGTGAAGATGGCCTCGATGATCTCGGCAGTCACGGGCGCATGGACGGCCGAGCCGCGGCGTGCGTACTCTTCGAGACCGACCTCCCGCTCGACGGCCACGATCGCGCCGATCCTCTTGCGCGACAGTACCTCGACGGCGTGGACCACCACCTGGATCACCTCCGAACTGGCCTCGGGCCGCGAGACGTAGCGCCAGAATCGGCTTTGGCCCAGCTTGGTCAGCGCGCTGCGGAGTTCGGGCTGGAAGATGACGATCGCTGCCAGCGGGCCGTAGATGAAGACGGCTTGCAGCAGGTAGCGGATCAGCTCGAGCTGGAGGACCTCGGCGAGGGCATAGACCGCGAACAGCACGACGAGGCCGAGCAGCATCTGAATGGCTCGAGTTCCGGCCCACAGCAGAAGCAGGCGGTAGAACAGGTAGGCCACCACCAGAATCTGCACCAGGTCCCAGAAGCCCGGCGTCAGAAAGCTGATTCGCTCAATCAGGCTCTGCACCGCTCGAACGCCTCACTATCAGCTCGGCCATGTCCAGGGCCCGGCGCGCCTGGACGACATCGTGGACACGGAAGATCCGCGCACCGCGCAGCAGCGCCACGACGCAGGCGGCGAGAGTCGCCTCCAGTCGCTGCTCGACCTCGAGTCCCAAGGTCTTACCGATGAAAGACTTGCGTGACGGTCCCACCAGAACGGGGAACCCGAGTTCCGTGATCCTGCCGAGCTCATTCAGTATGACCAGGTTCTGCTCGGCCGTCTTTCCGAAACCGATGCCGGGATCGACGACCAGCTGGTCGGGGTGGCAGCCCGAAGCCAGCGCCCGCTCGGCCGAATCCCGCAACTCCGCGAGGATTTCGCCCATGAGATCGTCATAGTGAATCGATTGCTGCATCGTCCGCGGCTCTCCGCGGATGTGCATCAGGACCAAGCCGGCACCGGATTCCGCCGCCAGACCGGCGATGCCAGGATCGAAGCGGAGGCCCGAGATGTCGTTAATGATCTCGGCGCCGGCGTCGAGCGCCGCGCTGGCCACACGCGACTTGGTCGTGTCGATGGACACCGGTATGTCCACCCGCTCACTTGCCGCCTCGATCGCAGGTATCACCCTGCGAATCTCTTCGTCAACGCTGACCGGCATGGCGCCGGGGCGCGTCGATTCGCCACCCACATCGACGATGTCGGCCCCGTCACGTTGGAGCTCCTCGAGCCGCCGGGCCGCATGGTTCCGGTCGAAGAAACGACCGCCGTCCGAAAAAGAATCCGGCGTGATGTTCAGAACGCCCATCAACACCGGCTTGCTGAGGTCCAGCGTGCGGCGCGACGTCCGCCAGCCGGCCGCAGCCTCCCGAGCACGAGCAGCGGCGAACTCGGCAGCCGCCATCCGCTCCCCAGTCATCGCGATGTCTCGGGCTTCGACGTCTCTCCTCGCACGCGCTCCAGAGAGGCAGCGGGCTCCAACTTGTCGCCGACCTCACCGCCCACAGCGCCCGCGGACCTCGTTGCGCCGGAGGTGCCCGGCCGGCCTCCCGTGTCCGGCACATCGGGGTCAGGGAGCGGTGGCAATTCCCGACCCTCGAAGACGGCCGTGATTTCGTCCGCGTCCAGGGTCTCGCGCTCCAGCAGCGAGATGGCCAGCGTGTGGAGCTTGTCCTCGTTCGCGCTGATGACGCGCTTGGCTTCCCGATACGCATCATCGAGCAGCCTGCGCACCTCTTTGTCCACCTGCTGGGCCAATTCCTCGCTCACATCGCGCCGCTCCACGAGCTCGCGACCGAGGAAGATCTCCTCCCCGCGGTCGCCAACGTTCATGGGGCCTATGGCTTCAGACATCCCCCACTCCGTGATCATGCGGCGCACGAGCGCGGTGGCGCGCTCGATGTCGTTACCGGCACCGGTAGTGATCTTGTCGGGCCCGAAGATGAGCTCTTCGGCAACCCGGCCGCCGTAGGCATAGATCAGCTGGGCCATCAAATAGGTCTTCGAGTAGTTGTGCCGGTCGTCCTCCGGCATGGAGAACGTGAGGCCGAGGGCGCGGCCGCGCGGCACGATCGTGACCTTATGAAGTGGATCGCACTCCGGCGTGTAGTGGGCCGCCACCGCGTGACCGGCCTCATGGTAGGCGGTCAACCGGCGCTCTTCATCACTGATCACCATGCTGCGGCGCTCCGCGCCGAGCAGCACCCGGTCCTTCGCCTCCTCCAGGTCTTTCATGTCGACCCGGTCCTTGTCGCGGCGCGCGGCGAGCAACGCCGCCTCGTTCACCATGTTGGCCAGGTCGGCGCCGCTCATCCCCGGCGTCGCTTTGGCGAGCTTGGCCAGCTCCACGTCGTCGGCGAGCGGAATCTTGCGGGTATGCACCCTGAGAATGCCCTCACGACCCTTGACATCCGGTGCATCGACAACGATCTGGCGGTCGAAGCGGCCGGGCCTCAGCAGGGCCGGGTCGAGCACGTCGGGACGGTTCGTGGCGGCGATCAGTATCACGCCCTCGTTGGACTCGAAGCCGTCCATCTCGACGAGCAGCTGGTTCAACGTTTGCTCGCGCTCGTCGTGCCCTCCGCCGAGACCGGCGCCCCGGTGCCGGCCGACGGCATCCAGCTCGTCGATAAAAATGATGCACGGCGCGTGGGCCTTGCCCTGCTCGAACAGGTCGCGGACACGGGAGGCTCCGACACCGACGAACATCTCGACGAAGTCGGAGCCCGACATGCTGAAGAAGGGCCGCGAAGCCTCACCGGCGACCGCCTTGGCGAGCAGCGTCTTGCCCGTCCCTGGCGGGCCCACCAGAAGCGCGCCCTTGGGCAGCCGCCCGCCGAGTCGAGTGAACTTAGACGGGTCCTTCAGGAACCCTATCGTCTCCTGCAGTTCCTCCTTCGCCTCCTCGCAGCCCGCCACATCGGCGAACGTGACCTTCGGTGTATCACCGCTCAGCAGCTTCGCTTTCGATTTGCCGAAGGAGAACGCGCGCGACCCGCTCACCTGCATCTGACGGAACCAGAAGAGCATCAGCCCGATGAGGAAGAGCCAGGGCAGTGCGTTGACCAGGACAGTCCACCACTTGAGACGGGCCTCCTCGGCGTCGATCGCCACGCCGCTGGCTTCCAACCGCTTCAGCAGCTCCTCGCTGTGCCAGACGGGAAGCTTGGTCCAGAACTCGCGCCCCGCATCAGCCGATGGACCGATCGGTGCCCGCAGCTCGCCTTCGATCTCTCGGCCCTCGATCACGACGACCTTCAGGACGTTGTCACGCTCGAGCTCACGCACGAACTCGCTGTAGCCGAGCTCCTGTAGGTCGCGGCGACCCGGGCCCAACATCTGGATCATGATCAGCGGCACCATGATGACCAACGCCCAGAAGGCCAGGCTCCGCGAGAGCCGGGACCAGCGTGGCCCTCGGTCGCCCTGTTTCGGATCTATCTCCGGCATAACTAGAAACCTCTCTCACCCTCCGGGGCGACGGCCGCAATGAACGGCAGGTGGCGGTAACGTTCCCCGAGATCCAGGCCATAGCCGACAAGCCAGTCGGGCGGTGCGTCGAACCCAACCCAGCGGGGCTCGTATCTCAAGTTCGTCGCGACATGCTTGTGCAGGAACGCGACGACCTCGAGCGAGCGTGGTGACCTGCAACTCAGCTCATCGCCGATCCGGTTGAGCGTCTTACCGCTGTCGACGATATCCTCGACCAGCAGCACGTGCCGACCCTCGATGGGCGCCTCCATATCATATAATAGGCGCACATCGCCGCTGGGATCCGTCCCCTCGCCGTAGAGGGCCGCGGCCAAGAAGTCGATCTTGACCGACGCCCGGTTCACGGCCCGCGCTAGATCGCTGAGGAACACGAAGGCGCCCTTCAACAGCCCAACGAACAACAGCTCTTCGTCGGGCGGATAGAACGCATCGATTTCGCGCCCCAGCTCGCCCACTCGGACTGCGATCTCCTCCTCCGAGAAGATCACTCGTTTGATCCCTGGATAGCGCGTTGCGACCTCGCTCATGCCATCCGTTCGAACCGGATCGAGAATACCTCTCCGCTTTCCGCCGCGCTCGCCCGCGCGCCCTGCAGAAGACCGACGATCCAGAGGACGCCAGAGCGATCAGCGAGCACCGGGAACCGGGCGCGCTCGGAGCACCCGACCTTACCATCCGCGAAGACTCGCTTCAGCTTACGTGAGCCGGCGTGTGTCCGAATGCGGTCGCCCGGCTGCCAACCTCTAACGACCAGCGGGAAGACGAGTTCCGCAAGGTCGAAACAGGCAGATCCGTCAACCGGTGGAGCGCGTCCTGGCGCCCGGCCAACCTCATAGCTGACGAGCCACCTCCGACCGGCGATCGTGACTTCACCTCCGCCCGCCTGCGGGCGCTGCACGACGCATTCCTCATCGCGAACCGAAGCACACAGCCCGGGTCGCTCGATGATGAAGCGATCGAACTCACGGCGAATCACGATACCGCCGGCGAGGTGGATGGCACGCCCGCTTGAGCTCGTGTCAATAAACTTGAGTGCGATGCGGGTTCCGATCCGACCCGGGCGCGGGCCCAGGCGCGCGACGAGCGCGCGCAAGAGATGTGCCCTCGCCAACGTATCATAGGAGAGCAACGCTGTACGTGCAACTACCATACGGCTTTCCGTGGCCTCGACGATCAGCGCCGACGCCGCGTCATCCACCATCCCCTCGACGGTTCGAGCCGCCCGACCGGCAAGCTCCGACAGCCGACAGAGGTCGCGCCGCACCCCGGGCGCCCCGCTCGCCTCAATCTCGGGGATCAGGCGGTGACGGATCCGATTGCGGCGGATCCCCAGATCGAGGTTGCTGGGGTCCTCAAGGTGGGTGAGCCCCCGGGCGCCCGCGTACGCCTGGACTTCCGACCGCCAGAACGGCAATAGCGGTCGCACGATGCCCGGCGCACGGCGAGCCGGGATCCCCGCCAGACCGGCCAGACCGCTGCCGCGCAGCATGCGGAAGAGGACGGTCTCGGCTTGATCGTCGGCCTGGTGGGCGGTGGCGAGGCAGCGAGCACCAAGCGCAGCCCGAGCCTTGTCAAGAAAGGCGTAGCGGAGCTCGCGCGCCTCCGCTTCGTTCCGTGGGATCGCGTCGGCACGGCCCAGCCAGTACGACACCGCAAGCCGATCGCACAGATCTTGAACCCAAGCGGCCTCGGACCCGCTCGCTTCGCGCATTCGGTGGTCGAAATGTGCGGCCGAGACGTGCCAGCCCCAGCGGTCGCGCAGTGCCAGCAGCAGATCGAGCAGCGTCACCGAATCAAGGCCGCCCGAGAGGGCCACGGTGATGGCGTCTCCCGGCGCGAGCAGGCCGCTCGATCGCAGGTGCGCGTCGAACCGCTCGAGCAGCTTCAGACCGTCTACACTACCCTGCCCTTTCGGGTCGTCTCCACCCATGTGTAGAAAGATATACGTAAGGCGTGCCGGGTGTAGCGTTGAAGGCCCGAAAACCAAGAAGCCCGCTGCAGACGAATGCAGGCGGGCTCGATAGCAGGGTCAGGAGGTTCGCGGCGAGCTTGCGCTATCGGCGATGGCGCGTGCGCCGGCTGCGACGGCGAGCCGCGTTGCGCTTACGCTTGCGCATCTCGCTTGGCTTCTCGTAGTGCTTCTTCCGCTTCAGATCGGTGAAGATGCCGGCCTTCTGCACCTGCCGCTTGAAGCGGCGCAGCACTCGCTCGAGATCGTCGCCTTCGTTGACCGTGACCTGGACCATTACTCTACTGTTCCCTCATTCGGAAAGCCGGGTTGCCGCCTGCTATTCCCTGCAGTTTGCAGACCGGGAGAATATGCGGATAATTCCCAGGTGTCAACGCTGGCCGGCCACCGCCACAGTGAGCCAGCAGCCCCCAGGATCCCCGCCCGTCCGCCCATTACATCCGGCCCGGCAGGCCTGAACCTCGGCTCTCTACTCGGTCAGAATGACTACCGCACTCCGCCGCAGGCCTTGCAATATGCGGGCTCCGACCCACGCAGGGAGGCGGTATCGGGCGCGGAGTTTCCGCCTAAGCCCATACCTAGCAACACTTTAGGTGATAGGTCCTTCCGGGCATAGACCTTGCCCCAGTCTAAGGTATGCCGTTGGCCGATCTGTCCGAAGCAGAAGGCCACATGAGGGAATAGAGATGAGCGTTGATCGGTGTGCCAAGGCACTCAGCGTTCCCGGGACCGGCGAGGTGAAGGCCGGGCCCCGGGGCTTTACTTTGATAGAGCTACTGATCGTCGTCGTCATCATCGGCCTGCTGGCAGCCATCGCCCTACCCCGGTTCGCAAACACGCGTGACCGGGCGCACCGCTCTCAGGTACAGACCGATCTCCGGACGCTGGTTACGGCGCAGGAAGCCTACTTCGACCTGTCCCACGAATACGCGACAGACGTCGCCCAGCTCCAGTACAACAACTCACCCGGCGTACAGGTCCAGATCATCGAGACGGCAGCGAACGGCTGGAGCGCGTCGGCGACCCACGCCAGCGCTCCGACAGTAGAGTGCGCGGTATACGTCGGCCCCGTGTCGGCGCCCACCGGTGTAGTTCCGGGCATCACCGAAGGTGTCATCGCCTGCAACTAGGCCTTGATCGTCGGCCACGTTTACCACACCAGGGCCTTCCAGTCTTGTAGCATTCGCCTTTATTCGTGACATTCAAATGATCTCCGCAACCGTCAGCGTCGCCGGGGCCGGGAGGTTTCATCAGCGCGAGCCGCGTCACCCTTCTTATCGGGACCCGCAAGGGGCTCTTTCGAGCGGTCTCCGGCCTGGACCGGCGGCGGTGGCAGCTCGACGGACCTCACCTCGCCGGGTACGAGGTGTACCACGCCCGCCTTGACCCTCGTGATGGCGTCAACGCCTACGCGGCCGTGCGCCACATGGTCTGGGGCATACACGTGCACCGGAGCCGGGATGAAGGTCGCAACTGGGAGCTTCTGCCGCGTTCACCGCACCACGAGGCTCAAGACGATGGGCCGGATCTGAGGGCCATTTGGCACCTGGCGCCTGGCCATTCGAGCGAGCCACAGACCATCCTTGCTGGGATCGAGCCCGCCGGTCTGTTCATCAGCCGCGACCGCGGGGCAAGCTGGGAGCCGGTGCTTGGTCTTAACGGGCACCCGACACGGCGGACGTGGCAGCCGGCCAAAGGTGGGCTGGCGCTGCACTCGATCTACGTCGACCCCCGCGACGCCCGGCGTATTTACGCGGCGGTATCGGCTGGCGGCGTCTACCGCTCAGACGACGGCGGCACCAGCTGGAAGCCGGCGAATCGCGGCGTGCGAGCCGACTATCTGGCCGACACGAGACCCGAGTCGGGTCACTGCGTGCACCGGATCGTGCTCCATCCCGCCCAACCGGATCGGCTGTACCAGCAAAGTCACAGCGGAACCTACCGCAGCGACGATCGCGGCGAGAGCTGGACGGAGATCACGGACGGGCTGCCCAGCGACTTCGGCTACGCCGTCGCCACTGACCCGTGTGACCCGGACACGGTCTTCATCATCCCAGAAGAGAGTAGCCACGTCCGGACGATGGTGGGTGGAGCGATCACCGTCTACCGCAGCCGGAACGCAGGGAGCGACTGGCAGCCGTTGACGCGGGGTCTTCCACAGGAGAACGCCTACGTGACGGTCCTGCGGGAGGCGATCGACACGGACGGTCTCGATCCTTGTGGCGTTTACTTCGGGACGTCGAGCGGTCACCTCTTCGCGAGCCGCGACGGCGGGGATAGTTGGGAGATCGTCGCCGGTTTCCTGCCGCGCATCCTCTCCGTCGAGGCCGCCGTCAGCGAGGGCTAGCCGTCGTGAGCGAGCTACCGGATGTGCTCGCCGCCCGTTCGGGTACCGTCTGCGCCGTCGGCGCCGGCGGCAAGAAAACGACGTTGTACCAGCTGGCGCTGGAACACCCGGGTCGTGTTGCGATCACTTCCACCGTTCCTCATGCTCACGTCCCGGCCACGCTGAACGCACGAGTCGTGGTCGCAGCCGCGGAAGATCTGCTCGATGCGGTGGTAGAGGCCACAGCCAGTAGCCGGCTCATCGCTTTCGCCCACCCTTCGGAGAAGAGCACCCGCTACGGCGGGGTCGCCGCCGAGCTTATCGCCGAGATTCAGAAGGCCGCCGGCTTTGACCTGCTGACCGTCAAGTGTGACGGCGCCCGCATGCGCTGGATCAAGGCACCGGAAGACGACGAACCGCTGATACCGGACTTCGCGTCAACGGTCTTACCGCTCGTGTCGGCCAAGGCCTTCGGCGAGCCGCTGACCGAGACGGTGGCTCACCGCCTTTCACGTGTGGAGGCCATTACGGGGGCTAGATACGGGGAGCCGATTACGCCCGATCACGTGGCCCGACTACTGGCCCACGAAGAAGGCGCACTCCGCAACAGCGGCGCTGCCACGGTGGTTCCGGTGATCAACATGGTCGATAGCGAGGAGCTCGAGGCGTCCGCACTCGCCGCTGCCCGGCAGGCTCTCCAGCTCACGGACCGCTTCGACCGAGTCGTCTTGACATCTCACCTGCGGCCCGCCCGATTGGTGAGCGTGGTCAGCCGCTGACCCCCCTATCCAGAGGACGAGAACATGCTCAGAGCCACACGACTCGCGCTAGTCTCTTTGTTGGTAACCGCGGCGGGCGCCCAAGCCCAGTGGACGGCGAGCCGGCCCGATGGCCATGCTCCCATCGGCGTGATGATGGATCACACTCACGAAACGGGCGAGTTCATGCTTTCCTACCGCTACCTGTACATGAGTATGGAGGGTTTGCGGGACGGGACGACGAGCATCGACCCCGACCAGGTCGTTGACCCGGCAGGCTACGGGTTCCTCGTAGCACCGACCGAGATGTCTGCGCAGATGCACATTTTCGGGTTGATGTACGCCCCCGGCGACGTGTTCACCCTCGTCGGAATGCTGCCCGTCACGGTGAAGAGTATGGATCACGTGACCCGCTCGGCTGAGCGGTTCACCACCGAGTCCTCTGGCATAGGCGATCTCAAGTTGGGCGGCATGTGGCTACTCGAGCCCTTCGCTGACCAGCGGGTCCACGTGAACCTGATGCTGAGTTTCCCGATCGGCTCGATCAACGAGAGGGACGACACCCCGATGGGTGATGCCATGCGGCTGCCCTATCCGATGCAGACCGGCTCGGGCACCTTCGACGCCACCCCGGGGATGACCTACCTGGGCCAGCACGGGGACTGGTCCTGGGGCGGCCAGGCACTGGCGACGTTTCGCCTGGGCGAAAACGACAACCTGTATCGGCTGGGACACCGCTACGACACGACGCTCTGGGGCGCCTACCAGGTTTCCCGGTTCCTCAGCGGCTCCTTGAGACTGGCCTGGACCGAGCAGGAGAACGTGGAGGGCGCCGACCCCGAGTTGGACTCGCAGGTAGTACCAACGGCCGACCCCGACTTGCAGGGATTCTCGCGCTGGCTGGTGGGATTCGGCATCAACACCTACGTCAGGGGGGGCACGTTCCGGGGCCTGCGAATCGCCGCCGAGGCTTTGGCGCCGCTCTATCAAGACCTCAAGGGCCCCCAACTTGAGACCGACTGGGCTCTGGTGATCGGCGCGCAGTACTCGGGTGCTACGAGCTGGCTGGGAGGCGAGTGATGCTCGCTGTCATCCTCGCCCTGATCCTCAGCGCCGGCGATCCCGGCCAGGGCGAGGGCTATCTCTACAGGACGCTGCTCGTCCGGGCGGCCCCCGGCAAACTGCTCGGACTGATCGAACTGTATCAGGAACGGATGCCGGTCTACGAGGCCGCTGAGGAGCGGCCGTTCTGGATGCGACACAGCCAGGGCGACCACTGGGATCTGCTGCTCCTCTTCCCCATGGGCAGTTTTGCCGAGCACCACTCGGCGGACGCGATCGCCCGGCGTCAGCGTGCCGCACGGGAATCGGGAATCTCGGAAGCGGAGTTCGAGAGCGCGCTCGGACAGCTCATCGCCTGGCGCGAGGAGGTCTTCGTGCTCGGGCCGCCGCTCGAGGCCGTGGACAGCGCGTTCACCACCACCGCCTATTACCACGTCGAGATGTTCGTTGCGCTCGCCGGTAAGCGAGACGCGCTGCTGGAAGAGCGCCACATGGAGAACGCTTACCTAAAAGGGATCGAGCGGCCCCTCAACCTGATCTTCACTCGTGTGGCCGGCGGGGCCTGGGACCTCTACACGATAGGGTTCTACCGGGATATCAAGGACTTCGCCGGCAGCGCCGATGTGCCAGAGGAGCGCAAGCAAGCGGCAGCCCGGGCGGCCGGCTTCGAGGGAGCGGATCGCATCGGATCGTATATGCGGACGTTGATCAACTGGCACAACGACACGTTGGCGACGGCGATCCCCTGAGCGGCTGCGGGCCCGGCCGCCAGGCCTTTCTGCAACCAGCGGACTTGCGGACAGGCAGAAAAGGCGGCAGACTACAAGGGCTGGCTACCACCCCCGCCAGCGCATTCTTCCCGCCAGGAGGGCAATCTATCATGAGATCTCGAGGGTTCACGATCCTCGAGCTGATCTTCGCCATGGTCATCATCGCCATCCTCACCGCCATGGGCTCGGCTACCCTCCAGCGGGCCAAGAGCTCGGCCTATCTGGCGGTGATGGAGTCGGATCTACGCAGTTTGACCCATGCACAGGAAGTCTACCACGCCTCTACCGGCGGCTACTTCGCAGACGACCCGAACCAAGATGCAAGCGCCACTTACGCCAGCCAGACGCATCGGCTCGATTTCACACCCAGCCCCAACGTGATGATCAAGATGCGCGCCGATGAGAGGGGATGGTCGGCCCGGGCCGAGCACAAACTGCGGCGGCCGGACCGATTCTACTGCGCAATCTTTATCGGTGAGATTGACCCGTACGAGCCGGCCCAGACCGAAGGCGTCATCGCCTGCGAGCCCATGACCAAGAAGGACAAGTAGCGGCGGGCGGGTCAACCGGTGACACGCACACCTATCTGTAACAGCAACAAGTTCGCGCTGCTCTCGACCGGGGTGAAGGAGTATGAACCGTCGGGGTGTTCGCGGACGTCTCCCTCCCTCAAATAGCGAACCCGCCCGTTCTCCAACCACTGGGCTCCCAAGAACAGTGTGACACTGCGGCTCAGCACGACGTCGACTCCGCCACCGGCCGTCCAGGCGAACGCCCAGTGATCGTAAAGGGTTTCGCCTTCGAAGAAGAGGGCGAGCTTGCCGAAGTCGATGTCCTCGTCGCATTGCCCATCATCATCCCAGTCTTCGCACTGGTGATCGTCGTCCTCCCATGGCAGCTCATAGTCCACACCGGTCCAGAAGTAAGAGAAGCCGGCGCCCAGGTGCAGATATGGTCGCACGTCTCCGACCTCGAACGTGAGCTGCGGGCCAGCGAGCAGGGAGCCGATCCGGTTCCTGGTGGTGACGTCGATGTTGTGAACGTCAGTGAATAGGCCAGGCAGATGCACGACCAACTGTTTATCTTGCGTCTCGCTCCCATAGTACACCATCGAGCCGTCGATGCGCAGGCCCAGATCGGTGTGCGCGCCGAGATCGAAGAACAGCGAGGCACCCAATCCGAAGCTCGGGTCGACGTTCCGGCCGAACGCGCCCTGGGGTAGACCGATCACCACGCCGAGTCCCAGGCCCAAACCGCCGCCCCGCGAACCGTCGCCCAGCTCCTGGGCGCCGGCGCTCGCTGCAAGAGCAGCGATCAGAAGTCCAGGCAGCAAGGCGGCCGCGCTGGCTGATAAAAGGCGAGCTTGGCTCATCATTCCCTCCCGTCGAGGTCAAGCGCCGCCTACGGTCCTCGTCGGGAATCATGGCAAGCCCGGTGCCGCACCTCGGACGGTGAGAGCGAGCGAGCTAGGCCATTGGGGAGAAAGTCTCCTCGGGCACCTGTGTCGGAGGGATACGCGAGGTGTGCGCCCGGCGGACACCCGCCGAGCTAGCCCTCGAGGCGGAGAACGATCTTACCGAAGTCTGATTGTAATATGCCTCCCCGCGAAGGGGGGCGGATACCGTTCACCGTGACGCTCTCCCTGCTAGATTAAGGGCGTATGTGTTGTTCACGTTGTAAGAGGGTGTGGCGGCGGATGTGGACGGTCAAGGGCTCAGCTCTGGCCCTGATGCGGGCGCGGGTAGTATGAGCACGTCTGCTCGGGTTGCAGCGGCGCTCTGTCTGGTCTTCTATACGCAGGCGTGTGGTGAGAGCGGTGAGCCACCTCTAGTAGCTGAGGATATCCTGCAGCTCAACCCCGACGCAAACATGGTCGCCTTCGGCTACGAGAATAACGTGACAGCGGACGGGATACGGCGCGCCCTCGTCGAGGCCGACACGGCGTTCCTTCTGGAAAATCGGCCGATAGTCGAGCTGCGTGTTCTGAGGGTCACCTTCTACAACGAAGACGGTGAGGAGACGTCGGTTCTCACGTCCCGTGAGGGTACGTACGACTGGGACACCGGTGACATGACCGCCAGGGAAGACGTGGTTGTAGTGAATCGTGCCGAAGGCCGACGATTGGAGACTTCGGTGCTGTACTACCTGCCGTCCGAAGACAGGATCTGGAGCGACGATAAGACTAAGATGATCGAGGCCGACGGCACGATCAGCGAGTGTACAGCGTTCGAGTCCGACTCGCGGATGCAACAGATCAACCTTGACTCACCCCGGTTGACGAGGCCGGGCTGGCAGCCGCCACCCGACGGCTGAGGTGCGCAGCTTCACGCTCATCGGCGAGCTGCGCGATCTCACGACCGATCGCGAATCGCCTCCCAAGCGGGGCGGAGGCGGCGGATCAGTTGGGCTTCACTTGAGGGGCAATTTCAAGACCAACTTACCGAAGTTGAGGTTCGCCTCCATGTGCCGATGCGCCTCGACCGACTCCTCGAGTGGGAAGACCCGGTCGATGACAGGACGGATCTGCCCGCTCGCCAGCAGCGGACCCACGTCGTGATCGAAGGCCCGAGCCGCATCGATCTTTTCCTCCAGCGGACGAAAGCGTAGAGAAGTCCCGATAAGACGCACGCGCTTGCGGAGCAGCACACCAAGGTCGATCTCGCCCGTGCGGCCGGCGGTCAACCCCACGACGATGATCCGGCCCTTCTCCGCCAGGCAAAGCAGATTGCCGGCCAGGTAGGGAGCACCGACAAGGTCGAGAACGGCGTCGACGCCCTGGCCGGCCGTCGCTTGCTCGACCATGAGGGAGAAGTCATGGCTGGCCGTGTTGATGAGGACGTCCAAACCGAAATCAGTGGCGCGCTCCAGCTTCCATTCGGAGCGCGACGTTCCGATCACCGTAGCGCCCACAGCCTTCGCCAGCTGCAAGGCGGCAATCCCGACACCGCTGCCCACCGCGTGGATCAGAAGTCGCTCGCCTAGCTCCAGATGTAGCTGGCTAAAGAGAGCGTCGTGGGCTGTGATGAACACTTCGGGGACCGCCGCCGCCTCCTCCAGCGACAGCAACGCGGGTACCGCGATCGCCTCGCGCTCGGGCACCACCACGTATTCCGCATAGCCGCCACCCCCAACCAGCCCCATCACGCGGTCCCCTACGTCCCACAGCTCGACCCCTTCGCCCAGGGCCTCGACCACGCCGGCATACTCGAGGCCAGGGATCTCGGCCGGCCAGCCCGGCGGCGCCGGGTAGAGGCCTCGACGTTGCAGGAGGTCGGCGCGATTGACACCGGCGGCGTGGACACGGACCCGGATCTCGCCCCGGCCCGGTTCTCGAGCCGCAACTCGTTGAATCTCAAGGACTTCTGGGCCTCCCGGCTGCCTGAAAACCACGGCTCGCATCTCGATCATCTCAGCCTCCTGACGCCGGCCCATCGGAATGCCGAGCGTCGCCCGGCCGCTGTGAACCTCTGGGCCTCAGACGTGTATACAGTTACGCCCCCTCCCACCGCCGCTTCAACTCCCCCGCTCTAAATACCCGTGAGTCAAACATATACCGGACCGGCAGGCGCCCGGGCCACTGGATCACCATGACCCTTCTGCGTCGCAATCGCGCGAAGCAGGGACTCAGCGTTCTGCTCATCGACAGCGACCCTGACTTCCTCAGTCGAAGCTGCGGCCACATCGCCGAGGAGGGCCATTGCGTTTGGGGAGTCGAGGACCTCATCGCTGCCGCGAGCTTTCTGGCCGACCATCTGCCCGACGCGCTACTGGTCGAGCTGGCGTTGCTGGAGATCGACGGCGCCGACCCGCTGGCCGACTTGCGGGAGCTGGCTCCGGGAGCACCCATCGTGCTCATGGGCAACGGCGCTCCGGGAGGACGTTTTAGCCGGGTAACCCGCGAGCACAAGGCCTATGGTTATCACGACAAAGGTCACGGTGAGCAGGGCCTGCGGCTCTGGGTGAACGCCGCCCTGCAGGCGGCGCAGCAGCTGGACATGATCCGGCGCTCACGCCAAGGGTTAAGGCGGGTCCTGGAAGCAGTACCCCAACTACACCAGATCCAGTCGCTCGAGGATGTTACGGAGACGATCCTGGACGAGGTCAGCCGGCTGATGGGCGGCGAGAGCGCGTTTGTCGCCGCGCGGCTGAGCGACCCGGTCGGCAAGCCGAGCATCGAAGGCTTCATATACTCTCCGCAGAGCGTCGATGACTACGTGGTCGCCGCGGCCAGCAGCGATTCTTACCCGCGCGGCGCCTCGATCAACAAACTCAGAGCGGTCCCCGACCAGCTGATGCGGCGGGCAGTCGAAGAGCGCAGCAACATCATCGACGACGATCACGGTGTATTGCCACTCACGCTGGCAGACCACGTCCTGGGACTGGCCTATCTCAACAAGCCGGGCATCGGCGAGCGTGACATCGATCTTCTTCAGGTCTTCGCCAGCCAGGCCGCTGCGGCGATCCGTAATGCCGCACTGTACGAACTGGCCACCGTCGACACGACAACGCGGGTCTACCAGAAGCAATTCACGATGGAACGCCTGCGCGAGTCGCTCAAGTTGGCCTGGCGCAAGGCGTTTCCCGTCACGGTGGCGATGCTCGACATCGACAAGTTCAAGAATCTGAACGACGAGCACGGGCACGTTGTCGGTGACCGCGCGCTCAGGCACATGGGCAGCCTGCTCAAGCGCTGCGTGCGGGATTCGGATGTCGTAGGCCGCTTCGGTGGGGATGAGTTCCTAATCGTTCTCATCGATGCCAACCCCGAGGGAGGCGGGGTAGTCGCGAATCGCATCCGATCGGCGCTGGCCGGCGAGCAGGCCCGCTCGTGGCCGAAGGGGATACCGCCGATCAAGACGACGATCGGCCTCGTCACCTTGGAGGCGGACGACGTCTCACCGATGGATTTGGGTTTTCCCGACTTCCCGAGAATCGTCGAGCGCCTGGTCATCGAAGCCGACACTGCCATGTACCAGGCTCGGAGCGAGAGTATTCCCGTTCTGATAGGTCCGACACTTCGCTGGTCGGAGATGCTGCGGTCCTGACTTCCGTTGGCAAATGGCCTGCAAGATGCGCGACGGCGAGCGCCGGTCCGGCGCTCGCCGTCTGTTGGGTTGACGTCTGACTCCAGAACTTGGCGGGTCTATCGTGCTCGTGACTCCCACCACGTCGCCATCAGGGTGCGGCGCCGTTCGCCCGTACAGTCGTAGGTGACTTCGGGAGTCCCGTTGATCTTGTTCTCGCTAACGAGATTGGTGGCGCCCAGCGGGTCGGGATCGTCGTAGCACATGACATGCCCCCCAACGCTGGGTGTGCCGTTGACCTCGCACTGGCTGCCGGCGTAGACCAGGCCGGCGTAGGAGAGCGTCATCCCCGAGGCGTTGCCAGCGATCTGCACGTCGCCTTCGGCCAGGATCAGGACGCCGTCGGGGTGGTCGGCCTCGATCTTCGGGTTCCCCGCCACCTGGACCGACCCGCTGGCCAGGATCGAGATCTGCAGCGGCGCACCGTCACTCCCGATGTTGCCGGTCACCGATACGTTGCCGTGCACACAGTAAGTGCCGGAAACCGCCTCGCTACCCGATAGGCTCCACGTACCCTGGCTCGCGTTCCACTTCCAGCCCAGGTGTCCGTTGCCGGTGGCCAGGGTGCTCTGGCGTGGCGGACCCGCGGCGACCACATAGCCATCGAGGAGCTCGTAGTCGGCGTCTGCGCAGAAGCTCTGCAAGCTGTATTGGGGGACCTCCATCTGCTGCTGGTAGCGCGGAACCACGATGTTGCCGTTCGCGTCGTAGATCGTGCCGCTCAAGATCAACTCGCCGGACGCCGTCGCCTCTCCATCCACGGTCGGATGCCCGCTGACCCTCAGGTCGCCGTTGGCGTGAACGCCTGCGCACGGTCCTAGCACTTCCGGGTTGCCGGGCAACGTGAGGTCTCCGTTGCTGACGATGGCCGGGAAGCTCGGCGCGGCGAGTATCGCGCGGACCTCCGCGACACCGCCGTCGGGCAGCTCGCCGCGACAGATCGCGACGACCCTGTGATTGGAGTCGGTAGATGGGTCGCCGCTGGGGTCAGCGGCGTCGTTCTCCAGCCTAACGAAGTAGCGGCCCAGGCCCAGCACGACTCCGGTGTCGGGCAGCTCATCGAACGCGTCGAGCCCGAAGCCCGCCAGCACACCGTCATCCTGCGTGTTCGGAGCCCGGTCGTCCCCCCTGATAACGTCACTGTAGGTGAAGTGGCTCAGTGGCCCGCGCATCAGCCCCAGCACGTGGCTGGCACCGGCATCGGCGAGCAGCAGCGCGCGGGTCGCGGAGCGATGGTTGAGGGACTTGCGATACTCGACGATGCCGATGGCGGCGAGCGCGGCGCCGATCACGGTAAGCAGCGCCATGGCCAACAGAACCGTCAGCAGAGCGATCCCAGATCTATCGTCCCGCACCCGGGTTCGCGATATTTGTCGGATCGTCCGTGGGCGGGTCATCGGGGGTCGTCCTGTCTGGGATCCGATCTACGACGTGCGCGACTCCCACCAGGACGCGACGAGCGTGCGCCGCCGCTCCCCAGAGCAATCGGCGGAGATCCTGGGAGTCCCGTTGATCTTGTTCTCGTCGAAGAGGTCTACGGCACCTTCCGGGTCCTGCGCATCGTAGCACAGGACGTTGCCGTCGACGACCGGCGTACCGCCCACCTGGCACTGGCTGCCGGCGTAGATGAGGCCCGCGTAGTAGGGCGATCGCTTTGCCGTCGTCGTGCCGCCGATCTGTACGTCGCCGCCAGCGAGCAACAGGATCTCGCCGTCGTGGGCGGGCTCGATGATCGGCACGCCGCCCACCTGGATCGAGCCCGTGGCGATTATGGTGATATCGAGCGGATTGCCCG
Source organism: Gemmatimonadota bacterium (assembly GCA_039586575.1). Taxonomy (GTDB): domain Bacteria; phylum Gemmatimonadota; class Gemmatimonadetes; order Palauibacterales; family KS3-K002. Next base: position 57,633 of record JBDHKD010000002.1, on the reverse strand, counting down.
GCTCACCCAGGTTGCCGACGATCTGCACGTTGCCCTGGACACAGTACTTGCCCCCGACAGCCTCATTGCCGTTCAGCTCGTACGTCCAGGTCGACGCCACGAACTGCCAACCGAGCACCTTGCCGAGAGTGTACTCGCTCTGCGGCGGCCCCACCACGATCAGCTTGTTGTTCTTGAGGCGGTAGTCGGCATCCTGGCAATAGTCGAGCGGATCATAGTAGGGGAGTTCCACCGGTGGCGCATACTCCGGCTGCACGACGTTGCCATAGGGATCGTAGATCGTTCCGCTCACGATGACCGTATCGCTGGCCGTCACACCGGCGCTCACCACCGGGTGCCCGCTGACCGAAACGACCCGGTTGGCGTGCACGCCGCCACAGGGCCCGAGAACCTCGGGGTTGCCCGGGAGGTACAGCGTGCCGTTCGTCGCGATGGCCGGGTAACTCGGCGCGGCCAGCATGACCCGCACTTCCGCCATCCCGCCGTCGGGGGTCTCGCCGCGGCAGAGCGCCACGAAGCGGTGATTGTCGTCGTCGTAGGGATCACCGCTGGGATCCCCATCGTCGTTCACGATCCGCACGTAGTAGCGGCCATCACCCAGCAGGATGCCCGTGTCCGGCAGCGCGTCGGCCGCGTCCAGCGCGTACCCGGAGAAGATCCCGTCATCCTCGGTGTCCGCCACCCCATCCGCGCCGATCAGCACGTCGGAGTAGCTGTAGACGGCCATCGGACCACGCATGAGCGCCAGCGCATGGGTGGCGCCGGCGTCGGCCAGCAGCAGAGCACGGGCGGCCGAGCGGTGATTCTTGGCGGCGCGGAATTCGACGATCCCCACGGCGGTGAGTGCCGCACCCAACGCGGTGAGCAGGGCCATGGCCAGCAGCACCGCCAGCAACGCCATTCCCGATTGGTTCGATCGCAGTGGGTTCCGCATAGCCATCACTTCCCGTTTCGCAGGCGGACAAGCCCGGCCAGGGTGCGCTCCGACGGATCAACGTACCGGTCGCCCCGTCCGCGGATGGTCACGCTGGCGGAGATAGCACGCGTCGGCACACGACTCGGATCGACGATCAGCGCGCCGTCGCGGTCGAAGTAGTCGAAGGCCAGCGAGTCGACGCCGATCAGGTAAGGCTCTTCCGTGTCGCCGGCTCCCGTCTTCACGTACATCGTGTCGGCGCGCAGAAAGAAAGTCAGGTCTTCGCCCGGATCATCGATGTCACCATCCGGCGGGTTGTAGTCCGAGCGCAGGCGAACGTCGTTGAACACGCCATCGCCATCCGGATCGGGATCGATACCCGGCAGCGGCAAGCCCAGCGGGCTGCTGCCGGCCAGGCGCATGAACCGGGTCAACGAGAGGTGTGCGTAGCGCACGCTGCCGGCCGCACGTGCCCGATCCCGGCTCGCCACGAAGCCACGCTGTGCGCTGACGATCGTTCCGAGCATCGGCGCCAGCATCAGACCGAGCAACATGATCGCCACGATCATGCCGATCGTGCTGAAGCCAGCCGCCGAGCTCCGCATGCGGTTCGTCGCACCCTGGTTACTCATGGAGGATATGCGTCCAAATCTCGGCTTCACCCGCCGCGGGCGGATCCAAGGGCAGTACCCTTACCGTCACTTGCCTTGTCCCCGCCGGCCCTGCCTGGACCCGCCAGCGTCGAGTGAAGATCCGTCCGTCTACATCGGCTGTGTCCCAGTATCCGCTCTCGTTCGATTCGAGGTTCCCACCCGGGACCAGCTGTACCGTATCCGGAAGGTTGGTCCCGGCCACCGCTTTCAGTTCCTCGATCTTCATCTCAGCCGCAACCGTAATCTGCGTCTCCAGCTCGGCCTGCCCCTCCCAACGGTAGCCGGAACCCAAGAGCGCCACGCCGGCCAGCACGCCAAAGGCGAAGATCACCAGCGCGACCATCAATTCGACCAGACTGAATCCACTAGTCCTCACAGCTTGCGTACCTCGTGTCCTCCGGCCGCGTACACCACGATCTCTCGCGACTCTCCGAACAGGTTGGTCAGGATAAACCGGTGCGTGGCTCCGTCGCTCATCGCGCCTAAGCCGTTGAACGTCACCGACTCGGCGCTCTCACCATCGAACCGCACCATCCCCGGCAGCCGCCGCGGATACCCCGCCACCCGGTAGTCCCGATGCGATTCCCGTGTCACGGCCGCCATCGCGTTCGACTGGATCGCCCGGATCTGAGCCTGTGACAGATCCGCCGCCAACGTCTGCGCCGACGTGTTCAGCTGGTACAGCGCGACCATCCGCCGGCTCAGGGGCCCGGTCGTGCCCATAGCGGCCCCGATCAGCAGCAGGACGACGGCCATGTCGACCATCGTGTAACCGCGCTTACATGCAAGCGTCGTCATGGTTACCTCTACGCTTCTTTCGCCAACGTGTGAGGCGGGTCTGGGCATCGGGCGAAGTGCCATCTTCGTGCCAACGAAGAGCGGACGACGCGACAACGACTTACGATCGGCCCGGACATACTGACCGATTACTGTTTTCATTTTGACGTAAAATGTTTACCGACGCGGTGGGCTGGCGCCCGCAGGCGGATCGGATCGATAACGCTATGATATGTAGTGCGTTAGCTGGCTCGAAGCTCCTTCGCGCAGGTCGCTGTTCAGCTCTTGGCTAGGACTTCGGTTCCTCCTCGGTCCGGCGGAGCTTCTGGTAGCGGAACGAGAGCGCCAGCAGAACCACCGCAAGCAGCACGAAGCTGAGAATGCGATACAACTGGGAGAGCTGCGACAGGTCATAAAGGAAGACCTTGGCGGCAGCGATGAGCGCCATGACGAGGCCGGCCCAACGCACGGGAGCGCGCTTCAGCCAAAAGCCAGCGGTGAGCAGCGCGACGGCGTAAGCGATCCAGAATCCGCTGATCGAGAGGTCGCGGGCGAGATTCCAGCGGCCATCATCAGCGAGCAGCTCGAAGAACCGCTGGATCTCCAGCGTTCCCCAACTCAGGAACAGGAGAGCGGAGAACAGCATCAGGACGGGTCGGAGGCCGATTTCCCAGGCCGCGGGTTCATCCAGCAGCTCGAGAGCCAGCCCCCAGGCGGCGAGCGCGATCGCGGAGGCGAGACCGGTGAGCGCCCACACGCTGAAGAAGGCCGGATCGAGATCCGGACGGTTGACCGCTGCAGCCGAGTACGTCAAGGCAGCGACTGCGAAGGCAGCCAGGCCAGCTGAGCGTGCTTCCAGGGACCTCAGAGCGACGCCGGCGCCGGTGAGTACGGCGCCCTCGAGCAACCAGACCCGGGCCAACGAAGCACCGTCCCAGAGTATCCAAGGCGCCACGATCCAGAGGGCGTATCCGAGGTATACAGCCCAGGGCCAACGCCGTGGCTCGCCATCGGCGCGGATCAGGATCGACTGGGTGAGGTAGACGGCGCCGGTGAAGATACCCAAAGCGAACCCTACAACGTCGCGCGACCCGCTGTAGGTCGAATCGCCCAGCCCGGCCATCGCGAGGATCAGGAACAACCAGGGCGGTAAGAGCGTGACCGCCAGACCACTCACCTCGGCGAACGACTGGCGCGTGTCGGCGGCCACCCACGACTTGCTATCAGCCGCCTCGGGCCTGTACCCGGCAGTCACACCGACCGACCCGATGAGGTTGGCTAACCACAGCCAGGCGGCGTGGGACGAGAGCTTGAGCCCGGTCAGCTCCCACCTCCCGTGCCCGGCCGCCAGAACGGTCCAACCGAGTGCGATCGTCAGGAGCGATACCTCGGGCCAGTGTCTCAGCCTGGCGACGACCATCGCCGCCGTGACCAGTATCGCCAGATAGGCCCCGTGCAGATAAGGGTCACCGACACCGGTCAGCGAGAGCAGCGAGCCGCCGAGAACGGCGACCGCCGCCAGCCCCTGCCAGCGCGCCCGGAAGGAGACCCAGAGGCCGGCGCCGGAGAGGAGACCGAGGTAGCCGAGGGCGAAGAGGTTGGAGGCGGTATCGACCTGTATCAGCAGCGGCGCCAGGTAGCCAGCGAACGCAGCCAAAGCGACGAAGGACTCGGAGGCGCGGAGCAGCCCCAAGGCGGCCGCCGCAACGACGACCGCAACCATTAGAAGAAAGCCCCACGCGGCGGGCACGAGCGCATAGAGCGCCGCGGCCGCCCAGATGCTGAGGTAGATGGCGCCGAAGCCGCCGGCGGCGAGCCAGAGCCCGTAGGTCCGGTATCCGACGGCCCGTAGTCGCTCTCCCACACCCACGGCCGCCATGCCGACGGCGATGCCGAGGAGCACTCGCACAGCCGGACCGATCCAGCCTCTCTCGATCGCTTCCTTGACGAAGAACCCGACGGAGAAGACGAGAGCGAGGACACCGAGCAGTAGCAGACCACGCCCGCCGAGCCAGAACTCGATTTCGACTGCCCGCCGCCGGCGCGGCTCGTCCGACACGCCGGCGACCGGAGCCGGCGTCGGAGGAGGTTCCGGGGGCACCGCCTCGCGGGCCCGAAGGCCGGGCGCCCTGACTTCCGCGACTGCGGGGCTGGTGCTGTGGCGCTCTACGTCATGCCGCAGGCGCCTCAGCTCGATATCGAAGCGCTGCGCCTGACGCTCCAACGCTTCCAAGCGTTGCAGCAGACGGTTGCGTTCTTCCTCAGGCATGGGAATGTCCGGACTCTCGTGGGTGGGAAGTGAGTTCCCGGTCGTGGGGGACAATCTACCGCACTACACGGCAGCTATCAAAGCGTGAGTGGGCGACAGCTGTACGGAGGGCTGAGACTCAGCGGCGGGGTTTGCCGAACAGCAGGCGGAAAGCGATCAGCAAGACCAGCGCGCCGAGTACGGCCAAGCCGAGCGAGCGCAAGTCGAACCCGGTCACCTCGCCCCAACCCAGCCGGGTGCCGATGTAACCGCCGACGAAAGCGCCGCCGATACCCAGCGCGATCGTGACCAGGCAGCCACCGGGATCACGACCGGGATGAACCAACCGCGCCACGGTCCCGGCGATTAACCCGAAGATGATCCAAGAGATGACGCCCATTCGTCGTACCTTGCCCGAGTGCCCGGCTTCCCGAAGTCCTACGTCTCCCTACGGCGGCGACGAGAACACCGTTTCAGGTCGTGCGCGCGCTAAAGCCCTGAACGATCTCCTGGAACGCCCCGCTCCTCACCACCTCGCGCAGTCGCTCGATATCAGGACCCAGCACCCGATCTCCATCCAGCGGCTGAACATGCGTTCTGACGAGCTGGTAGCCAGCGGCGGCGCCGAGACCGGGTGCCAGAGGCTTCAGGAACTCGAGCGCCTGCGCGGCGCACATCAGCTCGACCGCCAGGACGTAAGTCAGACAATCGACCGTGCGGCAAGCCTTTCTGGCCGCCGCCATGCCCATGGAGACGTGGTCCTCCTTGTTGGCGCTGGTGGTGACCGAATCGACGCTCGCCGGGTGCGACAGCACCCGCATCTCGGATAGCACATCGACGACAGCGATTTGAGCGGTCATGAAACCCGACTCGACCCCCGGATCTCTGGCAAGGAAGGCCGGCAGTCCGGAGAGGTCGGGGTTCAGCATACGCTCGACGCGCTGCTGGCTGATCGAGGCCAGGTCGGTGCAGGCGATCGTGAGAAAGTCGAGCGCCTCCGAGATGAGCTGTGCGTGGAAATTGCCCGCGCTGACGATCTCGCCCGGATCGGAGAAGACCAGCGGATTGTCGGTCGAACTGTTGATCTCGATCTCGAGGACGCGTCGCACGAATGCCAGCACATCGCGCGCCGCTCCATGGACCTGCGGCATGCAGCGAAGCGAGTAGGCATCGTGGACACGCGGGTCACCGTGACGGTGCGACTCGCGGATCTCGCTCTCGGCCAGCAGCGCACGAAGCCGCGCGGCGCTCGCCGCCTGACCCGGGTGTGGCCGGCTGGCATGCACGCGCTCATCGAAAGGCGCGGGAGTCCCTTTCAGCGCCTCCAGCGACATCGCACCGGCCAGCTCGGCCGTATCGACCGCGGCTTCCGCCTGCAGGAGAGCGAGGACGCCCTGTGCGGTCGTGGCCTGGGTCCCGTTGATCAAGGCCAGACCCTCTTTCTCGCGAAGCCGCAGCGGCTCGAGTCCGGCCTTTGCAAGAGCTTCCGCGGCCGGGATCGGGTCGGGCTCGCCATGCACCAGCCCTTCCCCCAAGAGGCAGACGGCAACGTGCGCCAGAGGGGCGAGGTCACCGCTCGCCCCGACCGAGCCGAACTCGGGAATCACCGGTTCGATACCGCGGCGCAGCATCTCCAGCAGCAATTCCACGACTTCGCGTCGCACGCCGGAATTGCCACGCGCCAGCGAATTAGCACGCAACAGAAGGACGGCGCGGGTGATTTCACGGCCCAGTCGGCGCCCAAACCCGCTCGCGTGGCTTCGAATCAGGTTCTCCTGCAGCTCCATGCGCTGTGCCGGCGGAATCAGTACCTCCGCGAGCCGACCGAACCCCGTCGTCACACCGTATACCGGCTCGCTCTGATCCAACGCGCGCTCTACCACCTCGCGTGACGCGTCGATGGCGCTGGCTGCGGCACCGGAAAGTCTCACCTCCGACTCCCGCCCGTAGGCGACGCGGCCCACATCCTCCAGGCCCAGGCTATGGCCGTCGATCTCCAGCATCCGTTACCCTCCGCGGCAGATCGGTGAACTATCCATTATAGGTCGGCCGCTCGCGCCCCGGTACACTACACCGCCCCCATATCCCGCTACGCCGAAGCGCCGATCAAGAGCTGCTCGGCCGCTGAGAACGCTCGCCCTCGGATCAACAGCGTGGAAATCGTCGAGGACAAGCCCGAGGCAGCGACGATCATCGCCACCACAACGAACTGGTAGATGGCGGCATAGACGGGGTCGCTGCCTGCCAGCACCATCCCCGCCATCAGCCCGGGGATCCATACAATTCCCAGCGCGCGCAACGTATCGATGCGCGGGATCATGGCGGCGCGCACCGCAGCTTGAACGTACGGCGCGACGACCCGACTCGGCGCCGCACCGAGTGCCAGGCCGGCCTCGACAAAACCGACATTGCCGGCGAGTTCTGAGCGGAAGCGCTCCAAGGCCAGCGCCACCGAGTTCATCGCGCTGGCGATGATCATGCTGCCCACGGGAATGAGCGAAGCCATCCTCGGATCGATCACACCCAAGACGGTCATAGCGGCGATCACGATCCCCGCACCGCCGGCGATCCCATAGAACGAGACCGCGAACGCTCCCGGTATCCCCTGGGCGCGGCGCGCCGCCGTGACCGCAGCGGCGAGCATCATGAAGAGTAGAATGAACGAGCTCGACCACGATGGGCCTTGGAAGACGAGGACGAGGATCGACCCCACCGCGACGATCTGAACGAAACCCCTGACCAGGGCAATAATCGTCTCGCGTTCCAGGCGTATCCCATTGCGACGCGCAACATAGACGACACCTATCGCGAGGAGTGCCGATATCGCCGCCTGCGCGAGTCCCAACTGCAGCGAATCACTGATGAAACCGCCGAGCATGCGTATACTCCTCTATCCGTTATCACGGACGAGCCGGCCGGCCTGCAGCTCCAGCGTGCGCCGGGCCATGCGCGTCGCCTGGGCTCGGTCGTGCGTCACGATCAGACAGGTGAGCTCCTGGTCACTGATGATCTCACAGATCAGCTGCTCCACGCCCAATCTGGCAGCCTCATCAAGCGCCGACGTCGGTTCGTCGAGCAGCAGGATCTCCGGCCGATTGGCCAGCGTTCGCGCGAGCGAGACCCGCTGCGCCTCGCCGCCGGATAGTCGGCTCACGTCGCGGCCGGCGGACTCGGGCAAGCCGACGCGTCCGAGCAGCTCGCTGACCGTCTGCTCCGGCAAGGTCTCCTGATGAGCTGCCGGGCCGAACGTGAGGTTCGCCGCTACGGTGCCCGGAAACAGGTAGGGCTGCTGCAAAAGCATGCCGACCCTACGGCGGAGTTCTCTGGGTGGTACCTCCCGGTAGTCACGGTCTTCCAGGTAGACGGTGCCCGCTGTCGGCTCGTCCAGACGGTTCAACAACCGAAGGAGCGACGACTTACCGGAGCCGCTGGGCCCTGTAATAGCCACGACCTCTCCGCGTGTGACCTCGAAGCTGACGTCCTCGACCAGCGCTCGTCCCTCGACCAGGCGCGTCAGGCCCGCGGCCCTCAGCACGGCCCACCTCCCGGCGGCTCGCCATTGCACCCTATGTCCATGCGCCGAAACTACGCTCGGCACGCTTCGTGTCGATAGGCCGTGTATCGTAACGCGTGTCTGCTTGACAGCGACCTGCAGCCGGGTATCCTTGAGCAGGCCGTGAGGGGGTAGTCAGTTCGCCTCACGGCCGCTTTTGCTTGACCGCTATCATCGGGTGGAGGGGTGCTGAGGTCGGATGATCGTCTATCCCGCCATCGACCTCCTTGACGGGCGCTGCGTTCGCCTGCGGCAAGGTCGCTTCGACGAGGCGACCGTCCATTCTGACGATCCAGTCGGCGTGGCACGGAACTTCGTCGAGGCGGGCGCCGAGGCACTCCATATCGTCGACCTCGACGGTGCTCGACTCGGACACGCCAAGAACATCGACTGGATCTACCGTATCCGCGACCGCGTCGATGTACCGATCCAAATCGGCGGCGGTGTGCGCAGCTTCGCGGTCGCCAACCGGCTATTCGAGGCGGGAATCAACCGCATCGTCCTCGGCACAGCGGCCGTAGAGGACCCGCGTCTGCTCTACAAGCTGCTCGACCACTACAGCCCGGACGAGGTGGCGGCCGCACTCGACCTGGTCGAGGATCGCTTGGTCGTTCAGGGACGGGTTTCGCCAGCGGGCCAGGATATGGACCAGGTGCTGGCGAGCCTGCACACCATTGGGGTCCGCTGGGTCGTCTGCACTGACGTCATGCGTGACGGCATTCTGATCGGCCCCAGCCTCGAGCTGACGAAGCGGGTCATTCAGGAGGGTTTCATCGTGATCGCCGGCGGCGGTGTCGCGACGGTGGACGACGTGGTGCGGATACGTCAGACCGGCGCCGCGGGCTGCGTCGTCGGCAGCGCTCTCTATGGTGGCCTGCTGTCCTTGCCCGAGGCGGTCGCCGCGGGCCACGCTATTTAGACGCTCGAATAGACGAGCCCCGCGGGCCGAGTGTTGCAAACCGCGGGGCTCGTTGCGGCTAACGATCTAGCCGAACCGCTCTCGCTATTCCTCGTCGGGCAGGTTGCTGCTCCAGCTGTGGGCGAGGATTTTCCACGTCCCGTCGTCGGCCATCTTGGAGACGACCAGGTATTTCCCCTCGTCCGTGAAGGTCTCACCCTCCATCAGATAGCTGAAGGAGTATGTGCCGACCGTGAACGAAAGGTTGCCGCTGCCTCCGTACTCAATCGGGTTGATCGTGATCTCTCTCTCACTCGTGGCAGCGAACATCTCCGCGTAGGCCTGCTCGACCGCCTCTCGGCCGCGCTCCGTCGCCTCCTTCGGTGGCATGCGGAACGCGTCTTCCGTGTACAAGGCCGCGAGGCTTGCGGCATCGCCAGCCTCGTACGCAGCATCCCACTGTGCGGTGATGTCGGCGATCGCTTCGCCCAGAGCCTCCATGTCAACGGCCATCGCCATCTCCATGGTCTCGGCCCCCTCCTCGCCAGCCTGCTCGGCACAAGCGACGAGGCCTAGACCTGGAACGAGCACTAGAACCAAGGCGAGTCTGAGGAGCTTCATGACACCCTCCTGCTGAAAGTGAGCTGCACTTTCCCGCTAGGCTTACACTCTTGGCTGTGAGCTGGGAATGGGCCCACCTCACGATAGGGCGATGCGGACCGGCTGGCAACGGGACCGGGCCTGGACGGAGAACGGTTATCCCTCTACGTTCGCTCTCGGAGGCTCTAACTCGCAGGACTCATGGAAGATGGGACTTCAGGCGGCCCGATTTGGGCGAGGTGGGCGGTCGGTGACGATGGCGGCGTCGAGGTCGTTGCCACTTACGGCGAGGGTGGTAGCTACGTCCAGCGGCTATTCTCCTTCGTCTCGCTCGACGAAGCGGCGATGGCGTTCGGACCCGGTTTTCGCGAGGTGGTGGCCAAGGTTCTCGAGGCGGGAAGCCGTGCCGGCCGCTGGCGTCCGTAGCGCACGCGCCGTTCAGGCCTCGACGTATCCCGCCATGACCCGCTCGACGACGCGGGGGTTGAACGGATAGAGCGCGGCCGCAGCCGCAAGGTCACGAGAGTATCCTTCCTGCTCGCCCATCTCACGCTGCACGTCGGCCCTGCTCACCAGGACATCGGAGGGGAGATGGCCTCGGGCGATGGCTTCGCCGAAGGCGGCGACGGCATCCTCGCGGCGCCCGACGCGCGCGTAGGCGTGGCCCAGTATGGAGGCGACCTGGAATCGTTTCTCGCCCAAGGCGAGCGCCCGTTCCAGGCGCGTGATGGCGTCGTCCAAATGGCCCAGCGCCAAGGCGCCGATGCCGGCCTCCAGGTAGAAATCGGCGTCCAGTCCCTCCGGGTGAGCTCGGACGATCTCTTCCAGCAGAGACTCCGCTTCCTCGAGGTCGCCGAGCCAGCGCTTCAGGATGGCCTGCTGGAACAGGAGCTTCGGGTGACGCTCAGCTCGCGCCAATCGCCGCTCCAGCAGCGTGGTCGCTTCGCTGGCATCCATCGCGACGAGCGCGGCCGCCAACTCCCGGTTGGCCGGCTCGACACACTGCGCGAACGGCATGTGCACAAGCGGCAGAAGTGACAGCTGCCGCTCATAGCGGAAGCGCGCCTCCGGGTTAACGCCACCGCGCAGCCAGTCGATGTTGCGGCCGCGGTCGGCCGCCAAGGCGATGGCGGCCTCGCGGAACGCCCGGGCCCGGCCGCCGAAATGGTCAGCCGCCACCTCCAACAGCTCGCCCGAGACCGGGACGCGCTCATCCAGGATGAGGCAGGTAAGAGCCGCACCGCGGACCGTCCCACTAGGAAATCGCGCCAAGTTCCTAAGAAGAGGCAACGCTCCGCGAATGACTGCCAGCGCACCGTCGAGGTAGGCCAGGAGGTTGGTGCCGGCCTCCTCGTAGGCGCGTTCCCCGTCACACATGGTGAGCGGCCAGATCAGTTTGAGGTAGAGATCGGACTTCTGACCGAGGTGCTCCTCGGGGTGGAGATGCTTGTAGTGTTCGGCGCACTGGTCGGCGAGCAGCGGAACGACGGCGTCGATTCGATCATCCAACCCGTCCACCGCCAGCTCGGGCCAAGGCCCTTCACCGAAGGCGCTGATCCCCAGACAGGCCGCCAGTCCCAGCAACTCGAGTAAGTGCCTGTCGCCCGCCGGGCTGTACGGTAGCTGCGCGGGCAGTTGCTGTGGCAGCTTGGGATCGCGCAGGGTGGCCAGGATGGCGTTCTCCAACGGCAGGCGATAAGTCGAGCCGTCGGGCGCCACGGCGGAGCAGACGATTCCATCGCGATGTTCTACCCGCACTTCGGTGGCGAACGTTTCCCAGCAGGTATGGATCAATTCGCCCAGTTGCGCCGCTGCACCGGAGACGAAGAGTTTTTCGCTCTCGGTCAGGACGCTGCGACCGCGCATGCCGCGGCAGAGTGCGTCGAGTATCCCCACCGACGGCCAGCCGCTGTCAGGTATCAGCGCCGGGTAGGGCCCGAACATCCAGCGCAATTCCCCTCTGAAGACGCTGGCGACTTCCTGTACCGCGGGCTGAATCATGGGTGTCCTATACCCCTCCGCCTGGCCGTGGACCGACCGCCGGCGGGAGTCGGATTCGAGTGACTTTGTTGGCGGGGCGACTCAATAATAAGCGTCCGCGGCGCTCCGGCTAGCCCCCGGGGCGGGGCCGCCGGCTAGCCGAAGACCTGCGAGAGCGCGTGGACGACGACAGGTACGGCCTCGGCCCGCGTGATCACGATTTCGCCGGCATTCAGCCGATCGTTCACACCGACCAGGAATGACTCGGCACCGCGCGGAACAAACGCCTGCACGACCAGCCAGTCACCAGCGGGCCCGGCCTGAAAGGCACCGGCATCCACTCGTGACATCTTGAGTCCGACGATCTCGGTCTCAAAGGTCAGCGACTCGACGCGGCTCGCCGGGGGCGGCAGCGGTGTCACCGAACCCGAAGGCTTACCCGCCAACGCTCTTAGCATGGCGGTATAGTCGGCGTCGAGGGAGCGGTGAAAAGTGAGGCTGTTGCGGCTCAGGTTGACAACGATTTTGAAGCGTGCCCAGCCCTCACCGTAGGAGAAAACGGCCTGCCAGCGGCGACGCATCGGGTCCCCGCCGGGCTCCGCTTCAACGCGGAAACGCAGCGGGCGGGGCGCTGCCTGGACCGGGAACGGTTGCGGTTGTGCACCTACCCTGCCGGCATCACGTCGCTGCATAGCCGAGAACCTCCTGGTAAAATGGGGAACCAGCGATCTCGAGAATTGACCAATCTATAGCGCAGAATCGCGTTTCCCGCAAATTTCCCGGGGCGTCGTCTCGAGCCCCTCAGCCCCGGAGATCGAATGGACAGACGCCAAGTAGAGAGCCTATCCACCCTAAGTGGTCGCGCCAAAGCGCGCTCGGTCGGAGAGCCGCTGGTCTTCGTGGGCCTGGGCCTGGTCTACGTCTGGGTACTTCAACCGACGCACAACGACTGGCTTCGCATCCCGTTCATGACCCTGATCGTGCTCATCCCCTTCGCCTCCGCGGTTCTTCACAGGGACCGGCTGCGGGACCTCGGCCTCCGGTTGGACAACCTGGGGATCTCAGCCCGTGAGGTAGGACTGGCGACTCTGGTGGGGGCGATAGCTGTGCTGGCCATCGGCTGGGCGACCGGAGCCGGGCCCACTTGGCACCGCGGTATGCTCGGCCCGTTCCTTCTCTACCCGTTCTGGGGGCTCGCCCAGCAGTTCGCTATGCAGTCGTTCACCTATCGCCGGCTACGGGAAGCTGTTGGGCGGCCGGCACCGACGGCGGCGATCACGGCTGCTCTCTTCGCTTCCCTCCATTGGCCGAACCTGGCCCTGGCGGCGCTAACCCTGGTGGGAGGCTACGTTTGGTGCCGCCTGTTCGAGCGGCACCCCAACCTGATCACCCTGGCGCTCTCACACGGTTGGCTCGCTGTGCTACTGAGATACTGGTGGCCGCCCGAGTGGCTGCACAACCTGCGCATCGGCCCGAGCTTCTGGGAGTGGGGACTGTGACTCGCTAGTTCCCGAAATGCGGGTTCTGGATGATCCCCACCAGGTTGCCGAACGGATCGATCACCGAGGCCACCAAGATCCCTTCGCCGACATCCTGAATCTCGCTGTGCACCGGGGCGCCCAGCTCTTCCAACCTGGCCATCACCGCTACGATATCTTCGACTCCCCAATACGCGAGCGTACCCCCGGCTCCGAGGGGCGCGTCTTTCTCGGCCGGATGCAGCCCCAGCTCGAACCCAGCCACGTTGAACCCGACGTAGAACGGCTCGTCGAAGTACGGCTCGAATCCCAAGACCCGGCCGTACCATTCCTTCGCCTTCTCCAGATCGTCGACCTGGTAGACGACGGTTCTCAGACCAACAAACATCGTGCCCTCGTTTGGTTTGGAGATGACGATGGGATCGGCCGACAGTACTACCGCTTCGTCGACCGCTTGCTCACCGCGACCGCAGCCGCCCGCCCCCAAGGCCAGGACAAGGGCGGCCAGCGCGACCAGACTCCGAAATCGCCTGCGTCCCCCTGTAGTACGGTGACCCGAACATATACCGAAAACAGTCGCATTTCGCAAGGCCGCGGAAGGCGCGCTGCAATCGCCACGTTGAACCACCCCTCTTTCGCAGTATCTTTCTCGTGTTATCCGAAAGGTGCCCCACCCGTGATAGGAGGAAAAATGGCTCACGAACTTCCCCCGCTCCCTTACGACTACAAGGCGCTCGAGCCGCATATCGACGAGCAGACGATGCGGATCCACCACGGCAAGCACCATGCGGGCTACGTCGCCAAGCTGAATGGGGCGCTAGAGAAGCACGCGGGGCTGGCCGATTGGCCGGTCGAGAAGCTGTTGGCACAGTTGAGTGAGGTGCCGGAGGACATCCGGACCGCGGTCCGCAACAACGGTGGTGGTCACGCGAACCACACGCTCTTCTGGTCGATTATGGGCCCGGGTGGCGGCGGCGAGCCGACGGGCGAGCTGGCCGGCGCGATAGCCGCGGCGTTCGGCGACTTCGCGAGTTTCAAGCAGCAGCTAGGTGATGTGGCGGCGACGCGCTTCGGCAGCGGCTGGGGGTGGCTCTCGGTGGACCCGAAGGGGAAGCTGGTCGTCGAAAGCACCCCGAACCAGGACAGCCCACTCACCGAGGGGCGTAGGCCGATCCTCGGGATCGATGTATGGGAGCACGCCTACTACTTGAAGTATCAGAACCGGCGACCCGATTATATCGAGGCCTGGTTCGACACGGTCAACTGGGACGAGGTGGCGAAGCGGTTCGACGCGGCGCGTTAGGTTGGTCTCTGGAAGATGGTCGGTGATCGGTAGCCTGTCGCGGGCGAAGTCGACAGCTACCGATCACCGGCCGCTGCCGACTGATCACTGCGCGCCATAAACCTTGGCGAAGGCCTCACTAAACTCTTCGAGGGTCGTCGGCGTGGTGTTCTCCGGCGATCGTTCCTCAGCCCCGGCAACCAGCCCATCATTGAAACCGCGGTACAATTCCAGAAGCGCAGACACCGCGCTGGAACTGAGACCCATACCGAGCAAGCCCTGTTCCGCGTCATCGAATCCGACCTGGACGTATTGGAGACCGTTCTTGCCGATAGCGGCGCCGAGGATTCCAGCCGCTTCCTCCAGTGTCATGTCGCGGGGGCCGAGTAGTTCGCGCGTCGTCTTCCCGGAGAAGTCCGTCTTCAGCAACCGCTCGGCGGCGTACTCGCCGATGTCGCGCGTGGCAATGAGCGACAGGGGAACATCACCGCGCATCGGCATGCCGATCGCCCCCATGCCACGGATCGCCTCGATCTGCGTGAAGCAGTTCTCCATGAAGAATCCAGGGCGCAGACTGAGCACGTTCACGCCCTCGAGCGCATTGAGGCGGTCTTCCGCCTCTCGCAAGCCGACGATCGGGCCGACGCCCGCCGAGTGCTGTGCGCCGACACTGCTGAGAAAGACGACGTACTCGACGCCCGCCTCGTGCACGGCGGCGGCGAGCGACTCGCTGACCTGACGCTGGAAGGCGCGGAAATCCTGGACGTCGAAGCGCGGCGGAATCATGCAGTAGGCGCCAACGGCGCCCGAGAGGGCGATGCTCATGGACTGGGCATCAGTGACCGAGCCGACGAAGGGCTGCGCTCCCTTCTCCACCAGCACCTGCAGGCGGCCCTTGCTACGCCCGACCGCCAACACGTCCTTCCCCGCAGCGAGCAGCGCCTCGGCGACCACGCGACCGGTGCGCCCGGTAGCCCCCGTTACCACGTACATCGTCTGGTCCTTTCCGACAGGGCAGATTGAGGTGCTGAGAGAGGGATAAACGTCACGCGCCGCGGCGTGCCCGTCAAGGCTCCGGCGCGCTTAGACGCGCCCCAACCCGTTTCGTCGCGTCGAGGCTACGGTCTGCCGCACAACGGTTGCCGGGCTGGCCGCGCCATGCTTACTATGCCGCTCGGGGTAGGCCCCTCGCCGTGCGATCAAGACCGGTCCGCGATTGAGAATCGGAAACCTGGAAGAGCTGCTCAGCCGGCGCTCGGCGCGCTGGCTGCTGATCATCGGCGTCTGGACCCTCTTCGGCGCCCTGGTCGCTGGTGACCTTTACATCCGCTACCGCTTCCTCGGGCGCGACTTCCCGCTTTCCGACTCGCTGATCTGGTACTTGGCCTGGACCTCTACCTGGGCGCTCTTCACACCGGTCATCCTCTGGCTGAAGGTGCGCTTCCCTTTCCGGCGCGACCGGTGGGCTCCCAGCCTCGCGGTCCACCTGGTCGCCAGTCTGTTGGTATCGTGGATCGGTAGCATGGCATGGGTGTACGCCGGTCAGGCGCTGGGCCAGATCGACACCGGCACCGGCGTTCTCCTGCAGATGTCGCTCATGACGTTCGTCGCGTTCCTCCACTTCGATCCCCTCCTGTATTGGATCATCGTCGGCCTGGCCTACCTCGTACAGCACTATCGGGAAAGCCGCGAGCGAGAGCTGCGGGCCTCACAGCTGGAGACACAGCTTGCCGAGGCACGCATACAGGCGCTCGAGGCACAACTGCATCCGCACTTCCTTTTCAACGCACTCAACACGATCGCCGTGCTCGTGCGGACCGAGAGGAAGGCGCAGGCCGTGCGGGTAGTGACCGGGCTCGGTGAATTGTTGCGGCGGGCGCTGGACAGCGCCGGGTCACAAGTCGTGCCTCTCAAGCAGGAACTCGAGTTCATCCGGCGTTACCTGGAGATCGAGCAGATACGCTTCGGCGAGCGACTGAAGGTGGAGCTGAGTATCGATGACGGGGCTCAGGAGGCGCAAGTTCCCTACCTGATTCTGCAACCGCTGGTGGAAAACGCGATCCAGCACGGCATCGCGCCGCGCTCGGCGGCTGGAACGCTGCGGATCGCCGCCCGGCGCGACGGTCAGCGGCTCCACCTCTCGGTCTGGAACGACGGCCCCGGGCTGCCCGAGTGGCTCGAAGAGCCAGGCGGCAATGGTGTCGGCCTGTCAACGACCAAGCAGAGGCTCGAGCAGCTCTACGGCAGCGACCACAGCTTTGTGATCGAGAACGCCGCAGGCGGTGGTGTTACCGCGGCGCTCGAGCTTCCCTTCCGGCTCGCCGCCGAGGATGTGAAGGGCGAGGCCTAGCGGGATGCAGACGATCAGAGCGCTGCTCGTCGACGACGAGCCGGTCGCCCGCGAGGGGCTCCGCGTGCTGCTGGCGAACGATCCCGAGATCGAGGTGGTCGGCGAGTGCGCCGACGGCCGTGAGGCGGTCGAGGCAATCCGTGAGCTCGCGCCCCACCTCGTCTTCCTCGATGTGCAAATGCCCGAACTCGACGGATTCGGTGTCATCGACGAGGTCGGTGCCGACGAGATGCCTGTGGTGGTCTTCGTGACGGCCTACGATCAGTATGCACTGCGTGCGTTCGACGTGGCGGCGCTCGATTACCTGCTGAAGCCGTACGATGACGAGCGCTTCGCGACGGCAGTGACGCGCGCGAAGACGCAGATCCGCGAGGGCGCTGTCGGAGCGCTGAGCCGCCAGCTCATCGCGCTCCTGGAGAGTCAGGCCGGTGTCGCCGCGGGGCGCCCGCTGCCTTCCGGGTATCTGCAGCGGGTGATGCTCAAGACGGCCGGCCGGGTTGTCTTCCTCAAGGTAGATGAGATCGACTGGATCGAAGCGGAAGGCGATTACGTACGGCTGCACGTCGGCGGCAACACCCACCTGCTGCGCGACACGATGAAGCGCCTCGAGGAGCAGCTCGATCCCTCCAAGTTCGCCCGCACCCACCGCTCTTCCATCGTCAACCTCGAGCGCATCAAGGAGCTGCACCCCTACTTCCACGGCGACTACATGATCCTGCTGAAGGACGGGACAGAGCTCAAGCTGAGCCGCAGCCGTCGGCAGGCGCTGGAAGACCGACTGGGCAGACCTCTGTAAGATCGCCGCGGGCTCGGCGCACGCGTCGACCGCGGCGATTCGTCCTACGGCTTCGCCGCTTCGTCCAACCGAACCGCCAACTCACCGATAAACCGTACTCGCCGCGCGCGGACGGCACTAATGTAGAGCAGGCACGCGACAAGCGTGTCACCATCGGGTCCGGAACAGTCACGCGCCCCTTGCGTAACGCCGACACGACGAGGAAGAGGGGTCAGTTTCGGTGAGAGGCCCCCGCCCGGTGAAGACGACGGAGAGGAAGCGGTACGGGAGCCTGCACTGCTTCCTCTCGGTCGTTGAGGCCTCCACACCCTATACGGGAGCTTCGAGCTCAGGAAGTTGCGTGGCGGCGCCTGCATTGGGCAGCAGGTAGGTCTCCAATCCCTCCATTCCGGCCCGGTGGTTCCACTCCCGGCACCGGGTCAGCCGCCACGCGATTCTCAAGCAGAGTTGTGTAGCGCTCAGCGCTCCACAACCGTCGCCACCACCGGCGTTCCTTCCGAGAGTCGCTCCAAGCCCCCGACCACCACCTGCTCGCCAGCCTCGACGCCGCTCTCGATCTCGACGAAGCCCGGTATACGCACGCCCAGCTCCACCTGCCTGCGGGTCGCCGTCCCGTCGACGATCACCCAGACATAGTTCGCGCCCGAGAGTGGGAGAATCGCATCCTCGGGCACGACGATGGCGGCAGGACGCACATCGGTAGCGAGTCGCGCCTCGATGAACATGCCGGCCTTGAGAGTCCGCTCCCGATTCGGCACCTCGGCCTTGACCTTGATCGTGCGGGCCGGAAGCGCGACGACCGGATCGACGAAATCGACCGAACCGAAAAACTCGATTTCCGGCAGCGCGGCCACCCGAAAACTCACCTCTTGACCCACCTCGAGGCGCCGGGCGTAACGCTCCGGAACCTGGAACACCGCGCGCTGCGGATCCACCGTCTGCAGCGTGGTCAGCCGGGTCGACGTGTTAACGTAGTCGCCCAGGCTCACGAGCCGCTCGCCCAGCGACCCCGAGAACGGCGCGCGCACCAAGGTCCGGTCCAGACGGACCTGCTCAAGCTCGAGCTGGGCCTGGCTGCTCCGCGCATTAGCCTCGGCCAACTCCAGATCCGCCTCCGATGAGGCGTTCTGTGCCAGCAGGCGGCGAGTGCGCTCGAGGGCCTGTACGGCCAGGTCGCGCTCGGCCTCCAGGCGCGTCACTTGAGCCCTCAGTTCGGCGTCATCGATCTTGAAGAGGGGGGTACCCTTCGCGACCTCGATCCCTTCGCGCGCCAGGATCTGCTCCAGCCGCCCGTCAACCTCCGGTCGCAGCTCGATGGACTGAAGCGCCTCGACCTGACCGGTCGCGGTGATCGCATCAACGACCGTATCCTGGCGCGCGAGTGCTACCTCGACGGGCATCCCAGGCGGTGGCCCTCCACCGCCTGGACCGCCGCTGTTGTTCGATTCTGCGTCCGAGCAGGCCGCGACCGCGGCCAGCGCCAACAGGCTCACCAGTTTCGTTCTCACCTTTGCCGACCTCTATCTGTGAATAGCCGCCGTCCCAAGATCGCCTCCAGCCCGGCCAGCGCCAACCGCGTCGAGTAGCGCGCTTGCACCAGACCAGCTTCCGCCTCGGACAGCGAGACTTGGGCCGAAAGCAGGTCCAGAATCGTGGTCGCGCCGGCACGGTAACGCGTCTCCTGCACTTCCAGGTTCTCCTGCGCCACGATCACGGCCTGTCGCGCCAGCTCGGCGCTGGCACGCGCCGTCTCGTAGACCTGGTAGGCCTCGATCGCATCGCGTCGCACGGCGAGCTCGGTGTCACGTAGAACGGCGCGTGCCACATCACGGTTCGTCCGCGCCCGTGTCAGCGCGATCTCGCGCTGCCCGTTGTTCCAAACCGGCAGGCTGATCTGAAAGCCCCACACCGTGCGCGTTGCGGCCTCCGGAAAGTAGTTTTCGTCGAAGCCCTGCCAGGACGCGAACAGGTCTACCTGTGGAATGAAGCTGCCGTAGGCAGCCTTGGCCGCAGCGCTCGCCGCCTGCTCATCCGCCAGCGCCACACGATAGGCTGGGCCCTGCCCCAGCGCTTCCGCAACGGCGCTGTCTTCGCTGATCGGAAGCTCCAGCGCCGGCAGCGTATCCCGCGACAGCGCGTCCACCGGGCCGGCGATCCCCACGCGCCGGCCCAGCTGCACCTGAGCCACCCGCAAGCTCGCGCGCTGGCGCAGTAGGTCGACGTTGGCGCGCGTCAGCTCGAGCAGCAGCTGCAGCGAATCCGTCTGCACCGCGGCACCCGAGACGACGCGGGCGCGTGCAACGGCGAGCTGCTCCTCGGCACGGCCGACGCGCTCTGCCGCGACACGTGTCAGCTCCCGCTCGGCCAGCACGCTGTAGAAGTCGGCCTCGGTCTGCACCGCCGTGTTGAAGCGCGCCTGGAGTTCGTTGGCCTCGGCGCCTGCCATCTCGGCGCGTGCTCGCTGCAGCTCGAAGAGCTTCGCGCCGCCGCGGAACAGGTTGTAGCGCGCCTCAACGCGCGCATCGACGATCTGGTCGGCGAGCGTGCCCGTACCGAGGTTGAAGAACTGCTCGGACGCTTTGGTCAGCGACGTGGAGATGGAGACCGATGGCAAGACGAAGACGGCGTAGGCCGAGCGCCTGACCCAACGAGCGTTGCTGATCTCGCCGAGCGCCGCGACATAGTCTGGATCGAGCTGCGCGGCCGCCTGCAACGCCTGCGCGAGTGTGACGGTCGGGACTGTGTCGGCCCGAACGATCGGCGCCGGGTGCTGCGTCGCCGCTTGCTCGACCGCGTCGATGGCGGTCAGCTGAAATAACGCGAGGAGCGCGACAATCATTGTGCCTCAACCGTTTCGAGCTGGGGTGCGCGTCGCGCCAGCCGCTCCTTGAGCGCGTCCAAGAGCACGTACACGACGGGCACCAGGTACAGGGTCAGAACAGTGGAGAACAAAAGTCCGCCGACGATGGCGTAGCCTAGCGGCCTGCGACTTGCCGAGCCGGCACCGAGGCCGAGGGCGATGGGCATCGCCCCGAACACCGTCGCCGTCGCCGTCATCAGAATCGGACGCAGTCGAATGCGGCCCGACTCGAGCATCGCTTCCGCTGAGGCCATCCCTTTGGCCTTGAGCTGGTTAGCGTACTCGACCAGCAGGATAGAGTTCTTACTCACGATGCCGATCAGCAGGATCATCCCGATCTGGCTGTACAGGTTTAGCGTGGAGCCGGCGAGCAGCAGGGCCAGGAGGGCACCGGTCACCGCCAGCGGCACCGAGAGCAGCACCGTGAACGGGTGGAGCAGCGACTCGAACTGCGCCGCCAGAACCATGTAGACGACGATCAGCGCGAGAACGAAGGCGAAGTAGAGTGCGTTCCCGCTCTCCTCCAGCTCGCGCGACTCGCCCGCCAGCGCGATGCTGCTGCCGGGCGGCAGCACCTCGGCCGACGCCACACTCAGGGAATCGAGTGCCTCGCCGAGTGCGAATCCCGGCGCCAGGTTGGCGGTCAACGTGAACGAACGGACTCGATTGAAGTGGTTGAGCTGACGTGGTCCGACCCCCTCCTCTACGCGTGTCACGGCGTCAAGCTGAATCAGAGCGCCGTCGCGGCCGCGCACATAGAGGTCGGTCATCTGTCCCGGCGTCGCGCGCGCCTCGGGATCGAGCTGCACGATGACATCGTAGAGCTTGTTCGCGCGGGTGAAGGTACTGACGCGCCGACTGCCCAGCAGGGTCTGCAGCGCCCCTGAGACATCGCGGATCTGAACGCCCAAATCCTCAGCCCGGTCACGGTCATAGCTCACCGTAAGCTCCGGTTTGTTGACCCGCAGGTTGGTGTCGATATTGATCAGCCCATTGATCGAGCGGGCGCGCGGCACGAGCCGCTCCATACCCGCCCCCAGCGAATCGAAGTCGGGATGCCGCACGACGAACTGAACGGGGCTGCCGAAGCCGAAGGCCGGCGGGTTGTTGGCAAAAGCGAAGACGCCGGGTATCCCGAAGAACTGCGGTTGGATCTCGCCGATGATCTCCTGTACCGAGCGGTCGCGCTCCTCCCAATCGGTCAGCCGGGTGAAGATGATGCCGCTGTTCACGCGACCGCCGAAGCCGACGACGCTGAAATAGGCCTCGATGTCCTCGGTCCTACCGAGGACGCCCTCGATCTGTTGCTGATAACCGTCCGTGTAGGCAAGCGTCGCTCCTTCCGGCGCCACGGTGATGACCACGAACCAACCGCGATCCTCGGGCGGAACGAACTCTCGCTCCAGAGCACGGAAGACGACGATGGCCAGCAGTACGGCACCCACCGCACCACCCACGACCCACCAACGGCGCTTCAGGGCCCAGACCAGCGAGCGGCCGTAGCCCTCCGAGAGGCCGACAAACCCCTTTTCGAACGCCATGAAGATGCGGCCGTGGCTTTTGGGGACCCTGAGGATCTTTGCGCTGGTCATCGCGGTCAGCGTGAGCGCGATGAAGCTCGATATTACGACGGCGCCGGCCATAGCGATGCCGAACTCGTTGAACAGCCGCCCGGTCGTACCGCGCAGGAACGCCAGTGGTGAGAAGACGGCGACCAGAGCCACCGTCGTGGCGATCACCGCGAAGGCGATCTCACGCGTGCCCTTGATCGCCGCCGTCTCCGGGTCCTCACCGAGTTCCTCCTGATGCCGGTACGCGTTCTCCATGACGATGATCGCGTCATCCACCACGATACCGATGGACAGGATGAGAGCCAGCAGCGTCAGGTTGTTGATAGTGAAGCCGAAGAAGTACATCAAACCGAAGGCGGCGACGATCGATGTGGGAATCGCCAGCGCCGGGATGATGGTCGCCTTTAGATTGCGCAGCGCGAAAAAGATGATCAGTACGACAAGAACCGCCGCGAGCAGCAGGGTCTCCTGCGCCTCCTGAATCGAGCGCCGCACGAAAATCGAAGAGTCGAAGGCGACTTCCAACTCCACGCCAGGTGGTAGCGCTGCGTTGATCGCCGGTAGCTCGCCGCGGATCGCGTCCGATACTTCGATCAGATTCGCCTTCGACTGGCGGACCACACCGATGGCGACCGCGGAGGTGCCTTTGAAGCGCAGCGAGCTGCGCTCGTCCTCCGGCCCCAGCTCGACCCGGGCGAGGTCGCGTAGCTTGACCAGCTGCCCGCCCTGACTCGACACGGTAAGGTCGGCGAACTCGTCCGGTGTCTTCAGCTCGCCGAGTGAGCGGACGGTGAACTCGCGGCGCTCCGACTCGATGCGACCGGCGGGAATCTCGACGTTGCGACTGCGAATCGCCGCCTCGACGTCCTGAACGGTGAGACCGCGGGCTGAGAGCTCGGCCGGGTCGAGCCAGATGCGCATCGAGTAGCGGCGCTCACCGAAGACCTGCGCACGCCCGACGCCCGGCAACGTCTGTAGGCGCGCCTTGACTTCGCGGTCCCCGATATCCGACAACTGAAGAAGGTCGTAGTTCTCGGCGGTCAAGGCGAGCCAGAAGAACGGCTGGGCATCGGCGTCCTGTTTGGTGACGACGGGCTCCTCGATCTCCTGGGGCAACCGGCCGCGCACCCGCGAGACTTTGTCGCGCACGTCCTGGGCCGACGCCTCGATATCCCGATCCAGGGTGAACTCGAGGGTGATATTGCTCACCTGCTCGGCACTCGAGCTGGTCAGCGTGCGCAGCCCCGGAATCGTGCTGAGCTCCTCCTCCAGAATGTCGGTCACCGTCGACTCGATCACCCGGGGATTGGCACCCCGCAGGACCGTGGTGACCGAGACGATCGGCGCATCGACATCGGGGAACTCACGCACCGGGAGGCGGAAGTAGCCGATCCCTCCGAACAGGACGAGCGCGAGGCTCATCATAGCAGCCAGAACCGGCCGGCGAATTGCCGTGTCGGAGAGTTTCAACGCTGATTCTCCGTTCAATTGTCCGGCGCGAAGTGCTGAAACGCGCCACTCTTGTACTGGTAAAAACTTCCAAAGATGAAAGACAGCGGGGTGATGTGGAAGGGGGGACACCGAGGCGGCCCTCCCGCCATTGCGTCAGGCCGGCGTCCTGACGACCATGAGGGGGGATGAGCGAATCGAGTGGTTCCGAGACCGTACGGCTGGATAAGTGGCTGTGGGCGGCGCGTTTCTTCAAGACGCGCTCGCTGGCGGGGCGGGCCATCAGCGGCGGCAAGGTACAGGTGAACGGCCGGCGTGCGAAGCGTGCCTCTCACCTGCACGTCGGCGACAGGGTGCGAGTTCGCAAGGGCCCGCACGAGTACCAGCTCATCGTCCGGCGACTCTCGGAGCTAAGGGGGCCGGCCGCCGAGGCCGCCACGCTCTACGAGGAGACGGCGGAGAGCGTGCAGGCCCGCGAGCAGCTCAAGGCTCAGCGCCGGGCTGCCCCGACTTTCGAGTTCCGGGAAGGTGGTAAGCCGAGCAAGAAGGAGCGGCGGTTGCTGCGACGACTGAAGCGCGGGCCGAAGGACTGAGCCGCGCCCAGCGCGCATGCAAAAGGGGCCGGCTTTCACCGGCCCCATCGCGTTGCGGAGTTATTGGTAGGGTTTCTTGAAGGATTGCTGTCCAGTGCCACCTGGACAGGGAGGAAACTCTTCTATCTCGTTACTCTATAGGTACGACTCCTGTACCCTGGTTTTCGTTAAGTGGTCCCTACTTCTACCTTACGGAGCGGCTCGGTAGCTTGTTTCGGCCGCCCCTTCATCTACTTGGATGCTTCGAAGCATTACAAGGTTGCAGGTTGCCGTCCGCCCGCTTGTCCTAGAAACGCCGGCCAAAGCAAGCCAGTTCCCTTGGCTGGGATCGCTGAGTTCATCTTGGAGGTGACCCACAATGGAGTTTGAACTAAGTCGGACGATCGAGATCCTGAGAGGGACACCAGCGACGCTGCGCTCCTGGCTGGGCGGGCTGTCGGAAGCGTGGATCACGAGCAACGCCGGACCGGATACCTGGTGTCCGTTCGACATCGTCGGACACCTGATCCACGGCGAAGAAACCGACTGGATCACGCGTGTCCGCATCATTCTCGAGCAGGGCGAATCGCAGACCTTCACCCCGTTCGACCGCTTTGCTCAGTTCGAGAAGAGTCGCGGCAAGACGCTGGCCGAACTGCTGGACAGGTTCGAGTCGCTGCGTGTCGGCAACTTACAGACGCTCGAGGAACTGAACATCCAGCCGGCTCAGCTCGAGTTGACCAGCACGCACCCCGAGCTCGGAAGAGTTACGCTGCGGCAGCTACTGGCGACCTGGACGGTGCACGATCTGGGACACATCGCCCAGATCGCTCGCGTGATGGCCAAGGGGTACAGCGAGGAGGTCGGCCCTTGGGGCGCCTACCTGCCGATCCTCAGGGTGCCCGGCTAGCCCCTCTGGTACAGGCCGACGAGCTGGCCCTCCGCCAACACGTGCCCTTCCATCGCCCGCAGCAAGTCGGCCTTCGTCGCTCCGGCGGGCAGCCCCGGCTCGATGTCCAGCGCGTACAGCTTGAAGAAGTAGCGGTGCGCCGCACCGGGCGGTGGGCAGGGACCGCCGTAGCCGAGGCGCCGGAAATCGTTGAGCCCCTGCTTGGCGCCGTCGGGTGTGATCTCCGTGGGCGGAATCCCTTCGGGCAGCTCCGAGAAGGCAGGCGGAACGTCGTAGAGCACCCAGTGGACCCACGTTCCGACGGGCGCATCCGGGTCATCGCAGACGAGCGCCAGGCTCCGAGCCTCGGCGGGAACGTGCTTCCAGTGGAGCGGCGGTGAGACGTCCTCTCCCTGACAGGTGTGGCGGGGCGGGATGAAGCCGCCGTCTTCGAAGGCGCTACTCGTGACCTCGATGGACATGGCAATCTCCTGGGCCGGGACTCCTGCTACCTTTCAAGTAAAGGCCGCGGGAATGCGAGCGCAAGCGAATTCGCTCTGTCGCCACCGCCCGCTGATTGCCACCGGGGTGGCACCTACATTGTGTAGGAGTGCCACGCTACGTGCGTCGTCGTTTCCGCCACCTTCTCCATGAGCTAGATTCTCGATCCCACAGGCTCCGGACTCGCTCTGCAGGTTGTTCCAGAGGTATTATGATCTGATGAGATACGCCTACTTCGTTCGCGACATGCGCGGCGGCGAGATCAAGATCGGCATCGCCCGCAGGCGGCGGCTCGAGACACAGCTGCAAGAGCTGCAGTCCGGCAACCCAGCCGAATTGAAGCTACTCGGGGTGATCGGGGCGCGGAACTCGAAGGCTCTCGTGCGCGAGCTGCACAACACGTTCAAGGATGCCCATGTGCGTGGCGAGTGGTTCAGGCCGGCGCGCGAGCTCGAGGCCTACATCCGCTCGCGCGCCGTGATGCCCTAGGAGGGGGGCACAGACCGCGAGCCGCTTTCCGGCCAGACGAGCTCGAGCCGCTTGCCGAGTCTCCGCAAGAGCTTCTGACGTCGCTTCTCGTATTGCCTTTCGCGCCTGGTCATCCCGAGGCTCGCCTTGAGGTAAGGCCAAACGAAAGCCACCGCGGCGCCGATATACCAACCGGGTATATCCACATACATCCCGGTCAGGCCTCTGATCACGGCTTCCCCGAATAGCGAGAGCGTCAGCCAACCGGCTATGCCTCCACCGAAGAAGCTGCCGAAGGCATGCTCGACGATGTTGGAAGGGACAGAGCTGGCCGCATCGTATTCCTTCTTCATCTCCACGAAGGCAGGCACGAACTCGTTGGTGATAATGTGCGCTTGCGGGTAACTGAGCGCCGGTGCCCCGCGACCGCTCCTCTCGTGCAGCCGCTCCAGATAGTCCAGCGTCCTATCCCTGAGCACATTCACATCGGTCGTCGTCTCGACCTCGTGGGCCAGAAACGTCTCCACCGCACTCAGCACGCCCTGCGCCTCGAGGACCGAGGCGAGAGTCGTCGATTGAACGACGCGCTCCAGCGCCTGGGAACGGTCGCGTTGATGGGCTTCGAGCCCCTCGGGGGTGAGTGATGTCACGTTGGTGACGTGGCGCAACGCCGTAATCAATCGGTCGATCAACTCTTCCAGCAGTCTCTGCTCCCACGCCCGTCGCGCAGCTGCGGCGTCGGCGGGCTGCTCGCGGGAGCCACTTCCACTTCCACCTTCGAACAGGTGCTCGGCTTCCAGGGCCTGCACTTCCCTTTCCGCGGCCTCGAGTGCTTTGATCTGCATCGTCGTGCAGACGGCATCATCCAGGAGCCTGTACAGGCCTCGTTCGACGCCGGCGATCTCCGGACCGACCCGGCGGTTCCTGGGCACCGAGTATTCGTGGGACATCAGCGACTCACCGTCGCCGATATTGATCAGGACGCGAGCCAGCGCCGGGCTGGGAAACAAGAACCAGCGCTTCCGTTCGATCAGATCATAGCTGACCGTGATGAGGGTTCCCGCCACGTCGAAGAACGTGGAGCGGTTCTTCTCGGCGTAGACCGTGGGGAAGAGCGTCGTCATTCGGCTGAGAATGCGAGGTCGGCCTCAGCTGTGGCCGCGCCGACCCTCGTGAATCGCCCGAACCGTCTCGATAGTGTCGGCATGTTCGGGGCGCCTGTCCGGCCGCTAGCGCTTGAGCCGGGCAAAGCGCAGCGCCAAGCCGCCCGGATACTTGGGGCTGGCCTGAATATCATTGAAGGCGATTTCCACTACAAGCTCGGGGCGCAGATAAACGGTGTATCGATCGCGGCCGGTCTCCAGCTCCTGAAGCTTCCCCGTTTGCCATTCGAGCGTTTGGTCCGTCAGCCCTTTGAACGTCTTCAAAGGGTAGCGGTGCCCGTGACACCATAAAAGCCCCCCACGTCACTCGGGCTGATCAGCCCTTGTTGTTCCTCTCCTCGCCGTCGACGGTTACAAGCCCGGCTGTCACAGCCGCGCGATGCCACTGCTCGGCGTGCTCCTTTCCCGGGGTCCCCGCCCTTTCGCCCGAAGCATAAACCACTTCGTAGAGCTGGTACTGGTCGCGCGACCCGCTCTCCGGGTGCTCGGGATCGGAGGTGCGCGCCGCGTGCTGCTCGACGCGCTCCTTGATGCCGAGGAGCTGGCGGATGGCCATGATGCTGTCGATGAACCTGAAGACCCAGATCACCATGCGCGGCATGCCCCCCGCGGCATCTCCGGACATCCGGATCACCAGGCGCGACCCGTCGTTCTCGGGACTCAGGCGGATGTCGACGGCCAAGCGCGCCGTGCTGCCGAGAGAGCGCGTGCCGGGCAACCACCAGGTGAGCTCGCGCCCGGGCATAATATGACGCAAATATCCGATGGGCGTCGCATCGCCTTCGCGAGGCGGCGGGACCCAGGAGAGGATGTGTCGCGCCGACATTTTGCCGCCGTTGTCCAAGCGGTCGATGCTGTACCAGCCGGCGCCACGGCCCAGCTGAGCCAACCACGGCCAGACGGTCTCGGTTGGGGCCGCAATAGATATGGCGCGGGTCATCGCCACGTACGCCGGGGAAACACCCGTGAAGTATCCGTCGCCTGGCATGCGCATCGAGCACTCCTCAGGGGTCGCGCCCCAGCGTACCGCCCAGCCGATGAAGACGACAACCGCTGCGACGAGAACGAGCAGGAGGGCCGCTGCGACGATCAACGCTTGCAGAGTCATTTGACGGCCTCGTGTTGCCGGGGTCGGCTCCTACCCAAGCTCTCCATTCTGAGCCGCATAGATCGCTCTCACGGTGTCAATGGTGTCGGCGTCTTCGGGACGCTTGTCGGGTCGATAACGTTTGACCCGCGCGAAGCGGAGGGCCAGCCCCGCCGGATACCTCGGGCTTCCCTGCACCTCATTGAACGCGATCTCTACGACAACCTCAGGGCGTACATAGACCGTGTAGGCGTCCCGGCTAATCTCTAGCTCCTGCAGACGCTTAGTCTGCCACTCGAGATCTCGGTCTCGCAATCCTTTGAAGGTCTTGCCGAGCATGACGAAGCCGCCGGTCTTCGGGTCGCGGGCTCCAAGGTGCAGGTTGCTCAGCCAGCCGCGCCGCCGACCCGAGCCCCACTCCGCCGCCAGCACGACCAGATCGAGGGTGTGAGCGGGCTTCACCTTGAGCCAACTCTGACCGCGCCGACCGGCCTCGTAGGGCGCATCCAGCGCTTTGGCCATGATGCCTTCGTGCCCGGCGGCGAGCGCGGCGCGCAGAAATCTCTGCGCCTCAGCCGGATCTCCGGTAATTGTGCGTCTGACTGACAGCGTTTCCGGCAGTAGTTCTCTCAGTGATTCGAGCCGCTCGCCCGCCGGACGGTCGGCCAGGCTCTGGCCATCCAGATAGAGAAGATCGAAGTAGTAGGCGGACAAGGGCAGCTCGCGGCGCATCCGCTCAACGTCCAGCTTGCGCCCGAAGCGGCTCATCGTCACCTGGAACGGCTGGGGCTTTCCGTCGGAGCGCAATGCCAGCGTCTCGCCATCGAGGATGATCTCGTTCACCGGTAGCGCGCGAACGGCTTCCACCAACTCGGGCGCCGCCGCGGTGACATCGTTCAGCCGGCGCGTGTAGACGCGTATTTCGTCGCCGGCGCGGTGCACCTGAACTCGCGCGCCATCCAGCTTGTACTCGAGGCCGGCGGTCTCCAGGCGGCCGAATGCTTCACCGACGTCTTCGGCGGTCGCCGCCAGCATCGGCTGCACAGGGCGGAAGAGCTGGATGGAGAACCCGGCCAGCTCTTCCGCGCCGCCGGTCAGAGCGGCATCGGCCACCTCGGGGAGGTTGCCCGAGAACATGAGGGCACGGCGGACAAGCGCTGCCGGGACACGAGCCGCCTTGGCGATCGCCTCGACCATGACACCCTCGAGGGCACCCTGACGCAGCTCGCCGAGTACGAGTCGGTTGATAAAGTCTTGCTCTTCGCGGGTGGCGCGGGTGAGCAGTTCGTGCAGCCAGCGGGCGCGTTGCGCCGTCGATCCCGACCCGGATAGCGAGGCTATGCGCTCGAGCGCCGCGTCGGTCTCCATGAGCTCGAGCCGGGGCTCTGCAGAGGCGGAATCCGGCCGGGCGGCCTGGAGCTTCGCGGGACCGATACCCAGCCGGCCCTGACGCGGCTCGCCGGCCAGGAACGCGACGGCGACGCCGACTTCGTCAGGCCGCAACCTTCCGAGCAGCGCCGCCAGGTTGGCGATCTTCTCGCGGCGCGCGCTGGTCTCAGCCACACGCCGCGAGGTTTCCACGATGTCCCAGAGTCGCAAACGCGGCTCCCTACGGCTGGGAGTGTCTAGAACGCGCCGAACTTCAATGTTATCTGGCCGCAGACAGCGCTCAAGTCCGAGCCTTCCAGGCCCGGCGTGTCGACCCCGGTCACGAAGCGGTAGCCCGCCCCCGCGTGCAGCCGGAAGTAGTCCGTGACGTTAAGCTCGCCGTTCAGCGCCGGCTCGAGTACGAACACCGCCTCCTCTGTCACCGCCGGGCCGCTCAGCCCACCCCCACCGATCAGCAGGTAGACGGTGAAGTGGGCCAGCTTATTCCAGTTATGGATGTACTCGAGCTCCAGGCCGCCATAGCCGAACTCGACGTCCCGGGTCCCGGTCAGACCCATGTCGATGTCGTTGGTGAGCCCGTAGCCGCCGGCGCCGAGAACGAAACTGTGATTGATGATCCAGCCGCCGCGGGCACCGGCGAACACGGCGAAATCGTCCGCGAACTCGCTGAACTTGACCGTGACGGCACCGAAGCCGCCCGATTCAATTCCACTACCGATCAGCGTCCGCTCCTGCGCCAGCCCGGGTGTCGCTAAGGCTAGTAGCAGGGCGGGTAACAACAAACGCTTCATCGTCGCCTCTCCTTCGCTCGGACGGGGATGTCGTCTGATGGTGAGCGGTGCCAATCGCAGCCCGGTTAGTCCAGATTACATAACCACGTACGAAGATGAGCGCGGGCCGGTTTCGAGGTTGCGACCGCCTAGCCGAAAGCAGAGATTGTTAATAGAGAACCCGAGCTAACGTGCAATTCTTGCTGCGGTGACTCCAACCCGACAGGGGCATGGACGTCCTGGAACGGCTCAGGCGATCCGTTTCGACCACCCTCGGGGCGGCTACTTCGTTCCACGAGGAGCTGGGAGAACTCCTGCTCCAGCGCTGCAGGCTCGCCTTCGGGATCGGTTTTCTCATCGGCATTGCCGTCTACCTCTTTTACGGGATTTTCGTCGAGATTCGCCCGGCCGCTGAAACGATCTTCACCCCGCACGTTGCCAAGATCTACGATCTCTACCCGCTCACGCTGGGGTTGGCGACGCTGGTGCTCTTGCTCCGGTCGTGGGGCACGCAGGCCGTGCTGTTCATCGACTACGTGACGGTATCGATCATCTTGTTGGTGTCGCTCTTCATCGCCGCGGTCTACGACCTGAACGAAGTGCCCGCTTTTGCCATCTCGCTCGCCCTTTTCATCCACGCTGCCATCATCCCGGTGAACGTGGGCTCACAGGCAGGACTGGCCGGGACAGCCACGCTCGCCTATCCGGCGGCGATGGTCGTCGCCTACCTGGGAGTCCCAGAGATCCGCCAATTCTGGGTGCAGAACGGCGGCGTGGAGGAGTTCCGCCGGATGGTGTTGGAAGGGACTTTCTACCTGGCGGTTCTGGGCGGCGTGTCCGTCCTGATCACGAAGGCGCTTTACAACATGCGACGCTCGTTGCACGAGGCGCGGCGACTTGGCAGCTACGTTCTAGAGAAAGAGCTGGGCCGCGGTGGTATGGGGCAAGTTTATGCAGCACAACACGCGCTCATGTGCCGGCCCACCGCCGTGAAGGTCATCCATGCAGAGAAGGAACTGGACGAGAGCGCGGTAGCGCGGTTCGAGCGTGAGGTGCGACTGTCCGCCGCCCTCACCCATCCCAACACGATCACTATCTACGACTACGGTCGCACCACGGACAACACGTTCTACTATGCGATGGAGTACCTGGAAGGGCTGGACCTCCAGTCGCTGGTGGAGCGTTTCGGGCCCATGTGTCCGGAGCGGGTCATCTATGTGCTCCAGCAGGTGTGCGGCTCGTTGGGCGAGGCGCACGCTCGCGGGGTAATCCACCGAGACATCAAACCGTCCAATATCTATCTGACCCAGCAAGGTGGGATACACGACTTCGCGAAGGTCTTGGACTTCGGCCTGGCGAAGGAGATCGGGCTCGACGACCCCGGTACGCTCACCAAGAGCGGGATGATCTTCGGGACCCCCACGTATTTCGCGCCCGAATCCATCGAGGGCGGTGACAAGATCGACGGCCGCGCGGACATCTACAACTTGGGCGGAGTGGCCCACTGGATGCTGACGGGACAACCGCCGTTCAAGCGTGCTACGGCTCTAGAGGTCATTCTCGACCACGTGCGGAGCGAGCCGACCAAACCTTCGGAGATCTCCGAGATCGAGATCCCGCCAGTACTCGATGACATCGTGCTGAAGTGCCTGGCGAAGCGGCCGGCCGACCGCTTTCAATCGGCGGCCGAGCTGTGCGCTGCGCTCGCCAGCGTACCGCTGGCCCACCCGTGGACGGTGGAGCAGGCGCGGGAGTGGTGGACGCTGCACGAACCGGAGGCGCGCCCGAGCGCCGGCGAGCCTACGAGCCCCGCCGAGCCCGCGGTCACCGAGCCTCGAGTCGACCTTCCGCGATCACCTTGAACATGGCAGCACGGGCCCGCTCGGCAGTTCGGCGAGCCCGGAGCGTGCCAGCAGAACGAACCTGACAGACCCCTCGAAGCGGACCGGCGGATTCCAGCGCGCTTCCCAGAGATAGCCGCGCTTCCCCATCGCTTTGATGGCGCGGATCTCCAGATGGCTGTCGTCATCCCAGGTCAGCGGTGACCACGCGGCCGGCGAACCCCGATCGATGCGCAGGATGGGCCCGTCGGCCGGGATCAAGCGACCGGGATAGGTGTCGACCCAACGCGCGACCGTTGCTTTACCGTCGCACGCCAGGTCAACGAAGACGCGCTGGATCCGCTCCGGCTCTGGTCCGGCATCCGACGGCGGCAGGATCTCGCGCACGCGGCCGGCGTAGGCGGTGATCGGCTCCAACTGGACCGGGGAGACAGTTGGCGAGCCAGCGGCGACCGCGGCGGTGAGTTCGCCCAGCTTCTCCGATAGCACCTCGGCGGTCGCCGGGCCGTACAGCGTGGAGGCACCTTCGTAGTCCTGTGCTGTGTACTCCCAGGGCGTGGTGACGTAGCGAAGGTCGCCGTTCGCCAGCCCGATGAGCGCGGTCGATTCTGGGAACAGGCCGGCAGCTTCAGCCGCTCGGCGCACGGAGTTCTGCATCATCACGCCGGCCCCGACGGTAACCTCAGCCGGCACGGCCACCAGCAGCAATCCGCCTAACTGCACGACCATGAGCTGAGCCAGCTCCGGGAACCCGTGCTCGCCGACAAGCATGCCCTGCAGCGCTCCCAAGGCTAATCGCTTGGGTGCATGACAGCTACCGGTAGGCGACCCGATGGCCGAGCCGCCGTGCTCGAAGCCGGTCGGGAAGAGGCCAATGAACCGCCAACCGTAGTAGCGGGTTGGGGACGACTCGCTTCCTGCCAGGGTAGCGGTGCCGACTCGCGGCTGCTCGCAAAGTGCTTGCGGAGCGAGCTCGCCCTTCAAGGGGAGCGTAAGGAACGACCGTGCGATAACGATCTCGCCGCTCAGCCGACTGGCGAGCCCATCGAAGATCTCCGCCGCTCGTTGCGCCAAGGCACGGCCGGCGGAGTCGACGTACGCGGCGGCCGACGCCATACAGGAAGCCGCACGCTCCGGCGACACCGGCCGCCATTCTTCAGCGGGCGGCGGCGCGTGTGGCCCGCCGGGCCGGCGGCCAAGGCGAAGCTGCGGCGGCGGACAGCGAGCCGACTCGGGATGTATGGGTGCCACGTCTCCAACCGTGCCGTTCGCCAGCAGGTGGACGGCCCGCGGCTCGTACGTTGGAATCCAACCGGTCAGGCTGTCGATGTGCATTTCGAGCTGGCGTTCAACCAGCGCGTGGATGTCGCCGTCGAAGAGGTCGTTGACGGATGGGATGGCGTTGCCGTGAATCGCGAAGATGCTCAGCGCGCCAGCCGGCAGATAGCCCGACCCGTCGGGAGCGAGCTGGTCGACGCGCAGCATGGTCCAAGTCGGATCCACCGCGCGCTGGTCCGCCTCGAGCTCGAGGTCGGGCGGCGGCAGGTAGACCTTGAGGCTGTCGGGATTGCGCCGGTAGGCAGAGAGGCTGCGGTTGCGGGTGAATCCCCAGACCGGTACCCGGGCGACCGCCAACCGCGCCGGGCGCGACGAGTCGACGGCTTCCGCCACGGCACCGGCAATCCGTTCGGCGAGGAAGCGAACCACCGCGGTATCCAGGCCGGCGATCGCGGAGCCGTGATCGTCGAACTGCTTCACACCGATGAAGTGCGCGGGACCCGCGTGGGTGTGTGTCGCTGCGAGAACCAGCCGGTCGGCGCCGATACCGGTCGGCTCGACGATTCGGCTGGCCACCGAGCGGTGAAGCATAGCCGAGATCACGCCGAGATCCGCGACAACGAAGGCAACCCGCTCGCCGTCCGCGTCCTCCAGCACCAGCGCCCGAGCGTAGAGCCGATTGCGAAAGCCGCGCGCCTCAAGGCCCTCAGGACCGTAGGCGTACGTCCCAAGCCCCGGAGGCGGGGTGATGTCGGCACGCCCCAGGCCGGCGTGTAGCGTTGGTTCTCCCAGGTGAGGTACGGGAGGTCTCGATACCGGCGCGGGGAGCGTCTGCACGTTGTAACCACAGCCGCCGACCAGAGCTGCCACCAGCACGGCTGACCGCGCGCTCACATTTGAGCTCCGAGCTCGTGCGACCAACTCAAAGCGATCGTGAACCAGACCTTGACGTCCTGGCTCTCGCTTGGCCTCGTCCGCTTGGTCGCCTCGTCGAAGTTGAGCTGCACGTGAAGCGCCGGTGCCAGAGTGAAGCCCTTGCCGATCCGGTACGAGCCCCAGGTCGAAAGATCCACATGCGTAAGCCCGTCCGACTCGAAGTAGGGTGGCTGCGACGGATCGGAGTCGTTCGTTGCCTGGCCGGCGCTCCAGCCGGCCAAAGCGCCGAGATAGAGGGAAGCCATCGGTAGGATCGATAAGCGCAGGCTAGCGCTCGTTTCGACGTAGGCCCCCTCGAGCGCGCCCAAGTCGTACCAGACGGCCAGCTTCGGGAACCACACCGCCATCTCCCACCAGACGAAGGCGTACAGCTCGCTGGTGTCGTACTCGCTGCTGCGGCCCCCGCTTTCATCACCGTGGAACGAATAGCCCGCGAACCCGATCCCCAGGTCGAGCGGACCGGCCGCCGTCGAGAGCTCGATCCAGTAGTTGGACTCACCCAGCCCGCCCTCGCCCGGACCCGTGTCGCCCAGGTCATCCTCGTCGCCTGCGACCTCGAAACTCCACCAGCCGCCCAGACTGGCAAAAGAACGATCGCGTCGGTACGCGATGTAGAGATCGGGCTGGAACGCCGGAACGCTGGCGCGCGTCACGCCACGCCAGACATAGCGGTTAGCGTAGGTGAGATCCGCCCCTGCGCGTAGCTGTGCGATGGCCTCAACGGGAGAAAGCGCAACGCTGAGGAGAAGGCCGACAACAACAAGCCGTGGCGAGCGAGGCGACCGCTCTTCCTTCATGCTGGGACAGAGATGACGAGAGTCGGTTGATCAAATTCCAATATGCACGCTGCCCCCACGGAGCAGCAAGGCAACGATCCGCCGGCTCATTCGCAAGTGGGCCTCGAGACCGCCGCCCCCCGGCTAGCCCGCCGACCCGGCGGCCTGTTGCACGAGCTCGGCGTTCGACCCGGTTCTCTTCATTACGCCCAAGAGCTCGGTCATCGCATCTGCCGGCGCGGCCTCGGCGAGGCGGCGGCGGATCGCCTGCGAGATAGCGAGCGTCGGTGGATCGAGCAGCAGCTCTTCACGGCGTGTGCTGCTGGAGTTGAGATCGATGGCAGGAAAGAGGCGGCGCTCGGCCAGCTCGCGACTTAGGACCAGCTCGCTGTTCCCCGTCCCTTTGAACTCCTCGAAGATCACATCGTCCATGCGGGAGCCCGTGTCGACGAGAGCCGTGGCGATGATGGTGAGCGAGCCACCGCCTTTCGCCGGGTCGACCCTGCGGGCGCTACCCAAGAAGCGCTTGGGACCCTCGATCGCCGACGCGTCGAGGCCACCGGAGAGGGTGCGGCCGGTGCCCCGCTCCACGTTGTTGTAGGCGCGCGCGAGGCGCGTGATGGAATCGAGGATGATGACGACGTCCTGACCGAGCTCGACGCGGCGACGTGCCCGCTCGAGCGTAAGCTCGGCGACCGCGACGTGGCGCTCGGCCGGGAAGTCGAAGCTCGACGACACGACCTCACCGAAGCCGCACATCTCCATCTCGGTGACCTCTTCGGGGCGCTCATCGACCAGCAGGATCAGCAGAGTAGCGTCGGGATAGTTCTTGACGATGCCCTCGGCCACCGACTGCAGCACCGTGGTCTTGCCCGCCTTGGCCGGCGAAACGATCAACGCGCGTTGCCCCTTACCGAAGGGACACAGGAGATCGATGACCCGGTTCGTGTAGTCCGGCGCGCCGCGCAACGTGCGGCCGCAGTCGAGAACCAGCTGCTCGTCCGGGTGGATCGCGCCGAGTCGGTTGAAGTCGGGCCGACCCTCCAGCTGCTCGGGCGGCATGCCGTTGACCGCCGTGACCTCGATGAGCGGCGGGCTCTTCCCCTTCCCCGGCGCCTGGCCGACCACACCGGCGATCTCGTCACCTGTCCGCAGCCGGTAGTCCTGGATCAGCTTGCGGCCTACATGGACATCGCAGTCCGAAGGCAGGTAACTCGCCTCCCGGCAACGGATGAAGCCGGTGCCCTTATCCTTGAGCTCGAGGATTCCCAGAAAGTCCGCATTGCCCACGGGTTCGCTCACCTTTGAAGGTCGGTGAAGTTACAGCCAAGGCAGGCGAGCCGATACGGGCGGCTCGAATCTCGTACACCGCAGGAGCCGCCTTGTTCACAGGCCGACTGCCTTGTGGCTGAGAGCACCTGGGGCAAAAGTGAAGTCAGGGGGCCGCGCTGAGCCCGGCGCCGAAGCTCCCTGGTCGAGCTAACGTTTGGGATGGTCTGGCTGTCGTACATCAGTGGAGAAGTGAGGGTCTGGCCGGGGCGAGGGATCCCGACTTGAGCGATGCGAAGCTCGTGCACAGAGCACGCCGCGGCGACGCGGCGGCGTTCGCCGTCGCCCTCGGCGTGCTGGGGAACGGAATCGATGCGGAGGACGTGACCCAGGACGCCTTCGTGCGGGCGGCGGAGCGGCTGGACGGGATCCGGGAGACCGAACGTTTCGTGCCCCGGCCCTTCGAGCCGGGCCCCGAGATGGTCGGGAGGTTCCGCGAAGGCGTCATGCCGTCTATGTTTCGCGCACTCGGACTGACGGCGGAACAGAGAGAGCAGATCGCAGTAATTATGGAGAGCGGCCGGCCGCGCACGGAGGTTGTTCTGGACGAGCTGCGCGCCGTCACCGACTCGATTCGTCAGGAGATCCGTGCGGTGCTGACCGCCGAGCAGGCTGCGGCCCTGGACAGCCTCGAGACAGATTGGCGCCGCAGACTCGGGCAAGTGCCGGGGATGATGCCGGGCCGGCGCGGGGGTCCCTCCAGGCCGCCGCGGCAGACGCCCTGAGATGGGAGTTCGTGGTAGTCCTATGAGAAAGCAGATAGCCTCGCTGATTCGGCTGGTAGGAGCGGCGCTCGTGGTGGCCACACTAGCCTGCTCCGGCGGCGGTTCCGATCCCGCGCCCCAGCACGTCGACTTCAACGGCACATGGCTGCTCAACGACCTGGCCAGCGACAACCCCGACGAAGTGTTCCGGCAGGCGGCAGACAATCCGGCCAACCCATCACTTCCCGGCGGCAATCGAGCCCGTAGTGGCGAGCGGGTAAGCGCCATCCTGGCGGCGGCGCGGGTCTTCCGAATCGCGCAGGACGATTCCACCGTCACCGTCACCGGCATGGACGGGACCTCGCTGTCCTTCTTAACCGACGGCCGAGAGGTCCAGCGCCGCTTCTCGGGGCTCGGCGATACCGTCACCAGGGCGCGCTGGAAAGGGGAAAAGCTCGAGATCGAACGGAAGCTCGAAGGCGGCCCGCGGCTCGTCACCACCTACGAGCTGTCCGATGACGGCAGGCAGCTGATCCTGAACTTCAACATGAGCAGCCCTGGCCGCTCGATTAAGTTCCGGCGGGTCTATGATGCCGCCGAGGGACGGTGATCTGCGAAAGCCTCGCTCACAGCCTGGAGTACCGCCACGGCTCGCCTCAGCTCCGCGTCGCTGACGGCGACCTTCAGTAAGGCCAGTTCCTCTCGCTCCCGGCGCTCCAACCGCTCCAGCAGCGCTAGCCCCCTTGCAGTCGATCGCGCCAAGCGCGAGCGCTTGTGAGCGGGATTGTCCACAAGCTCCACGTAGCCGGCCTCGACCAGCGCGCTGACCAGCGTCTGCACGCGCTGCCGAGTCACTCCTCGCCCGCGCGCCAGAGCGGGGACCGTCAGAGGACCATGGGTCACCAGCTCCCTAAGGATCGCCCGCCCACTGCCGGTCACGCCGTGCTGACGGTTGAGCGCCTCACTCACCGCACGGGCCGACCGCACCAGATCGGCGCTCGTGGCGAGCAGAGCCGCCTGGGCCGGCGCCCACCCCCGGACACCCGGCGACTGGACACCGACAGACGGGCGACCGAGTCCTGCCCGCTCAGCTACGCCGCTCGACGGCTCAGCCGCCGAGACCGCTGCCGGCGGCGCTTCAGTCTGCAGGTCGCCGAGCGCCCGGATCCCGAGACTCTTCATAACCTTAGGTCCCCCAGAGTCTTACCATATCGTCTATAATATTGTCATTATGGCAATATACTTGTCAATAGGCGCTCGGGCGGCCCGGCTGGCTAGGCGCCGAGCGCCAGACTCACGCCGGCCAGGGCATGGATGCGCGCGGTGTCGAAGACGGGGATCGGCGAGTCGTCCGGGCGCACCAGCAGTCCGATCTCGGTACAGCCGAGGATCACACCTTCCGCCCCCTGGCCTGCCAGAGCTTCGATGATGCGGACGAACTCGCGCCGTGATGGGTCGAGGACTTGCCCCTGGCAGAGTTCGGAGTAGATGACGCGGTCAACGATCGTCCGGTCGTGCTTCTCGGGCACGATCACCTGGAGGTCGTGCATCTTGGCGAGCCGGCCTGTGTAGAAGTCCTCCTCCATGGTGAAGCGGGTGCCGAGGAGCCCGATACGCGAGAGGCCGGCTTCCCGAATGCGCTGGGCGGTGGCGTCGGCGATATGCACCAGCGGTATACGGAGCGCGTCTTCGATGGCCGAGGCGACCTTGTGCATGGTGTTGGTGCAGAGGAGGATGAAGTCGGCGCCGCCGCGCTCCAGGCGCTTCGCCTCGGTGGCGAGCAGCTGGCCGGCGCGATCCCAAGCGCCGGTGTCCTGTTGGCGCTCGATTTCCTCGAAGTCGACGCTGTACATGAGGATCTTGGCCGAGTGTTGGCGACCGAGCCGTCTTCGCACCTCCTGGTTGATGATCCGATAGTACTCGATCGTCGATTCCCAGCTCATGCCGCCCAATAGGCCGATCACCTGCATGGCGCTCTCCGGTGTCGTCGGGGCCTGTTGACAATTTGTCTCGCCGACACGGATGACGAAAGAAAGCCCCACCGCAGCCGGGCGGTGGGGCCACGAGGCGAAGCCGAGCCAGGAACGGCTAGCGAGAACCGCCGGCCAGCGGCGTGACGCTCAGTTCAGAGACGTGCAGATCGAGCCCGTGGTTGACCCGCAGTCCCACGACGCCTTCCACGTTCATCTGGGCGCGCGGGAGCCAGGCCACCTGTTGATCATTCACGAGGAAGCTCACACGCTCCGCACCGCATGCAATGGCGAGTACGTTCTTGGCGGTCCCTTCACCTCCCTCGTGCTTGACGATGGCAGCGTGCTCGGTCCACGGGATGATAACGTGAGTATCATTCCCGGCTCGGTGTTTGACCAGGAAACGGCCATCTTTGCGGATCAGGAAATAGAGGTATGATTGGCCCGCTGCCTCCAAATCCGTGCCGCCGACGAAGACGCCGAAGCCCTCTTTTCGCTCACCTGGAAAGAGAAAGATCTCCGACTGCACACGGAACTCGCCGACCGCCGGTTGCGAGGCAGGATAAAGGATGGCGGCGGGTCCCGTGGTGATGTGCCAACCGGGCGGCATCGTAACGAAGTAGATGGCGCTGTCGGGCGCCGGTTGATCGAAGCGGACGTTCCAGTCAGCCGGTCGCTCGAGTTCGTTTTCCTGTGCCGCGAGCGGCGACACGAATGCGGCGAGCGCCAGCGCCAGGGGGACTAATCGCATGGTGACCTCCACAGGATCGGTTCGAGTCGAGGACTCTGCGGACGAGGGCCCGGAACTTATTCCTGCGGAGTCGAATTAGCTACATCCGCTTGTAGCTGGGACCGCTCCCACCCTCGCGCGGCGTCCAGCGGGGCCCGATGACATCCGTCGCCTTGCAGTCGATGCAGTTGGGCGCATTGACGACGAGCCGGTCGCCATCCCGCTCGTAAACGCCGGCCGGGCACATGTGCACATAGAGGTCCGCCACATCCGGTGGGATTTCGGCGCCGACGATCAGGTGGCTCGGTATGTCGTCACGCGTGGCGTTGCCGGCGCGGAATACGGCGTCCAGTTT
Organism: Gemmatimonadota bacterium; assembly: GCA_039586575.1. Classification (GTDB taxonomy): domain Bacteria; phylum Gemmatimonadota; class Gemmatimonadetes; order Palauibacterales; family KS3-K002. Next base: position 17,464 of record JBDHKD010000002.1, on the reverse strand, counting down.
GCTCAGCGTGCGCTCGCCGTCAGGCGTGAATTGGGCGGCCCGCGTTACCTCGCGCGGCTCATCGGCGTCTGCCAGAACGCTCATCCGACCGCCGAACAAGACGCCCTTAGTCGCGGTCATCAGCGCCGCTTTCAGACTGCCGCCAAACAAGCCGGACTTGAACGCGAGACGCATGTTGCGGGTCGCGTAGAGGTCTTTGCCGATGTAGCTGTCACGGACCAGGGCGTCATAACCGGCCAGGCCAGCCGCCGATGTGTCGTCTCGCTTCAGTGCCTCAAAGATGGCGCGAGCGGCGAAGATTCCCGACTGGACCGCGTAGTGGATCCCCTTGAGGGACGGGACATCGACGAGCCCGGCCGCATCGCCGGCGATGAGCAGGCCGTCGCCATGCAGGCGTTCCGGTATCGAATAGTAGCCGCCCTCCGGTATCGTCTTGGCACCCCACTCCAATAGCTCACCACCGTCCAGGTACCGTGCGACGAGCGGGTGGCCCTTTAGGATCTGAAGCAGCACATGCGCATCGAGCGAGTGCTGGCGGTAGTCGAGGCCGACGACCAGGCCGATCGAGATCAGGTCATCGGCCATCGGATACAGCCAGCTGCCGCCGAAGACATCCCTGGGGAGCGGCCAGCCCATGGTATGAATCACTTGATCGAGCGGCTGCTTCACCTGCCACAGCTCCTTGACTCCCAGAGCGTAGATCTGCGGGTTGGGGGCTCTCACCGCCTGCCAGCTCATGAACGCCTGGCCCAGGGTCCCCCGGGTTCCCTCGCTCAGAACCGTGACCCGGGCCGTGACGTCGGTGGGCGGCATGTACCCGCTGCCCGGTTGGCCCTCCCGGTCGAGCCCGGTCGCTGTCGTGCGCACCCCAACGACGCGCTCGCCCTCCACGAGCAGCGCTTCGGCCGGAAAGCCGGTGAAGACGTTGACCCCGGCGGCCTCGGCCCGCTCGCCCATCCAGCGCACGATCTCGCAGATCGACGCTACGTAGTTCCCCTTGTTATGCATGGTGGGCGGTGTGGGGATGCGGGCCTTGCCTCTCTCCGAGAGCATGTAGACACGATCCCTGGGCGCCGGCCGGCGAAAGGGCAACTCGGCGTCAGACACATCGGGAAAGAGCTCGCGAAAGGGGCCCGGGTTCACTATGGCGCCCGACATGCAGTGCTCGCCGAGCGATCCGGCCTTCTCCAACACGCCGATCTCCAGCTCGCCCAAGCCGCCGCCGCTCTCGTTGTCCTGGGCGACGAGACGGGCCAGCTCGATGGCCCCAGCGAGCCCGGCCGGGCCACCGCCTACAAAGAGGACGTCCATAGGGACCGCCTCTTCGTCGGGCGCGACCTCGAGCACGAGGCGATCCAGGGGCAACGGCGGCTGGTAGTCCGACGGCTTGAAGGTTCCCGATGTTTGCTGTGCGTTCGTCATCGCTCCGTGCGGTTGCGGGTGGGGCGTCGCCTTCTGTTGGGTGAGGCCGGCGTCAAGATGCGGCCTCGAGCGGCTCGCGTCTAGAACTAGGCCTTCCCGGCAGGGAGGACAGCATCCGCTTGCTAGGGCGGCCCCAAGAAGGCACTCTTGTTCGAGCGACCGCCACGACCGTACATGCTCCGCGAGGAGACAGGGATGCCACGCCGGAGACCAGACGAAAGAACGACGCTGAGGTTCGAGTCGCTCACGCCCGAGCGTTGGGCTGACTTGAAGCAGCTGTTTGGGATGCGTGGCGCTTGTGGGGGGTGCTGGTGCATGTGGTGGCGGCTGCGTCATTCGGAGTTCGAGCAGCGGAAGGGCGAGAAGAACCGGCGGGCGTTCAAGCGAATCGTGGACTCGGGTGCCGAGCCAGGCCTCTTGGCTTACTTGGATGACGAGCCGGTCGGCTGGTGCGCGGTCCAGCCGCGCGAGGCCTTTCCCCGGCTGGACACGTCACGAATCCTGAAGCCGGTCGATGACGAGCAGGTCTGGTCAGTCGTCTGTCTCTTCGTGGCCAAGCCACATCGCCGTGAAGGGATCTCGAGCCGGCTGCTCGAGGCGGCGGTCAAGCATGCCCGGGCACGGGGTGCGCGGATCGTCGAGGGGTATCCAGTCGAGCCGAAGAAGGGACACACGGCGGACGCTTTTGTCTGGACGGGCACGGCATCGGCGTTTCGCGAAGCGGGTTTCGAGGAGGTGGCGCGCCGCTCGGGCACCCGGCCGATCATGCGCTGTTACCTGAGGCGTCGACGCTAGGCGAGGACCGAGCGATGCGTGTCATCGAGGAAACCGACATCCGCGCGGCTGTCAAGGAGCCCGAGGCGCTGGCCGCCGCCGAGAAGGCTTTTCGGGCTCTGGCGGAAGGCGCCGTGGAGCTGCCGCCCCCGGTGGGTCTCGCGGTTCCCGAAGCCGACGGCGAAGTCCACGTGAAGTCGGCCTACCTGAGAGGCGCACCGGTGTTCGCCGTCAAGATCGCCAGCGGCTTCTATCGCAACGTCGAGCGCGGGCTACCGTCCGGCTCCGGACTGATCCTCGTGTTCGATGCCGCCACCGGTTTCCCGACCGCTCTTCTGGCAGACAACGGCTACCTGACCGACCTGCGAACGGCGGCCGCCGGCGCGCTGGCCGCGCGCCTGCTGGCGCCTGAGTCGGTTGGTACGGTCGCCATGCTGGGCAGCGGGACTCAGGCACGCTTCCAGCTGCGGGCGCTGGCACAGGTGCGGCGCTGGGAACGGACTATAGCCTGGAGCCCGCACGCCGACCGACTCTCCCGTTACTGTGCCGAGATGGAAGCGGAGCTCGGTGTTCCCTTCAGTACGGCACCTGGCCCGGATGAGGCGGTGCGGGGGGCCGACCTGCTCATCACAGCCACCCCGAGTCGCGTTCCGCTCATCAGCGGCGAGGCCCTGGCCCCACACGCCACGGTGATCGCGGTCGGCTCCGACGGACCCGACAAGCGGGAGTTGCCGACGGGAGCGCTGACCCGAGCCGACAAGATCATCGTCGACCGGCTGAGCCAGTGCCTGGCGCTCGGCGAGCTGCACCACGCCGTGGAAGAGGGTGTCCTGGCACCCGAGTCGGTACATGCCGAGCTCGGCGAAGTGCTGATCGGCGCCAGACCGGGACGTCAGGGCAAAGAACTGATCGTCTGCGACCTGACGGGGGTGGGAGCCCAGGATGCCGCCATCGCCGAAGCCGCCTGGCAGGCGCTCGCGGTGTGAATAACGCTACGGCCCGAGTTTTTGACGCCCTTCTAACGCCGCCCTGCTTACTTGAAGGCTACGGGCCAGGGGCCCGAAGCGACGACGTCAGCGGAGCGAACCACTCCTCGTCCGCACAGCTCCAGAGTCGGTGGTGCCGCCAGTCTTAACGGGGCCGACTGCCGCCAGGCAGCGCTCGCGGCCGGCGGGTCTGGGACGATTGTTCCACGCGGCGGTTCTGGGACCCTTCCACGCTCGTTACCGCCGCCCCGCCCGGCGCCACCGCTACACCGGCCACGCCTCGCCCTTCCAGCACATCTCCCAGAACGCCCACTCGTAACGACTGGAGAGCACAAAGGTCTCTTTGAGCCGTTGGCGTTTCTCCGCTGTCGCGCCCTCAGCCAGCCGGTTCATCTCGTCCTTCAGCCACTCGGCCGCCTGGGCGAACTCGTCGGACGCGTACTGGGCGATCCAATCGGCGTATCGCTGGTCCGCGGGCAGCGCGTCCTTGGCCAGGCGCTGCGCCACGTAGACGTAGCCCCAGGCGCAGGGCAAGAGCGCCGCTATCAGATCCGCCATGTCGCCGTCCGCCGCCGTGCGCACCAGGAAATCGGTGTAGGCCCGGGTGGTCGGCCACATGGGGGTCGCTTCCAGGTCGTCCGGCGTGAGAGCGAAGCGGGCGGCGTACTGCCGGTGTAGCTCCATCTCGGTGTTGAGCGTCAGGTTGAGCACCGCCGCATACCAGCCCATCGAGTCCAGCCGGTCGGATTTCGCCACCGCCCAGGCGAAGATCCGCGCGAACTCCTTGAGGTAGCGGTAGTCCTGGAGCACCCAGTTCTTGAACAGCTCTTCGTCGAGCGAGCCGTCCCCGATCCCCCGCACGTAGGGGTGCTCGAGCTGGGCGTCCCAGATCGACTTCGCCGCCGCCTGTAGCTCCTCGGTGAACGCCATCAGGCCACCTCCTCGTCCATACAGGGCCAGCCCTGGCCGGTCGCCGCCATCTCCCAGAAGGCGAGCTCGTACTTGGCGGTGAGCTCGAACAGCTCGGCCATCTCGGACCGCTCGGCCGGGCCCGCCTCCTCGGCTAGTGAGTCCAGGTTCGTCTGCAGGAAATCGACCCACGCCTTGAACGCATCGCTGGTCCAGTTCTCGACGAACGGATACCAGATCGACCCTTCGTCGATCCCCTGCCTGACGACCATCCACGAGTCGTAGTAAGCCTTCTCCGCCACGTAGAGCACGGTGAAAGCTCCCGCGTATGACTTCGTGTACGCGCTCGCCAGCAGGAATTGAACATAAGCATGGTTGACGAAGGAGGGTCGGACGTTCTCCAGGTCGACGCCCGCCTTCCCCGCCCGCTCACGGAACAGACCCAACTCGGTCTCGAGCACCGGCAGCGCCTGGCCCAGCGCCTGCCGATGCTCCAGCGGTGCTCTCGGCATGAGCGCCGCGATGAACGGGATCGCCGCTTCGACGAACAGATAGTCCTGCCGCATCCACGTCGCGAAAGTCTCGTGGGCGACGGTCCCGTCCCGCGTCTCCTCCAGAAAGCGGTGACTTAGGATCCGGTCCCAAACCGGACGCACCCGGGCGAGTTTTTCCGCACAGAAACTCATGACGATTCCCCCTACTCAGCAGACACTGCGCTGCGAGCGAATGGCAGGAAGGGACGGAGGGGTTGGCTGACTCCCTGCGCCGGCATTACCCGGATCAGGTTCCAGGGTGTGATCTCAGCCGGGTGACTCCCCAGCACCCCTGTCGTGCCCGTGGCCGGTGATCCGTGATCAGAGTAATCAGTAAGCGCGATTCACAATAATGCAATGGCGGAGCCGCCTACACCCGCCCGGGAACTCGCAGGGCGGCCTTGTGTATCAGGCAGGAATGGTTTTAGTTATTTTGATGCTATGACGGGAATCAATTTGCGAACCAAGCCGAACCGTTCCTCTTGTGAGGGACTCTCAGCCACGATGATGCGCCTGTGCTGCATCGCGCTCGCGCCGATCATCTTCTTGCACTTGTGGCCCGGGGTAGCCTCTGGCCAGAGCGAGCGCGATGTTCCGGCCGCGAGCGTGGGGACGCATCTGCGGGCGAGCTTGGTGCCCGGCCTGGGCGAGTCGGACTCTCGGCTTGGGGTCGCCCCTCTGACAGCCGAGGTGATGCGGGCGAGTACATCCTTATCCTCGGCCCTCGGGTCGTGGTTCGGCGGTATGGGATTGCAGGCGACGTTCCAGCTTTCGCGGGCGCGAAACGCGGGTGGCTTCGACCTTGGCGCCAGTCTGGCGTTCTACCACGCCGGCGGTGTGGCGTCGCAGCCAGCCCCGACTGCCGGGCTTCCCGGCGCCGAGAGCCGCCTGGCCCTTCCCTCACTCTTGCCCCTGACCTGGCAGCTCGAGCAAGGCAAAGAACGGCAGCGCTCAGTCAGTTCGCTGATGAGCGAGGCCATCACGTCGCTGCGTGGAGCGACATCGACGAGGCTCGACCTCGACGAAGGCACGCAGCTTTTCTTCGGCGTCGGCAAGGCGCACGACTTCGGGTTACTGCTGAGCCTGACTCACCACTGGCCACTCTTCAGCGCCTCGAACTGAACCCGGGCAGCACGCACCGTCTGGCAGTGGATCTCGACCGTGTCCTCGAAGCGGCGGGCATAGCCGCCAGCTAGCGTAGCGGCGAGCGGCACACCGGCGGCGGCTGCCGTCTGCAACACGAACTCATCGCGGCGACGTAACCCTTCCAGAGTCAGGCCGAGACCGCCCAGCTGGTCCTCCTTGTACGGGTCGGCGCCGGCCAGGTAGAAGACCAGCTCCGGTCGGTGCTCATCGAGAATCCGCGGCAGGTGTTTGTCGAGCAGGGCCAGGTACTCGGCATCACTGGTGAGGTCGGGCAGCCCGAGGTCCAGGTCGCTGGGCGGCTTCCACATCGGGTAGTTGTGTTCCTGGTGCATCGAGAAGGTGAAGACCTCGGGTTCCTCGGCGAAGACCGCGGCGGTGCCGTTGCCGTGGTGCAGGTCACAATCGACGACGGCCGCCCGTTCAATCCGTCCCTCCGCTCGCAGTACGCGCACCGCGATCGCCACATCGTTGATCAGGCAGAACCCTTCACCGTGATCGGGGAAAGCGTGGTGAAAGCCTCCGCCGAGGTGGACGGCCAGCCCGTGCTCCAGGGCCAGCCGCCCCGTCAGGATCGAACCACCCGTGCATAGCCACATCGCCTCGCGCAGTTCCTGCGAGAAGGGCACCTCCAACATCATCACGTCCTGCCAGGAGAAGGCGCTCTCCCTGATCTTGCGCAGGTACTGCTCCGTATGCACCAGAGCCACCTGCTCGTCGCTGGCCGGCTCCGGTCGCAGGATGTCGGACGGGCTGATCGTTCCCGCCTGAACCAGCAAGTCATAGGCGGCGCGGTACTTACGGGTGGGGAAGACGTGAACGCCGATGTCGGCCTCGTAGGCCTCGTGCCAGACGAGAGGAAGAGTAGGCATGTCGAAAGACGTGTTGTTGCCGAGATGGTGGGGGCGGCCACGCCGGGAACCGGGCGGCACACACCCACGTTATACAGTCGGCCCGGGAGAAGCCAGATTCCCGTGCTCTCGGTCGACCGGCTGCTGGCCGAAAGAACAGGCACTAGTGGCCCAGCTTCACAGGCCACGCCTGCCTAGCGGGTGCCCCCCTCTCTGCCGGCTGGAAGGGGCCGCTCCACCGTCCAGCGGTTCGTCCGACCGTTCCTGCAAGCTGGCTGTCTCGGTTCGCGGTTCACCGCCCGGCCGTAGCGGGGCCCGGCTCTAGACCTAAACTTGGTGCTCGTGTTCAAGTATCTTTGCAATTCTCGCTTTCTCGGCATCGCCCTCGTCGCGGCGAGCAGCGTGGCGGCGGGGGCGTCCTGCGCCGGGAACGACCAAGAGCCTGACGACGCCAGCCCGGCCGTGCTGAGATCGCTGGTGGAGGCGGAGCGAGACTTCGCGCGTTCGGCGGCGCAGCACGGCACCATCGAGGCGTTTCGGACCCACCTGGCCGATGACGCGGTGCTGTTTCGCCCACGTGCGACCAACGCGCAGCAGTTCCTGCAGGCCCAGCCGGCGGTACCCGGACTGCTGTCCTGGGAACCGGTGTACGCGGACATCTCGGCGGCCGGCGACCTGGGGTACACAACCGGCCCTTGGGAATGGCGTGAGGATCCCACTGGTGAAGCCACCGCCTATGGAAACTATTTCACCGTGTGGAAAAAGCAGCCGGACGGAGATTGGAAGGCCGTGATCGATCACGGCATCTTCAACCCGCCGCCCGAGTCGGCGGTGGATTTCCACTCACCCGAGCGCGACCGAAGCTGGAGAGCACGGGCACTCGACCTGACGGTCGAGCGACGGTCCCTGCTAGAAGTGGACCGTGCCTTCGCCGGGGCCGCGTCCACGCCCGGCACCGTCCAGGCGCTCGCCGCGCATGTCACCTCCGACGTCCGCGCGCTGCGGAACGGACTGCAGCCGCTGAACGGGATCGAAGCTTTGCAGGAGCTCTATGATGAACGGCCGGGAGCCTACCGGTGGACCGTCCAGGGCGGTGACGTGTCGGGCTCCGGCGATCTGGGCTATACGTACGGTGAATACGAGTTCACACCGGCTGGCACGGACGCGCCGACGGAACTCGGCGTTTACGTGCGGGCCTGGCGTCGTGGCCCCAACGGTAGCGGCAGCTGGCGGGTCGCAGTCGAGGTGATGACCCCGCTGCCGTCCCAGCTCGTGGAGTAAGATCGGTCGACCGTCACCCTCCCAGATCGGCGGTGCGATTCGAGATGTGGAAGTGGATGATCTTCCACTCGCCGTTCTGCTTCTCCAGGATCCAAGTGCAGCGGGCCTGATAATCGAAGCTATGACCCCCTACGCTCCCGCTGTACAACCAGATCTGCGTCGCCCAGGCCATCGTGCCCGACGGGTGCAGCTTGATATGCGGAACACCCCGCTCGATCTCGAACTCGTCTATGAGCTCGGCCTGTTCCGCCACGAATCGCTGGGCGTCCTCCCAGCCGAAGATCGGGTCCCCGAATATCCCAAAGTGCAGGGTCTTCGGTTCGCGGGCCACGAGCCGCGATGCGGTCTCCACATCGCCACTCTTGACGGCGTGCGCGAACTGCCCGACCACCGCGCTCACGGCTCGGATCTCCGCCTCTGGGTCGATCCCAGGCTCCTCCCTCTGCGCCGCCGGTTCACAAGCCAGAGCCGAGAGCAGAAGCAGCAATCCCGTTAGACGCCAACCTCTCATCGTTCCCCCCAGCATTCTCCCAATCGTCTTCAGGCACGTATCCGTCCGGTCCGCAAGATGTGCGTCGAAACCCTTGCGCACAATCAGGGCACAGCCGCGAGGCCCGGTGGTCTCGCGCACCACACCGCCGTCGCCTAGCTTCCCCACCCATGAGGATCCAATCCACGCTTGCATTCGCGCTCGCCGTCGCAGCGCTGCTGCTCGCTAGCTGCCGCGCCGGCACTCCGCCTGACCTCGCCGGCCGCTGGCGCGTGAGTCAGATCGAGTGGACTCAAAACGACCAGCAGGTCAGGCTCACGGCCGAAGGCGAGATGCACATCGGTCGCTTGAAGTTGCCGCAGCGACCACGCTCGTTCGAGATGATGTTCGAGGCGATGACCACAGTGACGGTGGAGGTTCAGCAGTCGGGGTCAGATATCCGCGGCGCGTTGCACGCTTCCTCCGAAGCGCCGGCGCGGCTCCTGCAGCAGGTCGGAGCAACGCCGGCTTCGGTCGTCGCGCAGTTCGCCGGCGATCTGGTGAACGACACGCTGGGCTCGGTCGTCATCACGACGCCGGACGGCCAGCGCCGCGACATCCTTTTCCTCATCGAGGATGGTGGTCGTCGAGTTGTGGCGCGGGCGGTGCCGGTCTTCGGCGAATCGGAGGCCCAGGCCGGCGACGTTTTCCTCGTTCCGATTCAATGAGTCTAGCGATCTCCAGCCCTCGCTCGACGGTCGCCCACCGGGGGCAGATTGCCGCCCATGGTTGAACCCGCGCCACTAGCAGATCGGTGGCCGGGCGGCGGCAGCGATACTGCGCAAGCTTCTCGACCAGCTGACCGAGGCGGTCGAGGCGATGAGCGCAGAGCGGCCCGAGAAACTTCCCGCCCAGGAACGAGTGGTCACGCACCGATCCCCGAGATTCACGCGGCTCGTTATGGCGGCCGCCCTCGCCGTCGTTTTCGCTCAGCCCGCTACTGCCCAGAACGACGAATCGAATCGCGTGGAGTTCGAGCTGGTGCCATACCTGTGGGCGCTGGCTGTCGACGGCGAGATGCACGCTGCTCTTCGACGTGCTGTACATGGATGCCAGCGAGGACTCGGGGACCACCCGACTCGAATACGACAAGCTTGCCCGCGTCGGCATGCTGGGGTACCGAGTCACCTCGCAGATCGATGTCATGGCCGGCGGCCATGTTCACAACCTGAGTTACGAGCTCACCGACTCCGGGAACGAACTCGCCGAATCGAGCCGCGGTTGGTTCGACCCACTGCTGGGCGGCCGGTTCCGCTGGCCGATCTCCAGCCGCTGGCAGCTCAGAGCCGCCGGTCATCTGGGCGGACTGGGGATCGGTTCCGATCTGGCGTGGGGCTTAGAGGGCTCGATCTACTACAACGTGTTGAGCAATCTATCGGTGGGTCTCGGCTATCGCTTCTGGGCCATCGACTACAGCACCGGGTCAGCCGACGAGCTTTTCGTCTAGATGTAACTCACAGCGGGCCCGGCATCGCCGTTATCTTCCGGTCCTATTAGAAGGCCCACGAGGCCGATTCAGGCCGAAGCCAGCAGTCGTTCCAGCTCCTCGCGCGGGATCGCGCCCGTTCGCCGCTCGACCTCCTGCCCGCCCCTGAAGACGATCAGTGTGGGGATGCCCCGGATACCATAGCGTTGGGCGGTCGCCGGGCTGCGGTCGGTGTCCAGCTTGGCGACCAGCACTTCGCCCCGGTGTGCGTGGGCGAACTCGTCGAGGACCGGCGCCATGATCTTACAGGGAGCGCACCAGTCGGCATAGAAGTCGACCACCACTGGCACATCGGCACCCGACAAGACACGCTGGAAGTCGTCATCGCTGACTCTTACCGGCCGGTCTAGCAGAATCGGCCGCCCGCACTCTCCACACTTGGGCCGCTGGTCGGCCCGGCTCAGGTCCACGCGGTTGAGCGTCAGGCAGAACTGGCAGGTTACCGTCACCTTCCCGGTCTTGGCCACGCCCTCGTCCGTCATTCGCTTCCCCTCTGCGGATACTAAGCACGCCGGTCGGCCCAGCTTGAGCTCCGGCCGGCGTCTCGCAAATGCTCTCTGGTTGCCGCCCAAATATATCCGCTTCGCTGGTATCCTGAACCCGGGCCCGATCACTCCGGCGCGTCCAGCCTGCGCAGCTTGACTCGGCCATAGCCGCCCACCCTCTCTAATGGAACCTAGAACCGCGAGGCGACGAGCGTAACGTCGGCGTGCTGCCACGCCTGTTCAAAGGGCTCCTTAACCTCCCTCGCTTCCTGCGACTTGCCCTGTGCCTGGAGGGACCGGCGGAGCCCGAACAGCGACCACCCGTTCTCCGGGAAGCGGGCCAGGTCTTCGCGGTAGACCCGTTCCGCTTTAGCGGCGCTACCGGCAGCCAGCAGCGCTACCCCCAGCGACTGGCGCATTCCGGCTCTAGCTGTCCAGGCCACACCGACAGATTCCCAACCACAGCAAGGATTGAGCGAGATGGGCAGAGCGATCGGGAGCGTTATCGTCGGTTACCTGGTCATGGCCGTTGTCGTCTTCTTGACCTTCTCACTGGCCTACCTCGTGCTGGGCAGCGACGGCTCGTTCCGACCGGGAACCTACGAGCTCTCTGCAGCCTGGATCGTGGCGAGCATCGTGCTGAGCTTCATCGCTGCCATCCTCGGCGGGCTGGCCTGCGCCGCGCTCGCCAGGGCGTCAACTCCGCCGAAGGTACTGGCCGCGATTGTGCTGATCCTCGGGCTCGTGTCCGCGATGCCGGTCCTGACACGGTCGGGCGACGACGTTGCCACGGAACGTCCCGCAGAGGTCAGCATGACGCAGGCCATGCAGGAGGCCGAGCAGCCGGTGTGGATCGCGCTTCTCAACCCGCTGATCGGTGCAGTGGGCGTGCTCGTGGGGGCTAGGCTTAAGAGGAGCTAGGCGGGCCCGACCCGAGCTGCTCGCGGAAGCGCTCGGCTTCGATCAGGCGGCTCAACTGCTCGTTCGTCAGCCGCTGGTTCTCCTCGAGCTCCGCCAGCCGCCGCTCGAAGTCTGACGGTAGCCCACGGGTGGACCGGACAGCCTCTGCCACGTCCTTGAGCATCGGTCGCAGCACAAAGCGGATGGCGAGTGCCGCAGCCGGGATGCCGAATATGAACACGGCGAGTAGAACCTCAACGATTGTGTCGCCCACACTACCTCTCCTTTCCGGGGTCAGACACCAGACAGGACGAACCGTCGCTTGAGCGTGTTTCACCGGTAAAGGAGGGTTCACCCTTTGCTGCCCGCCTTGCGTCTCTGGCGCCACCAAAGCAGCAGAAAGATGAGAGCGAGGACACCGATCAAGACGTTGACAACGAGGAAGTCGACGAGAGCCTTCTGCAGGTAGCCGGGGTTCTCGAAGAAGAGGTCGGCGAAGTCGAAATCGCCGCCGGTCTTGCTGGGCGTGATCGGCATGGCCAGGCCGATGAGCAGCGCGACCCACTCGACGATCAGGAAGATCTTCCAAGCGGTCAGGCGAAACTCACCCTGCGCGCCGTTGGATCTCTTCTCCACCGCTCTCCCTCGCGTCGTTAGCTGGTGAATTCGACGATCTTCTGGACGATCTCGCGGGCAAAGTCTTTGTCCCATTCAACGAGACTCTCACGCGCGCTGACTTCTACCAGCGTTCCTTCGCCTCGCTGCTCGAGCTTCACCTTGACGTCGACATCGCGCTCCTCCGACTTTCCCTCCAGCTCGCGCCTGGCGCCGCCCTCCTCCTCCTTCATGGCCGTGCGCTCTATTGCGAAGTGACGGAAGGCGCGCTCCGCAGCTGCGAACGTCGCATCGATCGAGGCGGGCACCACCGACTCGACACCGCGGGAAGTGTAGTAGATGCCGGCGCCCGCACCGGCTCCGGCAGCTAGCGCTACGCAACCCGACAGGGCCAAGAGCGCGAAAACCGCGATCCAGCTTTGTCTGAGGCGATAGTTGAGAAGCATCGTTTCAGCTCCCTGCTCTCGACAGACCGGATACGGAAAGAAGGCCGCCGCGGGCCGAGACCGCGACCGCCTACCCCCTATCCACCCCGGGAGCCGACGCTTGTTCCTGCCCGTCTTGCCCGGCCCGCCGCGACAGCCCATCGTAACGGAGCCGTCCAACCAGGAAGCCCGATTCCGAGGCCAGTGAGAGGTGTTCCGCAATGGAATTCGAGACCGAAGCACAGCGCGAGTGCTACGAGAGGGTACTACCGTGGATCACCGATCTGTTCGGTGGCTCCGTATTGCGCAAAACTGACAGGCCGGTGCTGGGGGTGATGCACGGCTCGGCGTTCGCTCAGGTGGGTGTCCTCCCCTGGGGCGACGACGAAGCGATCATCACAACGCGGGCCTACGTAGTGACCGGGGTCGATCTCACACCGGAGCTGATGCGCTTCATGCTGGAAGAGAACGCCGGTATGCGCTTCGGCGCTTTCGGCATCGACGATGAAGGCGACATTATCTTCGAGCACTCCATCGTCGGCTCGACCTGTGACCAGAAGGAACTCGAAGCGTCGCTAGTACATGTGGCGCGGACCGCCGACGACTACGACGACAAGATCGTGCGGCGCTGGGGCGGAGAGCGCGCGCTCGATCAGATACGGTAATCAAGGCTCTTTGATCAGTGATCGCTCGCTTGCCAAAGAAGAACCGGCGGCCGAGAACGGTAATCGGCCGCCGGTTACTGATCGCTGATTGCTGCTTTACTAGTCCCCCGAGTACGCCGGCTCCAACTCCAAGCGCGATTTCTTCCTCCTGCGGATCAGCACCCGCACATCGCTGACCACGTAGAGCGCCGATGGCAGCAGGAGCAGCGTGATCAGGGTCCCAAAGATGAGGCCGAACGCCACCGACACGGCCATCGGCGCCAGGAACTGACCCTGCTCGCTGCGCATCAAGATGATCGGGGCCAGGCCGCCCGCCGTGGTTATGGTCGTCAACACGATGGGCCGGAACCTGGAAAGGGCGGATTCGTAAAGCGCCTCGCCAACATCCACACCCCGGGCAATCATCTTGTTATAGCGATCGACCAGAACCACCGAGTCGTTCACGATGATCCCGGCCAGCGCCACGATTCCCAAGAACGAGAGAATCGACACCGGGATGCCGACGATGAAGTGCCCGATCACCGCGCCGATGATACCGAGCGGGATCAAGCCCATGATCAACAGCGTCTGGATATAGGACTTGAGCAAGAAAAGGAGGATCGTGAACATCACGACCAGGGCGAGGGCCATCGTGTAAGTCATCGATCCGACCATCTTCTGGACCTCGGCCTGCTGGCCGGTGCCCACGGCGCGTGACACGCCATCGACCTGCGACAGGACACGCGGCACCACCTCGCGGTTGACTTCGGCCAGCACCACATTCAAGTCGTTCTGCGAGTAGTCGAGGTCGGCATAGACCGTGACGGCGCGCAAGCCGTCGTCATGTCGGATGCGCCGCAGGCCGCGCTCGATTCGGTACTCGGCAACCTCCTTAAAAGGCACGTAGTCGCCGGCCGGCGTTCGCACCTTGAGGTTCTCGATCTGGGCGATCGAGACCCGGTCCTCCTTCGGGAAGCGGACCCACACTTTCACCTCGTCACGGCCCTTCTGCAGCCGCATCACCTCGTCGCCATAGAAGCCCTGGCGCAGCTGCGTGGTGAGGTCCCGCACCGTGAACCCCAACGCCTGGCCCTTCGGCTTCAGCGTGACCACGAATTCGTTGTTGCCCAGCGGAGTGTCGTCGCGGATATCCTTGACGCCCGCGATGCCCCTCAGCTCGTCCTTCAATAGCTCCTTCGCCAAGATCAGCTGCTGGTAGTCGCTGCTCTGGAACCGCGCCGAGATGGGTGTGCCACCGAACGAGAAACCACCGACGATCACGTTCTCGGCCTCCGGCACCTCGCCGATGTACTCGGCCAGCCCACTGGAGAACTCGCCCACCGAATACTCGCGTGCTGCAGCAGACGGCAAGACGAAGAAGATGTTTATCGTGCCGCCGTTCATCCACGACGTGTAGTTCTGAATCGGGTTCTCCCCGCCCTTGCCTGGGTGCTCCCACGACTCGGCAAAGGCCAGCGACCTCTCGATCAAGCTCGCGCGGATGCCGTCCGCCACTTCCGCCGAGATGCCCGCCGGCACCTCGACCTGCATACGAGCGTAAGGCGGCTCGATCTGTGGGAAGAACTGTGCCCGCACATGCTGGCCCTGGAACATGCCGGCGATCGCCATGATCACGGCGATCATGCCGGCCGTCACAGCCCAGCGGTTGCTCAGGCAGAACGACAGCGCGGGGCCGTAGACCTTGTCGACGACGCCCGCCAGGACGCGGTTCACCCGGTCGCGGACAGCCGACAGGAAGCGGTGCGCCTCGGGCCGGTTCTGTAAAGCCCGCGAGTGCGACAGATGAGCCGGGAGGATGATAAACGCCTCGACCAACGAGAACGCCAGCGCGATGATCACGACCGCGGCGATCTGCCAGACGAACTTCCCAAGCATCCCATAGAAGTAGAAGTACGGGACGAACGCCACCATCGTGGTGATCACCGAGATCGTCACGGGCTTGATGACGTCCAAGGTCCCGTCGATCGCCGCCTGTATCGGTTGCTTCCCGTATTTCTCGAATTGCGAATAGATGCTCTCGCCGATGATGATGCCGTCGTCGACCAGGATACCGATCACCATGATGATGCCGAACAGGCTCATCTCGTTGATCGTGATGTCCAGCAGCCAGAGCACGAAGAACATCCCGAGCAGCGAGAACGGGATGCCCAGCGCTACCCAGAACGAAAGGCGCACGTTGAGGAAGATGCCGAGCAGCGTCAGGACCAGAATGAGCCCCAACAGTCCGTTGGTCGTCATCAGCGACAAGCGCTGCTCGAGTTCGTCGGTATCTTTGATGAAGGTATTGACATTGACGAGGCCGGCGTATCGTTCCTCGTACTGGGCCGCCAGGCGATCGACGATCTCCGTGACCTCGATAACGTCCTGGCTGTTGTTGTACATCACGTGGACGCCGACGGAGGGGCGGCCGTTGTATTCCGCGTAGAAGAAGTTCTCCGGCCACTTCTCCTGGACCAGGGCGATGTCGGTGAGGCGAATCCGGGTACCGTCGATCGAAGAGATGACCTCGATGTCCTCGAACTCCGAGGCCTCGTACTTCCGGTTGTAGGAACGGATGAGGATCTCTTCCTGATCGGTGAGCACCGAGCCGGAAGAGATATTCAGATTCGAGTTACGAATCGCCTGAGCGATGTCGCCGATAGTCAGCTTGTAGCGCCGCAAGTTCTCCGGCGACACTTCGATGGTGATCTCGCGCGGCGGCAGTCCCCACCAGCGGACCTCGGAGATCTCGCCCGTGGCCAGCAGGTCGTCGCGAAACTCCTCGATGATTCGCTTCAGTGTATAGAGGTCCTCCGGGCCGTAGATGGTCAGCATGACGGCCCGGTTCCACATCGTCTCCTGGCGAACGGTCGGTTGCTCGGCACCGCTGGGGTACGAGCTGATCGAGTTGACGGCGTTCCGGATATTCTGGAGCGCCTTGTTCATGTCGTAGCCCGGGGTGATCTCTACCCAGAGCGAGGCGAACCCATCGCTCGATATCGAGTAGACCCTTTCGATCGCCTCGATGCCGCGCAGCGCTTCCTCGATCTTGATCGTGATGCCTTCCTCGACCTCGACGGCGGAGGCGCCCGGATAGGGAACGCTGATCTCCACCTCCTCGATCTCGATCTTCGGGTTGAGCCGCCGTTCGAGGTTGAAGAGGGCGAACACTCCCGCCAGCATCACCGCGAGCATGACCCAGTTGGTGACGACCCTGTGCTTTATGAAGTAATGGATGACGTTTCTCATCGTGCCGTTACCCGTTTTCTATGACTGGTCGGTCAGCCGGCCATTGCCCTGACTGACCCACTGGCCCACTGGCCTCCCCTCAGCCTCCGGCCGCGACCTGCCTGGACCGGATATCCATCCCGACCAGCGGCTTCTGCAGAATCGTGGTCACGATGACCGTCTCCTCCGCCGTCCTCCTGACGATCGCCCGATCGCCCTGGTAGGCCACAAGCTCGAGCTGCTGTCGACCCAGCGTGCCGTCATTGAAGGTGTAGGCGTAGCCCTGCGGGTCCAGGAGGTGACGCGGTATCGGGGCGACGTCGCGGAGTGTCACTCCGTCGATGCTCACATGAACGTAGCTGCCGGGCAGGAAACTCGGGTTCAGCACGTCATTGCTGAACGTGACGTATACGTTCAGCGTCTGCGAGTTGCGGTCTACCTTCGTCTCCTTGCGCGTGATTCGGCCGCTCATCGTTTCGTCGCTGCCCTCATCCGCGTAGATCGTCACCCGGGGCGGCGTTGAGAAATCTATCCACTGGCTCTCCTCCACCAGCAGCGGAACGGTGACGACGAGATTCTTCGGGTCTTCCAGCGTGAACAAGTTCTGACCCATCGACACGAAGCTGCCCTCGATCACTCCGTTCGAGCCGATGTACCCAGCGAACGGCGCGCTGATCGTATACTTCGACAGCAGGATCTCCTGGTTCCGGACCTCGTAGTACAGACCGATGATGTTCTTCGTGCTGATCTTTATCTTCTCCTGCGGGTTCGTTACTTCGGGCAGCTCCGGAACCGGCTTGCCGATATCCAGGCTGTTGAAGTAGTCGAACCAGCGCCGGTAGATTCGCGCGTCATCGATCTGCAGCTCGGGGAGGACCGACGCCACCGCATTCAAGAAGTCCGAGCGCATACCATAGAGGTCGTTTTCCACGTCCCGCGAGTCCATCCGCAACACGACCTCGCCGGCACGCACGAACGTGCCGTCCTTCAGATCGTTCTTCGCGAACAGCACCCGCCCACTCGCCTCGGAAACCACCTCGAGAGTGCGCTCCGACTCCACCACCCCGTTGCCCTCCAGCTGCAACGTCAGGTCGCCAAAGCTGAGTTGCTGGGTCTCCACGGCCCGCGCCTCCGGCTCTGCCGCCCGTCGGTTACTCTGCCGCTCGGTCGAGCCCAGCGCGTTCATGGCCAGAAAGCCGACGGCGAGGATGACGGGCACCGCCGTGGCCTTCAGAACCGTCTGTTTCTTCATC
>JBDHKD010000133.1:0-4277 GCA_039586575.1 Gemmatimonadota bacterium | reverse complement strand
CATCAATCAACTTGAGCGCGTCCGCGTCGTACGTTATGCCGAAGTCGGCCCGCATCTTCTTCTTCTCGATGTCTCCGGCATAGATGCAAAGGATCACTTCGGCGCGGTCGTTGAGCCCCTGGAGCAACTGAATTTTTACGTTTGGGTCGAACCCCGGAAGCACGCGGGCGGCGTGGTAGTCGAACAGCAGCTTGCCGCCGAACTCCAAGTAGAGCTTGTCGCCGAACCTGGCCACGCGCTCGTTGATCGCGGCTCTCTGTTGCTCGAGGTATTTCTCGTTATCGAACCCGACCCGCAGTGGCATCTTGGCTCCTCCCAGCGTTACTCTGCCCGAAGCATCCCAACACGGTACTCGGGAGCGCGCCCCGCTGCAACGTGTCCGAGTTCTCACTGCGCGCTGGAGAAGCGATGCCACAGGAAGCTCTTGCTCTACCCCAGACAACCATGTGATGTGGAAGAACGAGAAGGACACCCCCCAGCAGTACAGAGAGCCGAGCCCCGTAATGCCGCAAGTTCTGTAATGTATGCAAAAGCCCTGCTCTGTAATTTCAAGCAGCGCTTCGCTTTATCTCCTATGGGCCCCTGGGTGGACTCGCGTGGGAGGCGCCGTCAGGCGCCTCCATACACGAACGCCGCGCCGCCAGGCGCGGTGTGAGTCTCCACCACCGACCTCACGCTTATCAGGCGTCTACTGCCAAGCTAAGATCCCGACACCACACCGGAATTTCCCTGCAGACTGCGCGATTTGTCCCACATCCATGTTTGGATTCCGACCTGATTCCGGTATCAATCGACACCACAATCGACACCGCCTCTCTAGTCTGATCTGCGCACGCCCACATCAGGGCTCCCAAGCGTGATCAGATATACAGCTATCCATTCTCAAGGAATGACGCCCGTTCGCGCCTGGACAGGCGGCCCGTACTCCGCGCGCTCTGCTTCAGTCAAGTCCCGGGACACCCGACGCCGTGCAAGCGATTTCAACTCCTCGGATGCCACGTGCCGGCAGACCCGGGCCGTCTCGTCTTCTGACCCCGTCACAATCCGCACGCAATCGGGGGAATAGCTGGCGCTCGAGACCAGGCCCTCGTGCCCCGAAGCCGGCGCAGGTCCTCGCCCGTCGCCGCGTCCTAGACCCGGGCTATCCTGTCGCCCGACCCGGTCACGATCCGCGCGCCGTTGGGCGAATAGTCAACGTCACTCTGATGTATGGGATGTGATCCGGGCGGGAGTATCAGATTGAAAGGCATGACTGCACATCATGATACCGGTTTCCGGCGGCCGCTCGAGTGTCGCCCTGATCAGGTGTCAACATTCAAACCGGCCTGATTGCAGATCCAACGGAGGTAGTGGTATACTATGCGGGTCCGCACCGCCCCATCTCCCGCCAGAGCTAGTCTGTCAGCCCGTTCTCTTTGCCAGGAGAGTCGCAACGATGCCGGCTTCCGTGCAGACACACGCGACAAACACTTCATCCGTCGATGAGTGAATCCGTCATCACCGTCTCGGGGCTGACGCGCCGCTTCGGCCCCAAGACGGCTCTGGAGTCGGTGGGCCTTTCTATTGCACGCGGCTCGGTCCACGGCCTGGTGGGCGAGAACGGAGCGGGCAAGACGACGCTCATCAAGCACATCCTTGGGCTCCTGCGAGCGCAGAGCGGCACGGTGCGTGCCTTCGGGCTGGACCCGGTCGCTGATCCGGTGGGCGTCCTGTCGCGGGTCGGCTACCTGTCCGAGGAGCGCGATCTTCCGGACTGGATGCGCGTGGAAGAGCTCATCCGCTACTCGCGCGCTTTCTATCCCGGTTGGGACGACGTGTACGCCGAGGAGTTGCGGGAGACCTTTGCCCTGGACGCCTCGGCGACCATCGGGAACCTCTCCAGGGGACAGACGGCGCGTCTCGGGCTGCTCATCGCGCTGGCCCACCGGCCCGAGTTGCTGGTGCTGGACGAACCGTCGACCGGCCTCGACCCCGTTGTCCGCCGCGACATCCTGGACGCCATCGTCCGCACGATCGCCGACGAAGGCCGCACCGTGCTCTTCTCCTCGCACTTGTTGGATGAAGTAGAACGGGTCGCGGACCACGTCACGATGATCAGCCACGGCAAGATCGTCCTGAGCGCGCCGCTGGCTGCCGTCAGGGAGTCGCACCGCGTCGGCGACCGCGTCCCCACTCTCGACGAGATCTTCGTCGCCCACGTCGGGATGTCCGCGGCGCCACCCCCGGACGGGTGACGATGCGCTCGCCTGCGGCCGCCATCGCCTGGGAGTTCCGGCAACGGCATCGTTGGGGATTCGCCGCCCTTGTCGGCTACGTGCTCGTCCTCGCGGCGGTCAAGCTCGTGACCCTCGCGTCTGGGCAACCGTTCTCCGTTGATAGCCCAGCGCGCTTCGCGAAGGTCGTGATCGTCCCGCTGGGGGCGACGTTCACATACCTCTTAGCGGTGTTCAGTTTCGGCTTCGCCGGCGACCTCGCCGCGCGACGATCGATCTACCCCGCCCGCATGTTCACGCTTCCAGTGACGTCCGCGGCGCTGGCGGGCTGGCCGATGCTGCACGGCACGGCAACGATGGCAATCCTCTGGGGGGTGACGCGGCTGTTGGCGCCGTGGCCGTCCTCCGTCCCCGTCCCCGTGGTGTGGCCGGCACTGCTGGCGGCGGTGCTGCTCGCCTGGACGCAGGCGCTGACGTGGATGCCGTATGGCCTGGCGGGGCTGCGTGTCGTCGTTGCGATGTCTTGGTTGGTCGTGTTCGACACGATCCTGCTCCTGGGGCTCCATTACGGGGTGTCCGAGCACGTGATGCTTGCCGTCCTGGCGCCGCTACTTCCCCTTGCGTATCTCGTCGCCCTTTTCGCCGTTGCACGAGCTCGCCGCGGTGAGGTGCCCGACTGGCGAGGACCCCTGGCCCGGCTGGGGCGACTCGCGAGTCCGTGGAGCAGACGCGCGCGTTTTGACTTGCCAACGCAGGCTCAGGCATGGCTCGAGTGGCGGCAGCACGGCCACTCGCTCCCCGTGCTGGTCGGCATCCTGCTGCCGTTCGAGCTGGCACTGCTGTTCGCCGCCGGCGACGACCCGGCACTCGTCTTCGTCATCCTGCTCGGCGTGCTGCTCACGCCACCTTTCATGGCGGCCTTCGCGGCGGCAACGGTGCGCAAGGCGAATCCTGGCGGCAGCGACGGCTACGGCGTGACGCCCTTCATGGCGACCCGGCCGATGAGCAGCGCAGCGCTCGTGGCCGCCAAGCTGAAGATGGCGATCTGGAGCACGCTGGCCGCCTGGCTGTTGGTCCTCGTAGCCGTCCCGCTGGCGCTGAAGCTCACGGCTACCGGACCGCTGGTGATCGATGGCGCGCGCCGCTTCATCGAGACCGTCGGGGTACCCCGCGCGGTGGCGCTCGCCCTGCTGGTGTCTTCGGCGCTGGTGTCGGCGACGTGGAAGCAACTCGTGCAGAGCCTATACGTCGGCTTGAGCGGCCGGGGCTGGGCGGTGAAGTCGAGCGTGTTCCTGAGTCTATCGTTGCTCGCCGCCATCGGACCGCTCGCCGTGTGGGTGATCGAGAACGGGGCCGTGCTGGCCGAGCTGTTGGATGCTCTGCCCTGGATCCTCGCCCTCCTGGCGGGTCTCAAGCTGTGCTTCGCCGCCTGGGTCGCCACGCGCCTCTATGACGAGCGGCTGCTCAGCGATCGCACGCTCGTCGCCGGTGCGGCGGCCTGGCTCGTCGCGGTCCTCGCCCTGCATGGCGTGCTCGTGTGGCTCGTCGCCACGCCACTGGTCCCCAGCTACCTGCTCCTGCTCATCGCCATACTGGCGACCCCGTCGGCCCGCGTCTCCGCGGCGCCCGTGGCACTGGCATGGAACCGGCACCGGTGAGCGGCGCAGCCCCTGGTGCGAACGTGCGTCGCCGGAAGGCGGTCCTCGGCGCGGTGCTCGTGCTCATCGGATTGCCGGCCGCCCTGGCGCTGGTCGAGGCCGCGGATTTCTACGTCCGCAACCGGAGCAACGGCGTCATCATCTCTTCCGGGCAGAAGCGGGAATACCTGCTCTACGTGCCCACCAGCTACGACAGCAGCCGGCCGACGCCGCTGGTGATCAGCCTGCACGGCGGGGCGATGTGGGGGGCCGCTCAGCAGCAGACGAGTGGCTGGAACGAAGTGGCCGAGCGCCACGGGCTCATCGTCGTCTACCCGACGGGAACCGGGTTCCCCAAGCAGTGGCACGCGTCGCAGCCGGGACCCGATCTGACGGCGGATGTCCGATTCATCTCGGAGTTGATCGA
>JBDHKD010000132.1:0-4327 GCA_039586575.1 Gemmatimonadota bacterium | reverse complement strand
CGGCAGGATGTGAGGGTGGTTGAGCTGGGCGGTGATCCGGATCTCACGCAGGAAGCGGCCGCCGCCCACGGCGTGGGCCAGTTCCGGCTTCAGGACCTTGACCGCCACCTGGCGCTCGTGCTTCAGGTCATGCGCGAGGTAGACGGTGGCCATGCCGCCGGCGCCCAGCTCGCGCTCGATCGTGTAGCGGTCGGCGAGGGCCGCGCGCGTTTCCTCAACAGAGGAAGGCATGAGCCGGCACCTGCCGCGGCGAGCGGCGGTGAGCTGCGGTCGTCAGCCGCCTGGTACGAGACATAGCTGCTGCCTGCGGCTTGAAAACTCGTGGGCTTGTGGGCGACCCGGGTGTGCTCAAAGATGCGATACCGGCGAGCCAGCATCAACGAGCGCAACCGTCAGCGTCGCTGCCGCTAACCGTTATCGTTCTGTAACCCGCTACTGACGAGCCCCGATCAACCCGACGGGGCCGCTAGAACCGGATCTCGAGGCCCAGCCGCAATCTCTGCGTCGACTCCACGAAGTTCTGTACACCCCAAAAGAGATCATACCAGGCGCCGAACGCCTTTTCCTGCTCCTCGACGCTGAAGTAGCCATCGCCATCGCCGTATCGTCTCTCCGCCTGCAGCAGCGAGAATTTGTTGACGTCATTGTCCGGCGACTCTTGCATGATGCTGAAACCGTCGACATCGGTATCACCATCCAATAACGGGTCGGTCATTTGCTGGTTCAGCTGCTTCCTCCTGAACTGGTCGTTGTAGGCCGTACCCGTCTCCTGGAAGATGCGGTTCGTGTTCTCCAAGTTGAACGGGTTTCGCCAATCGACGAACAGCAGGACTCGCGTGCCTCGCAGCGGCAAGCCCTTGGTGAGCCTCAGATCGAGCCGTTTCTCCCAGGGCATGTTCGAAGCGTTGTACTCTTCGGCGGGATAGTTGGGAGTACAGCCCGGCCCGATGCAGCCGGTGGCGGAGTTCCTTTCCCGCGTGTACGGCAGGCCGGACGCGACCCGGAAGGTCACGAAGGCGCCGAAGTCCGAGAGAATGCTGCCCAGCGCCGTGCCGCGCCGGAAATCCCGCGGGAAGAGCAACGCAAAGGTGCCGGCGAAGTTGTGCGTGCGGCTCTGGTCCAGCCTCAGCATGACGTCAGGAGGGTCCGGCGGCAGGTTGGTGAGGGCCGATAGATTCGTATGCCTATAGATCCAGGCGCCCGCCGTGAATGGATCGGAACCGGTGCCGCGCGCATCCACGTACGAGTAGCTGGTCGAGAGATCGGCGAACTGTCCGAACCGTTTGTCGAGCGTCAGGTCCACACCGATGATGTGGGTATAGTCCGCGTTGACGGCCGAGCTGATGAACAACTCGTTGCTCGGGTTGTTCGGGTTTTCCCAAAGCACCTTGCGGATCGTCACCGCGTTACGGGCCGTCTTCGAGTAGGCTGCCAAGTCTACGACGAGGTCCTCACCGATCAGCTGCCGGTAGCCGACCTCGAAGGTCACGGTGCGCGCCATATCCAAGTCGCGCCCGAACGGTGTAAAGGTGTTTGCGCGACCGCCGGCCAGATCGTCATAGATGTTGCGGAAGTAGCCGAACTGCCCGGCTACCACACCGAGGTCTGACGTGCCGAGCGGCGGCGTCTGGACATTGTGTGAGTAGGAGAGCCGGAAGGTCGACTTCACCGTCACCGGGAAGCTGACACCCAGCCTCGGGCTCCACTCCGACTTGGTGCGGCCCGGTAGGAAATTAGGCTTGCAGACCGGCTGGCCGGTCTCCGGGTTGAGCCGGTCGGCCTCGGTTTCCGCGCCGCCGCAGTCCTCGAGCGGGCGGAGCCGATCGACCAGCGCGGTGCCCGCCGGGAAGGGCTCTCCCGTGTACCGGTCGATCGCGCCCGGCGGCAGCAGCTGCCAGAAGTCGGCCTTGAGGCTGTCCGGCACGTTGAAGACGTAGCCCGGAACGCGTGGGAACTCGCCATTCGGATCGAAGTAGTCCCAACGCACGCCGGCGTCGATCACCATGTCGCCCAGGTCCAGCCGCCCGGTAGCCCAGAGGCCGCCACGCTTCGGGTCGTGGACCGCCGGCGCAGCCCGGCTGGCGTACGTCAACAGCCAATTGTCCTCGACGTGCAGCAGCGCCAGGTCACCGCCGGCTCGCAGCCGGATATACCGGCCCGCCTGCCAATCGAGGGCGCCGCTGAATACCCAGTTCCGCTCCACCGTGAAGCCCAACGCCGTGTTGCTGTACCCCGATATCGGCCAGTTGAAGCGCATACCGTAGGGATTGAAACGGAGGTTCTGCACCAGGCCGGGCAGCGACTGGCCGCCCGCAAGATCGAAGCGAGCCGGGTACGCCTGCATCGAGTCGCCCGGTATCGCGTTCGAGCGCGCGCCGTACATCAGTTCCTTCGATACCGGATAGTCGTCGTGGTCGAACAGGAACTTGATGTTGCTGAAGTTGAATCCGAGCGTCGGATCTCTGTGCTCGCGCAACCAGTCGGGCTCGATGAGGCCTAATTGGTCGAAGTACTTTTGGTAACTGGCCTTCACATCGAGAGCGAGAGCGCTAAAGGCGGTCTGGGTGAGCAGGAAGTAGCCGCCCAGCGTCAGCACATCGGCCGTTTCCAGAACACCAGTGTAGCCATCCGGGTTATAGACATTCTCCAAGGCGAGATCGATGCTCTGCTCGCGGGCCCGCTTGTAGGAGATGTTCACACTCGCACCGCCGGCGATGCCCCAGTCGAGCCGGCCCAGGAACGTGTACTCGTCGCTCGGGTTGTACGGCAGGGTCGGTCCGTTGTCCCACGCCGTGAAGTTGGGGAAGGCGACGCGGAGGCTGTCCGTGCCGCTCACCGCGTTACTGGATCGCGGCAGGCTGAAGACGGCGGGGTCGCCGACCTGGCGGCCGAACGCCGCCGCGCTCGTCGCGTCGAACACGTCGACGCCGTCGTTGAGCAGCAGCGGCACGTCGAGCCAACCGTCGTTCAGACCCTGGTACTTGCGGCCTTCGGCCGCGCCGGCCAGGAAGAAGCTCAGGTTCTGCTCACGGAGGATCGGACCGCCGAAGGTGAACTCGAGGCGGTTGAAGCCCGTGCGCCATTCCTTCGGGGCCGACTGGTCGGTGAACAGAACGAGCGAGCCGCCCAAGGTCGAACCGCCGCTCCGGGTGACGTAGTTCACCAGGCCGGAACCGGCGTCCATGTACTCGGCGCCGATTCCGCCGGTAGTGACATCGACCTCGGCCAGCGCGTTGGTGGGCAGCTCGATCGGCTCGACCTCGCCCGTGAGGTAACGACGTGTGATCACGCCGTCCACGTACACCGCCTCCTCGTTCGGCCGGCTGCCGCGGATGGTGCGGCCCTCATCCGTGTCGATCACACCAGGCTGCAGCACCACGATGCTGGTCGCGTTATCCATCGGTAACGCGTCGATCAGCTCGCCGGTGACGATCGCCTTCGAGGACACCTGGTCGCGCGGCACGAGCGGGTTCCGCTCACCCTCCACGACCAGCGGCTCCAGTTCGATCGCTGCCACCTCGAGCTCGAAGTTCAGCGTCATGGTCTGGCCCGCCAAAACCCGCTGGTTCTCGATCCTGAAGGCGCGGCGGCCAATAAACTCGGCGACGATCGTCTGGAGGCCGGCACCCACTTCGTTGATGAAGTAGTAGCCGTCGTCACCCGAGATACCGTGGCGCGTCGTGCCCAGGACGCGGACCGTTGCGCCGGCTATCGCCTCGCCGGTCTGCGCGTCGATCACCAGACCCTGAACTTTGCCGGTCTCCTGAGCCGGAGCGGACAGCGCCGAGCCAAGAAGAACAGTTCCTGCTACTGACAGGCAGGCGACTAGTCGTGCTGCGACGATCCCCGATCCACGAGGTGTACGGCCTAGGCTGGCCATGACAGTCTCCTTGGAAGGCCATAGCTCGATAGGACGGCACCGCACGGCTGAGGCGCCCCGCGCTTACTGTTGTCGGCGTTTTGTTGTTAGGAGAAGCTCGTACGGCTAGACGGCATCTACGCTGGAGGGCAGGCACCGCTGGCGGACGGTAGCCGGATAGATGTAGTACTGGCACGGCTGAGCACTCCCCGGGTCACAGAAGAATGCGAGACCCTTCTCAGCCCTTCGCCCGTTAGTAAGGTGGCACCAACTACACTTCGTGGCAACCCATGACGCTCATTGACGCCGGTTGATGACCAGCATCTTCAACTCGGTCATCTCCTCGACGCTGTGCTTCACGCCTTCGCGCCCCAGCCCCGAGTTCTTGACCCCGCCGTAGGGCCAGTTGTCGATGCGGAAGGTCGGGAAGTCGTTGATGATCACGCCGCCCACGTCGAGGTTCTGATA
>JBDHKD010000001.1:0-180978 GCA_039586575.1 Gemmatimonadota bacterium | reverse complement strand
GTGAAGCTCGACCTCACGGCAGATCTGTACATGCGCTCCGTCTACGACACACTCGCCCAGTCCGGGTGCATCTTCCGCTACGTACCGAAAGACCTCGTCCAGGGCCTGATCAAGCCGTTCTTCTTCGGCGGGATCATCGCCATGACCGGATGCTATTTCGGGCTGCAAACGCGTGGCGGCACCGAGGGGGTCGGTGTAAGCACCACGCGCGCCGTGGTTACCGCCTCGATCCTGATTCTGGCGGTGGACTACTTCCTGACCCAGCTATTGATATCTATTCTTTTCCAGTGATGGACGATCACTCGCTTACGACCCACGAACCGGCCGAACAGCAGGCCGAGCGCCGCGGCCCCTCGGGCCTCGAGCCGCAGGTCGTGATCGAGGCGCGCCATCTCGACCTGGCCTTCGACGAGAATGTAGTGCTCAGGGACATCTCGTTCCGGGTTCGCGAGGGTGAGGCGTTGGCGATCGTCGGCCCGTCCGGGGTCGGGAAGTCGACGATCCTCAAGATCATCTTGCGCCTACTGGTCCCGAATGCCGGACAGATGCTGATCGACGGCGAGGACATCAATCTGCTCTCCTTCGAAGAGGTGCTCGAGGTCAGGCAGAAGATGGGGATGGTCTTTCAGGCCTCTGCCTTGTTCGACTCGCTGAGTGTCTTCGAGAACGTCGCCTTTCCGCTGCGCGAGCATATGCGGTTGCCCGAGCACAAGGTCACCGAGATGGTGGGCGATGCGCTCAACCTGGTGGATATGTCGCTGGAGGAGTTCGCCGACCGACTGCCGGCCGAGCTCTCCGGCGGCCAGAAAAAGCGGGTCGGCATCGCCCGCGCTATCGTCCACCAGCCGAAGATCCTGCTGTACGATGAGCCGACCACGGGGCTGGACCCGCTGACCGGTCGCACGATCGTGAGGCTGATCAAGCGACTGCAGAGCGAACTCGACGTGACGGCGGTAGTGGTGAGTCACGACGTGCGGGCCGTGCTCGAGGTCTCGACGCATATCGCCATGCTGCGTGACTCGCGAATCATTTTTCACGGGACGCCGAAGGAGTTTGCCGCTGCGACTGACCCGTACATACGGGAGTTCATAGACTAGGCGGAGGAGGTCGCCGACCGAATGAACGGTGCATCGAAGATCCGTTGGAGCCAGATACGCGTGGGCCTCGCGGCCCTCGTCGCACTCGTCCTACTGGCCGTGGCCATTTTCTTTATCGGCGAGACGGGCGCCGTCTTCGGTGAACGCTACCACCTCACGACACTGATGCCCAGCGCCAACGGCCTGATCGAGGGCGCCAACGTGCGCCTCGCCGGTCAAGACGTGGGGAAGGTTCGGGAGATCAGCTTCGTGCCCGTGGCCGATCGCCGGCATCCCGACCACGTTCTCAACATCACCCTGGCGATCGATCGCACTGTGGCGGAGCAGATCCGCGAGGACTCCGAGGCACGCATCCGCACTCAGGGGCTGCTGGGTGACAAGATCATCGACGTGACTCCGGGGTCACCGGGCGCCCGCACACTCAGCGAGGGCGACACGCTTCCCAGCGCCGTCGCCGTCGATTACGAACAGATGCTGGCATCGGCTGCCGGTCTGGTCGACGACCTGGGAGCCATGCTGCGCAACTTCCGATCTATCGCCGATACGCTGCTGGCCGGCCAGGGCACCGCCGGCCGCCTGCTGATGGACACGACGCTCTACTTCGAGATGCTCAACACGTCGCGATCGCTGAACAGCTTCCTGGGCGCGGTGGGGCGTGGCGAAGGGGCCCTGGCGCAGCTCGCGCAGGACGAGGCGCTCTACAATGACCTACGCTCGATGATCGCCGGTCTCGATACGCTGACCGCCGCGTTGATCAGCGGTGAGGGCACCCTATCGCGCCTGCTGACCGATGAGCGCCTGTACGTCGAGCTGGTCTCCACCTCGGCACGGGCCGATTCGCTGCTCGCCGCCATGGAGTCCGGCGAGGGCACGATGGGCCAGCTGCTCACCGATCAGGAGCTCTATGAGAACCTTCTCAAACTGCTGGTGGACGTGCAGGCGGTGGTCACCGAGTTGCGGGAGAATCCGAGGAAGTACGTGCCGCCGATCAAAGTGTTTTAGTGAGTCGGTAGGTCAGTAGGTCAGTGAGTCGTTGGGTCGACCGACTCCCACGCCAGGTCTCAGCACCACTGAAAGCCACTTACTGATCTACCGACCTACTGGCCCACTGATCTCCTACCTCCCCCCTCCGCGTACGCCTTCAACGCCCGCACGCCGCCTTTGAAGCTGTACGCCTCGTAACCCGCCTTCTGCATCTTCTCCGCCAGCTGGGCCGTTTTGAGGCCGAGCTCGCAGTAGAGGACGTAGGTGCGGTCACGGTCGAGAGAGGTGGAGTCGCGGAACAACTCCCAGAAGTCGCGGTGAGTGGCGCCGGGATAGTGCCAGGGATCGTACTGTGAGCGCGGCCGCGTATCGATGACGAGGGCCTCCGGCGGCACTTCGCTGGTATAGAGGTAGGGCATCACCAGCTCGCTGGGGTCGAGGTCGCGGAGGTCGAGAACGCGGCGACTCGCGACGGCGGCATCGACCACGGCGAGGTCGAGCTTCGCTTCTTCGGCGGCGACTCGCTCGGCTGAGGCATCGGTGACCGGTCTCATCTCGGTGAGGGCGCAATACTCGCGTACCTTTTCGGACAAGGCGTAGGTACCGATCTCGCGGCTACGCTCGATGATCTGGCTCTTGTCGAAGCCAACCAGCGGACGCAGAACCAGGGTCGCCGCGCTCGGGTCGATGGCCTGGAGGTTGGGAAGTGTCTGCGAGGAAACCTGTCCCACGGCCTCGCCGGTGATGATGGCATGGGCGCCGCTCTGCGCCGCGACGTGGTCGGCGGCTCTGTACATCAACCGTTTGAGGACCACCTGCCAGTAGCTCTCGCTCACCCGCTCTCTGAGCTGCAGCACGGGCTGCTGGAAGTCGATGACGTGAATCTTCGGCCGCAACCCGTAGCTCCAGTGGTCGGTCAGCAGCTTGGCAACCGCCAACACAGCACGCTCGTAGGCACCACCCGCCAGGTTGCAGAACACGTAATCGAGGGCGACACCGCGCCTGAGCATCATCCAGGCCGCCACGGCCGAGTCGTAGCCGCCGGAGACGAGAGCGACGGCTGGGCCTTCCACGCCGGCGGGCAGGCCGCCGGCCCCCGGGATCCGACGGCTGAAGAAATAGGCCATCTCGTCGCGCACCTCGACACCGACGGCCAGGTCGGGGACACCCAGATCGACCTCCGCGTAACGATTGAGGGCGGCACCGAGCCCGTAATTGACGTCGCGGGAGGAGAAAGAGTGGCGGCCGGATCGGCGGGTCCTCACCGCAAAGGTCCCCCCCTTCACGCGTTCGGCGTACGTGCGCTCGCCCACCTCGATGATCGATTCAAGCTTCGCTTCCGCGGTCGCCTCGACCTCCGACAGTGAAGCGATCCCGAACACGCGTGGAACGACCTCGAGCGCGGCGCGGCTCGAACACTCGACGAACAGCCGGCCCCAATCCTCGTGCACCCGGTAGTCGACCCCGGCGGAGTCGAGCGCGTCCTCGAGGGCGGCGACCATGCGCTGCTGAAAGCGCCGCCGCGTGTGCCGCGACTTCGTCGCCAGCTCGCCCGAGGGCCGTAACAGGATGAGGTGCGCGAGGCTCGTTTCGGTCATGTACCTACAATATCGTGCGAACGGCGCCGGGTGAAGGGTGGACCATTAGAAAAGGCCCACTAACGATTAACGCTGTGGGCCTTTAAGACGCTGATGGAGGCGGGGGGAATCGAACCCCCGTCCGAGAGTAGATCCAGCAGAGCCGCTACGTGCGTAGCCTGCCGTTTGGTGTCTCGCTCCCGCTCGGCCGGCAGACGGCCTTACAGAAGCCAGCCGCTGTCTAATCTCGCCGTCCACGCCGCGGCCGCGTGAGCCGGCCAGCCCGAGTTATCGACGCCTCAGGACCGGCCTCGGGCCCGGTCGATCAAGAGGCGGGCAGCCTGTTTAGGCGGCCAGTGCCAAGTTGTGGTTGGCAGTTGTAAATGTGCCCAGTTGATTTGCGAGGGTCCAGGCGCCCTCGGCACGCTGCTCCGCGTTCACTAAACCCGTCGAAGCCTGTTCGCCCCCACGGGCGGCTATAGAGTAAATGTACGTGGCGGATTTCTCAGGGGAAGGGCGAATTACAGCTGTCCACGCATGTCGGCCAGGGCCACCGTGTTACGGCCGCCACGCTTGGCCTTGTAGAGGGCGGCGTCGGCGGATGCGACGGCAGCGGCGGCATTGCGGATGAGCTCCGGGTAGGCGGTGACCCCTGCGGACAGCGTCACCGTCAGGGCACGACCCTCCCACTCGAGCTGGACTCCCTCCACCCGTCGCCGGATACGCTCGATGACCCGCGCCCCATCCTCGAGGGCCGTGGAAGGGAGCACAACGAGGAACTCTTCACCGCCCCAGCGGCCGGCGTGGTCGCCGGGGCGCAGGGTGTCCTTGATCACGCGCGCGACCGTCTGCAACACCAGGTCGCCGGCGTCGTGACCGTAGCGATCGTTGAAGCGCTTGAAATGGTCGACATCGGCCACCGCCACGGCGAACGGGCCACCCGTCCGCTCGGCGACCGCGATGGTCGACGCCAGCACTCGCTCGGAGCTACGTCGATTGGCGAGCCCGGTCAGCGTATCGGTGAGTGACAGTTGCCTGACCTCGCCGAACTCGAGAGCGTTGCGGAACGCCGGCCCGACGAACAGCGCCAATACCTTGAGCCGCTCGAGATCGCGCTCGGCGTACTGGCGGGGTCGCTCGTATTCGACGGCGAGCGCCCCGATTGAAGCTCCGTCCACGATCATCGGCACGATGATCGCCGACCCCGCCGTCGACGCGATACCGTCGACATAAAGCGGGAACCTCTTCTTGGCGGTCAGATCGTCGCGCGGGAGCACGGTGGCATTGCTCATCGCCAGTCCGAGGAACGACGAGTCTCCATCCAGCTGCAGGCTGGAGAGCCCGCGCGGCACCTCGCCATCACTGGCCACGATCGATCCGCTTACACCCCCCGGATCCCAGGAAGCGACCACCGCGCCGCGCGCGCCGGCGACGCGCCTGGCGCGCCGGCAGACGCCGGCCGCCAGTTCCTTCAAGTCAAGCTCGCGGTCCAGATCGTGGATCGCCCCGTACAGCTCCTCATACTTCTTCACATCGTTCAGGGCCGCCTCGGTGGCACGGACATCGCCCAGCAAGCGCCCGGCCAACTCGGCCGCCAGCTCCAGGGCGAGCGGCGCGTCCAGGCGCGGTACCCCAGCGAACTCCATAGCCACACAGCCGACCCGTTCCTTTCGCTGTTCGCTGATCGGGGCGGCAACGACGAAACCGTCCGCGGCTTTGCGAAAGATGTCTTTGCGGGACGCCTTCAGTGACACGCCCTCGCTCACGACCCAGCCGAGCGCGTGACCTTGCAGAGGTATATCGTCCGGCCAGGCACCGGCCGGCTCGGGTGTGCAGAGACCAGCGATGAGCCGGTCGCCGCTATCCGCCAGAGTCCAGAGGCAGGCCCGCTCAGCACCCATGGCGAGCCGCAGCGCCTCCAGCCAGGCCCGGAGTTCGACGGCTATCCTTTCCAGACCGGGGGCACCCTCGACCACGACGGAATCCTAGTCTATCCGGTTGATGCGAGCGGCCGCCGCCGCGGCGCCATAGCCGTTATCGATGTTGACGACGCTGACGCCGGGCGCACAGCTGTTCAGCATGCCGAGGAGCGCGGCCAGCCCGGCGAACGAGGCGCCGTAGCCGACGCTCGTAGGAACGGCAATGACCGGGGCCGAGACGAGACCACCGACGACCGAAGCGAGTGCGGCCTCCATGCCAGCGACGACGATGATCACGGCGGCCTCCCTCAATTCGTCCTGGTGGGCGAGCAGGCGGTGGATCCCGGCGACCCCGACATCCTCGAGCCGGCGCACCGGGTTCCCCATGGCACGCGCCGCAACGGCCGCTTCCTCGGCGACCGGCAGGTCGGAAGTCCCGGCCGTCACGATGAGCAGCGGGCCTCGCACCTCTACCTCGAGCGGTTCGTCCGGCGGCAGATAGGCGGTACGAGCCACCTCGTTGACCTCGATGCGGGGAAGCTCACGGGCCAGTCGCTGACGGACCGCCTCGTCGGCGCGCGTCGCCAACAACCCGTCACCTCTGGCCGCCAGGCGAGCACAGATCTCGGAGATCTGATCGGCGGTCTTCCCGGGACAATAGATGACCTCGGGATAACCCTGGCGGACGGCACGATGGTGGTCGATACGCGCGAAGCCCAGGTCCTCGAACGGCGCGCGCTCGAGCTGTGTGAGGATCTGGCGGATCGACAACTCACCTCGCTGAAAGCGTTCCAGCAGGCTCTTCAGACGTTCTGGTCTCATGGCCAAGTTTAGAGGGGCGGGTCTGATGTCTCAGGCGGCGCAATATACGCCGACTGGCGGGGCAGTCAAACCGGATCGGCCTCCAACCTCGAGCCTTTGACACGCGGCCGGTGGTGCCCTATTCATTGCGATTGACTGTGAGCCCTGGACAAGCGACGCGCCTGCCCGGTGGCTTGTCCGCCCGGTTGGAACCGGAGGTCTGAATGGAATTGAGAGAGTTCTTCAACGAAGATGTGATCGAGCTCGATCTCGGTGGCGCGACAAAGGACGAGATCCTCAAGGAGCTGATATCCCTGCTCGACCTGCCCGAGAAGTCGGAGGGTATTCTCTTCAAGATGCTCAAACGGCGGGAGAACCTGGGATCGACAGGAATCGGGCGCGGGATCGCCATCCCCCACTGCCGCTCGCTGGTCGTCAATCGGCTGCGAGTCGCTTTCGGGCGCCGCCAGGAGCCCATCGACTTCAAAGCTATCGATGACAAGCCGGTCTCGTTCTTCTTCCTGATCGTCGCCCCACCCCTCGAAGTCTCGAACCAGTACCTGCCGGTACTCGGAAAGATCGCCCAGCTCTGCCGGGAAGTCGACGTCCCCGACCGGCTAGCCCAGCTCGAGAAGCCCGCCGATTTCCTCGAGCTCCTGGGTGACAAGCAGGTTTGACGCGAGGGAGAAGCGTATGCACCCGCAGCTCGAGATACTCCTGGAGCTTCAGGATCTGAAAGCCCAGAAGCGGGAGATGGAAGAAGCGGCCGAGCAGTACACCCGCGAGATCGAAAGCGAAGTCTTCCAGGTCAAACCCGAGGACGCCGTCGCCCACCTCCAGGGGAAGATCGACGAGATGGAGGGGACCCTCGACCCGGAGGTCCTCAAGCGCTACCGCCTGATCGCCGGCCGGCGACCTCGCGCCGTCGTCCCCGTGCTGCAAGGCATGTGCTACGGCTGCTTCATGGACATGCCGACGGCCGTGGTCAAAACAAACGAAGAGATCCGCTGGTGCGAGCACTGCGGATCTTTCGTCTATTTCGTCGACTAACGAGAATGGGGGCGTTCAGCGAGTCACCGCGAGCTTACTGACGTCGCGTGCGCGGTTCGCCACTATCTCACAGAAGTAGATCCCGGACGGTACCCGGTTTCCGTTCCGGTTGGTCCCGTCCCAATACAGCTCGTAGCGACCCGGCATATCGTATCGCAGCTCCAGAGCCGGCTGCCCGGCGCCTGAAGGGTGATCGAGCGTGGTGGGGATGGCGACCAGCTGGCGCAGTACGTTGTATATGCGGACCGTCACCACGACGGGAAGTCCGTCCTGGAACAGATCGGCTCCCAGGACGAAGGGTATTCGGGTCTCGCGAGTGAAGGGGTTTGGATAGTTCTGCTGTAACTGCACACCACGGACCTCCCCCTGGCGGGGTTCCTGCAGTACCGCGGTGCTGTCAGTCTGTTGCGCGAAGACCTCGGGCGAGGCTGTTCCTCGCGCTAGCAGAAGGACGAGGAGCACAGCGTACCTGTGCTTCAAGCCCTCTCTCCCTTCTTTGAAAACGGTAGCCTAAGCTCCGGTAGACCTCCCGGCTGGACGAAGTTGTCCCGAATCCGCTTATCCCTATTGCCAAGATAGGAACGCATGTCTCCGCGGGCAAGGAGAAGTTTTCCCCGCTTTTCCCCCCTAGACCTCCCCTTTGAGCACCCGCCCCTGCGGCGTTCGCCGCGTGAACCCAGACCTGTCGAGGTACTCAAGAAGTGGGATAACGTACTTTCTGCTGACCCCCAGGGCCTCCCGCAGCCGGGATGGCGTGGCGGGCTCACCACCACGCAGCACCCTCCCCAGGCGCTCTCGTGCAACGGCCACGGCCTCGGGATCGTAGAAGAGGTCCGCGGTGACCGGCAGCAGCTCCCCCCGCTCAGCCAGGAACTTGAGGGCGGCCACGAGCTCGTCCTCTCTGGCGCCCAGCTCGCCAGCCAGCTCCCTGAGCGCCGGCGGTGCGAGCCCGGCCTTGCGGATACGCTCGAGCGCGGCGTCGGCCAGGGCCCGTTGGCTGGGGTCGAGCCGAGGGACGTGTTCGGCACGCGCTGCCAGCGAGCCTTCGATACGAATGGCTCCGCTGCGCTCGAGATCGGTGAGGGCGGCATTCACCAGCTCGGGTGGTCGATTCAAGCCGCTGCGCAGTGACTCGAGGCTCAGGCCGCGGGCACCACTGTCGCGGGTGTGAGCTTGGGCGAGCATCTCCAGCAGCGCTTCGTTGGCCGCGCCGAGGGCACCGACGCCGAACCAGCGCTCGCCGACCCGGCGGATCCGGCCCTCGGACTCGAGCGCCTGGAGCTGCTCGGCGACGACGGCCGGGCGTGCCCCGAGACGAATGGCGAGCTCCGCTTCGGCCACGCCGTGGTCTCGACCGGAGACCGCGAGTGCGAAACGCCTAGGCTCGGCGGCGTCGACGTAGGCGCGCAACCGCTGGCTTTCGGAGGCGGAGAGTCGGCCGCGCCGCGGCGCCCAGGGGTCGAGGATCACGCCGCCGCCGATGGTCGTGACCGGAGAGTAGAATCGAATGACGAAGCGGTCGTTGGCGCGAGCGACGACGGGGCTCTCGAGACGGAGCTGGACGAGCCCGCTCGAGCCCGGTTGCAGGGGTTCTCCGTCGTACGGCACGACGCGGGCCAGCGTTTCGTCGGTCCCGAGATGCAGGCGAACACGCTGCCAGTGCCTCAGCGGCCGGGACGCATCGGGGACCACGTACAACTGCGCGTCCAGATAGCGGGTCGCCTCCCACACGTCGTCGCTGACGAGCGTAGCACCGCGTCCGACCTGGGCGCGCCCAACGCCCACCAGGGCCACCGCCGCCCGTTGGCCCGCCCGGGCGACCTCGGTATCGCGACCGTGCACCTGGATGCCACGTACGCGGGCCCTGCGGTCGCCCGGCAGCATTCGCAGCTCAGCCCCCACCGTGAGCCGCCCACTCCAGACGGTCCCGGTGACGACGGTTCCGACGCCGCGCACGCTGAACGATCGATCGACGGGCATTCGGAAGATGTCGTCCGCCGATCGCGCACGCGTGGCCCGCGCGGCACTCAGGATCGCGGCGCTCAGCTCGTCCAGTCCCTCGCGGCTGACGGCGGACACCGTAACGACAGGCCAGTCCGTCACACCGAGAACCGTAGCGACTTCCTCGCTGACCGAATCCCGCGCGAGCTCACGCCACTCGGAATCGACCAGGTCGACCTTCGTGAGGGCCACGACGCCGCGTTCGACTCCCAGCAGCCTGGCGATCCAGAGATGCTCGCGGGTCTGCGGCATGGGGCCTTCATCCGCCGCCACAACGAGCAGTAGCAGGTCGACGCCGGTGGCCCCGGCCAGCATGTTCTTGACGAAGTCCTCGTGCCCGGGCACGTCGACGACCGAAACTTCCAGGCCTTCGTCGCCAGTAGGCAACGGAGCGAACCCCAGATCGATGGTTATGCCACGCCGACGTTCCTCCTCCCACCGATCGGTGTTGATGCCGGTCAACGCCTCGATCAGCGCGGTCTTCCCATGGTCAACGTGTCCGGCAGTCCCCAGAATGACAGACTTCATCCCAGTCGCTCGTCCAGGAATCGGAAGGAGTTCAGAGGGCGGTTCTCGGCCAGGTGATAGGCGATGAAGTCGCGAAGAAGATGACGCTGGGTACGAGCTGTGCTCAGCCTTCTCGACCCCGGACCGTTCTGGCTCAACAGACCGGCGAGCTCGACGCGTTCAGCGGCCGCCAGCGGCCGCAAGTGCGCCTTGTCGGCCCTTGGCCGGCAGCGAGCGCAGATGATGCCTCCGTCCATCAAGTCGAAGTGCGTCTGCTCGCCGCTTGGTGGCGGCTCGTTACAGACGTAGCATCGCTCGACGCTCGGCGCGAACCCGAACCGATCGATCAGTCGCCACGTCTCTTCCAGGATGGCCGCCTCGACGTCGCCGCTCTCCTCGACCAGTCGGTCGAGCCCGGAGCGCAGCTGCGCGAACAGCCGGTCGTCGGCGGCCGAGGGAGCGAAGCGCAGCACGATCTCGGTCAGCAGGCCAGCCCCGGCATAGTTCAGCAGCTCGTGTCCGAGCTTCTGACGCTCGCGCTGCAGCTCGAAGCTCGAGAGCGTCTGCAGCTCTCTGCCTTCCTTCGAATAGAAGGTGGCAATGCCGTCGGTGAACGGCTCCAACAGACCGCCGAAGCGGCTCTTCGGCCGCCGAGCCCCCTTGGCGATGACCGAACAGAGTCCGACCTCGCGCGTCAGAAGCCGGAGGATCTTGCTGGTCTCGCTGTACTCGTAGGTCTTGAGAATGGTGGCCTGGGTCGTAACCAGCGACATGACATCTAAGCTAGGCCCGTCCTCGGCCGCCGCGCCATGCCCAGACACCGGCCAGGCCGGCCAGCATGGAACTGGCGACGAGAACCGCCAGCCGCTGCCGCCAGCCGGTCCGACCGCCTCTGAGCCCCAGGAGCACGCGGCGCCCTGCCGGCAAGGCACTGGCCACGAATTGGCGGCTCGGCCGTGCTGGCGCTCCGGCGTCCGCCACCGTGGCGAGAGCCGCGTCAGGCCGCAGGCCGATGCGCCCACGATCGACGTAGATCACCAGCTCGTCCACCGGTACCACGGCCTGAAGGACCAACGCGGTGGCCTCACGTGGCAGCCGGTAAGTGGCGGCGACTTCGAACACGGGACCCGGGAGCATCCCGACGACCGCCAGGCGCTCGCCGTCGCGCACGACCTGGCGCGGCGACACATCGCCGCCCAGCCCCTGCGCCCCGGCTGCCTGCTCCTGAAGCACGAGCAACGGCACGGGCTCCCGCCACACGCTCCCCTCCGCTGTCCCGATGGCCACGCGCAGCGCTTCGATGGCCCGGTATTCTCCCGTGTCATCCAGCGTCAGCCGCACCCGGCGCTCCAGGATGCGGGGGGCCGGTGCCGCCTGCGGGTAGGCGGCCGGGGTCGCCGGCGCCAGCCCCGCCAGGAGGGCCGGGCAAAACAAAAGCCGCCGAAGCACGCTCCGACGGCCTGACGCCCTCAGGTTCCGTCGCCTCGTCACGGGGTGAAGCGACCGAAATCTTCCGGGTTCAGGTTTCTCAAGTACTCCTTCAGCTGCTCGGCATCCATCGCCTTGGACTCGCTCTGCTCCGCTTCCGCCGCCAGCTCATCAGGCTCGACATCGGCGCTCTGTATCTCAATCGAGGCCTGCTCGAGGAGATCATCATGAGCATAGATCGGGGCTTTCGTCCGCAGCGCGATGGCGATGCTATCGCTGGGGCGCGCGTCGATCGAGACCACATTGCCGTCGCATCTCAGGATCAACTCTGCGTGGTACGTGTTATCGACCACCTTGGTGATCAGCACGCGCTGCAGTTCCGTCCCCAAGCCCTGCAGCAAGGAGGTGAACAGGTCGTGGGTCAGCGGACGCGAGAACTTCATTCCCGCCAATTCCATGGCGATCGCGCTCGCCTCGCCGGGGCCGATCCAGATGGGAAGCACGCGCTCGCCATCCAGCTCCTGGAGGATCACGACCGGTGTGTTTGTCGCTTTGTCCAGCCCGAGGCTGGCAACTTTGACCTGGTTCATCCGCTCACAGTTTGATCGACCGGCGGGGTAAGGACACCTGGATTTCCAAGATACCAGGCCCCGTCCTCCTGTAAACCCCGTCCCTCATGTCAGGTTCCAAGGTCCCACGAGGACAGATACTTCTTCTGCTCGTCGGTCAGCGAGTCGATGGTGACCTCCATCGTCTCCAGCTTCAGCCGCGCGATCTCCTGGTCGATAGCTTCCGGCGTCCGGTGGACCGCGACAGTGAGCTTCTTACCGTCCCGGACCAAGTACTCGGCGGCGAGCGCCTGGTTGGCGAACGACATGTCCATGACGGATGCCGGGTGTCCCTCAGCGGCCGCGAGGTTGATCAGGCGGCCCTCACCGAGAACGAAGATCCGGCGCCCCTCGACGACGAACTCTTGGACGAACTCGCGCACCGTACGCGGCGTGCTCTTGGCGATCTCGGCCAACTGCTCGAGGTCGATCTCGACGTTGAAGTGACCGGAGTTCGCGACGATCGCACCGTCCTTCATCAAGCGGAAATGCTCTTCACGAATCACGCTGGTGTCTCCCGTGACCGTGATGAAGATATCCCCGATCCGTGCGGCCTCGCTCATCGGCATCACCTCGAACCCGTCCATCACGGCCTCGAGCGCCTTGAGCGGCTCCACCTCGGTTACGATGACCCGGGAGCCAGCGCCGCGTGCCCGGGTCGCCACCCCGCGGCCGCACCAGCCGTAGCCGGCCACGACGACGCGGGTGCCGGCGAGCAGCACGTTGGTCGCCCGCAGCACGCCAT
Organism: Gemmatimonadota bacterium; assembly: GCA_039586575.1. Classification (GTDB taxonomy): domain Bacteria; phylum Gemmatimonadota; class Gemmatimonadetes; order Palauibacterales; family KS3-K002. The sequence goes on along the minus strand of JBDHKD010000001.1, from coordinate 168,261 downwards.
CGAGGGTCGACTGGCCAGTGCCGTACCGGTTGTCGAACAGGTGCTTGGTCAGACTGTCATTGACGGCGATGACGGGAAACTGCAGCACACCGTCGCTGGCCATCGCTCGTAACCGAATGACGCCGGTCGTGGTCTCCTCGGTCGAGCCGAGCAGCGTACCGACCAGCGCCGTCCGCTCGTCTTTCGACAGCCCAGCCACCCAGTCGTGAACCGGGCCAGCCAGGTCGTCGAGGCGATCGAGAGCGATCATGTGGAGCGCGCCGACGAGATCGGCGCCATCATCCATCGTTATGGTCGGGCGGTGGGCGAGCGCGTCTTTGATGTGCTCGTAGTAGGTATCGTGGTCTTCGCCCTTGATCGCGTAGACCTTGATTCCGTGGTCGCGAACGAGATGGGCGGCCACATCGTCCTGGGTCGAGAGGGGGTTCGACGCGCAGAGTGCGACATCGGCGCCGCCGGCTTTCAGGGTGACCGCGAGGTTGGCCGTCTCGGTCGTTACATGCAGGCAGGCGGAAAGCCGTTGCCCTTGCAGCGGTTTCTCTTTCTCGAACCGCTCGCGGATCATGCGGACTACCGGCATCGAACGCTCGGCCCACTCTACTCGCAACTTGCCCGTGTCGGCCAGGTTGATGTCTCGAATGTCGTGATCGACGGTCTTGCTCGACATCGTGCTCCTTCTACCCTCTAGGCGAACTCGCTGGTTCTCGATTACGATACGACCGCTAGGCGACCGCGCTCTTCAGATCGTCGACGCGGTCGGTGCGCTCCCACGAAAAGCCGCCGTCGGACTCGGGCTCCCGCCCGAAATGGCCGTAAGCGGCCGTACGCTTGAACAGCGGACGCAGCAATCCCAAGGCCTCGATGATACCGCGCGGTGTCAGGTCGAAGACCTCCCGCACCGCAGCCTCCAGTTGGGCGTCCGCAGCCCGGCCCGTGCCGCGCGTGTCGACGAGCACCGAGACCGGCTCAGCCACACCGATGGCGTAGGCCAGTTGGACTTCACAAACATCGGCGAACTCGGCCGCGACGATGTTCTTGGCGATCCAGCGGGCGGCGTAGCTAGCCGATCGATCGACTTTGGAGGGGTCCTTGCCACTGAAGGCACCGCCCCCGTGTCGCCCCATCCCGCCGTACGTATCGACGATGATCTTGCGACCGGTCAATCCGGCGTCACCCTGCGGGCCGCCGGTGACGAAGCGGCCGGTCGGATTGATGTGGATCTGCGTGTCGTTCGGGCTGTACAGCCCCTGCGGCAGGACCGGCTCGATGATCCGCGCCCGCAGAGTGTCGTGGATCTCGCCGTTCGCGATGTCCTCATCGTGCTGAGCGGAGACAACGACCGCCTGTATCGCTAACGGCGTGTCATCCTCGTATTCCACCGTCACCTGGGACTTGCCGTCGGGACGCAGCCAGGGCACCTCACCCGACTTGCGTACCTCGGCCAGCCGTCGGGTCAACCGGTGAGCGAGGATGATGGGCAGGGGCATCAGCTCGGGGCTCTCGCGCGTGGCATACCCGAACATCATGCCCTGGTCACCAGCACCGCCGGTATCGACACCCATCGCGATGTCGGTCGACTGCTGATCGATGGAAGTAATGACGGCACAGGTGTGGTAGTCGAGGCCGTAGCGCGCGTCGGTGTAGCCGATCTCCTTGATCGTCTGTCTCACGACCTCGGGAACATCGACGTAGGTGGAGGTCGTAATTTCGCCGGCGACGAAAGCCAGGCCCGTGGTAACGAGACACTCGGCGGCCACGCGCGCTCGCGCATCGTCGTCTATGATGGCGTCAAGGATCGCGTCCGAGATCTGGTCGGCTACCTTATCGGGATGCCCCTCGGTTACACTCTCTGATGTGAAAAGGCGTCTTCTCGCCACTGCGTTGCTCCTGCCTCGCTAAACGTTCCCCCCACCCGTCGCCCTCGCCCTCGACGGTCTTCTTCCTCGGTGAAAACGAACGAAGGTACTTCGTTAGCCGGACCCTGACAACCTGCCATCGTCGTTGACTGCCGAGAGATCGACCATGTCCTTCAGCCCCTCGACCATCCTCTCCCGGATCTCGCGACCTGTCTCAGCGTCGAGCAGCTGAGCGGCGACTTGCGCGAGGCGCCCCAAGTCGACGGAGCGGATCAGCTGTTTCTGGCGAAGAATCGCCCGCGGAGCGCAGCTCAGATTGCGCACACCGAGGCTCATCAGCAGCAGCGCGCCCAGCGGCTCGGACGCCGCTTCGCCGCAGACGCAGAGCGGCCGATCCAGCTCGCCGGCGGCCGTCACCGCGTCCCCGATGTATCTGAGCAGGGCCGGGTGATAGAGGTCGAAGAAGCGGGCCAGCTGAGCGTTGCCCCGATCGACCGCCAACATGTACTGAATCAGGTCGTTCGTTCCCAGGCTGAAGAAGTCGACGTGGCGTGCCAAGATCCGCGTGATCGCCACCGCCGCAGGTGTCTCGAGCATCACACCCAGCAGGCACTCGCCGTGCTCGACGCCGTCCCGCTCCAGCTCGCGCTTCGCTTCGCCGACCACGTCACGGATGGCCCCGACCTCTTCGACGCTGTTCACCATGGGTACGAGGAGGCGGACGGGGCCGTGGGCAGCGGCCCGCAAGACGGCCCGTACCTGGTTGTGGAAGAGCTCGGGCATCATCTCGTAGATGCGGATGCCGCGCCAGCCCAGGAAGGGGTTCTCCTCGGCGATCGGGGGCAAGAACATGGGGAACTTGTCGCCGCCCAGGTCGAAGGTCCGGATGGTGACCGGCCGCGGCGCCATCGCGTCGACTACTCCTTTGAAGGCCTCGTACTGCTCGTCCTCCGCTGGCACCGTGGTCTTGCCGACCACGAGGAACTCGGTGCGAAACAGCCCGACCCCGTCGGCATTCACGGCAACCGCCGCCCTGGCGTCGGCCGGCAACTCGAGGTTCGCATAGAGGCCGATCCGCGTGCCATCGAGCGTCAGCGCCTCCGCGCCGGCCAGGCCCTCCAGTTCCTTCTCCGCCTGCTTCGCCTGCACATCGCGGTCGTGGAACCAGTGCTTTTCCGAGTCGCTGGGTCCGATGACGACCTTGCCGCGGTGTCCGTCGAGAACGATCTCGGTCCCGTTATCGACCCGGCGCGAGAGATCACCCAGCCCCACCACGCACGGGATGCCGAGTGAGCGCGCCAGGATGGCGGCGTGCGCGGTCCGGGAGCCGGCATCCGTAGCGACACCGAGGACGCGGGCCGAATCGAGATCGACCATGTGGCTCGGCGTCAACTCGTGGGTCACCAGGATCACCGGCTCGCTCCAACCTTCTCCGACCTGCGGGCCGGGCAGGTCGATCAGCGTCGCCAGCACCCGCAGCTGCACGTCGTTCAAGTCAGCCACTCGGTCCATGACCCGGGCGTGTGTCGCGTCCAACCAGCGCGAGCGGAACTCGAGCACCCGGAGACTGAAGGCGCGTTCGGCGGTCAGGAAGCTGTCGCAGATGTAGGTGAGCGTCCCCTCGATGAGGTCGGGATCGTCGAGCATCATGAGCTGTGGCTCGAAGATCTTGGCCTGAACGGAACCGAGCCGACTCTCGACCTGATCACGAAGCTCGGTCGTGCGTTCTTTCGCCTGCTGGCGGGCGGCGCGGAAGCGAGCGACCTCGGCTTCGACCTGGTCGGGGGCCACCGTAGCGTGGGGCACCTCGAGGCGCGGCCAGCGGGCCACGAAAGCGGGCCCGATCACGATTCCCGGTGAAGCCGGGATACCCTGTACGATCTCGCCCAACGGCTACTCCTCGCCGAAACCGTCGGTCACCAAGCGGACCAGGGCCTCGACCGCCTCGCGGGCGTCGGTGCCGCGAGCGCGGATTTGGATCGTCGACCCTTTCTCCGCCGCCAGCATCATGACGCCCATGATGGACTTGCCGTTCACCTCGAGGCCATCTTTGCTCACCATGATCTCCGACTCGAAGGTGCCCGCCAACTTTACGAACTCGGCCGCCGGCCTGGCGTGCAAACCATACACGTTCGCCACGGTGACGCTTTCTGCGTATTCCTGTCTCTCTACGCCAACCATAGCCAGGTTCCGAGAATGACGAACGCCAGCGACCCTACGAAGAGGCCCAGCACGGCCAGGCGACTCATGAGCGCCGGGCGCCGGTAGCCCACGACAGCCAGGGCAAGAGCGATACCGATGGAAGGGAGCGGGCCGACACCGGCAGCACCGCCGAGGTGCAACGCCATTGGCGATACCACGGCTCCACCAACCACAGCCAGCGGAATCGTAAGCCTATCCGGTAAGCGCCGCAAAGGCGATCCCATCAAAGCACGCCCGACTTCGCGCCCTTCCCGCCATCCGAGCCGCAGACCCCAGGCCCGCAACCCGAAATGGACCGCGTTATAGCTGGCTAGGAAGACGACCAAGGCCACCCACCAGGCGGCGCCAAAAAGAAAGATAAGAATCGCAAGCAATGAGCACAGGGGTCGCCAGCGCGCCCAGACCAACCGGTCGCCCAAGCTTCCAAGCGGGCTGACGATTGCTCGCTTAAAGCGTTGTATTTGCTCGACTTCCGCCCCTTCATCTACCATGCGGGCTAAAGCCGAGATCGCCACCGTTGAGAGGTAGGGGTGCGCGTTGAAGAACCCCGTGTGCACGCGCAGAGCCGCCGCCAAGGCTTCAGCGTCGCCCCGGTACAGTCGTTTTAGGGCGGGGACCAGGGCGAAGCCCAAACCGGCGCCCTGCATGGTCCGGTAGTTCCACGAACCCTGGACTACGAGGCTGCGCAGGAGGAGCCGCAGGCGAACGCGGCGACCTAGAGTAGCCATAGCTCGACAATAGCGGCCAGGGCCATACCGACGCCGAAGGCCATCCAGACGCGGCGTCCACGTGCCATCATTCGCATGTCGACCCCGAGACTGATGCTGGCGGCGGCGAGCACGACGAGCGCGGCCAGCAGGGCCGTGAGTCCCACCCCGGAACCACCAAGCGTTCGGGCCAGCACGGTGAAGCACCAGACGCTGATCGCGGTCAGGACAGAGGCACGCAGCAGGTCCAGACCCATGGCGGAGAAGTGCCAGACGGTGAGAGCCGCCGCTGTTTCGAGCGGCCGGCTCTCCCCCGCCACGAGCTTGGCGTTGACCTGGCGCAGCACATGGACGCTCCAACTGCCCACCCAGCCTATCAGCACTCCGATCCCGACACCCACCAGCAGCGCCACCGGCCCCTCTCCCCAGTTCACCGCCGTTGCCGTGGCAGCTATCGCCGCCGGACCGGTGTCCCAGCCGCGGCTCGCGCCGATGGGCAGCTGCCGCAGGCTGAGGATCTCGAGCAGCGACCCCACCCACATGCCGGTGAGCGGTTCACCGACGAGGAGGCCGGCCAGCGGGCCGGCGACGATCGGGCGCGAGATCATCGTCTGAGCGAAAGACACCGAATCGAGGCCGGTGAGTCCGCCGACCAGAGCCAGGAGGAGGAGTGTCGTGACTTCCAGTGCTAGCTCGCCTTCATCTCGAGGAGCTCGCCGAGCCCTACCTTGCGTGCGCTCGGTACGTCCTGTGCCGCAACTCGCGCCTCGGCACGCCGCAGGCGTTCGAGCTCCGCCCGGTCCTCGTCGCTCAAGAACAGATAGGGTAACACGCGCCGCCGGCCGGGCGCGTCATGCAGCCCGCCCAGGTTCACCTCGATCCCCGACAGAACGCCACGCTCGGCGAGCACCCGCATGATCGTCAGGTCCTTGCAAAGGACGAAAGCACGCTGGGGGCCCGCCGCCCAAGTGGGAATCAGCTCGACGGCTTCTTCGACGCTGGGGAAGCGCGCCTCGACGCCATCCGGGAGTCCGGCGCGATAGAGATCTTGTTCCCACTCGCTCTGCGCCAGCTCGTCATCGACCACGGCGATGAGGTCGAGACCCAGCTGGGCGCCCCAGCCAACGACGACCTGCCCGTGGATCAACCTGTCATCGACCCGGCACAGAAGAATCGGCATCTGTCGTGTATTCTATCGAAACACCCACGCGGGACTGGAGCCGCTCAATGATTTCCGCGAGCGGCAGCGAACGGTGAAAGACGAAATCGAGGAGCAGCGGCAAGTTCACACCGCAGACGACGGCCATGCGCGGCTGACGGAGCTTGAGACGCCGGGCGGCGAACGCGCAGCTTCCGCTGGGCAGGTCGACGAAGACGACGCTGGGGCCATCGCTGCTCAGCGCCTCCAGACGCTGCTCGAGCGCCTCCGGCGTCAATCCCTCGTTGTCGAGCGCGATGAGGCCCTCGCGCGAGCCGGTGATCTGCGAAACGGCATCGAGCATCCCTTCCGCCAGCTTGCCGTGGCCGACCAGGACGCCCAGGACTTCTTCACTCATAGTCTTCTTCCAAGTATTCACGTAACGGTGCCATGGCCTCTTTGAGGTTGGCATTGAACGTGGCGGCCGTGTCCACACCAGCGTATCGCAGCAGGTGGTTCATCGCCACCACCTCCGCAATGACCGTAATGTTCTTACCCGGGTTCAGTGGAATCGTGACTCGGCGGATGGGCACGTCGAGTATGACCGCCTGATCGGTGTCGAGACCGGTGCGGTCATAGGCGCCCTGCTGTTTCCACTCGACGAGCTGGACGATCACTTCGATACGCTTTTGCTGCCGGATAGCGCGTATTCCGAACAGGGCCCGCACATCGATGATCCCGACACCACGGATCTCCATGTGGTGCCGAGCCAACTCGTGACCCTGGCCGATCAACAGGTCATGACCCTGCCGGGCGATATGCACGACGTCGTCGGCGACCAGCCGGTGGCCACGCTCTACCAGATCAAGAACGCACTCGCTCTTGCCGATGCCACTCTGGCCAACGAACAGCAGCCCCACACCGTAGACGTCGGCGAGCGAGCCGTGAATGTGCGTACGCGGCGCGAACCACTGGTTCATGAACGGTATCATGCGCCGGTAGAACTCGGCGGTCTTCAATTCGCTCACCATCACCGGCGTTCGCCGCCGCTCGGCGACTTCAATGAGGACGCTCGGCAGATCCTGACCTTTGGTGGCGATGAGGCACGGCACGTCGAAAGCCAGGAGCGCCTCGACGGCTTGCAGGCGTCTGTCATCATCGACGGACTTGAGGTAGGACACTTCCGTCTCACCCAGGATCTGGACCCGGCCGCCGGCGAAGCGCTCGGTGTAGCCGGCGAGCGCCAAGCCGGGACTGGAGATCTCGGGACGGACCACCTTACGCTCCAGCGCTTTCTCGTCCCCTGTGACCAGGCGCAGGCGGAGGCTCTCGCCGCGCAGCTCCAATATCTCCCGAACCTTGAGGGTCACGATTCTTCAGCCTCGCTAGCTTCTTGAGTGACGATCTCTTCACCGAGCCGCGGCGCCTGGTGATCGACGCGCCTGTCGCGGCGCCGTTTGAGCTGTCGTGCCAGTCTGTCGGACAAGCGATTCACCGCGGTGCGGAAATCGCCCGCGACGGCCTCGGCGTGGATGTCGTACTCTCCGTCGAGGAAGGCTCGCGCCTCGACCCGCTTTTCCCGCTTCTCTTCGGTGAGCGTGACCTCGACCCGCGAGGTCCGCGAGTGGTAGCGGCTCAGGCTTGCAAGTTGAGTTTCGACGTGCGACCTCAGCGAATCGCTGAGCTCGAAGTGACGAGCGGTTACGTTGATCTTCATGTCTCCTCCGACACGAGCGTGTTGAAGTGAGATGGGCCCTGGTTTGGGCCGCTGGCGTGGACCTCGAGCAGGTGAGCCTCCGTCTCGTTGGCCGTCCGATCCCAGCTGAAGCGGGCCCCGAACTCGATCGCACCCGCACGGAGCCGGCGGCGCAAATCCCCGTCCTCCGCGATCCTGCGTAGCGCTAGCGCCCACGATTCGGCATCAGCGTGGGTCACCAGGAGCCCGCTCTCCTCGTGCGCAACCGATTCCCGCAACCCCGGCGAATCGGAGGCCAGGGCTGGAGTGCCGCAGGCTGCAGCCTCGACGTTGGTGATCCCCCAGCCCTCCTTGGGGGATGGGTACACTGTCGCCCAACTTCTTCGCAATAGGTCGACCTTCTCGTCCTCGGGGACGAAGCCGAGGAATCGCACGCCGTCCGCTACGCGGGCCCTGGCGTACTCATGCAGCGCGGCTTCGTGGTCACCCTTGCCGGCGATCAACAGCTGGGCTTCGATACCCGCTTGCCTCAGGCGAGCGAGCCCATCGATCACGATCTCCAACCCCTTGTAACGTTTCAGACGGCCTACGTAAGCGAATGTCGGGCGCTCGAAGGGAGCGCGCGCCGGATCCGGTCGAAAGCGTGAGTGATCGATCCCCGGCCTGATGACGCGCAGCTGCGAGCGCGGCACGCCCCGCGCCGCCAGGTCGTCCGCGGTCGATTGCGAGATCGCCTGGAATGGCGCGTTCTCGTAGAAATGCGGCACCCCTCGCTCGGCCAGCCAGACCGTCGCCGCGACGGGGAAGGACGCTTCCTGAAAAGCGGTCGTCCCGAACAGGTGCGGGATGAGTGCGACGACCGGCGGCTTCACCCACAGCGGGCTGTAGAGCGGAATTTTGTTGATGTCCTCGACGACCAGATCGAAATCGCGCCTCGCAAGGTGCCGGCGATAGTAGGGGGCGGCAAGCAGGGTAAAGCTGTGCCGGCCGCCGACACGGTGGACCGCCATGCCGTCCAGCGCCTCTTGAGCGCGCGCACCGTCCCAACCGGAGCAGAGGAGTGTGACCTCGTGTCCGCGCTGCGCCAGCCTGCCGAAGATCTCGTGGAGATGGACTTCCGCCCCGCCAGCCTGTGGGTTCTCCAGATCTTGCCAGTTGATCACCAGCAACCTGAGGCGGCCGGCGCTCATCGGGTATCGCTGAGTCGTTCGGGTTCCAGTTCCCGCAGCAAGGCGTCGAGCACTCCGTTCACGAAACGCCTGCTCTCTCTGCTGCCGAACCATTCGGCCAGTCGGATAGCTTCGTGCAAGGAGACGCGCGGTGGGATGTCATCCAGGTAGAGCATCTCGGCCGCAGCGATCCGCAGGATGTTGCGATCGACCGTGGCCATCCGCGAGAGACGCCAGTGCTCGGCCAGGTCTTCGAGGCGGGAATCGATTTCGGAGAGTCGCTGCTCGATGGCGCCGAGAATCCGATCCGTGTGCTCCTGCACCTCTGCTCTTGGCGGCCCCCAGCCGTGCGCCGCCAGTTCACGCTCCACCCGGACCAGCGGCTCAACGCCTCCCCGTAGCTCCCATGCGTAGAGGACCTGCAGCGCCCGCGCTCTGGCTTTAGTCCGACTCCCCATCCAGTTGGTCAAGAAGATCGGCCATCTCGATGGCGGCTAGCACCGCCTTCCAGCCGTGGTTGCCGGCCTTGCTGCCGGCACGTTCAAGGGCCTGCTCCATCGTGTCAGCCGTGAGCAGGCCGAACGACACATAGGTGTCGGAGTGGGTCGCCACGTTCGCCAGGCGCGAGCTGGCAGCGCCGGAGAGGTAGTCGAAATGCGGCGTCGCGCCCCGGATCAGCGCACCCAGTGCGACGATCGCCGCGTAACGGTCGCCTCGGGCCAGCCGCGCGACGAGCGGCGCCAACTCCCATGCCCCTGGTACCCAATACACCTCGACTTGTTCGTCGCTCGCGCCGTGCTGCCGCAGGCAATCGATGGCGCCCGCCAGCAGCTGCCTCGTGATCAACTCGTTGGTACGGCTCACGACCAGCGCGAAGCGGCGATCTTCGGTCCGGAATCGTCCGTAGCGCTCTTGCATTCGAACTCGTCTTCTCGACCCGGCCGGCTAGCCAGCGAGCTGGCCGTCCGCCGGGATCAGGTGGCCCATCTTGTCTCGTTTGGCCCGCAGGTAGCTCGCGTTGTGCAGGTTGGCCTTCACCGTGATGGGCACCTGCTGCGTTACCGACAGGCCGTAGCCCTGGAGGCCGATGATCTTCTTTGGGTTGTTGGTCATCAGGCGCATCGACTTGATGCCGAGGTCGAGCAGGACCTGGACACCGATACCGTAGTCGCGAAGGTCCGCCGGGAAGCCAAGCATCTCGTTCGCCTCCACGGTGTCCATGCCGTTCTCCTGAAGCTGGTAGGCGCGGATCTTGTTCAGCAGCCCGATCCCGCGCCCTTCCTGCTTCATGTAGACGAGAACGCCCTTCCCTTCCTTCTCTATCGCACGCAGGCTGGTGTGCAACTGCTGTCCGCAGTCGCAGCGCTGGGAGTGGAATACGTCGCCGGTCAGACACTCGGAGTGCATCCGCACCAGCACGTCTTCCTCACCGGACACCTCGCCTTTGACGAGCGCGACATGCTCGCGCCGATCGACGTCGTTCGTGTAGGCGTAAACGCGGAACTCACCGAACTCGGTGGGCAATCGCGCTTCGGCAATACGATGTACGAGGCGCTCCGTCTTCAGTCGGTGCGCGATGATCTGCGCCACCGTGACGAACTTGAGTCCGTGCTGTTTGGCGAATTCCTCGAGCTGCGGGCGGCGCGCCATCGTGCCGTCGGCGTTGAGTATCTCGCAGATGACGCCGGCGGGAATCAGGCCGGCCATTCGAGCCAGGTCGACCGAGGCTTCGGTCTGCCCGACGCGCTGCAGCACACCGCCCGGCCGTGCCCGCAAGGGGAAGACGTGGCCGGGACGCTGCAGGTCTTCGGGGCGCGAGTTCGGATCGATGGCGACCTGAATCGTCTTCGCTCGGTCCCAGGCGCTGATCCCGGTACTCACCCCGTGTTTGCCGGTAGCGTCGATCGACACCATGAACGCCGTGCCGCCCGACTCTGAGTTATGGTCGCCCATCGACGAGAGGAGGAGTTGCTCCACTCGTTCCGGGGTCATGCTCAGACAGATCAAGCCGCGGCCGTGGGTGGCCATGAAATTGACGACTTCGGGGGTGATGCGTTCGGCCGCGCAGACCAGGTCACCCTCGTTCTCGCGATCCTCGTCGTCGGCGACGATGACCATCTCGCCGCGAAGGATCGCCTCTACCGCCTCCTCAACCGAATCGAACTCTATGTCGCTCATCGGGTTAGTCTGTACTGGTCTTGCCATCTCTCAGCCATCGGCAGCGGGACCATCGAAGCCCCACTCCGACATCCTCTGGAGTAGGTCGGCGCCGGCGGCGTCGCCGGCGCTGCTGTGGCCCAACGTCCTGGCGACGTACTTGCCGATCATGTCCGCCTCGAGGTTTACCCTGTCCCCGGGTGCCAAACGGGAGAGGTTGGTGTGCTGATAAGTATAAGGTATCAAGGCGACTTCCGCAGTCCCGGGCCCGGGCAGGGCATTGATGGTCAACGAGACCCCGTCCACGGCGATCGACCCGTGCAGAATGGTAAAGGGTTCCACCGCGTCGGGCAGGGTGAAGCGGACCAGCCACATGTCTCCCCGCCGGTCGACCGCGGTCACCGTCCCGACCCCATCGACGTGCCCCTGAACGAAGTGGCCGCCGAACCGCTGGCCGGCGGCGATCGGTCTCTCGAGATTGACCTTCCTACCCCGGCGGAACTCGCCGAACGTCGTGCGCGAGAGCGTAGTGGCGATGCTCTGGACCTTGAAGTCGCCCCGCCCCAGCGCCACTACCGTCTGGCAGGCGCCGTCGATGTTGATGCTGTCGCTGGGCTTCAAGTCGGCGAGCACTTTCTCGGCCGCGATGACCAGATCGCGCCCTCCACCCACGCTTGTGGCCGATTGAACGACTCCGATTTCCTCTACGATCCCGCTAAACATACCGACCCGTTGACTCAGGTCCCATTCTCCGGGGCCAGCTCCAGCAAGACGACCGGCCCGAGCTCGCTCCGGCTAACCGTTCTCCATTCCAGCGCTGCCAGGCCCCGACGGCCCTGAAAGGCGGGGACGCCGGACTCGCCCAGCAGCAGCGGCGCTACGAACACATAAAGCCGATCCACCAGGCCGGCGGCGAGCAACGCCGACCCGAGCTTGCCGCCCCCCTCACAGAGTACAGACCGTAGGCCTTCCTTCCACAGAGAGGCAAGAACCGCACCAAGATCGAGGCCCGCCGCAGCGGGCGGCCGGGGAATCCGGACGACCTCGACCCCGCCTGCCGCCAGCGCGCGCTCTCTCTCGGCGGGCGCATCGCCAGCCGTGAGCACACGTACCGGTACCTCGGAGGCGCTGGCTGCCAGATTCGAGTCGAGCGGCGTTCGCAAACTCGAGTCGAGAACCACACGCGTGGGCGCCACCCGCGGTGCCTTCCACTCGCGGACGGTCAGCAGCGGGTTGTCGGCGAGCACCGTTCCGATCCCTACCATGACCGCATCGTGGCCGGCGCGCAGCCGATGCGCCTCGACTCGCGCCTCACCACCCGTGATCGACGTCGGGGCGCCTGGCGCCTCGGCCAATCGCGCATCCAACGACATGGCGTACTTGAGCGAGACGAAAGGCCGCTCCCGGCGCTGGGCGCTGAAGTGAACTGCGTTCAAATCGCTGGCCTGCTGCTCGCAGACGCCCTCCTCCACCTCCACCCCCTGTTCCCGCAGCCAGGCGGCGCCACCCCGCGCCTCCGGGTTCGTCTCGGCTGCGCCGCAGACGACCCGCGCGACCTCGGCCTCGCGGATGACTCGCGTACACGGTCCCGTCTTCCCGCTGTGGTGGCAAGGTTCCAAGTTGACATAGAGCGTGGCACCCTTGGCACGCTCGCCCGCCGCCCGCAGCGCCTCCACTTCGGCGTGCGCCTCGCCCCACTCGGCGTGGTACCCCTCGCCGACGACCTCACCGTCGCGCACGACCACCGCGCCGACCAGGGGGTTGGGCGCCACACGCCCCCAGCCCTGGCGGGCCAGCACGAGGGCCCGCCGCATGTGGCGGACGTCTCGATCTTGCTTCACAACGTCAGCCGTATCCCCAGTGCTCCAAAGAAGTTACCGGACTCAAGCTCATCGCCTCTCGAGGACCGGAGTTTCTGTTCTTCCAGCCAACCCGCCTCGGCGACGATGTTGAAATAGAGGACGATATAAGAGACGTCGACGAAGGCCGACCAGCGTCCCGTCTTGAGCTCCGCTGGATCATCCTCGGGCACGACGGTGACGGCGGGGCCATCGGGAGGAGGTCTGATGGTGAAGTCCACATCGCTCCAGTAGCTATCGTAACCCAACGTGAGGGCGAGCCCGAGGGCCACGAAGCTCTTGCTCAGCCCGGCCCTGAAACTGGCCACGCGCATGTCCAGCCCGAACTCGGCGGCGTCGCCTTCGCCCGTGTCACCGTACTCCACACGCCCATGCCATTTGTACATCGCCGAGAGCGAGATGCCGGGGGCGGTGAACGACTCGCGCAGCACGCCGACCCGAGCACCGATCCCCCAGCCCGTCACATCGTTCTCGAATCCCGCACTGTTGGGCAGCATGATCGGTCCGACAGTACCCAACAGCTCGACGGCTGCCAGACCGCTCAGCGTATTGCCCAAGCGGAGGCCATCGAAGACGCCCACCGACAGGTCGAGTTGGGCCACCGGAACGGAGAACGACCGGGTGGCGATAGGATCGACGCGGCTTTCCGGGTAGTCGAGCAGATCGGGGATCTCGACCCAGACCCAGCTGATTCGGCCGCCGATGTGTATCCTCGGAATGAAGCGGAACTTCGTGCCGATGGGGCTGCCCGTGCCCAGAACCGGGTTCCCCGCGGCGAGCGCCAGGCCCAGTTCCGGCTGCGTTAGCTGAATCGAGAGCGCCGCATCCTCACAGAGGGCGCGAGGATTCTCTCCCGGCGTGAGGTCTTCGCAACGATCCTCGAGAGCGGGGTCCAACACCTCCTGCCCGTGAAGCGACACAGCCGTCACACCGACCCAGATCAAGACCGCTGCGACTCGCAGCGCAGCGCGCCCTACAGCGACAGCGGCATGACAGTTCATCACATCTGCTCGGGTGCCTCGATGCCGAGAACCGCGAGACCGTTGCGCAGGACGATCTCAGCGGCGCGGGCCAAGACGAGCCGCGCGCTCGTCACGTGATCCTCCTGCCCCAGCACACGCATCGATGGGTCCCGCGTCCCCTCGTGATACCAACTATTCAACTGATTGGCGAGCTCTTCCAGGTGAGCGGTCACTTGATGCGGCGCGCGGTTGCGGGCCGCGGCGTCGACGACCTCGGGAAAGTCGACCAGAGTCTTGGCCATCTCGAAGGCCGCCGGCTCGACGATGGGGGACAGATCGACGTCGAGATCGATCTCGTCCGGATCGATTCCGCCCCTGCGGTACACACTGCGTAACCGCGCATGCGCGTACTGGACCTTGTAGACCGGGTTCTTCTCCGACCGTTCCTTGGCGAGATCGAGGTCGAAAACCATCTGCTGCTGCGGACCGCGCTCGAGAAAGAAATAGCGGGTGACATCGGTGCCGACTTCATCGATCAGATCCCGCAGTGTCACGAACTCACCCGCCCGCTTGCTGAACTTCACCTCTTCCCCGCCCCGCTCGACCCGAACCAGCTGCACGATCACCGCCTCGAAGAAGTCGCGACCCACGCCGAGCGCTTCCATCGCCGCCGTCATCCGTGGCACATAACCGTGATGGTCGGAGCCCCAAACATCGATGGCCGTCTGGAAACCGCGAACCGCCTTGTCACGATGATAGGCGATGTCGGGCAGAAAGTAAGTGTAGCTGCCGTCGCTCTTCACCAGCACCCGGTCTTTGTCGTCGCCGAACGCCGTCGTGCTCAGCCAGCGGGCGCCATCCCGCTCGTACAACAGCCCACGTCGCTCGAGATCGGCGATCGTCTCGTCGATCTGGCCCGATGCATACACGGAACTCTCGGCCCGGAACTCCTCGAACTCAACCCTGAAAGCGCGCAGGTCGTCCCGCTGTTCCGCCTGTATGCGGTCGACGGCGAAGCGGCGCGCCGCGCGCCGTTCCTCCGGCCCCCACTCCGCGTCCAGCCGCTCGCCCAGCACGGCCCTGAGCTGGCGCGCCAGATCGGTCACGTACTCGCCGTGGTAACCGCCTTCCGGGATCGATGTCTCCCTCCCGCACAGCTGATCGCAGCGTGCCTGGATCGAATCGACCAGCTTCTCGATCTGAGCCCCGGCGTCGTTCACGTAGAACTCGCGGTGCACATCGTGGCCGGTCCACTCGAGGAGCCGCGCGATGGCGTCACCCACGGCCGCTCCGCGCCCGTGACCGACATGCAACGGGCCCGTCGGGTTGGCGGAGACGAACTCGACGTTGACCGAGCGGCCGGCGCCCCAACCGCTGCGACCGTAGTCGCGGTCGGCGCGGGCGATCTCGCGGACACGGTCGCGCAGATAGTCGCGGCTCAGCCTGAAGTTGATGAAGCCCGGGCCGGCGATTTCGGCCTGCTCGATTTGCAGGGCCTCGAGATCCAGCCGGGCCAGGAGATCCTCCGCCAGGTCGCGCGGCTTGCGCTTCAGCCGCCCCGCCAAGACCATCGCCAAGTTGGTGGCGAGATCGCCGTGCTCGACGTTGGCGGGCCGCTCGAGCCTCACCTCGAGGCCGCCTTCGGCACCGAGCGCCCCAGCGGCTCCTTCGAGCGCCCGGGCCAATTCCATATGACGCATCTAGGTCGAGCTCTTCTTCGACTCGGTCTTGCCGCTCGCAGGTTTGTCCGGCTTGTCGGACGAGCCCGTGCTCGTCGTCGCCTTCGACTCTTTCTTCTCGGCGTCCTTATAGGACTGGCTGCGGTAGTCGGTGCTGTAGAAACCCGAGCCCTTGAACAGGAGACCGGCGCCTCCCGAGATGAGGCGCTCTGCTTCCTCTCCGCACTTCAGGCAGTCGATGCTGGATGCGTCCGAGATCTTGGTCGAGAACTTCTCGAACACGTGCCCGCAGCGCTTACACTTGTACTCGTACGTCGGCATGCTTCGCTGTTCGTCTGCTGTGTCCCGTGTGTCCTGTATTACGTTGTGCGGCCGAAAGTTATCCGGAGCGGCCACCGCCTTCAACTCACCGCCCGATATTCGCCCCACACCTGGCGAAGCACGTCGCTGATTTCGCCCAGTGTGGCCCTGAGCGCGACCGCCTCCACGATCAGAGGCATGAGGTTCTCGCTGCCCGCGGCGGCCTTGGACAACGCGGACAGCACGCGTCGCACGTCTCGCGCACTACGTTGCGCGCGGATCACCTCGAGGCGCGTCCGTTGCCGTTGCTCGAGCTCCGGAAAGGCGGGCTGGTCGATACGCGGCTCGGCCTCTTCCTCACGGTAGTCGTTGACTCCGACGACGAGCCGGTCGCCGCGCTCGATCTCGAGTTGATGGGCGTAGGCGGCGCGCTGGATCTCGTCCACGACGTAGGAGATCGAGCTGGCGGCGCCGCCGCGCTCCGCGATCTCTTTCAGGTAGTCTCGTGCCCCATCCTCCAACTGAGCGGTGAGCGTCTCGACGTAGTAACTGCCGGCCAAGGGGTCAGCGGTGCTGGTCGCACCGGACTCGTTGGCGAGCACCTGCTGGGTCCGCAGGGCCAGCTTGGCGGATTGGGCGGTCGGCAGGGCCAGCGCTTCATCGTAGGCGTTGGTGTGGAGGGACTGGGTGCCACCGAGCACGGCGGCCAGAGCTTGCACGGCGACACGGACGACGTTGTTCAGCGGCTGCTGAGCTGTGAGCGTCGATCCTCCCGTCTGCGTATGGAAGCGGAGGAGGCAGGCGCGGTCCGTCGCGGCGTAGCGCTCACGCATGAGGCTGGCCCAGAGGCGGCGGGCGGCGCGGAATTTCGCGACCTCTTCGAACAGATCGTTGTGCGCTGCGAAGAAGAAGGAGAGGCGCGGGGCGAAGTCTTCGACGTTCAGTCCGCGCGTGATCGCCCGCTCGACATACTCGAGTCCGTTGGCGATCGTGAAGGCGATCTCCTGGGCGGCGGTGCAGCCGGCCTCGCGCATATGGTAGCCGCTGATCGAGATGCTGTTCCAGCGAGGCAGCTCGCGGGCGCAGAAGTCGAAGATATCGGTGACCAGGCGCAGGCTCGGTTCGACGGGGTAGATATAGGTGCCGCGAGCGATGAACTCCTTGAGCACATCGTTCTGGACCGTGCCGGCCAGCGTCACACGGTCGATCCCACGTTCGTCGGCCAGCGCGACGTACATCGCCAGCAGGATGGCCGCCGTAGCGTTGATGGTCATCGAGGTGGAGACCTGCGAGAGGTCGATCCCATCGAAGAGGATGCCGAGATCGTCGACCGTGTCGATGGCCACACCGACCCGCCCGACCTCACCCTCGGCCATGGGGTGATCCGAATCCATACCCATCTGGGTCGGCAGGTCGAAGGCCACCGAAAGACCGGTCTGACCGGAATCGAGCAGGAAACGGAAGCGGCGATTGGTATCTTCCGCGGTCCCGAAGCCGGCGTACTGGCGCATCGTCCACAGCCGGCCCCGGTACATCGTCTCGTAGACGCCGCGGGTGAATGGAAAGCGACCCGGCTCGCCGGGGTCCGGCACACCGGCGGCCTCCGCGTCCTTTGCCGTGTAGGTGGGCCGTATCTCTATTCCGCTCGTATTCTCGTGCTTATCGGTCAAGGAACGCTACCCTCATCGCCGCCCCGCTCGATCACCAAGAGCGTCTCTCCCTTGTCCACCGCCTGACCGGCCGCGACTCGTATATCGGAGATGCGGCCCGCCGTCGTGGCCTTGAGCTCGTTCTCCATCTTCATCGCCTCGATGATGACGAGCCCCTGACCCCGCTCGACCGCATCGCCCTCACTGACCTCTACCTTGATCACCAGGCCGGGCATCGGCGCGGCGACCTCGAGCGGGCCATGGCTGACGGCGGCCGCCCCGGTGAGCTCCCGGATAGCCCGGCTCCGCTCATCGAGGGCCAGCACGCGATGGCGTCGACCCTCGATCTCCAGCTCCCAGTCGCCGCGGCCGTCGCGCCGCCGCGCCCGCAGCGTATGCGAGCGACCGTCGAGCACGAGATTCCAGAGGTGCGAGCCGTGGTTCGCCTGTAGATCGGCCTCGACGGGCTTGCCGTCTACGGTCACACCCTGCGGCCCGATCTCGACCTCGAAAGTGTGCTCGCCGATCTCCACGTAGTACTTCATCGCGCCCGCATGCCTTGAAAGCCCGTAAGCTGCCACCACTAAACCTACTATATTCAACCCCTTACGTCCGCTACGCAACCGGGTCCCGGCTCGGACGCGCCTGGCGCTGCCGCGTGCGCCTGTCCCGAGCCGCGGCGCCTCGATAGATTCACCCCCGATGAGCGAGCCCGCGTGTGGGCCGAGAGCGCACTCGGAGGCGGGACCGCGGCCCACGTCACGTTCCAACCCAAAATCGGCTAGTCTTTGAGTTGCCTCTGTACCCCCTACCGTCGCGGCGCAACTGATACAAATGTGTTACAGAACCACCAAACACCCGTGACACGGCCCCGCTACGATAAGCAAGACTCAAGCCAACACAAGGTCGTTATGATCCCAATCACCCACGACGGAAGGACGCGAGACCATGCTCAAGCGAGCGCTTGCAGTGGTGCTGATAGCGTTGGCGCTCTCGGCGACGAACGCAGCCGCCCAGGTCGAGATCAAATCGAAGGCCACGGAGATCACGCTGACCGGGCGCCTGCACGCGCTGTGGGACTACAGCTCGGCGGCGGAGGAGTTCAGCAACGTCTTCCTAATCCGCCGGGCCCGTCTCACCATGGAGATCAAGGTCAACGACTTCATCAGCGGTAAGATCCAGCCGGACTTCACCACGGGGCTCGGGCTCGAGAACGGCCTGCGACTGAAGGACGCGTACGTCGACATGAACTTCGCGCCCGAGTTCCGAGCCCGGATGGGTCAGTTCAAGCGTCCGTTCGACGTCTTCGAGCTGATCAGCTCGACCCAGATCCTGGTCATCGAGCGGACGGGTGTCTTGCGCGGCGCCGAGGATTGCAGCGGCGTGGGTTCGAACTGCAGCTACAGCCGCCTGACCGAGAGACTCGGCTACTCCGACCGTGACGTCGGCCTGATGGTGGGCGGCGTCGTTGCCGACAACTGGGTATGGTCGGCGTCGGTCACCAACGGCACCATCTTCGAGGACGTCGCCAGGTTCATTAGCGGTCAGGACACGACCGAGGTCTTCTCCGAGAGCAAGTCGTTCGGCGGCCGCCTCGAATACCATCGCAACAACCTCAGGGCCGGCATCAACGCCGCCGCCCACGACTTCCTCAACGACGTCGATCTGGACAAGAACGACTACGCCTTCGCCTACGGCGCCGATGTCGACTGGGGAAGCTACACGTCCGGGCTCCACGTCCAGGCCGGCCTCACCGCGGGTGACAACTGGAAAGAGCTGGATGACGAGGGTAACGCCGCCACTTTCTGGACCACCCAGGGAATCGTCACCTACAAGGTCCCCGTCGCCAACAGCCGTATCGTGGAGGCCTGGGAGCCGGTGGGCCGTGTGAGCTACGCCGATCCCGACACCGACGCGAGCGACGACGAGGGCCTGCTACTCACGCCCGGGTTCGTCGTCTACTTCACCGGGCGCAACAAGGTCGCTCTCAACGTCGACATCTACACGCCGGGCGAGGGTGACACCGAGTACTCGGTGAAGGTGATGTCTTACCTGCACTTCTAGCGCTTGGCAGAGAAGGGTCAAACAGAGGAGAGAACATGAAGATGAAACGTATCGCCGGACTCGCCCTCCCGCTGCTCGGCGCCGCGCTCGACGCCGAGCGCTATGAGGCGGCCTTGGCCGAGCTCAACCAAGCGAACCTGAAAACCAAACCCCAACAGCGATCCTGGGCGAACGGTGGTGTCCGTTCCCCGCGCTGGCCAGCAAACCCGTAGCCGTGCGCCGTTGCACTCGGGCTTGCGCTGCTGTTCGAAGCTTGTAACGTTCCGCTCCCAAGTGGAAAGCTAGCGCAAAGAGACCGGGAGCCGGGATTCCAGTGTACGTCCGACGTCATACGATTGCGATACTCGCGACCCTCGCACTCGCCCTGACACCCGGCGCGGCGCCCCTCTTCGCCCAGAAGACGGACGTGATCATCATGATCAACGGCGATCACGTCACCGGCGAGATCAAAAATCTCGATCGCGGGAGGTTGACTTACAAGACGGACGATATGGGAACACTGGCGGTCAAATGGGACAAAGTCCTTCGGGTGACCAGCCGGAACTTCTTCGAGCTCGAGCTGCAATCGGGCGGTAAGTACTTCGGCGAGCTGTCGCCGGGTTCGGCCGATCGGCTTCTGGTCGTCGCCTTGCTGGGGGTATCCGACACGCTGGCGATGGAAGAGATCGTACGCATTGCTCCGATCGAGGCGACTTTCTTCCAACGTGTCGACGGGTACATCGATCTCGGCTTCACCTACCAGAGCGCCAATAAGAACACGCTGCTGACGCTGGGCGCCGAGGCGCGATACCGCGGTCGCAAATGGTCGTCGAAAGCCACCTTAACCTCCTATGTGCAGAGTACGGAGGCGCAGGAGGCCGCGATCACCAGCAACACGATCAGCCTGGAGGGTCAGCGGTTTCTCGGCAACCGATGGTCGGCTCTGTCATCGATCAAGCTGGAACAGGACGACGAGCAGGAGCTGGATCGTCGAATCCTCACCCAGGCGGGCGGTGGATTGTTCTTTCTGCAGACGAACCGGGCTCTGGCGCAGGCCAGTGCCGGTCTGACGTGGTCGAACGAGAGGTACACCGGCACGGGATCGGTCGCCAACAGCATGGAAGCTTTCTTGACCGCTGACGCGGCGTATTTCCAGCTCGACTCACCGAAGACCGACCTGACGGGGAAGCTGTCTTTTTACCCGAGTCTTACCGACTGGGGCCGCGTGCGGATCGATTTCGAATCCCGTCTCTCCCACGAGCTCTTCAGCGATTTCACAATCGTTCTGTCGATCTCCGACAAGTACGATAGCCGGCCGGGCAGCACGACGACGGCGGCGCAGAACACCTTCGGTACAACCCTGTCGATCGGTTACACGTTCTAGGACGGAGCGACAGCACCGGCTAAGCGGAGGCCGCCCGATCGAGCGTGGCGACGGTCTCGGCATGCGCGGTCTGCGGGAACATGTCGAAGGCGCGACACTCGGTCAGCGTGTACTTCGGGGACAGCAGCTTGAGATCCCGGGCCAAGGTAGCGGGATCGCAACTCACGTAGATGACTCGGGTGGGCGGTGCGGCCAACAGGGATTCGACGACCGAACCCGCGACCCCGCGGCGCGGCGGGTTGAGGATCAAGAGCTCGGTCGGCAGCAGGCGGGGTAGCGCCTGCTCGACCGAATCGGGTATGAAGCGGACGGCGGCGGCGGCTTCGACGGCCGCCGCCTGCCCCGCGGCGATCGCCTGGTGGTCGGCGTCGATGGCGGAGACCGCGGCGCCCGCGATCGCCAGCTCGACCGCCCGCAAGCCGAACCCGCAGTAGGCATCGACGACGCGGAGCCCGGCCACGTCCCCGCACTGAGCGAGCACGTACTCCTCGAGCTTCTCGGACACCTCACGATTGACTTGCACGAAGGCCTTCCCAGCCAACCGCAGCTCGTGTGTGCCCCAGCGGTCCGGCAGCTCTGAGGCGCCGACGTGCCAATCGATCATCCCATCGGGGCCGATCGACCAAATGGCTTCCAAACCCTCGACGCGCCCGAGCAGGGACTCCGGATCACCGCGCCCCTCCGCTCGCTCGATCGATAGACCGACGGCGTCGTAACTCGAGGCCCGGAGTGTCAACCTGAGTTCGTGGCCGGGCGGCAGCAGCCCGGCGTCGGGTCCCCAGGCGGCCCGCAGCGCCCCCCAGACACGATTGACCGCCTCTTCGGCCAGCGGGCAGCGATCGACGTCGACGATTCGCCGTGGCTTCTCGAAGCCATGGTAGCCGGCGAACACGCCGGTGCTCGTGCGCCGCAGCACGAAGCTCACGCGGTTCCTGTACCCGAAGGGGCGCGCGGCGGGAACTACCTCGGGTGGCTCGAACGTGATGCCGCCGATACGGCGCAGCGCGTCGGCGACGATAGCCGCCTTGATGGGCAGCTGCGCCTCATAACGCAGGTGTTGGAGCTGGCAGCCACCGCAGGAGGCGTAGTGCGGGCAAGGAGGATCGCGCCGCTCCGGGCTCGCCAGGAGGATTTGGGTTACCCGGGCCCGCGCCCACTGGCGTCGCTCTTCGGTGTATTCGACCTCGACCCGCTCGCCCGGCGCGGTGCGGGGGACGAAAACCACCGGGCGCTCGGGCCGACGGGCCAGCCCGTCCCCCCCGGCGACGATAGTGGCGATCTCGAGGATGTCAGAAGACACGGGTAATCAGCCGCGTAGCCCCCAATCACGACCACGCCAGCCCCCGACGGGCCAGCGCCAGGCGCTTCGCTCTCCGCCGGCCTCCCTTCCGTCTTCCACACGGACCTTGCGACGCTCCGCATCCTCGAGCAGGGCGGCGACGAGAGCGACGGCCCGGAGGCTCTCCTCTCCGCCCTCATCGTCGAGAAGCTCGGGGTGCTCGTCCAGGTAGCCGGTGTGGAAGTTGCCCGCCTGAAAATCGGGCTCGTCCATCACGCGGCAGTGGAAGGGTACGATGGTCGCGACGCCGTCGATGAGCAGCTCGTCCAGCGCCCGTGACATGCGGGCGATGGCCGCCGTCCGGTTCTCGGCGTGTACGATCAGCTTCGCGACCAGCGGGTCGTAGTGCAGACCGATCTCGGTACCCTGTACGATTCCGCCGTCCCAACGCACCCCCGTCCCGCCCGGCAGCCTGAGCTGCTCGATACGTCCGCCCGCCGGCAGGAAGCCGTTGAACGGGTCCTCGGCGTTGATACGGCATTCGATAGCATGACCCAGTGGTTCGACGGTCTCGATCGTCAGCGGTTCGCCGGCGGCGATCCGCAGCTGCGCGTGGACCAGGTCGATTCCGGTGACCAACTCGGTCACCGGATGCTCGACCTGGAGCCGCGTGTTCATCTCGAGGAAGTAGAACTCGCCGTCGGCGAACATGAACTCGACGGTGCCGGCGCCGCGGTAGTCGGCGCTGCGAGCGGCGGCCACCGCCTGCTCGCCCATGCGGCGCCGCAGTTCAGGGGTCATGACCGGCGAGGGCGACTCCTCGATCAGCTTCTGATGGCGCCGCTGGATCGAGCATTCGCGCTCGCTCAGATGGATGACGTTGCCGTGCGTGTCAGCGAGGATCTGAAACTCTATGTGGCGCGGGTTGTCCAGGAACTTCTCGACGTAGATCCGTCCATCGGAGAAAGCCGCCTGCGCCTCACGCTGGGCAGCGCCGAACGCCGACTCGAGCTCGACTTCGCCCTCCACCCTGCGCATCCCTTTGCCGCCACCGCCGGCCGCCGCCTTGAGTAGCACCGGGTAGCCGACCTGCGCGCACGCCTCACGAACGGCGTCCAACTCCTCGAGCGCCTCCGTGGTGCCGGGCACGACCCGAACGCCCGCCGCCTGCATGGTCCGCCGCGCCTCGGTCTTGTCGCCCATCAGCTCGATAGTCTCGGCGGTTGGACCGATGAAGGTCAGCCCCACTTCCTCGACCGCCGCCGCGAAGTCGGCGTTCTCGGCCAGGAACCCGTATCCGGGGTGGACCGCGTCGGCGCCGGATCGCTGCGCCGCGTTCAGCAAGCGGACGATCGACAGGTAACTCTCCGCCGCCCGCGCCGGCCCGATCTCGTACGCCTCGTCGGCCAGCCAGACGTGGGGTGCCAAGCGGTCGGCCTGCGAGTACACGGCCACCGACTCGATGCCCAGCTCGCGGCAGGCGCGAATCACGCGGACCGCGATCTCACCCCGGTTGGCGACGAGGACTTTTCTCAGCATCAGAGCGGGATGTTGCCGTGTTTGCGTGGCGGACCCGGGTCGCGCTTGTTCCGCGTCAGACGCAGCGCCTCGATCAAGCGGGGGCGCGTGGCGCGGGGATCGATCACATCGTCCACGTAGCCACGCGCCGCCGCTATGTAGGGGTGGGCGAACCGTTCCTCGTATTCCTTAATCAGCTTGTCGGTCTCCGCCGCAGGATCGTCGGCCTCAGCGATCTGCTTCCTGAACATGATCTCGACAGCGCCCTTCGGGCCCATGACGGCGATCTCCGCCGTGGGCCATGCGAAGTTGAAGTCCCCGCGGACATGCTTCGAGTTCATCACGTCGTAGGCACCGCCGTAGGCCTTGCGTAAGATGACTGTGAACTTCGGCACCGTCGCCTCGCAGTAGGCATACAGCAACTTTGCGCCGTGCTTGATGATGCCGCCGTGCTCCTGAGTGACGCCGGGCAAGAAGCCGGGGACGTCCTCGAAGGTGACGAGCGGGATGTTGAAGGCGTCGCAGAAGCGGATGAAGCGAGCCCCCTTCATCGAGCTGTCGATGTCGAGCACCCCGGCGAGCACGGCCGGCTGGTTGGCGATGATGCCGACGCTGTGGCCGCCTAAATGGGCGAAGCCGACCACGATGTTCGTCGCGTAGCCGGCGTGCACCTCGTAGAAGCTCCCCTGATCCACGACCCGCGAGATCACATTGTGGACGTCGTACGGCTTGTTCGGGTGGTCGGGAACGATGCCGAGCAGCTCTTCGTCCATCCGTTCCGGCAAATCCTCTCCCTTGCCCGTCGGCGGATCCTCCATGTTGTTCTGCGGGATGTAGTGGAACAAATCGCGCACCCGTTCCAAGCACGCCGGCTCACTCTCGCAGACGAAATGCGCGACCCCTGACGTGGTCCCATGGATCTTCGCACCGCCCAGCTGCTCGAAATCCACCTCCTCGTGGGTCACGGTCTTCACCACATCGGGCCCCGTGACGAACATGTAGGAAGATCCGTCGACCATGTAGATGAAGTCGGTGATCGCCGGCGAGTAGACCGCGCCGCCCGCACACGGCCCCAGGACCGCAGTGATCTGCGGGACCACACCCGAGGCTTGCGTGTTGCGCCAGAAGATCTCGGCGTAGCCGCCCAACGACACCACGCCTTCTTGGATGCGCGCCCCACCCGAGTCATTGAGGCCGATGACCGGACAGCCGGTCTTCATGGCCATATCCATGATCTTGCAGATCTTCTCCGCATGGGCCTCCGACAGCGAGCCACCGAACACGGTGAAGTCCTGGGAGAAGACCAGCACCTGACGGCCGTAAATGCGGCCCATGCCGGTGACGACACCATCACCCAGGACCTTCTTGTCGGCCAGCCCGAACTCGGTGGCGCGATGGGTGACGAAGCGGTC
Organism: Gemmatimonadota bacterium; assembly: GCA_039586575.1. Taxonomy (GTDB): domain Bacteria; phylum Gemmatimonadota; class Gemmatimonadetes; order Palauibacterales; family KS3-K002. Next base: position 143,251 of record JBDHKD010000001.1, on the reverse strand, counting down.
GAATTCGCGGAACGAACCCTCGTCGAGCAATAAGTCGAGACGCTCGCGCGCCGTGAGCTTACCCTTGGCATGCTGCGCCTTGATGCGGTCTTCGCCGCCGCCGAGCTCCGCTTGCGCCCGCAGCTCGGCGAGTCGCTTCAGCTTATCCTGCATCGTCATCGGCCGGGCTCCCCTGCGTTGCTGGCACGATCGGCCTGCAATTCCTCGTAGGCCGGCACCAGCTCACGGTCCTTGAACTGGAGGATGAAGGGGCGGCGGGTTATGGAACCGCTCTCCACCGTGAAGATCCCCGTGGCGCCAGGGAGGCTTCGGATGTCGCGGAATGCCCTGGCGATGGCGGAGCGGCGCGGGAAACCCCAGGGCAACGCCGCCAGAACGAGACGTGTGGCGTCGTAGGCCAGCGCGGGGACCAGACTTCCCTGTAGACCCTTGCGGTAGGTCCGCTCGTACATCTCCTCGAACTCCACCCAACGAACCGACGGGCTCGAGCGGTGGAGGAAGGTGGAGATGATGGTGCCGTTGATGAAGCGGGGCTCGACCAGCCTGAGCACCTCGGGCTCCGACCACTCGGCATCACCCAACACCTGCACGCCCCGCAAGCCGTAGAAGGAGAACTGAGGTGCCATGACGATGACGCTTCTCGAGCTACTGGCCGGCGCATAGATCGCCTGTGGGCTGAAAGTGTCCAGATAGGCGAGCGGCTCCTGGAACGTCGTCGCCGTATCGTCATAAGTGATCGAGCCGACGATGACGCCGCCGCGGGCGCGCACGGCATCGGCGAACGCCGCGAGCTGGTTCCTGCCCTCTTGCGTGTTGGGGTACATGACGCCGAAGCGATCGATACGCAGGTCGCGAACCGCGAAGCCGGCCAGAGTGCGCGCGCCGCGGGTCACGCGCTCCGTCGTGCTCCACAACGAGAAGGTGTTGCGCTCGAAGCTCAAGTTCTCGGGTGCGGTCGGACTGACGATGACGAGGTCACGATCGCGGCGACGCCGCGCGGCAATCTCCAGTCCTTCGCTACGCAGCGGCCCCACGATGGCCACCGCGCCCAACCGCTCCAGCTCGCGCACCAGATCGCCGTCCCGATCATACTGATCCGCGTCGTCCCTGACGATCAACGTGACGGCGTCGAAATGGCGCTCGTTGTACTCCTCGATCGCCAGGCGGATTCCCTCCTCCGCCATCCGCCCGTAGGCCGCCAGCGGCCCGCTGAGCGGCAGGATAGCGCCGATGATCGGGCGCCACTGCTCGGTCTCCGCCTCACCGGACGCTATGCTACGAGCCCGATTCCGCTCGGGCTCCAGCGGATCGAGCGCCAACACGCCCTCGGCGACCTCACGGCCCCGCTCGCTGTGCCCCGCCGCCAGCAGCAGCGAGGCTTTTTCGACATCGAAGACCGAGCGCAGGGGGTGGCCAGCCGGCCAGCGAGCGGTCACGGTATCGATCTCACCCAGTCCCAGCTCACCGACGACGAGCCGCGCCAACTGCGCTGCCGCCTCCCGGTCCTCGCCCCGCTCCAACGAGGCAGCGAGCAACGTGTCCGCCGCCTCCAGCGTCCGCCCCTCGAGGTGCAGGATCCGGGCGACCAGGACGAGTCCGGGCGCCCGGGCGGGGTCGGAGGCGCGGTAGAGCCTGAGGAAGCGAGCCGCCCTGGCGCGCGCCTCCTCGGGCTCGTTGAGCTCCAGGGCGACACTCGCCGAGACGAGCAGTCCCGGTCCCAGCCAACCGGTGTCCGGGTAGTCATCGATGAGAACGGCCGCCAACGAATCGGCGGCAGCGTAGTTCGCTTCCGCGAAGGCGTCCACCGCCTGGCCGTGAAGCCGCTCGGCCTCACGCTCGCGCGCCCGGCTCTCGCGGGTCGACGGCTCGGGCTGCGGCCCGGCGGTCGGAACCGGGCCGCTGGCGCCGGCACACGTCAGGCCGAAACCCGCCGTCGCCAGAGCCGCCGCCGCGATCACGCGGCGCGTCCACGTCATCCAAGGGGATCGTTTCATCGACAGGATCTTAGGGGATAATAGAGCAATAGAACAAGAGAGTGACGAGTCGAGGAGCGAGAGCCGGCCAACAAGACAGAGGGGGCGGAACGCTCCGCCCCCTCGTCAGTGCAATGACAGGCCAGCATGGCGAGTCAGTCCTTTTCGTCCTCCTCGGAGGCATCCTCGTCCTGCTCCTCCGACTCCTCGGCTGTGGCCTCCGGCTCCTCGGCCGTCGCCTCGGTCTCCACCTCAACCTCTGCCGCCGGCTCGGCTACAACCTCGGCCTCAGCTTCCACGGAGCCTTCGGGCTCGACGGCCAGCTCGGCCTCGGCAACCGTCTCTGCCTCGGCAACCGTCTCGGCCTCGGCAACCTCGGTCGTCTCGGCGACCTCGGCCGGAGCCTCCGCTGCGGCAGCTTCTGCTGCAGCGGCTTCGGCCGCCGCAGCCGCCAGCTCCTCTTCGGTGTGCTCGGGGAGCTCGGTCACCTGGAGCACGATGCGGCGGTTGATGGGATCCGACTCCATCACCTTGAGCTTGAGGCTGTCGCCTGCCCGGATGACATCGCTCGGGTTGCGCACCTCCTGCTCCTCGCCGATCTGGGAGACCGGGACGAAGCCTTCGACGTCATCGCCGAGGTCGACGACAACGCCCTTGTCGAGCAACCGCACGGCGGTCCCCTCGGTCTCCGTACCCGGGGCGAATTTCTGAGCGAGGCTGTACCAAGGATCATCCTCAGTCTGCTTGAGGCCGAGCGAGATGCGCTTCTGATCGACATCGATGCTGAGCGCGACGACCTCCACCTCGTCACCTTTCTTCAGTACTTCCGACGGGTGCTGAATCCGCTTGGTCCAACTCATGTCGGAGACGTGGACCCCGCGGATCCGCGTTCCCGGCGGATACTTCTCGGGCAGGCTGAGCCAGGGATCTTCCTCGGCCTGTTTCATGCCCAGCGAGATCTTTTCCTCCTCGGGATCGACCCTGAGCACGACCGCCTCGATCTCTTCGCTGATCGAGACCAGCTGCGACGGGTGACGGACGTTTCGAGTCCAGCTCATCTCGGAGATGTGAACCAGGCCCTCGACCCCGCGTTCCAGCTCGACGAAGGCGCCGTAGTTGGTGATCGATACGACCTTGCCGCGCACGCGGGCGCCGACCGGGTACTTGGCCTCGACGTCTTTCCAGGGGTAGGGCTGAAGCTGCTTGAGGCCGAGTGAAATGCGTTCGCGCTCCCAATCAATGTCGAGGATCTTGACGTCGATCTCCTCGCCGATCGAGCAGATCTCGCTCGGGTGGCCGACCCGTCCCCACGACATATCGGTGATATGCAGCAGACCGTCCATGCCGCCGAGATCGATGAACGCACCGAAGTCGGTGATGTTCTTGACCACGCCGGTGCGGACCTGCCCCTGCTCCAACTCGCCCTTCAGCTCTTCGCGCTTCTCGCTGCGCTCCTGCTCAAGGATCACGCGCCGCGACACCACAATGTTGCGCCGCCGCTTGTTGAGCTTGAGGATCTTGAACTCGAATTCCTGGCCGATCAGCTCGTCTACGTTGGGCACGCGCCGCAGCGCCACCTGCGAGCCCGGCAGGAACGCATCGACCCCCATGATGTCGACGGTAACGCCGCCCTTCACTTTCTTCTTGATCGCGCCCGTGATCGGCTGGTCGCTGTCGTACGCATCTTTGATCTGTTCCCAGACACGGAGGAAATCGGCCTTCTTCTTCGACAGAACGACCACGCCCTGCTGATCCTCGAGCCGCTCGAGGAACACGTCGACCTCGGTCCCCGGCTGAGCCTCATCGAGCGAGCGGAATTCGTCCAGCGGAACCGATCCCTCGGACTTGAAGCCCAGATCCAGAATGGCCGCCGAGTCGGTGACGCGCAGGATCCTGGCCTTAACGATCTCGCCCTCTTCGATGTTCTTGAGCGTGTCCTCGTACATCGCGAGCATCTGCTCGTACTCTTCCGCCGAGTACTCGCCTTCCTCGAAGAGATCGGGACGAACGCCCAACTCCCGGGCCGCCTTCTCAACCTGGCTTTCGGAGAGCTCCTGCTCGACAGGGAGGGCTGCCGGTGGCGGGGCGGCTGGCGCGGGCTCTGCAGCGCTCGCGTCGGCCTTCACATCGCTCAGCTCTGGGTCGGGTGCCGTGGAGTCCGCGTCGTTCGGTGCGATGGTTTGGTTGTTTTCGTTTAGCATCAGGTTTGGAATCTTCGCCGGCGTCCGGAACCGGCGACCCCACATCGGTTATGGGTTGACGAAAATACAACGGGCGCTGACCTGAATCCCGGCGGCGTACCGGACCCGCTCGCTAACCTCTTCCGCCACAGGGACTAAGATGCGCCCGGGAAACGACCGTGAAATGTAGCCCGGCCTTTCAACTCGTGTCAAGAAGGGGTCTCGCCGCTTCCACGATCCGGGCCACCTGAGCCTCGAAGCTCAGCCGCGTGGTATCGACCAGCAGGGCGCCCTCCGCCCGCCTGAGCGGCGAGGCCTCGCGCCGCGAGTCTTGGGTGTCACGCTCGGTCAGCCGCGCCGACTCGGCGTCCACGCTCTCCGAATCGACTCGCTGTCCACGCTGCAGCAGGCGACGTCGAGCCCGCTCGGGAGCCGTGGCGTCCATGTAGACCTTGAGCTCCGCTTCGGGGAATACGACAGTGCCCATGTCGCGGCCCTCGCAGACGACTCCCGCTGGGTGCTGTGCCGCCAAGCGGCGCAGCACGGCGTTCACTTGCTCGCGGACGGGCGGGTGGGCGGAGACCTTCGAGGCACAGGCCGTGACCTCGGGCGTGCGGATCTCGTCACCCAGCTGTCGGCCGTCCAGCGTGGCCACGATCGACCCCTCGACGACCGTGCCGTCGACGTCGGCGGTCGCCAGCTCCGGGATGCGCTCCGCCGACACCTCGCCGGCCGGGCCGGCCCAGCCGCGACTGCATGCCGCAAGCGCGAAAGCACGGTAGAGCGCCCCCGAATCCAAGTGTAAGAAACCCAGACTTCGCGCCACCGCCTGCGCGGTGGTGGTCTTGCCGGATCCGGCCGGTCCGTCGATGGCGATGATCATCGGGGCCGTCGGCTACTCTCTCAGCGGGATCTCGAGCGTCATGCCGTCGTGGGCGACGACCACCTGGCACGACGCGCCGCAGGCACGTTTCGCTTCCTTCTCGAGCACCTGAGGCCGCTCCGAATAGCGGGCACTCAGATGGGTGAGGGCGAGCTGTCGCACGCCAGCACGTTTGGCAAGCTCGCCGACTTGCGATGCCGTGGAGTGGCCGGTGCGCTGCGCACGCTCCGCCTCCTCCTCGGAGAAGGTCGCCTCGTGGATCAACAGGTCACAGTCTGCCGCCACCTGGAGCGTCGCTTCGCACGGCCGCGTGTCACCGGTGTAGACCAGGGTTCGCCCGGGCCTGGGCGGTCCCAAGACCTCCTCGGGCTTCACTTCACGGCCATCCTCCAGCCGAATCGTTTCCCCTCGTTGCAGCCGACCGAACAGGGGGCCCTCGGGCACCCCGAGCGCCTGTGCCCGGTCGGGATAGAAGCGGCCGGGTCGCTCGTCCTCTCTCAACACGTAGCCGTTGGCGCCGCCGGGATGGCTGACTCGGAAGGCGGAAATCGCGTAGTCGCCGTGGCGTACCGATTCGCCGGGCTCGAGCGGCGCAATCTCCACGGGGAAGGTCAGCTCCTCGAGCTCGAGGCCTACCGCCTCCTCGAGCAAGCGCTCGCCGCCCGCCGGCGTGTAGATCGCCAGCGGCTCCGCCCTGCTCTGCAGGCTCATGGTCCGCAAGAGCCCCACGGTCCCCAGGTAGTGGTCGGCGTGCATATGGGTCAGGTAGATCTGCTTCACGCTGAACCCAACGGCGTAGCGCATCATCTGCCGCTGCGTCCCCTCGCCGCAGTCGAACAGGTACAACTCGCCCTCGCGCTGGATGGCGATGGCGCTGGTATTGCGCGACACCGTCGGCCTTGCCGACGACGTGCCGATGAACGTGACCCTCAGCATGGCGGGGTTGATTATGGGCGGCCGACCGGGGCCGGGCAATGCGCGGTCGTTCGCTTGAGGTCGGTTCGCGGTTTGGATATACTCCCGGCTCGTCTCGCTGCTGGAGCTACAGAGCCGGGGCGGCTGGGTCGGACCGCCGTGGCCCAATACAGCATAACCCGGATGTCAGTGACCGCTAATCGCATCCTGATCCTCTTCGCCCACCCGGCACTCGAGAAGTCGCGTGTCAACGCCGGACTGCTCGCGGCGGTGCGAGGGACGGAGTCGGTGACCGTCCACGACCTTTACGAAGCTTATCCCGAGTTCGACGTCGACGTGAAACGCGAGCAGCAGCTGTTGCTGGGGCACGACATCGTCGTCTTCCAGCACCCGCTCTTCTGGTACAGCACGCCGGCGATCCTCAAGCAGTGGCAGGACCTGGTGCTGGAGCACGGCTGGGCGTACGGCAGCCAGGGGACGGCTCTGCGGGGGAAGAAGCTGTTGAGCGCGATCACGGTCGGGGGTCGTGAGGCGGCCTACCAGCCGGACGGCTACAACCGCTTCACGATCCGCCAGCTTCTCGTACCGATCGAGCAGACGGCCCGGCTGTGTGGCATGGACTATCTGCCGCCGTTCGTCGTACACGGGACCCATCGCATGACCGCGGAGCAGATCCAGGACAACGCGCGCGACTACCGGCGGGTGATCGAAGCGTTGCGCGACGGGAGGATCGACCTCGCGGCGGCCCACAGCCTGCCGCGGCTCAACGCCGACCTCGACGCGATTCTCGCGAGCTGAGCGGGCGCCATGCACGGGCAGGGCTTCTTCTTCCAAGCGTTCGTCTACCTGAGCGCCGCCGTCATCTCAGTGCCGATCGCCAAACGGCTCGGACTCGGGTCGGTCATCGGCTACCTACTCGCCGGGATCGTCATCGGGCCGTTCGGCCTGGGGCTGATCGGCGAAGAGGGCCAAGACGTGATGCACTTCGCCGAGTTCGGCGTGGTCATCATGCTCTTCTTGATCGGCCTGGAGTTGCGGCCGTCGCTGCTCTGGCGCCTGCGCGGGCCGGTGTTGGGGATCGGCGGGCTCCAGGTCGCCGTCACCACCGCCGTGATCAGCGCCATCGCCGCGGCCGCCGGCCTGGCTTGGCAGACCGCCGTGGCCATCGGCATGATCCTCGCCCTGTCCTCCACGGCGATCGTGCTGCAGACGCTGTCGGAGAAGAACCAGCTGGGCAGCGATGGTGGACAGAGAGCCTTCGCCGTGCTGCTCTTCCAGGACATCGCCGTCATACCGATGCTGGCGATCCTGCCGTTGCTGGCCACAGGAGCCGCCGCTGGCCTCCCGCACGCGGCGGGTGGGGGAGCGGATCATGCAGCGCCCTGGGTCGAGGGTCTGCCGGCCTGGGCGCGGGCTCTGGCGGTTCTGGCGGCGGTTGCGGGGATCGTCCTGGCGGGGCGCTTCCTGACGCGGCCGCTGTTCCGTTTCATCGCCGGATCGCGGCTGCGTGAGATCTTCACCGCCGCCGCGCTGCTGCTGGTGATCGGCATCGCGCTGCTCATGGCCGAGGTGGGCCTGAGCCCGGCGCTCGGCACCTTCCTCGCCGGCGTAGTGCTGGCCGATAGCGAGTACCGACACGAGATCGAAGCCGACATCGATCCGTTCAAGGGCTTGTTGCTCGGTGTCTTCTTCATCGCGGTGGGCGCGTCGATCGACTTCGCGCTGATCGGGTCGCAGCCCGCACGGATCGCCACGCTGGCCGGGGCGTTACTTCTGCTGAAGTGGATCGTGCTGTTCGGCGTGGGACGGATCAACAGGATGGGGCACGACCAGAACTTGCTCTTCTCGCTGGCGCTGGCCCAAGGCGGCGAGTTCGGTTTCGTGCTCTTCTCGTTCGCGACCCAGAACGCGGTGATCCCGGCCGCGATCGCCAATCCGCTGATCGCGGTCGTCGCCATCACGATGGCGATCACGCCCTTTCTGCTGCTGATCAACGAGCGCTTGCTGCAACCGCGCATCGGTACGCGCGAGCGTGTCGAACGCGAAGCCGACGCCATCGACGAAGAGAACCCGGTGATCATCGCGGGCTACGGACGCTTCGGGTCGATCGTCGGGCGTCTGCTGAGAGCCAACGGTGTAGGTGCCACCGTCCTGGAGTACGACTCGGACCACGTCGAGCTGTTGCGCAAGCTGGGGCTCAAGGTCTTCTACGGCGACGCCGCGCGGCACGACCTGTTACGCATAGCCGGCGCCGAGAAGGCGCGGCTCATCGTCTTGGCGATCGACGATCCCGAGCGGGTCATGGGTATGGTGGAGACGGTGAAGAAGCACTTCCCGCAACTGACGATCCTGGCGCGGGCACGCGGGCGGCTCCATGCCTACGAACTGCTCGAAGCCGGCGTAGACCACGTGTACCTGGAGACGCTGGAGACATCGCTGCGCGTCGGCATCGACGCCTTGCGCTTGCTCGGCTTTCGTGCCTACCAGGCCCACCGTGCCTCACGCACCTTCCACCGCCACGAGGACGAGTCCGTGCGCGAGCTTGCACAGATGCGCCACGACCGGCAGAAGTACCTGACGGTCGCGCGCCAACGGATCCAGGATCTCTGAGGAGTTCGCCGGCCCGAGCGAGTCCTAGCCGCCTCGCATGTCGTCGAACATGCCGGCGACGCCCGCCGGCGGTCGGGTCAGGCGGCTGACGATCAGCGTGGCCAGCAACCCGCCCAAGAAAGCCGGCACCAATTCGTAGAGACCGTCGGCGAACGCCGGGCCGAGCCGCGCCAGCTGCGCGTCGAACCAGGGGATCAGCTCCCAGGCGAACGTGATGGCTGTACCAGTGATCAGGCCGGCGATCACCCCGGCGCGGGTCGTACCGCGCCAATAGAGGGCCAGAATCGACGTGGGGCCGAACGAGGCGCCGAGCCCGGCCCAGGCGAACAGAACCAGCCAGAAGACCAGCGCCTCGGCCAGCAGGCCCACGACCAGCGCCGCCAGCACCAGCAAGACGACGACGATGCGACTGTAGAGCACCAGACGGCTCTGGGGGATCTGCTCGCCGCGGTGCAGGATCTTCTCGTAGAAGTCGCGCACCACACTGGACGCGGCGACCAGGAGCTGTGAATCGGCCGTGGAGATGATCGCGGCAAAGATCGAGGCCACGACGATGCCGAACGCCAGCGGGTGCAGGTGCTGCGCCGCGAGCACGGGATACAGCTGCTCGGTGTCGGCTCCCGGGAGCATGGCAACGTCCGGGAAGTAGACGCGCCCGGCGAGCCCAATGAAGAGGGCGCCCCACGCCATCACCACGTTCCAGACCGTGCCCACCACCGCGGACGCGCGCAGCTGATCCGGGTCGGCGATCGACATGTAGCGGACGATGATGTGCGGGTTGCCGGGAGAACCCAGGCCGATGCCCAGAAAGCCGATGATCACCCCCACCGACAACGCCAGCGGGTCGATCATCGTCGGGTCGAAGGCCTGGAGCTCGTTCACGACGGCCACGAGCCCCCCTCGATCGACGATGGCGACCAGCGGCACCACGACTAGCGCGACGATCATGATGCACGCCTGGAGCGTGTCGCTCAGGCTCACGGCCAAGAAGCCGCCGAGCGCTGTGTAGGCGAGGACGATCAGGGCGGTCAACCAGATCCCGACCGTGGGGTGCAGCCCGAAGCTGGCCGCGAATGCCTTGCCGCCCCCGACGAATTGGGACGACACGTAGCCAACCATGAAGATCAGGATGATCGCGATGAGGACCGTGCGCAGCCGGCCATCGTGATCGCCGAATCGCGCCGCATAGAAATCCGGGACCGTGACACAGTCGTGCGCCTCGCTGAAGTGCCTGAGGCGGCGGGCGTAGAACAGGAAGAGGAACAACTCGGTCGTGATGTAGCCGGTCACCGCCCAGACCGCGCCCGCCCCGATCGAGTACGCCATCCCCGTGACCCCGAGCAGTAGCCAGGCGCTGCGCCCCGAAACCACTGCCGAGAGGGCGACGACGAAGCGATGCATCTTGCGGCCGCCGACGAAGAACTCGCTGACGCCGGCCGAGGAGAAGCGGGCGGAGAGAACACCGATCGCGACGATGACACCGAGATAGCCGATGAAAGCGGCGACCGCGAAAGGGTCGGCGGAGATCTGAATCGCAGCGCCTTCCTGCATCAGCTCCCCCGCTTCTTGGTAAGCAGCGCCAGCACGACCGCGGTCCCGATGATCGCCGCGGGCAGCACAAACATCACGAGGCCGAAAGCTAGGTTCATGAGATCGCGGTCTCCGACGCGGGTTCTTCATGGCCGGGTTCCGGGCACGAATCTGAGGCGCTTGCCGCGTCGCCGCCAGTGCGGGCTGCCGCATCTTGAAACCGCGTCAGACGGGCTGGCGTAGAAAGGCTTGAGGGCGCAACTTAGGATTCAAGGAGTAGAGCTATGGGACCTTGGGACCCCGCATTCATCGGCCCAATCGCAGGGGCGCTTATGGTTGTAGCCATCACCGCCGGCGTGGCCAGTGTCGCTATCTTCCGGCCGTTCACCAAGCAACTCGGCGAGCTGCTGGAACAGATGCGCCGGGACCGGCAGCAGGCCAATCAGTTCGACCCCGCCCGCCTGTCGCAGCTCATGGAGAGCATGCTCGACCGGATGGAGCGACTGGAGACCCGGCAGGACTTCGCCGAGCGGGTGCTGGAGAGCAGCGGGTGGAAGGGAGAGAGCAGGCCCGCACCGGCGCCACCGACGGAGGGGGAGAGGCGCGGACGCTCCGGCGGTTCCTGACCCGAAGGAAGCCATTCATGCCCGAAGAACTCATACCGATCGTTCTGTTCATCAGCATCGCTGCGGTGGCGATCTTTCGTCCGCTCACCACGCGCATCGGCAGAGTGATCGAGCAGTCGTACAACAAGAAGGCGGCGGGGTCGGATCCGCAGATCCAGCGGCTGATGCAGTTAATGGAGCGTCTCGTCGACCGAATGGACCGCCTCGAGGACCGGGTGGATTTCACGGAGCGCGTGCTCGAACGCCAGCGGATACAGGCTCAGCTAACCCAGGGGTCGTCGCCGGCCGAGTCTGATCGGCAGAGCGATGAGAGCGGCGCGCGGCGCGGCGAGACCCTTTAGCCTCTCAAGCTCATTCAGGGGAGCGAACCATGGACCCGGACCTCCTGCCACCACTGATACTCGGCGTGACAATCACCCTGTCGGCCGCCGGGGTTTTGATATTCCGTCCGCTCTCGAAACGCCTGGCAGACCTGATCGAGCTTTGGAGTCGAGATCGGCAAGGACAGATGGCCAACGATGAAGTGAGACACCTCACCGACGCGGTGAGTCGGTTGACCGACCGGATGGAGAGTCTGGAGGACCGGCTGGACTTCACCGAGCGCATGATCGGCTCGCTCGAGCGACCTGACCACCAGGCGCGCCTGAAGGGATAAGCGACGCCGGCCGGTGTCCTGCGCGGACCGGCCGAGCTCCCACCCGATAGCCGGCGCTACCGACCGGCGGAACTTTTCCACCACTTCTGGCTCTTTATGGTCTGACGCCCTCCCTCGGACCGCCGCGTTTAACGCACACCTGGCGCGGCGTGTCTTATGGGGCGAGACTATGCGCGTGCCTGAAACCCGGACATCTGCAGGAGAATGGATATGATCAACCCGCTCGCCGCGATCGCCATCTTCGCCGCCCTGCTTTGGCCCAACGGCCAGGAGACGTCAGACGGCGCTCCGCTGCTAATTCGGAACCTGACCGTGAGCGAAGCGCACATCGTCTTCTCCTACGCGGGAGATCTGTGGCGGGTGGGGCGTGACGGTGGTGCGGCGGAACGTCTTACGGCGGGGCCGGAAGAGGACGACTACCCGGTCTTTTCGCCGGACGGCCAGACGCTCGCGTTCTCGCGCCGCACTGCGGATGATTGGGACGTCTACACGGTAGAGACGGCCGGGGGTGAAGCACGCCAGCTGACGTACCACCCGGAACTCGACATAGCCCGCGGTTGGAGTCCCGACGGCACGAGCGTGCTCTTCGTGTCGCATCGCGACGAGGAGGCGGTGTTTCGGCTCTACACCATCCCTGCCACGGGAGTATTCCCGACAGCGGTCGCGCTAACGCGGGCCTGGGAGGGCGCGTTCGAGCCGCAAGGCGGGCGCATCGCCTATGTCCCGATCGCACTACCGCTGGAGCTAACCAACGTCGACTGGCGCCACTATCGAGGCGGGATGAACTCGCCCATCTGGATCGCCGACCTCGAGCGCGCCGCGATCGAAGCGATTCCCTGGGAAGATTCGAGCGATCGCCATCCGATGTGGCCCGACACGACCGTCTATTTCGTGTCGGACCGGTCGGGCACGTTCAACCTGTTCGCCTACAACCCGACCACGCACCTCGTCCAGCAACTGACGGAGTATGAGAGGTACGGGGTCGAGGCGGCGTCGGCGGGCGGCGGGGTGATCGCCTTCGTCCAGGACGGTTTCCTCCGGCTGTACGACCGCTCTAGCGGTGAGGTCAGCACTGTCGAAGTGCAGGTGGAGCCCGACAGGTCGGAATTGCAGCCACGGACCGTGGTAGGCGCCGGCTCGATCCAGTCGGGCTCGGTCTCTGGGTCCGGTGAGCTGGTGGTCTTCGGCGTGCGCGGCGAGGCGGTGACCTTCGACCCGGTTTCCGGTGGGGCGACGAACCTCAGTCAGACGTCGGGCGCCGCCGAACGCTACCCGACGATCTCACCGGACGGGCAGTGGATAGCCTATGTGACGGACGAATCGGGCAACTATGGGTTACGCGTGGCACCGGCTCGCGGCGATGGCCCGATCAGGGATTTTCCGGTCGAGACACGCCCGAGCTTCTATAGAGAGCTAACCTGGTCGCCGGACTCCAAACGGCTTGCCTTCACAGATAAGCGATTGAGCCTCTGGGTCCTCGACGTCGAGACCGGTGGAACACGCCGCGTCACTACGTCGACCTACTCCTACCAGGACCGCTACCAGCCGGCCTGGTCGCCAGACGGTTCAGTGCTCGCCTACTCGCGCTACGAGAGCAATCGACTGCGCGCCATCTATCTCTACGACCCCGCCCGCGCTCGACAGCAACGGGTCACCGGCGGTCGAGTACACGCCGAGCACCCAGTCTTCGACAAGTCGGGCAGCTACTTGTACTTCGTGGCGAGCAACAACGCAGCGCTGGGGGAGTTCGGCTGGAGCGTTCTGTCGGGCGAGCTTCATCGACCACTCGTCTCGCGCCGCCTGCATGTCGTATTGCTCAGCGATCGCGACCTGCCGCCCGTTCTGCCGCTCACCGGGGAACCGTTCCCGGGCGCCGAACCAGCGGTCGTGCCGCAACGGCCACCTGACGCTCCACCCCGAAGGCCGACCGAGGGTCCACCCCCCGGGGCCCCGCCGGGCCGCGCAAGACAGCCCGGACAGGAACCGGCGCCGACGCTGATCAGCCCACGCGGACTCCAGAGCCGGATCGTACCGTTGCCGATCGCGGCGCGGGACTTCGCCGGCCTGCAGGCCGGGGAACCGGGTGTGCTCTATGCCCTGGTGCGCGAGTGGCCCGCAGCGCGGGAACCCGGGTCTGAGGCGCCGCTGAGCATCTATCGCTACGATCTATCGAGCCCTCGCGAACTGACGAAACTGATCGAGGACGTAGCTGATTTCGAGGTGGCAGCGGACGGCCGCCAGATCCTCTACAGGCGCGGCCGGCAGTGGGCGCTCGTTTCCGGTGCCGAGCCAGCGGAGCCCGATGCCGGACTGCTCGATCTCGGGGCTATTCAGATCGATATCGACCCGGCGACGGAGTGGCAGCAAATCTACCGCGAGGCCTGGTCTTTGATACGGGACTACTTCTATGACCCGGACTATCACGGCCAGGACCTGGTCGAGCTGCAGAGGCACTATGCCGCCTACCTGCCGTCGGTGACGCGGCGTGCCGACCTCAACCGGCTGCTCGGCAAGGCACTCGGGCACGTATCCGTCAGTCACCTGGTCGTTAAGGGCGGCGACATTCCGCAGCCGGCCGGCGAACCGAGCCGCATCGGTCTACTCGGCGCGGACTACGAGATCGATGAAGGCAGGTACCGCATCACCCGCATCTTCCGGTCGGGACACTTCAACTGGGGCAATCCGCTCTTCCGGTCGCCGTTCGACGAGCCCGGGTTCTACATCTCGCAGGGCGAATACCTGATCGCCGTGAACGGTGAGCAAATCACCGCCGACCGCAACCTGTACTCCTATTTCAAAGGCACCGCTATGACGCCGATCAGCGTCACGGTAAGCCCGCGGCCGGACGGCCAGGACGCGCGCACGTTCACGCTCGTCCCCTTGCCCGGGGAGAACTCGCTGCGCCGGGTCAATTGGGCCGAGCGCAACCGCCTGGTGGTGGAGGACGAATCGCAGGGCGTGCTGGGGTACGTCTGGATACCCGGCTTCAGCGCCGGTGCGATCGAGTTGGTCTTCCAGCAGCTCTTGGAGAGCTCGGACAAACGCGGCCTGATTATCGACCAGCGGTTCGCCGGCGGTGGTATCACGGCCGACTACCTGATCGAGATGCTCGAGCGGACGCCCCTCTACTACTACACCTTCAGACACGGTGACGACCTGGGCGTACCGGTTAACTCGACGCCACGCGCCAAAGTGCTGATGATCAACGACGTCAACGCATCGGCCGCGGAGACTTTCGCCCTCATGTTCAAGTTGGGCAATCTCGGCAGGCTCATCGGCACGCGGACCCGGGGCGCCGGCGTCGGCCCGTACGTCTACATCCCGACGCTCATCGATGGCGGGCTCGTCAGCATACCGAACCGGGCCGCCTACGATCCGGCGGGCAGCTGGGCGATCGAGAACCACGGGATCGAGCCGCACCTCGAGGTCGAGTGGTATCCGATCGACTGGCGCGACGGTCGCGACCCACAGCTACAGGCGGCGATCAATGCCGCGCTGCAGGCGATCGTCGACAACCCGCCCTACGAGGTGGTGAAGCCCGACTACCCGGTTCGCGAGTAGGGAATGAGGGAGCGACAGCGCGTAGGTTCGGGGGAATCGAGCAGCCGCTGTATTCCCCCGATCCCCTACTCTTCCGGCCCGTGCCCGTTGATCTCGTACCGATAGGCGATCTCCGCCACCCCCTTCAGGGTGTTCGACACGGTGCAGTACTTGTCCTTCGACAGCTCGATCGCCCGCTTCACCGCTGCTTCCGGCACGTCGTCACCCCACACCCGATAGACGACCTCGATCCGCGTCAGACGTTTCGGTAGGTCCGGCGAGATCTCGGCCTCCGCTTCCACCTCAAAGTCCTCGACCCTCACACGTTGCTTCTCGAGGATCGACACCACATCCATCCCGGTGCAGCCGCACAGGGCGATCATCACCAGTTCCGTGTTCGAGGGTCCCGTACCCGACCCTCCCTTGTCCGGCGGTGCATCGACGACGATGCCATGACCGGTACCCGAGACACCCACAAATCGCTTTTCGCGATTCCAGATCACTCTGCCGCTCGGCATGCTGCCCGGCTCCTCCTCTCACAGGGTTCGCACGAACTTACCCGATGCGGACCCGTTAGACCACAAGCCGGTGCCAGCGGCGCGGTCCTTGGCTCGGCGTGTTGCGTCGCGGCAGGCCGTTCCCTATCTCAATGTTGCCCACAGTCACGCGGCGGCTGTTCAGCCGCAGTCTAACTGCAGTGGTCAACCAGGAGGCGTTCATGGGATCTCTGGCGCGTTGGACCACCCTCGCGGCGGCAACCCTGCTCTGCGTCACACCCAACGCCGCAGCTCAGGTCGCTCAGGAGGCCGTCGACCTCGACGTCGTCCACCGCATCCGGGAGGAAGGTCTGGAGCGATCCCAGATCGAGGCGATCGGCGGCTACCTCACCGACGTGATCGGACCGCGGCTCACCGGCGCGCCGGCGATGCGCCAGGCCAACGACTGGACGGCGGAGAAGCTGCGGGAGTGGGGCCTGGAGAACGTCGTGGTCGAGCCGTGGGGCGAGTTCGGCCGCGGTTGGGAGAATCTGTATTACAGCGGCCGCATTGTGGAGCCTTACGTCCAGATACTCCAGGCGCTACCGGTCGCCTGGACGGGCGATACGCGCGGTATGGCGAAGGGGCCCGCGATGATCGTTCAGGCGGACAGCACCGCCGACCTGGAGCGCTACCGGGGCAAGCTGCGAGGCGCCTTCGTGCTGACCCGGGAGCCCACCGAGATCGGTCCGGAGTACGAGCCGGAGCCGCTGCGTACGCCGTTGGAAGAGCTTCTCGCGCCGGGCGACCCGCGTGAACGTCGACGGCGCGACCCGGCCCAGCGCGAGCGCTGGCGGTCTCGGCGAGCAGTGCGCGATTCGATCGCCGCTTTCTTGAAGAACGAGCGGGTTGCGGGAATCCTTTCACCCTCGTCCCGCACCTACGGCATCCTCCGCGTCTGGGGCGGGTCCGGCCGCGATCCCGAGAACGAGATCCCGGCGCCCGAGCTCGTGGTCGCTCACGAGCAGTACGGACAGATCTATCGCAACCTGGAGCGTGGCGTCCCCGTCCGCCTGGAGATCGAAGTGCGAAACAAGTTCTACGACGATGACCTCCAGGCCTACAACACGCTGGGCGACATCCTGGGGACGGATCTGGCCGACGAATACGTGATGCTGGGCGGGCACCTCGACTCGTGGTACGCCGGCACCGGCGCGACGGACGACGCCGCCGGGTGCATCGTGATGATGGAAGCGGTTCGGATCCTCAAGGCCCTCGACCTCGAGCCGCGCCGCACGGTCCGCATCGCGCTTTGGAGCGCCGAGGAGCAGGGGCTGCTCGGCTCGCGAAATTGGGTGCAAAACCACGAGGAGCTGTGGCCGCAGATATCGGCCTACGTGAATGTAGACAATGGGACCGGCCGCGTCCGCGGCATCTGGGACCAGATGAACGAGGCGGCGATACCCATCTTCGAGCAGATCCTCTGGCCGTTCCGGGACCTGGGCGTCGTCGCCGTGAAGCACGGGACCACCGGCGGAACCGATCACCTTTCTTTCGACCGTCGCGGCATTCCCGGCTTCAACTTCATCCAGGACCCGATCGAGTATGATACGCGCACGCATCACACGTTCGCCGATCGCTATGAGCGGCTGGTCATCGATGACCTCAAACAGGCGGCCGTGGTAGTAGCGGCCACGGTCTACCATCTGGCGATGCGCGACGAGCTGGTGCCGCGCAAGCCGCAGGAACAGGAGACGGCAACGAACTGACGGCCAGGACACTGGCAGGAGGGATAGCCGTGTATACCCGTCGCAAATTCCTGGGCGCGATCGGCCTGCCCACCTTCGCGGCGGCGGCCGGCGTACCGCTGACGCCGCTGCGTTTCTCACGGGCCGCCGAGATCGCCGACGAGCTCTCCAAGCACCCGGGCACACCGGACGAGGTCGCCCGGGACGAGGACTTCTGGTTCGAGGTCGCGCAAGCTTTCACCGTCGACCGTAGCCTGATCAACCTCAACAACGGCGGTGTGAGCCCGTCACCCGGCTGGGTGCAGGAAGCGATGAAGCGGCACCTCGACTATTCCAACGAGGCGCCGGTCTACACCATGTGGCGAATCCTCGAACCGCAGCGCGAAGCGGTGCGCGAGCGGCTGGCGCGAGAATGGGGCATCGATCCCGAGGAGGTGGCCCTCACCCGCAACGCCTCCGAGAGCCTGCAGATCTGCCAGTTCGGTATCGACCTGCGGCCGGGGGACGAGGTCCTGACGACCACTCAAGACTACCCGCGCATGCTGACCACGTTCGAACAGCGGGAGCGGCGTGAGGGGATCGTGCTGAGGCAGTTCTCGATCCCGGTGCCGGCGGAGGACCCGGCCGAGATCGTGCGGCTGTTCGAGCAGAACATCACGCCGCGGACGCGCATCATTCTGATGTGCCACGTGATCAACCTGACGGGACAGATCCTGCCGGTGCGGGACGTGGTGCAGATGGCGCGGCGCCGCGGCGTGCCGGTGATCGTCGACGGGGCTCACGCGCTGGCCCACTTCGACTTCAAGATCTCCGATCTCGACTGCGACAACTACTCGGTCAGCCTGCACAAGTGGCTGTTCGCACCCCACGGCACCGGGCTGCTTTACGTACGGCGCGACAAGATCAAGGACCTCTGGCCGTTGATGGCGGCGCCGGAGGGGATGGACGACAATATCCGCAAGTACGAAGAGATCGGCACGCACCCGGCGGCCAACTACCTGGCCATCGCCGAGGCGCTGACGTTCCACCAGGGAATCGGCGGGGCACGCAAGGAAGCACGGTTCATCTACCTGCGAGACTACTGGGCGAGGCGGCTGCTCGAGCACGACCGGGTGCGGCTGCACACCAGCCTCAAGCCGGGTATGGCCTGTGGGCTGGCCAACGTCGAGATCGAGGGGGTTGACCCGGGCGCCCTGACAGCTTGGCTTTGGCAGGAGCACAAAATCATCGTCACGCCCATCGGACACGAGGAGTTCCAGGGGATACGCGTCTCGCCGAGCGTATACACGATGCTTGAGGAACTCGATCGGTTCGTGGAAGCGCTGGAGCACGTGGCCCGTGACGGGCTGCCGAGCTAGAAAAGGAGAGGGTGGCACCGAATGCGCAAACGACTGACGATCCTGGCAACCTTGCTTCTTCTCCCTGCCCTACTGCCGGCGTCGGCGGCAGGACAGGAAGTCGCGTCACCGGGCTGGGCCATCGGGGCCGCCGGCGGCCTCATCACATACAGCCCCGAGGCCGACAGCCGGGAGTACGGTGGCGGCATCGAGGGCTTCGTCCGCTACACGCTGCCCAGCAACGTGCAAGTCATGGGCGGCGTCGGCTACGGCTCCGTCAACGTCGACGGCACAGCAGATAACCGGACCTTCGTATCGATCTTCGGCGACGTCCGGCTGCTGCTCAATCACAGCCCCTCCGTCGTGCCTTACATCGGAGCGCGTGCCGCCTACGTGCATCAGTCGTTCGAGGGTGCGATCAACGGCATCGACCGGGAGATCAGCGGCAACGGCGGGAACTTCAGCGGGTTGTTCGGCATACTGGTGCGTCTCGTTCCGCGCCTCGCCCTGCAGGCGGACTTACTGTTCGGAATCGCTCCGTTCGGGGACCTCAAAGTGGACGGAGAGACGATCAGCGACACGAGCAGCAGCGGGTTCTCCGGCGGCCTGAAGATTGGCCTGGTCTACTCGATCAGCTAGAAGGGAGGAGTAGTCGCAAGCGTGGAAGGCAAGGACGCACATCCGGCATCGCTCGATTTCATCCGAGCGAAGGTGGCCGAGGACTTGCGCACCGACAAGTACGGTGGGAGAGTGGTCACGCGCTTTCCACCGGAGCCGAACGGCTACCTGCACATCGGGCACGCCAAGTCGTGTTGCCTGAACTTCGGTATCGCTCTGGAGAATGAGGGCGGTGTCTGTCATCTGCGGTTCGACGACACGAACCCGGAGACCGAGGACATCAAATACGTAGAGTCGATCAAGCAGGACGTACGTTGGCTCGGCTTCGACTGGGGTGACAAGCTATTCCACGCCTCCGACTACTTCGAGCAGCTCTACGAATTCGCCCTCAAGCTGATCAAGGACGGTAAAGCGTACGTCGATTCGCTGAGCGAGGAGGAGATCCGGAGATACCGGGGGACGGTGACCGAGCCGGGTCGCGCGAGCCCGTATCGCGAGCGGCCCGTTGAAGAGAGCCTCGATTTGTTCGAGCGGATGCGCGCCGGCGAGTTCGAGGACGGGGAGCACGTTCTACGGGCGAAGATCGACATGGCTTCGCCCAAAATGTTGATGCGCGATCCCCTGCTCTACCGGATCCGCCACGCTACGCACTACCGGCGCGGCGACCAGTGGTGCATCTATCCGCTGTACGACTATACGCACTGCCTCTCAGACGCGATCGAAGGTATCACGCACTCGCTCTGCACGCTCGAGTTCGAGAACAACCGTGAGCTGTACGACTGGGTCCTCGACAATGTCGGGTTCGAACATCCGCGGACCGAGCAGACCGAGTTCGCACGACTCGACCTCGACTACACGGTGCTGAGTAAGCGGAAGCTCATTCGCCTGGTGGAGGAAGGACACGTCGGCGGCTGGGACGACCCGCGTATACCGACGATCGCCGGCCTGCGTCGGCGCGGTATCACACCGGAGGCGATCCGCGCATTCTGCGACATGATCGGCGTCGACAAGGTGAACAGCCGTGTCGATATCGGGAAGCTGGAGTTCGCCATCCGCGATGACCTCAACCGACGCGCGCCTCGCGTGCTGGCCGTGCTGCGCCCGCTCAAGGTCGTGATTACCAACTATCCGGAAGGTGAAGTTGATTGGCTGGACGCATCCTATTGGCCGCGCGACATAGCGAAGGAGGGCGCGCGGAGGCTCCCCTTCTCGCGGGCGCTCTACATCGAGCAGGAAGACTTCATGGAGGATCCGCCCAAGAAGTTCTTCCGCCTGGCGCCGGGCCGCGAGGTGCGGCTCCGCCACGCGTACATCATCAAGTGCGAGGAGGTGGTGAAGGACCCGGCGACCGGCGACGTCACCGAGCTACGCTGTACCTATGACCGCGACAGCTTGAGCGGGCCGCCAGCCGACAGCCGCAAGGTCAAAGGCACCCTCCACTGGGTTTCGGCCGCGCACGCCCTGCCCTGTGAGGTGCGGCTCTACGACCGCCTGTTCAGCGTGGCCAATCCTGACGATGCTGCCGGCAGTCGCGACTTCACCGCCAACCTCAACCCCGAATCGCTGGTCGTTCTGAAGGACTCGCTCATCGAGCCCGGCGTGGCCGACGACCCGCCGGGGACGCGCTATCAGTTCGAGCGGCAGGGGTACTTCATCAGCGACCCGGTGGAGTCCCGGCCCGGCGCCCTGGTGTACAACCGCACCGTGACGCTGCGCGATACGTGGGCGAAGATCGCGGCGCGCGGAATCTGATTCAAGACTCATTCAACAGCCAACAGTCGACAATCGTCGGGCGGCGTCCTGGCTGTCAACTGTTGGCTGCCCTTTTTATGCCTCTTCGCCCTCCACGACGGCTTTGATCGGTCGCACCTCCGGCAGATACTCCTTGAAGGCAACGCCGTAGATGTCCCACACCGTAACGAACAGCGCGGCGACGATCGGACCTATGACGATACCCTTGGCGCCGAAGAGGACCAGGCCGCCCAGGGTGCCGAGCAAGATCAGCAGGTCGGGCATCTTGGTGTCCTTGCCGACCAGCCAGGGGCGCATGACGTTATCCACCGTGCCCACAACTGCTGCGCACCAGATGAAGAGTCCGATCGCGGCGCCGGTCTGCCCCACCGCGAACAAGTAGATCACGGCGGGAACCCAAACGAGCGCTGTGCCGATGCCTGGAATGATGGAGAGGACCACCATGATGGTACCCCAGAAGGCGGCACCCTTGATACCGACCACCGCCAGCGCCAGTCCGGCGAGTCCGCCCTGGACGATTCCGATGACCACGGTGCCCTTGATCGTCGCCCTGGCGACCGAAACGAACCTGTCGACCATGCGGTTCTCATCCTCGGGAGCGAGCGGCATGTAGTAGAGGATCTTGTCGAGAATCGCCGGCCCATCGATGAGGAAGAAGAACATCGCGTACAGCATAATGAAGAGATTGAAGAAAAACAGAGCCGTGCCCCTGGTGGTGGCGGCGAGGCTGTTGACGAGGAAATTGCCGATCCGCCCGGCCCACTCGGCGATCTTCGCCGCCACCTGATCTTGATACGGCGCCAGCCGGTCCATGAACGGGACCCGCTGGAGTAGACGATCCAGCTCGTTGGGCTGTTGCAGCTGCTGCTCGACCCATGGGGTGACGCCTTGAGCGACCTGGACCGCTTCCGCGGCGACGATGCCGAGGAAGGCGAGCAGCGGGACGATGATCACCAGCAGAACGACGAGGATGGTGACCACCGCGGCCAAGGCCTCGCGGCCTTTGAACCAACGAAGGAAGCGGCGGTAAACCCCGTAGCTCATGCCGCTGGCAATCGCAGCGAGGAAGAGCGCACCCAAGAACCCTCGAATCATGCTGAAGAAGACCAGTGAGATGGCGAACGCCAGCAGGATCAGGAATACCTTGCGGAACTTGTCCGCATCGACTCTGGACTCGTTCATGTGGCTTGTACCTCTCAGGAATCATCGCTGCGAGCGCGGGCTCTCCTACGGCTCGCTAGCGGCTCGTCGTGAAGGAGCGAATCCCCGCAAGACGGAGGCGAGCTCCGCCGCAGCGGCGGCGATGACGGCCGGGAACGCCAGGGTCAGAACGATCACGGCCCAGCCCGGCAGTCCGAAGATGCCAGCGAGTGTGCTCGCCAACTCGGTCAGCGGTCCGGTGAGGGCGTTCTCGACCAGCAGAAGCGCCCAGGCGGTCGTCGCCGCAGCCGCAGCCCAGCCCCAGGCGCCGCGGCCGACGATCGCTCCGCAAAGCGCGGCGACGAGCGGAACGGTCCACCAGCCCAAGAAAGCCGTACCCAGCGCGAAGACGACGACCAAGACGATCCAGTGAATCCAGCGTTTCATGGCTCAGCGTTCCGGGTTCAACTCGAGGATGGATGCCGTGCGGGCCGGATCGAGTTCCGCGGCCGCGCGCGGGAAGAGCACGAGATCGAGCTCGCCATCCACCCACTTCTGGATTCGGTCCGCGTAGCGACGGCTGATCGGATTGCCGGACTGGCCGCCCGGGTAGATGCTCCAAGCTCTCACCTCGGGCCCCAGCTCGATCACCATCCTCCAGCTGGCGCCGTGAGTGCCCCAATTGGAGGAGGGGTTGAGGTTGCCCGGCCCACCCCGTACTGGCAGGCCGAGGGCCGAGAGCGCCGGGATCCCGAGCCGGTGGTAGATGTTGGCATGGCGCACCCGCTCCCAGCGCCAACCGCCCTCCTCCGGCTCGCCGTGCCGTGCTCGCGCACGCTCGAGCGCCGCGATGAGACTGGCTGCGAGGATCTCATCCCGGTTCTCAACCTCAGCGGTGCGGCGGTCGTCCCACCACTCGCTTTCCGGCTGATGCAGCAGGTTAAACAGCACCGCCGAGGACGGGGTGAAAACACGCCGCGCCGGCCGATCGCCTTGCCATTCACCCAATAGCTCGTCCCAGGTGCGCTCCACCAGTCCATCCATCGCGTACTCGAACAGCACCGCCCGTTCGTTGTCCCGGGTGTAGAGGCGATCCCAATCCGCCAGCAACCGCACGGCCTCGGCCAACTCCTGAGCTGTCACAGCGCGCTCGGCGAGTTGGCGACCCGCCTCGAGGAAGAAGGGCAGGAACAGATCGGCGCGCGCGTTACCCGGGTCGGTCTGGAAGCGGCGCATCGCTTCGGGAGTGACCAATGAGTCTGCCGCTAGCAGTGCGTTGATGCGCATCGCGCGCCAGGGCGATGGCCAGTTCGCGCCCAAGTAGGTGGAATCGACGCGCGGGTCGATCGGCTGCTGGTTCGCCGATGCCAGGTACCCCTGATCCGGGTTGCGGGCAAACGGGTAGCGAGTCGCCGGCCAGTAGCCAGTCCAGTCGCTCGCGGAAGTCGTGCCATCCCGCACGGCGATCCCGGACCCGTCGGGATGGAGGGGGAAGTGGCCTGTCGAGCGGATCGCGATGGTTCCGGAACGGTCGGCGACGATCATGTTTTGCGCCGGTGCGCTGAACGACGCCATCGCGTCGAGAAACTGATCGACGTCGGTCGAGCGGGCGGCGTCCCGGAGCGCTGCGCTGGCCAGCGAGCCCTCGAGCACGGTCCAACGCATGGAAAGGGCGCGGTCGTTCCGTTGTAGAATCGGCCCGCGGTGCGTGAAGAGGAGCGTGTCCGTGGCCAACACTCCTCCGCTCTGTCCTCGGTACACTTCGATCGCGCGCTCCAACATCCGCCACGCCCCGTCAACACGGTAGCGAGCCGGTGCGGCTGAGTCGTCAAGCTCTTCAGCGTAATAGTCGATCACGTCGGCGCCCGTGTTGGTGAGGCTCCAGGCGACATCCCGATTGAAGCCGATGACCACGCTCGGCACGCTGGGTATGGTCACGCCATAGACATCCAGCTCGCCGGGCACCACCAGGTGCACCTCGTACCAGATGGACGGGAGATCCAGGCGCAAGTGCGGATCGCCGGCCAACAACGCATAGCCCGCGGCGGTTCTCTCCGGCGCCGCAGCCCAGTTGTTACTCCCCAGCGCCTGTGGCTCCGAGCCGGGCGGCCGATCTCCACTCCCCAGGCCGGCGGCCCAGTCGAAGCCGCTCGCCAGCTGCGCAGCCGCTGGGTCCGGCAAGCCCGGCGGCGGGAGCGGCACCAGGTCGAACCTGGGACCGGTCCGCCCGTTGGGCTGGATCGGCTGCTGAATGGGGCTGTTGACGGGCGCCAGTGCGGCGGCGGCCTCCGACCCCACGAGCGCCTGCACCGCCAACCGCTGGAGGTCGGTGCTCATACCGTACGTGAGGTCCCAACCCATGAGCTTGAGCAAATACAAGGAATAGACGGGTTCCCAACGTGAAGGCGACGCACCCAACAGACGGTATTCGAGCGGGATGTCGCGCCGGCTCGACCCGTCGATCCAGGCATTGATTCCCTCGGCGTAGGCCATCAGCTCGCGGGCGACGGCCGACTCTCGATCCAGGGCGGCGAAGTCCTTATGCGCGCTCCAGGCCAGGCCCAGTCGACGCATGCGCCGGTCGAAGTCCAGTGCACCGGCGCCGACCAGCTCGGACAGGCGGCCGGCGGCGCTCCGCCAGTGCATCTCCAGCTGGAACAGACGGTCGCGAGCCACCACGAACCCCAGCGCCCGCGCGACATCTTCCGCGTTCGCCGCGAAGATGTGAGGCACGCCCCGGTCGTCGAACAGCACCTGCACCGGCCCGGCCAGACCATCCAGTGCCAGCGCTTCCCGCTCGGGTAGCTCCGCGCTCCCGACTACGGCCCACACGCCGTTTGCGGGATCGAGGAAGGGACCGAGCGGCGGCAGGGGCCCGGTTCGCCGGGCTCCGACATGGAGTACGGCGGCCAAGACCAAGGCGGCCAGGATCCCGCGGGCGATGTCGTTTCGCGGCATAGGCAATCACTACGTTCGGGATAGCAGCGCTTGAGTGGGCTGGATCGCTCAGGCGGGGATTCTAGGGCTTCGATCGCCTCCTGGCCAGCGACGCGCGTCAGTCGATGCCCACGACCGAGCTGCGTCGCTCCAATAGCAGCACATCACGCCAGCGGCCCCTCAACTTGCCCAGACGCTCGCGCCGGCCGACGAGCCGAAAGCCGTGCCGCTCATGCAGCGCAACGCTGTGGGCGTTCTCGGCGAAGATGCCGGCCTGCAGCGTCCAGATGCCGTGCCGCTCTGATTCCTCGATGAGCGCACGCATGAGGCGCGAGCCGATCCCCTGCCCCCGCGCCTCGGCGGCGATATAGATGCTGATCTCCGCCACGCCGCCATAGACGCAACGGTCGGACACGCCGGAGAGCGCCGCCCAGCCGACGAGAAGGTCGCCGTCAACCGCAACGAGGCGGCTATGTTCCAGGTGGCCGGAAGACCAGTGCTCCCAGCTCGGCGCCGGCTCTGTCTCGAACGTCGCCTCGCCGGTGGCGATCCCCTCGACGTGGATCCGTCGCAGCGCCTCCCAGTGTTCTGGCAGCATCGGGATGATCTCGACCATGACGTCATCATAGCCCGTCGCCTAGGGGGATCGTCAAGAACCGGGAAACAGCGCGAGCGCGAGGTCCTCGTGGTCGTTTCGGCCGCCGAACCTTCCGTCGGTCGCGGCTCAATCGAAATGCCAGTTGACGATGGGTAGCCAGCGCCGACCGGGCGGGTTGTTGCCCGCGTAGTTCAGCAACCCGATCTGCACGCCGCTCAGGCGGCGCGCCCGGTTGTAGATGCCGATGGTGAGCCCTTGCTGCAGGCTCCCAACGTCGTTGTAGGCGGAGACCGCCACCCCGTTCATGCGCCAGCTTTGCGTGCGGACGATGGCCAGGGAAAGCCCGCGCATGAGGTCACCTTCCACCTTGTAGCCGCCGACGCTGAGTCCCCTGACCTCGTCCTCGCCGTACACGGCTCCTATGCTGACATTCAAGCCCGTGACATCACCGTCGCTCACCACGGCGAGGCCGCCCACGTTGAGACCGCGCGCGGCGTGCTCGGCGACCAGTGCGAGTCCGCCGAGGTTGAGCCCCTCGATCGGTCCCTCGGCAACCGTGGCCAGGCCACCGACGGTGATCCCGCGGATCCCCTCCTCCGAGACGACCGCCAGACCGCCGACGTTGATCCCCTTCATGGCACCTTCAGTGACCGTAGCCAAGCCACCGACCGTCACCCCCGATGACCCGTGCTCCGAGACGACTGCCAGACCGGCGGCGCTGATCCCCCACATCGGCCCCTCCGAGACGTTGGCCAACAGCGAGGCGCTGATACCGCCCATTCCACCCTCGGACACGAGAGCCAAACCGCCCAGGTTGATCCCGGTCATCGGGCCCCGGCCGACCAGGGCAAGGCCGCCCAGGTTGATCCCGTACATCGAACCATCGCCGACAGCCGCCAGCACACCGACGGTGAGGCCGGCCGAGTAACGCCGAGGCATCACGGCCAACCCCAGAGACACACCGTGCAGGCGATCAGCTGCCGGCGCGCCGCCAACCGCCAAACCATTGATGGTCCCGCGGGGCCGTTCGTCGGGTCGCCAGAAGGTGACGTTGACACCGTTGATGATAGCGAGGTCGTGATCGCTCCAGTTGAGCCGGAGCCCGTTGAATCGCCGCGAGTTCCCGAAGCTGATCCCGTTACAGGAGATCGCCAAGTTGAAGCCGCCACCACAATTGTCCTGGGCGGAGGCCGGCGAGACGCTGGCGAGGGCCAGCAGAGTCGCAACCGTGAGTCGCCCTGTCATAGACGCTCTCACCCTCTCTGTGTCGTGGGATCGCGATTCCGCTGTGGCTGTGGCGCTAAGCGCTTATCCCTACGAGGGTTTGAACACGCCGGTTTCAGGCGGTGCCCGGGGATCCTGACAACCCAAGAGGGGTAGTATTTAAAGGACGTTCCCCCTGTTTCCTGACGTTCCCTCGTTGCTCCCCCCTGCAGAGAACCATGAAGTGCGCTCTCTCCACAGTAGCCGCGATCTCTCTCTTTCTGGGCTCCGCCAGCTTAGCCTTACCACAGGACGCCGACCACGAGCGCGCCGTCATCGATCTGCGGGCCATCGCCGCGCTGACCCTCGCCCAGGGCTGGCAGGACTGGCGACACGACGGGCCTCAGAATGCCGGGGTTTGCCTGCTGGGAAGCATCGAACGGGACGCCGTCGGCGCCCAGATCAGCACCATCCGTTCGGTCGTGCGCGTCGCCCGACTCAGCGGTTGCACCAACGAGCGGACCATCGGCGCCGCCATCTTCACCCCGACCGGTCTATTCGAGCCGGCTCAGCTCGAGGAGTTGGCCTGCGCCGCTGTCAGAGGCCATGAACAGTGGGTGGTCTTCGGGATCATCACCGGTATCGAGCGTCGGTTGCTCGAGACCGGAGAGGTGCTCACGGTCGCCCAGGGCTTGTGGTGCACGACGGTTAAAGACAGGGTCGAGCCGCGCCTCGCCGCTTTGCCGCCTCTAACGCCCTAGCCGCACACCGCGCCGAGCGGAGTAGCCCTCGCAGTCGTCATCGCGTAAGTATTATGGCAGGAAGGGGGTGTGCCGAGTCGTCGTACGCCCAAACGGATCGGTCTGCCGCCCTGAGACCGGTCTACTACCGCGGGCGTTGAGCCACGGAGGGGAAGCGCCAGATGCTCACGATCAGCAAAATCCTCTATCCAACCGACTTCTCCAAGTGTGCAAGTCACGCTCTCCCTCACACCATGGACCTGGCACGGCAGTACGGTTGCGAGCTTCACCTGCTGCACGCCCTGGTGATGCACGACGCCGACCCCAGCAACATCTCGCATCGACTCCCCGATATGGAGGAGCTGTATAAAGCTCTGGAAGAGCACGCCGAAATGCAGATGAAGGCCGCCCTCGAGGGTCAGGAAGAGGCTGCGCTCCAGGTGAAGAGCGCCCTGGTCCGCGCGATTTCGGCCGCCGGGGCCATTCTTGACTATGCGGCCGAGAACGAGATCGACCTCATCGCGATGGGCACCCACGGGCGCCGCGGCCTGAGGCGTTTGCTCTTGGGGAGCGTGGCGGAGGAAGTCGTGCGGCTCGCACCCTGTCCCGTCCTCACGGTGCCCGAGCGTCTGGACGTACCGGCTGGGCGGATCGAGAGTATCGTCGTCCCCGTTGACTTCTCGGAGCATGCGAAGCTGGCGCTGCTCTATGCGACGGAGTTCGCCGCCGCCTACCACGCCCGCCTCCACCTCCTCCACGTGGTCGACGAAGTCATATACCCGGATTTCTACCCGCCCGTCGTGCCTTCGGGAGGCTCGATCACTGAGGAGCTGCGTGATCAGTCTCTCCAGAGGATGAGGAGCCTGCTCACCGACATCGAGCACACACAGACCAACACGGAAGTCCACGTCCGGGCAGGCCGGGCCGCTCCCGAGATCGCTAGCTTCACCGCCGAGCTCGCCGCCGATCTCGTCGTCATCGCCAGCCATGGCCTCACCGGCATCAGCCACATGCTCCTAGGTAGCGTCACCGAACAACTGATTCGCCGCGCCCACTGCCCTGTCCTTACGGTCAAGGCCTTTGGCCGTCAGCTGTTCGACGACAAGAGGTAGAGTGACGCGTCGGAGGGTCAGTCGCGATAAGGCAGGCTTACAACGGGCAGAAAAAAATGAGCCCGGGCAGGCCTGCCAGTCCTCGTGCGATTAGCCCCAACCATCTTTTTTCCGGCAGGTTACCCGGGCTCACTTTGTATGGCTCACCGGCCACGACGCTGTGGCACCGTGTGTTGCGGCGTGGTCCAGCGAGTACGGTCCTTAACTGCACGAGACGTACCACTTCTCACCAGTTCCCCGAATCGCTTGTCAGCACAAGGATTACCTGCATGAACACCCCCAAACCGCGTGTCACTCGCGAGGCAGCCTGACACAGACCGGGACAGACGGGGAGAGTGGCCCGGCCACATCGTCCCGTCAGAATCTCTTACCAGAATGCGATGATCCGCCCACCCCCCCTTGCGGGAAAGCGAGAATCGGAGAATATACGAATGAGGCATTTTGCCTCATTAGAGCCGCCCGCGCCTTCGCGCCCCCAGGCGGACAGCGCGGCCAGCCACCCGGGAGTGATCGCATAAGTGTATACTCTATATGGACTTAGAACCCCAGACGTCGCCGCCTTTGCGAGCCGACGAGTTCGGCACGGAACCTTCTATAGTCCAGTGAGAATCGCGTCACGAAGGCGAGCAGGGGGTGCGTTGAAGCTCGAGGCGAACATCCTGGATGCCCTACCCGACCCGATCTTCGTCGTCGATCGGAAGGGGGCTGTTACGTACCTGAACCGTGCTTGCGAGACGGCATTCGGGCTGTCGGCCGAGCAGGTGCAGGGTGAGTTGCTGACGCAGGTGCTGGGTAGCGAGCTCGATGAGGGGCTTAGGGCGTTGTTGAGCCCGAGGCGCGGTGCGGTGACACCGGCCTCGCTGCCCTCGGTGCGGATCGGGAGTGCGTTTTGGGACGCGCGGGTGACGCCGGCGTCGGACGGGACGACGGCGGTCTACTGCGTCCCGTCATCGAACCGGCAGGCGCGCTGGCCGGACCTGGTGGCGGACTCGGCGGATGCCA
This sequence comes from Gemmatimonadota bacterium, assembly GCA_039586575.1. Taxonomy (GTDB): domain Bacteria; phylum Gemmatimonadota; class Gemmatimonadetes; order Palauibacterales; family KS3-K002. The sequence goes on along the minus strand of JBDHKD010000001.1, from coordinate 113,676 downwards.
TCTGGGCCGTGGACAGCGAGGACCGGATCATCGCCTGGAACCGGGGCGCCGAGGAGATTTTCGGCTTCACTTCCGACGAGATGATCGGCAAGCCGGTGCAGAAGCTGATCCCGGCGGACCTGATCGAGCAGCGCGAGCCCGAGCGCCTGCGCAAGGCGCTACGCGAGCTAGGCTCGGTGCGCGACTATCAGACACGTCGCTTGGCGAAGGACGGGCGAGAAGTGGAGGTCAGTCTGACGAGTACGATGGCACGCAACGGGTTGGCGAACAGCGTGGCCGCGTCGACGATCGTGCGTGACCTGTCGCAGCGGCGACAGGTAGAGCGCCAGGTGATCGAATCGGAGAAGATGGTGACGCTGGGCCAACTGGCGGCGAGCGTCGCGCAGGAGATTGGTGCTCCGTTGACGACGATCGGGATCGTGGTCGAGAAGCTCCGCCGCTCGGGGCTGGGAGACGGGGATGCCGAGAGGCAGCTCGAGACGGCGGCCGAGCAGTTGAATCGTATCGCGCGTCTGACACACGGCCTCGTCGAACTGGCCAAGCCTGGGGAGCTCCACCTGTCGCAGGTTCAGCTCTGCGAGGTCATCGACCGGGTTGTCGAGTTACTCGACGCGTCGCTGAAGCGCGCCGGCGTGACCGTCGAGGTCCACTGTCGCGACCCGTTGCCCGAGATCCAGGCCGATGCCGGGCAACTACAGCAGGTCTTCTTGAACCTGTTGATGAACGCCGAGCGGGCGCTCGAGGCGGCGGGCGGCGGGGCCGTGGCGATTCGGGCGGAGCTGGCAGGTGGCTTCCCGCGGGTAGGCCGGCCGTTGCGGCAGGCGATCAAGCTGGAGATTTGCGACAACGGCCCGGGCATCGATTCGGCCGACTTACACTACATATTCGCGCCCTTCTTCTCTCGCTCGGGCGGTTCGGGGCTGGGACTGGCGCTGGCGAAGCAGATTGTGCACGCCCATGGCGGCACGATCGAGGCCCGTTCCGAGGTCGGGAGCGGCGCGACGTTCACGATTCTCCTACCGGTGGAATCCGATGCATGACGAAACGGGCACGATCGAGACCACGGCCAAGGTCTTGGTCATAGAAGATGACGAGGTCCTACGGCAGCTGCTGATCGACGTGCTGAACGACCAGGGCTACGAGGTCGAAGCGGCTGAGACCGGCGAAGCGGGGCTGCGAATCATGGAGCAAGACGTCTTCGACGTCATCTTGCTCGACATCAACCTCCCGGGCATGGACGGCATGGAGGTGCTGCGCCTGGCTCCGGCACGCCAGCCCGATGCGCAGGTCGTCATGATGACTGCGTTCGGCACTGTGGACACGGCGGTAGAGGCGATGAAGCAAGGCGCCTTCGATTACATCAACAAGCCGTTCAGCACCGACGAACTGCTGTTGACGATAACCCGCGCCCTCGAAGAGCAGGACCTGCGCCGCGAGGTCGCCCGCCTGAGGCAAAGGGCGCGACATATTGGCGGTGACATTCAGATCGTCGGCAAGAGCCCGGCGATTCAGCGGGTGTTAGACCTGATCGCACGCGTGGCGCCCAGCCGAGCGACCGTGCTCGTCACCGGAGATACCGGCACCGGGAAGGAGCTTGTGGCACGCGCCATACATGCGGCCAGCAACCGGGTCAACAAGCCCTTCATGCCCATCAATTGTGCCGCTATCCCCGACAACCTCCTGGAGTCCGAGCTGTTCGGACACATGAAGGGTGCTTTCACCGGCGCGATCCAGAACAAGAAGGGTCTGTTCGAAGAGGCGTCAGGCGGAACGGTCTTCCTGGACGAGATCAGTACGATGTCGATGTCGCTGCAGCCGAAGTTGCTGCGCGTCCTCCAGGAGTACGTGATCATGCGGGTCGGCGGCCGCCAGCCGATACCCGTGAACATCCGGCTCATCGCGGCAACCAACATGGATCTGAAGAAGCGCGTGTCGGAAGGCAAGTATCGGGAGGATCTGTACTACCGGCTCAACGTATTCCCCATCGAGGTGCCGCCGCTGCGTGAGCGGCAGGAGGACATTCCACTGCTCTCCAACTACTTCCTGCAGAAGTATTCCGAACTCTACACGATCGACCCGCCGAAACTGCCCGCCCGCACTCTGGACCGTATGATGAGCTATTACTGGCCTGGCAACGTGCGGGAGCTGGAGAACTTCATCGAGCGCGCCGTCGTCCTACACGCCAGTGGTGGCAGTGCTACCGTGGGCTTCGAGCTACCCTCAGACGCGGAGGAGCCGGACGAGGGATCCGGCATCCTCGATGAGGCACAGAAGAAGCGCTGGACATTTGAAGATCTCGAGCGTGAGTATATCTTCCGGGTACTGGAGAGCGTGCGGTGGAAGAAGACCGAGGCGGCCGAGATACTCGGCATCGACCGACGAACCCTCTACCGCAAGCTGAAGAGGTACGAGAACGAGAGCCCCCGAAGCCCTGAATGAAGAACTCTTCCCGCTCGCGCGAAGATAGACTCCGTGCTCTAGTCGAGGTCAGTCGTGCCGTAAGCGCTTCGCTCGCCCACGAAGAGATCCTTGCCCAAATCTGCTCGCATGCCGCCCGGTTGCTGGATGCCGAGTCGGCCGTAATGACCGAGCGGGTTCTCGATAGCAGGGACTGCGAGGCCCCTTGCCTCGTTGTCGTCGCCACCAGTCCCGACGCGAGTATCGGGCTCGGCGAATATCTGTCGATGGCGGGGAGCCTCAACGGCAGAGCGATCACCGAGCGACGCACCCTGATCGTCAACGACGTGATGGGGGACAGACGGGCCGATCACGCGATGGCCACCAAGTTAGGTGTCCGTCAAGAGGTTATCTCACCGCTCTACTACGGCGACCAGCCGCTCGGGACGATCTTCGCGTTCAACCATGCCTCCAACAGCGAGTTCAACCAGGACGACGCAGAGATCCTCGAGGCGTTGGCCGCACAGGCCGCCGTGGCTCTCCACAACGCGCACATCTTCGAGTCCGAGAAGAAACGCCTCGACGAGCTGACCGTCCTGCGCGCCGCGCAGGACGACAACATGCGTCGACTGCAGGCGCTCATACGCGCAGGGATGGCACTCAATAGCCGCCTCTCCCTCGACGAGGTTCTGCAGACGCTGGTCGACTCGGCGCGCGAAGTCATCAAGGCCCGCTACGCGGCGCTCGGCGTGCTGGACGGCTCTAGCAAGACTCTCTCGCGGTTCCTCCACTCCTCCGTCGAACCCGAGACCGTGATCAGGATCGGTCGTTGGCCGACCGGCGGTGGCACTCTCGGAATAATGCTGCGGGACGCCGAGACCATCCGACTGCGCGACCTGCGCGACCACCCCGAATTCTCAGGGTTCCCGGATGGCCATCCCATGATGCGCTCGCTGTTGGGCGTGCCCATCCGCATCGGTAATCGCGTGTTCGGCAATCTTTACTTGACCGAGAAGATCGGGGCCGAGGAATTCAGCGCCGAAGACGAGGAGCTTGCCGAGCTGCTCGCCGCCCAGGCCGCGGTGGCCGTCGAAAACGCTCACCTGGCCGAGCAGCGCGGTCAGTTCCTCGCTATCGTCAACCATGAGATCAAGAACGCCGCCGCCGGCGTCGTCGGCTGGACCGATCGATTGCGAAAGCTGACCGGCCACTCCGATGAACGCCTCCGGGAGGGTGCCAGCTACGCGTTCGAGGGTGCCCAACAGCTCCACAGGCTGGTGGTTGACCTGCTGGATCTCAGCCGCATCGAAGCCCGGCAGCTGGAACTCGATTTCCGAGGAGCGGATCTGCGGGCGCTCATCCGAGAGGTCGCCGCCACCGTCCGGCCGACGGCGGAGCGCCAGGAGATCGAACTTCGCGTGTCAGGCCTCGAGAATCGCACTATCGTGCAGACCGATGGCACACGCGTGCGGCAGATCCTGCTGAACCTGTTGTCCAACGCGCTCAAGTTCACGAAGCGTGGTGGCCAGGTCGATCTCGAGCTGGCACCGAGCGACAGAGGCTGGGCGATCACCGTCCGTGACACCGGCCCCGGAATCGATCCGGCCGTCGGCGACAACGTCTTCCGGGCCTACCGAGCTGGAACCTTCAAGCTGCCCCAGAGTGGTGCCGGCCTCGGCCTCGCCATCTCGCGCGAGCTGGCTCGCCTGCTGGGCGGCGAGCTGAACAACGTGGCCGGCGACGGGCCGGGAGCGTCCTTCCGCCTCTGGCTCCCCTCACAACCCCCCACCTTCACCCGCGAGGGCGGTGCGGGCTAGCCGGTCCGACTGGGGCAGAACCGTGCATGTCCCCGACATGTCGGGTCAGTATGTCCCCTGAAGTTCGGCGGTCGGCCCGCAGAGTCAACGGCGCAACTTATTATACAGCAACAACTTAGGCTGCAGGGACGATCCGGCACGATTCATCCATAGGCAGAAAGCCCGGGCGCCCCTGGAGTCGAGCGACCCTCAGGCCGAGCCGGATTCCACCCGAGAAGGTGTTTCTGGTGATCAAGCGAGCGATATTCGTGCTGAACAGCCCGGACGCGGCGGAGCAGTTCCTCCGCGTGCTGCCGGACCTGCGCGCGCTCGGTCTCTCGGAAGCGACGATCCTGCACCTGGTGTCGGCGCAGCCGGGGCCGGCGGAGCCGATGCCGGAGCTGGCGACCTGGGTGCGGCATTTTGAGGCGGCTTTACCGAAGGTGGAGCTGGCGCTGAAACGTGGCGACCCGGTGAAGTGGATCTACGAGCTGGCCCGGGTGCGAGACGTGGACATGGTAGTCATCTCGGGCGTGCCCAATGGGACCGACTGGGACTTCGAGGGTGTGTCCTCACCGCTTCGCGCTCTGGGAATACCCATCCTCCACTTGCCGGAGGAGCAGCTGCAAGGCGCTTTGTGCGATCAGATCCTGATCGCGATCAAGGGGCCGGAGAGCCTGGAGCGGGCGGTGAGCGGATTGCGGGGCTGGTTCGGCGCGGCCCGGCTGCGCGCGGTGCGAGTATCGAAGGCAGTCGACGAAGGCGAGTGCGCTGAATGTGATGGGGTCAGTATGGAGGTCGTCGCTGAGAAGGGTGATGTGGCCTCGACCCTATTGGAGCAAGCGGAGCAGTGTGGCGCGACGCTGGTGACGATATTGGCCGAGGAGGACGAGGTCGACGCCAGTCGGAGAGGCAAACCGGTGGTGAAGCCTCTGATCCAAGACTCACACTGGCCGGTGCTCATCTGGCCCGCCGAGGCGAAGGCGCAGCGAGCCGGGTAGCTGGCGCAAGAGATGCCAGGCCCATAGGCGAAGAGCCCCGGCCCGCGTAGGCCGGGGCTCTTCTGCTGTGACCGCTAGGGACGCGGCGGCGCTAGAACGGCGACAAGCCGCGCGAGCCGAAGGTCTCGGCGCTAAGATGGTTGATGATCGGGATCGCGTAGGCGGCCAAGATCAGAACGGCGGCGACTACGACCCACAGGCCCATCCGATCGAGAATCCGGGCCTTGGTGCCGGGCTGCTCCAGCGGCGTCGCGAATTCGATGGCCGGTTGTTCCTCCCGCTTTCCAGCCAACAGCGTCCCGAACATGACGGCCACAAAGCACAGCGAGCTGACGAATAGGAATACTCCGCCGAGCGCCGAGATCCCCGTACCGGCGATCCACTGGTCCGCAATCTCGCTGCCGCCGTACTCGAACTGATAGATGCGGCGCGGCATGCCGGCCAAGCCGGTCTGGTGATTGGCGACGGAGAACAACAGCATGCCCCCGAACCACAGGTACGGCTGAATGCGTGCCAGCAGCGACATCTGCAGCGTACGACCCAGCAGCTTCGGCACCAAATGATAGGAGATACCCATGAAGGTCAGCGCCACGGCCGTGCCGACCGTGGTATGGAAATGACCCTGCACCCAGGCGGTGTTGTGGATCATCGCGTTCATGCTGAACGACGCGTTGATCGCGCCGCCGAAGCCGCCGACCGCGAACATCAGCATCGCCAGGGCGACGCTCGAGAATGCCGGGTTGCCCCAGGGCAGCTCTTCCAGCCAGTCGAACCACCCTTTCGCCCCCTTCATACGACCGGCCACCTCGAACGAGGCGATGACCGTGAACGCGGTGATGAAGCTTGGGAACAGGATCCACATCGTGTTGAACGTGTGGAAGAGCTTCCAGCCGGCGGGTACCCCGGGATCCATGAACTGGTGATGGAAACCGACCGGCGTCGACAACAGGATGAATAGTACGAACACCAGTCGCGCCAGCGGATCACTGAACAGCTTACCGCCGGCGATCTTCGGCGCCAGTGTGTACCACACGACGTAGGCAGGCAAGAGCCAGAAATAGACGAGCGGGTGCCCAAACCACCAGAAGAGGATCCGCGCCATGATCGGGTCGACCTTGTCGACGATCCCCAACGACCAGGGTATGAGCATCACCATCACTTCGACCGCTACGCCGATGGTCGCAAGGATCCATACGATGATCGTGGCCAGATATCCATGCACCGCCAGCGGTGTTCTCGCATCGAGGTTCGCGCGCTTCCAGGTCAAGTACGTGTGGATGATGACCCAGCACCAGCCCCAGGAACCGATCACGATCAGTGCCACCCCAATGTAGAACAGCGGGTGCGCCTTGAGCGGCGGGTAGAAGGTGTAGAGGACCGAGGCCTTGCCCCAGAAAATCGCCCAGGCGGCACACAGGGTGCCGAACAGCGCCACCCAGAACGATCCCCAGGCGAACTTCTTCATCGTTATCGCTCGGTCGAACGACCGCTCCGTCACCACGTAGCCCAACCCCATGATGAAGAAGGTCGTGAACACGATGGCCATCAGGACGCCGTGCGCTGTCACCGACAGGTAGTACATCTTGGCCGTTCGCCAAGGTAGATCGAGATCTGCTCGCGATAGCGCTTGCATAACCGCCATCGCCGCGGCGATCGCGAAAGCCGAGATCGCCACCCATATGTTCGCCAGCGCCAGTCGTCGGGACGGAATCATCTCGCGCCTCCCATGTCCTCAACGATCAGTCGCGCAAACATGTTGTGATGGCCCAGACCGCAGTACTCGTTGCAGACGATCAGATACTCGCCCGCCCGGTTGAACGTGGTCGTGAACTGGCTGACATAGCCCGGCACGACCATCGTGTTGCCGTTCGTGCCGACGATCTGGAACCCGTGAATCACATCAGGGCTCGTTACCCGGAACGTCACCGGCCGAGCACGCGGAACGTGGACCTCGTTCGGCAGGTAGGCAAACAGGAATGCCTGCATCACCACGGTCGCGCTGCCGTCCTCGTGAATGGTCACGCCCGGTTGGCTGAACTCGGGGTCCGTCCGTACCGTCTCCGGGTCGATCATCTCCACATGGCTCGGCGGCGTAAACGCCTGCCCGAAAGTGGTGAACGCGATCGAGGCCAGGAAGACGACGATGATTCCCGCCGCGGCCCACATCCAGATTTTCTCGTACAAATCGACGTTCATCGCCGCCTCACTGCGTTAGCGCCCCGCGCGGGACAAAGATCAGGAAGTAGACGATCAGCCAGCCCAGGGCGAACAAGAGCCCGTAGACTCCGACGATCGCCAGGGTACCCTTCGGGTGACCCCCAACGTCAGACGCCTGCCCCGACGACGTTTCGAGGTGCTCGTCGCTCACACGTGCCTCCGTGTGCTAGGGTTTCTCCCACGTGGATACGGACGGAAACCGACTTCGCATTTGGGTGTGAAAGTCACGCCATTCTATCCGAAACGGCGTGCTTGTCAATAAACAGGAAGGATTATTGGATGGCGGCGCCGGCTACGAATCACCCCCCGCCCCGGCCAACTCCGGAGCCGACCCCTGCAGCACGTCCGCCAGGGTCGTCTCACGGAAGAAGCGGCTGACCGGCTCCCTGACCCGCTTCCAGCGCCCGTGGAGCGCGCAGGCCCCAACCTCGGAGCACTCAGGACGGCCCATGAGACAGGGGCTCTCCAGCCAGCCCGGATCCAGCGGCTCGAGGATATCCGCCAGGGCCAGCTCGTGGGATGGCTTGGCCAGGGAGAACCCGCCGCGCGGACCACGCTCGGAGTGAAGCACGCCCGCCCGCGCCAGTTGGTGGAGCGTCTTGGACAGGTAGTTGGCGGGTACGCCGAGCACCTCCGCCACTTCGTTAGCCCTTAGGGGGCCTGCACCGCCCTCCCGAGCCAGATGTAACACCGCTCGCAGCGCGTATTCTGCCGTCTTCGATATCAAGGTTACCTGCCTCCGTTCGGTCGCGGCCTGGGCCGGGCGTTGTCTCCCAGAATGGGGCCTCATGTCTCTCGGGCTGGGAGCGGGCGATGCCAACCTGCCCCCCGAAGCCCCCCTCGCGATGGGGTGCAGCTGGCCGGTACAGCGTGTGTTTCGCTCCTGCTGGGGGACCCCGATGGGGTACAGTGGCACACACCATACCAAGACACTGCACGAGCCGCGCCATATCTACCCTCGTTGCGAGACAAACCCTAGATTGTTCGACCCAACCTGAAATGGCGTCAGCCGGCCGCATGGGGCGGCCGCAGCTGCACGTTTTCTGCACGAACGACGGCCAAACCCGGGAGGAGAAACGATGCGGGAAGCCGTGCAGGAGCTCTGGCCAGAGTTGGAGTGGATAGAGAGTCGGGAGCTACGCGAGCAGGTGACTCAGACCTGGATACGCGCCTTTGAGTTGAGCCCGTTGGAGCCCCAGGATCTGAAGGCTATCCCGTTCACGCTGCTGGTGGCCAACTGCCCCGCGACCTTCATGGAGCACAAGCGCTGCGTGGTTCATATCGCGCGCCGGGCAGCCGAGTCGATGCAGGAATTTCTCGGCAAGGCGCTGAAGATCGACCTGGATACGGTGATCGCGGGAGCGATTCTGGCAGACGTCGGCAAACTCCTCGAGTACGAGAAGGTCGACGGCGAAGTGCGTCAGAGCGACCGTGGAAAGGCGCTGCGTCACCCCTTTACCGGAGTCGGTCTCGCGATGGCCTGCGGGGTGCCGGACGAAGTATCGCACATCATCGCAGCGCACGCGGGCGAGGGCGATCTCGTGCGACGCAGCACGGAAGCGTACATCGTGCACCACGCGGACTTCATGAGTTACTTGCCTTTCAAGAACCTGTAAACCCAGCCGGAGAACAGCAATGTCCGACACCGTCAGCGCTTCCATGTCCCGCTGGGCAGCCGCCCTGGAGTACGATCAGATCGGGGAGAGAGCCGTCCACGAAGCGAAACGCTACCTGCTGGATTCGCTCGGCTGCGCGTTCGGCGGCTATCGACAGGAGGACGCGCTACACGCCCTCGATGTGCTGGATGAGGTTGCGGGGACCGGACCAGCCACGATTCTGGGCAGCGGCAAGAAGACCGATGTGGTTTCCGCCTCGCTCGCCAACGCGCTCATGGTGCGCGTCATGGACTACAACGACATCTATTGGCAGCAGGACCCATCCCATCCCTCGGACATCATACCGGCGGCGATCGCCTGCGCGGAGCGGCAGGGCGTCGGCGGGCGGGAGCTCATCGTCGGCATCGTGCTGGGTCACGAGTTCGAGATGCGGCTCTGCGAGGCGGCCTTCCCCGGCATTCGTGAGCGCGGCTGGCACCACGCCACACTGACGGCGTTCGTCTCGCCGATCGTGGCGGGACGTATGCTCAGGTTACCCTGGGAGAAGATTCAGCACGCCGTTGGCATCTCCGCCTCGCATCATGCCACGCTGGGCGCCGTCACGGCCGGCAAGCTGACGATGATGAAGAACACTGTCGACCCGATGGCGACCCAGGCCGGCGTCATGGGCGCGTTGCTCGCCGAGAAGGGCTATAGCGGACCGGAGCACGTGATCGACGGCAAGGAGGGGCTGGTTCATTGTATGGGCCCCGAGTGGAAGCTGGAGCTGCTGACCGATGGGCTGGGCGCGACCTGGCGAATCGAGCGTTGCGGGATGAAGGCCTTCCCCACCGAGGCGCTGACACACGCACCGATCTCGGCCGTGCTGAAACTGGTGGACGAGCATCAGCTGAAGCCCGAACAGATCGAGAAGGTCCACATCCGCTCGCTGGCGCGGGCGGCTGATATCCTGGCCGATCCGTCGAAGTACGACCCGCGCACCAAGGAAACCGCCGACCACAGTCTGCCCTACGTGATCGCAGCAGCCATCGTGGACCGCCAAGTGACTCCCGCGCAGTTTGAGCCCGACAGAATCATGGACCCGAAGATCCGTGAACAGCTCGAGAAGGTAGAGGTCACCGCCGACCCGGACATAGAGGCGGTGTTCCCCGAACTGCAGCGAGTGATAGTCGACATCACCACCACGGACGGCCGCGAGTTCAGCGAGCAACTCGACTACCCGAAGGGTGATCCACGCAACCCGCTGACCGACGCGGAGATCGAGCAGAAGTTCGATGCGCTGGCCGCACCCGTTCTCTCCGACGGCGCTCGGGCGCGCCTGAAGGACGCGGTTTGGAAACTCGAGACGCTGGAATCGGTGACGGCGCTGATGGAGATGTGCATAGCAGACAGGTGAAATCAGAATGGGCCAGACGGTTGTAGAGAAGATCGCGCAACTGCACATGAGCGAGGGCCCGGCGCGCCCGCTGCGAGCGGGCGACGTGGTCTCGCTGCGGCCGCGGCACGTGATGACACATGACAACACCGCGGCCGTGATGAAGAAGTTCCAGGCGATCGGCGCCTCGCAGGTCTACGATCCGAGGCAACTCGTCTTCGCACTTGACCACGACATCCAGAACACCTCGGAGACGAACCTGGCGAAGTATCGCGAGATCGAGGCGTTCGCGCGCGCTCAGGGTATCGACTTCTACCCCGCCGGCACCGGTATCGGTCACCAGATCATGGTGTCGCACGGCTACGTCGTCCCAGGCTCGCTCGTCGTGGCCTCCGACTCCCACTCCAACATGTATGGCGCGTTGGGCGCACTCGGCACACCCGTAGTGCGCACCGATGCCGCGGCGATCTGGTGCACTGGCGAGTTCTGGTGGCAGATCCCCCGCACGGTTCATGTGGTCTTGAACGGTTCGCTCCGCGATGGCGCTAGCGGGAAAGACGTCATCGTCACCCTCTGCGGTCTCTACAATCAGGGCGAGGTGTTGAACGCGGCGGTGGAGTTCGGAGGCCCCGGTGTCGCCACGCTGAGTATGGACGCTCGCATGGCGATCGCCAACATGACGACCGAGTGGGGTGCCCTGGTCGGCTGGTTCCCGGTGGACCGGACCACGATCGACTACCTCGAAAGACGGAAGGCGCTGCTCGCCGCCGCCGGTATCGAACGTTTCAGCAACACCGACCTGGGAACCTGGGCTGGCGGCCCACCTGCCTCTGACCCGGACGCCGGCTACGCTGCCCGCATCGAACTCGACCTCGACGCGGTCAGCCCTCACGTCTCCGGCCCCGATACCGTTCAGGTCATGCGTTCGGTCGCCGATATCGAGCGCGACAAGATCGCTATCCAGAAGGCCTACCTGGTCTCTTGCGTGAACAGTCGACTGGAGGACCTCGAGGCAGCGGCCGCCGTGATGCGTGGCAAGAAGGTGGCCGATGGCGTCGAGCTCTACGTGGCGGCGGCGAGCGCTGAGGTCGAGAGGAGTGCGGCGGCGAGTGGGGCGTGGAGCGTCCTGCTGGAAGCCGGCGCCCACCCGCTGCCGCCCGGCTGCGGACCCTGCATCGGCCTCGGGGTCGGGCTGTTGGAACCCGGAGAGGTGGGGATCTCGGCCACCAACCGTAACTTCAAGGGCCGCATGGGCTCGCGCGACGCGCAAGCGTACCTGGCAAGCCCGGAGGTCGTGGCCGCGTCCGCGGTTACCGGCCACATCACCGGGCCCCGCCCGTCCGATGGGCGCGTCCCAGCTCGCGATTTCCGCCCGCTGGCCGCGAGCGCCGCCGAACCGGAGACGGTGCCGATCCAACGCGGCTTTCCCGCCCGTATCGAAGGCCGGGTCGTTCTTCTCCCGCAGGACAACCTGAACACCGACGGCATCTACGGTAAAGACTACACCTACAAAGAGTTGAGTCGTGAGGAGATGGCACGGGTCGTAATGGAGAACTACGACCCGGCTTTCCGCAGCAAAGTGCAGCCCGGCGACGTCTTGGTCGGCGGCTACAACTTCGGCACCGGCTCGAGCCGTGAGCAGGCGGCAACGGCCCTGCAAGCTGCGGGCATACCGCTGGTGATCGCTGGCAGCTTCTCGCAGACCTACCTCCGCAACGCCTTCAACAACGGCTTCATCTGCATCGAATGCCCGGAAATCGTCGACCGCCTGAGGGCCCATCACGCCGAGACGATTGCGTCCGCCGAGTTGACGATCGTTCCCGGCGACTTGATTGAGATCGACTTCGCCAACGGAACTCTGGAGTTGCGCGGCGAGTCGTTCCGCTTCCCACCGCTGGGGAGCGTGCCACAATCCCTGATCGTCGCGGGCGGGATCGAGAACCTGGTAAGGCACAAGCTGGGAGTGGCAGGGCGAGGAAAGTGATCAGCGGCGACTTGTCGCGGACCTGAACGACTAACCTGAACGAGCGAGACTGAGTCTAGACATGGCAAAGTACACGGTCGTGGAGATGCCCGGCGACGGGATTGGCAAACTCGTGCTGCCCGAGGCGAAGCGAGTCCTGGAGGCGGTCGGTTTCGACGTCGACTACGTGCACGCCGACATCGGCTGGGATTGCTGGGTCAACGATGGCAATCCGCTGCCCCAGAGAACGATCGACCTGCTGAGCGAGCACAAGCTCGGCCTCTTCGGTGCGATCACGTCGAAACCCAAGGGCCAGGCGGCCAAAGAGCTGAAGCCCGAGCTAGGGGACAAGGGCTACGTCTACTACAGCCCGATCGTCGGGCTGCGGCAGACTTTCAACCTCGACGTCTGCATCCGGCCCTGCCGGTCGTTTCCCGGTAACCCACTCAACTTCGTCCGGCAGGCACCCGGTGGCGGCTTCGAGGAACCGAAAGTGGACGCGGTGATCTTCCGCCAGAATACCGAGGGCCTGTATGCGGGGATCGAGTGGACCGATCCGCCCGCTGACGTACGGAAGGCGCTGGCCACGCATCCGAAGTTCAAGGCCTTCGCGCACGTGCCGAGCCCGGAGATGGCGATCTCGACCCGGGTGTTCACACGCAAGGCTTGCCAAAGAATCGTCGAAGCTGCTTTTCGCTACGCGAAGAGGCACGGCTATCCATCGGTAACCATCTGCGAGAAACCGAACGTGCTTCGCGAGACCTCGGGGATGATGGAGGAAGTCGCGAAGGAAGTGCACGCCGATTTCCCCGCTATCCAGCTCTGGTCAACCAACATCGACGCCCAGATGATGTGGCTGACCAAGAACCCGGAGGACTACTCGATCATCGTGGCCGGCAACATGTTCGGCGATATCGTGTCGGACGCGTTCGCCGGCCTGGTGGGCGGTCTCGGATTCGCCTGCTCGGCCAACATCGGTGACGAGGTCGCTGTTTTCGAGCCGACCCATGGTTCGGCTCCCAAGTACGAGCGGCTCGACCCGCCGATCGTCAACCCGATCGCCATGATGCTGAGTGCGGCCATGATGTTGGACCACATCGGCGAAACCGACAAAGCGGAGGCCGTGCGCGCCGCCATCGCCGCGGTCATCGAGACTGGAAAGGTGCGGACGTACGACATGCTGCGGATCCCGGGCGGGCCCGATGTGATCGCGCAGGGGGCGGCGACGACCACCGAGATGACCGACGCGATTATCGCCAGCCTGGGATAGGGAGGCGTTGAAGATGCCTGGTAGCCGGGGAGCCGCACCGCGACGCGGCGAAGCAGGACCTACGGGTGACGACGTACGCTCCGATCTTCACGTTAACGTAGAGATCGTGAAGTCGGGCGGTCTGAAGATCGAGCTCGACTCCAAAGTCGGGCGTCTGTACGGTGGCTCCATCCGCGAAATCGCTGAGCACGTGCTGGACGCGCTGAAGATCGAGCACGCCCGCGTGTCGATCGACGACAAGGGTGCTCTACCGTTCACGATCGCCGCGCGCCTGGAGGCCGCCGCCCAGCGTGCCGGCGTCGCAGCCAAAGGTGACCCCCGCCCCGAGCGCACCGTCCCGGAGCGAGAGGGCCCGACCGCCCGGGACCGTTTGCGCCGCTCGCGTCTCTACCTACCGGGCAATCAGCCGAAGCTGATGATCAACGCCGGGCTGCATCACCCCGACGGCGTCATCCTCGACCTGGAGGACTCCGTCCACCCGGAGGAGAAGGACGCAGCGCGACTGATGGTGCGCAACGCGCTTCGCTGTGTCGATTTCATGGGCGCCGAGCGCATGGTTCGCATCAACCAGCTGCCGCTGGGCTTTGAAGACTTGAAGGCGGTGGTCCCCGAGGGCCCCGACCTCATCCTCATCCCAAAGGTTGAACGGGCGGAGCAGGTGCAGGAGGTCGACGAGCGGATACGTGGGATCCGGGCCAAAGCGGGCGATGGGCAGGCGATCTGGCTCATGCCTATCCTGGAGTCCGCGCTCGGCATCGAGAACGCCTACGCCGTCGCCGCCGCCGCCGAGACGGTGGTGGCCCTGACCATCGGGCTCGAGGACTACACCGCCGACCTGGGCGTCCACAAGACCCAGGAGGGTGTCGAGTCCTACTATGCCCGAACACGGCTGGTGAATGCAGCCCGCGCCGCCGGGGTGCAGGCGATCGACTCCGTCTACGGCGATGTCGGCGACGTCGAAGGCCTCAGCGATTGGGCCCGCCGCTCCCGAACGCTGGGCTTCGAGGGTATGGGTTGCATTCACCCGCGTCAGATCGAGCCGATCCACCAGGCCTTCGCGCCGACGCCCGAGGAGATCGAGAAGGCACAAAGGATCGTAACGGCCTTCGATGAAGCGCAGGCTGCCGGGCTCGGGGTCGTCCGGCTCGGCACGAAGATGGTCGATGCTCCCGTGGTCTTGAGGGCGCAGCGTCTCGTCAAGAACGCACGACGCATGGGACTGATTTCCGACGACAGTTGAGCCGGCGCCGGCGGCCGGCGATGGAGAGTCGATGATGAGCGAAAGCGCTGACTTCGTGGTCAACGCCGTGGGGCGTCGCGTTCCCACAGTGGTCAACGGGAAGAGGCAGATCCCATACCAGGGCGCCGCCGCATTCAGGCCCGAAGGCTCGAAACAGGCCCCACCGATCCGATCGTGCAAAGACTACCCGGCGAGCGGTGACAAGCGAGTTTCTGACCTGAAGACGGCGCTTCAGAAGTGCGGGCTGCGTGACGGGATGACGATCTCGACTCACCACCACCTGCGCAACGGGGACGTCGTAGCCCTGATGGCCTTGACCGCCGCCGCCGAGCTTGGAGCCAAGGACCTCATGTGGTTCCCCAGCGCCTCGTTCCCCTGTCATGCGCCGGTGATCGATTTGATGGACCGCGGCGTGGTACATCATATCGAGGGAAGCATGAACGGCCCGCTGGGCGAATACTGCTCGCACGGCAAGATGCGCGGGATGGGCGTCTTGCGATCACACGGGGGGCGCTGGCAGGCGATCCAGGATGGCGAAGTCCATATCGATATCGCCGTGATCGCGGCGCCCAGCGCCGACCCGTTCGGTAACGCCGATGGCTCGCACGGTCCATCTGCCTGCGGCTCGCTCGGGTTCGCGCTCGCCGATTCGATCTACGCCGATCACGTGATCGTCGTCACCGACAACTTGGTCCCCTTCCCTTGTATCCCCTGGCAGATTCAGGGGAACAACGTCGACTACGTGGTCGAGGTCGACTCGATCGGTGATCCTGCGAAGATCGTATCCGGCACTACGCAGATCACCAAGAGCCCCGACCGGCTGTTGATCGCCGAGTACGTGGCGCGGTTCCTGCACGATGCCGGCATCATGCGCGACGGCTTCTCCTTCCAGGCGGGCGCCGGGGGGATCGCTCTCGCTTTCGTGGAGTTCCTGAAACAGTTGATGAAGGAAACGGGGGTGAAGGCCCGCTTCGTTCGCGGCGGCTCTACCCAGTACCTGGTCGACCTGCTGCGAGAGGGCCTGACCGACTACATCCTCGACGGCCAGACGTTCGACCTGGTCGCCGTGGAGTCCATCGCCTCCGACCCACGCCACGTCGCCACCTCGCCGTTCACCTCTTACAACTACCACGGGAAAGGCAACTTCGCTTCGATGGTCGATGCCGTAGTGCTCGGCGCGACCGAAGTCGATGTCAATTTCAACGCCAACGTAAACACCCACTCCGACGGCATGTTGTTGCACGGGATCGGTGGCTGGCAGAACTGCCTGGACGGACGTTGTACCATCCTTGCCCTGCCCTCGTTTCGGGATCGGATCCCCGTGCTCGTCGACGAAGTCACCACGGTGACCGGACCCGGTGAGTTGATCGATGTCGTGGTTACCGAACGCGGCATAGCGATCAACCCCAGGCGTGGCGATCTTAGCGATATCCTCAAGGGTTCCGATCTACCCGTTCGACCGATCGAGGAGATCAAGGACGAGGTGGAGCGCATCGTGGGCGGGCCGCCGGCCAAGCCGCAGCTGACCGACCGGCCGGTGGCCGTGATCAAGTGGGTGGACGGAACCGTGATCGATACCGTATGGCAGGTTAGCAGCCCCTAGGCGCGAGTCTAGTCGAGGCGCGACTGGAGCTCGAGCTGCGCAACGACGCTGACATCGTTGCCGCGCTCGGTTACTTCTCGGAACTCGAGCGGCTGCTCGGCCCGCCGGGGCCGGGCGACGAGTACGAAGACGCTTCATAACCGTAGCGGGGATTCGGTACCCATGAGCGTTCGAATGCTGGCCTTGGTTCCCGTTCTGGCGTTGCTGGCGCACGCACCGCTCGAGGCTCAGCTGCGGTCGCCCGGCCGCCTCGACAAGCTGGAAGATCGGGCGCGCGCCGATTCCAACGACGCGATGGCTCACTACGACCTCGGTCTCGGCTATTGGAGCGCCGGACGCCTCGACGAAGCTGAACGCTCGTTCCAGCTAGCCAGCGAGATCGATCCCCGACTGGCCGAGGCTTATCTCGCGCTAGCTACAATGCCCTTCGCGCGACGGCCCCAGCTGCTCGAGGAGGCCGCCACGGGTCGCGTGCCGGCCCAGTGGGTGGCGGTGCTGGAGGAGTCGAACCAGTTGTACTGGCGCGCCGTCTACTTCAGCCCGCTGGTCGACCTGAAGACTGTCGCCGCCCTGACACCGGCAGATTCCATCGACTGGGACGTGCCGGCGGACGAGCTGGTCTACGTCCAGGCCTTCCAGGAATGCTCTGACCAGGTTCTCAGAGACAAGTACAACGGGGCCCGGAAAGCCTTTCGGAACCTGGTCAAGGACATGGGCTGGAGTGATCAACCGGAATTGATACCGGACCAGATTCTCTGGTACTGGGGGCTGTTCGCGGCTCACGCCGGTGAATGGGACGAGGCGTTCACCAACCTCACCGCGCTCACAGAACGGCCTGCCCGGAGCGGGGGCAGCTACGCGCCGCTCGACGTGACGCTGGATGCGAACCAGCGTCTCTACGTCCTGGCAGCGCTGAAGCACGAAGCAGGCCTCTTCGATGAAGCGACGCAGCTGCTGCGGGAAGTGCTGGCTCGCGAGCCCGGCTTCCACATGGCCCATGTGCGGTTGGCGCGCATGCACGAGGCCAGGGGCGAGTGGATCCAGGCCGCCGAGGAGCTGCGAAGCGCCCTGCGGGCCGATCCCGACGACCGAACGGTGCTCTACGACCTCGGCGTCACGCTGGGACGGGCCGGTCACTTCGGCGAATCCGAGCAGCTACTGCTGCAAGCGCAGCAGGCAAGCCCGCGCGACGCGCGAGTACCGTACGTTCTCGGGCTGGTTCAACTAAGCTGGGGCAGGTACCAAGAAGCTCGCGATTCGTTCGAGCGCTTCCTGTCGTTGGCGCCCAGCGGGATGGAGGAACAGATCGCCGACGCGGAACGGCGCCTGGCGTCTTACCCTGAGCGGCCCTGATTGGGCCGATCCATGGATATCGCGAGAATCTCGGACGTCGTCCGGCGGGCCCGCGCCGACGGGCGCGCCGTACTGCTGGAAAGCGAAGGCCTGGAGATCCTCGCCGCCATGGGGATCTCGGTCCCCAAACATGTCGTCGTACAGAGTGCCGATGAGCTCGGTGACCTGGAGCTCGACGGCTTTCCCGGCGACCGAGTCGTATTGAAAGCGCTGGCTCCCGACGTCCTGCACAAGACGGAGGCGGGGGCCATCGCGATCGTACCGCGGAACGAGGCTGCCCTGCGCTCGGCGATCGACAGAATGAACCAGCCCCTGACAGGTCATGACGTCCGGGGCTACTTGGTAAGCGAGTTCGTTCCCTACGACCGGTCGCTGGGCGGCGAGCTACTGCTGGGAGTCCGCTGGACGGACGACTTCGGGCCGGTAGTGACCTGCGGGCCGGGGGGCGTTCACACGGAGTTTCTGGCGGCGGCGCTCAAACCTGGCACCGAGATCGCTATCGCTTCGCCCACCGACCTCGACGCCGGCGCCGCGGCGCGGTTGCTGCATGAGTCTGCGATAGCGCAGCTCGTCACGCGTGAACAACGTGGGCAAGCCGTGCGCCTCGACATCGGTATCCTGATCGACGAGTTCATGCGGTTCGCCCGGCTGGCCGGCGAAGCCGTGCCCGAGCTGATCAGCGAGCTCGAGGTCAACCCGTTCGTGATTATCGACGGGCGCCTGCTGCCCCTCGATGTGCTCGTCAGGTGCGACTCGCCGCCGCCGAGTCCACCGCCGCCCCGGCCGCTCCACAAGCTCGAGAACCTTTTGCGACCGCGTGCCGTGGCGATCGTCGGCGTCTCGGAGGAGATGAACCCCGGCCGGGTCATCCTTCAGAACCTGCTCGGCGAGCGCTTTGACCAGAGCCGCATCTACATCGTCAAGCCGGGCAGCGAAGCGATCGACGGGTGTCGCTGCTATCCCGACGTAGCCTCGCTTCCTGAACGTGTGGATCTCTGCGTGCTGGCGGTCGCCGCCACCCAGGTTCCGGACCTGTTGCGCTCGATCATCGAGGGCGAGCGGGCCGAGAGCGTTATCGTCATACCGGGGGGCCTGGAGGAGAAGCAGGGTACGGGCGCGATCGTCGCACGCATACAAGCATCGCTCGCGGCGGCACGCGAGTCGGAATGGCGCGGCCCCGTGATCAACGGCGGGAACTCCATGGGCATCCGGTCGCAGCCCGGCGGCTACGACACGACGTTCATCCCCGCCTACAAGCTCAGCGGATCGTTTGGCGGCTCCTACCCGATCGCGCTTATCTCGCAGAGTGGCGCCTTCATCGCCGCCAAGGGCTCGAAGTTGGGGATCGATCCGCGCTACTCCATCTCGGTGGGCAACCAGATGGACCTCACTGTCGGTGACTACCTCACGTACCTGAAGGATGATGACGAACTCGAGGTCTTCGCCGTCTACTCCGAGGGTAGCAAGCCGCTGGACGGCCTGAGGGTGGTCCAGGCGATGCGCGAGATCACCGCCCGCGGCAAGACCGTCATCCTCTATCGCGGCGGTCGCACCCCTGAGGGTATGACGGCTTCCGCCAGTCACACCGCCGCCATAGCCGGCGACTACGTCGTCTCCCGAGAGCTCGCCCGTCACGCCGGCGCCATGGTCTGCGACACCACGGCAGAATTCGAGGACCTCGTGAAGCTCTTTACCCTCCTCGGTGCCCAACCGGTCGGCGATCTGCGGCTCGGTGCCCTATCCAACGCGGGATTCGAGTGCGTGTCGATCGCCGACCACGCAGGCCCCCTGAGGTTGGCCGATTTCACGGACGCTACACGCTCGACCCTGCTCTCCGTTCTGGAGAGCTCAGGACTCGACGAGATCGTCGACGTCCGGAATCCTCTGGATATCACGCCGATGGCGGACGATGCCTGCTACGAGCCGGCGGCCCGCGCTGTCATGGCGGATGCGAACGTGGACGTCGGTTTGATCTCGTGCGTGCCGCTCACCCCTATGCTGAATACGCTCGAGCCGCACGACGGCCACGGCGAGAACGTCTACTCGGAGAACTCCGTCGCCATGAAGCTCGTTCGCCTGAAGGACGAGGTCTCCAAACCCTGGGTGACTGTGGTGGATGGCGGCCGACTCTACGACCCGATGGCGCAGCTGCTCGAGCGCCACGGCCTGCCTACTTTCCGCAGCGCCGATCGAGCCCTTCGGTTACTCGCACGCTATTGCCGTGAGATGAGCGAGAGATCGGAGCGAAGAAGCAAGAAGAGCGGCTGACGACACGCTAATCGCACGTGCCGTCTTCCGCTCCTGACGTCAGCAGCCTGTTCGCGACCGCTCGACTAGCGGCGCTCCCGACCGTCCCCGTACCTCAGCACTGCCGGCTCCGCGCCACGCAGCGCCCAAACCGCCAGCGGGAGCAGGACCCAGCGCAGCCCCGCCGACACACCGTGCTCCACCGCGACCGCCGTCCGGCCCAGAGCCGGCAGACCATAGCGCACCGCGCCGTAAGCCGCGCCGATCAGCAGGAACGGCATGAGCGGGAAGATAGCCCATATCATGAAGGCGGCGAATATGCTGAGGATGACCAGGACACCGCCGGCAAGCTCGAGGATTCCCATACCGAACCTCTGCGATCCTCCAGGAATGGCATATCGGTCTGTTGATCCAATCTAACGCGGCGGCGAGCCGCTAGCCAGTCTTGTTTGCGGTAACGGGGGTGGTGCGTCGTTTCTTCCGACACCTCGAGGGCGGGAAAGTCGTGTAATTCCTAGGGCTCTCTCGCCCTCTCTGTGTCTGTTTAACCGACACTCACAAGAGCCGCGTATAGGCTCTTTCGACACTCAAATCGACCCAAAACCGACCCACATGGAGGGGCGACTCTGCGTCGTCCCCTCGGGGTCGGAGTGTGACTACAACCCCCGGACTCGGACACCGTCACCGGGGCGCCGTGAAGTCGGCCACGACAACAAACGACGGGAGGAGCCGCGTGCGCGAATTGCCAAAACCGGGCTCTGCCGACCCTGCAACCCGGTCCGACACGCCGCGCACAAGCGGAAGCCGGAGAGAGACCGGCAGCGGACGCAGGAAGTTTCTGTATACGCTGGGAGAAGTCCAGACAGGAAGGCTCGCGTTCTCGTTGCTCGCCGCCCACTGAGACCGCACCTTTGAGCACAACCGGGTACCGCCAATCCCACATCTCTCAGGCCGCAGGTGGCAGATATGTCCCGTCTCAAGCGGCTGATCGTCGAATTCACCAGCGCTCGTTGCGGCAGGTGCCGCACTCAGTTCACTGACACGCCCATTCAACTGCGGAGGCTGGCAACATGGGAATCACTAGAAGCGGGATCGTTGCCTTGTTCGCTTGGCTGGGCACGGCCTGTGGCGGCGGCGAACCTCGCTGGGGCGGAATCATCACCGACAGCGCCGGTGTGACAATGGTCGCCAACCCCGCCGAGGGCATTTGGGGGGAGGCCGATCGGTGGACGGTCGAGGAAGAGTTGAGAATCGGGGTCGTGGAAGGGAATCCCGACTATCAGTTCGGAGACGTATGGGGGCTGGCGGTGGATTCCCGCGGGCGCATTTTCGTGCTCGACTTTCAGGCACAGCACATCAAGGTGTTTTCGCCGGAGGGTGAATACCAGCAGACCATCGGGCGTCGCGGAGGCGGACCCGGCGAATTGCTAGGGGCAGTGTCGGTTCTCATGGGACCGGGTGACACGCTCTTGGTCCCAGACAACCGGGCCTTGCGCTTCAATCGCTACGCTCCCGACGGCTCCAGTGCCGGTAGCTTCAGGATTGAAATCGAGGAACGTCGTCCCGAGCTGTTCAAGACGACGGCCTCGGGCGCGATCGCGGAACAGTTCGAACCTCGAGCCTCTCGTGCTGAAGCCGGTATAGAGAATCCGAATGGCGGCATTCTGCGCCTGGCGACGGACGGAACGGTAATCGACACTTTGCTGACTTTTCCCTCAACGACGCCGCGCGGGGCCGACGGGCGGCCCATCCGAGGGGCTAGAATCTACTTTCCGACGATGAGCTGGGATCTCAACGATGACCTGGAGTTGGTCTGCGGCGTAAACGACGAGTACCGAATCACCATGTACTCCGGCCGGCAGCTGGAACGGATCATTACGAAGCCTTTTGAGCGCAGGCCCGTGAGTGATAGCGAACGAGAGGCCATCAGAGAGCGCTTCTCCGCCTGGGCAGAACAAGTGGGTGCCGTTCGAGCGAGAGCGGACCGAATGTGGAGTAACACGCACATTGCTGCCTTCTACCCCGCGTTTCAAGCATTGGCGGTGGGCCCGAACGGTACGATTTGGGCTCGGCACGTTCAGCGGGTCTCCGAGTTCAGCGAGTCCGACTTCAACAACTTGATCTCCATCGGTAGCAACGCGGGAGCTCAGGAGTGGGATGTGTTCGACACCGAGGGGCGTTTCGTCGGAGTGGTCACGTTGCCACAGCGGTTTACCCCCATGGTATTCCGCGGCGACAAGATCTACGGAGTGTGGAGTGACGAGCTTGACGTGCAGTACGTGGTGCGACTTCGCGTTGTCGGGGATCTTGGTGTCGGTGCCACGTGACGGAGGGAAGGTCGGATAGCAGCCCCCCTCCGCGACCATCCGCGCTTCCAGGCGCTGCTGGAGAGGTAAGAGTAACCTGACTGCAGCCAAACTGTAACCGGACAATCGAGCCTGCCCGGGACTTAGGGTTCGGTGGCGTGTACTTCCCGCCCGGCCCGTACTGACCATCCGTATTGCTTGCACTATTCCGCACGGTGCGGGCGTTGATAATCTGTGACCGGCTGGCGCTATTGTGGGATCAAGGTGTGGGACAGCTTAGCAGCGGCCAGACGCAGACTCGGTGCTCGACGCGCTGGACGACACGAAGGTGCTCAGAAAGGCAAAGTGAGGACGAGAAACCGACCCACAAACCGCCCCACCGCCCCCAGAGACCGCAAGCTACCTTGCTTTTCGAAAGCCAGTCTTCCTACTGATAGCGCCGGCCGGCTTCCGGGGCTTGGGACACCCAGAACCCTGGGCCGCGACCCCGCGTTTGTCTAATAGGTTCTGCGAAGCTAAACTGAGGGAGTCCAGCCCCGACCTTGACGTCGCAGCCACTGCGGCCCGCAGTCGAGGGAATACCACATGAAGAAGACACCACAGATGTACCCCAACGCCAGGATCCCTTATGGCACTTGGGGCAGCAGCTATTTCCCGGCCTGGCAGACCTCCGCGCTGGCGGAGGTCAACATCGGCCAGTTCGCCGGCGAATCGATGGGTCGGATCATGGGGCTCCGCAAGGTACCGAAGAGCGAGCTCGACTACCTGATCATCGGCTCGACGATCCCCTGGCACTGGAAGTTCTGGAACGCGCCGCTGGTGGCGAGTTGCATGGGGCATCGCATACCGGGCTACCACATGGAGCAGGCTTGCGCCACGGGTCTGCAGGCGGCGCTGCTGGCCGGCGCCGAGGTCGATAGCGGTGCCAGCGACGTGGTCGGCGTCCTGACGTTCGACCGGACCAGCGACTCGCCGGTCGGTGTCTTCCCGGAGCGCCGGGCCCACGAGCGCACTCAAGCGATCGCCGATGTTTGGGACAACTTCGGCTTCGATCCGGCGACGGGTAACGCGATGATCACAGCCGCCGGCATCACGGCGCGCAAGTACAAGTGCGATAGAGCGGAAACCGACGACGTGGCGTTCCTGCGCTACGAGCAATACTTCGGCGCCAAGGAGTCCGGGTTCCTCGACCGGGTTCTCGTTCCGCTCGACGTGCTCAACGTGCAGGGGCGTCCGTTGGGGCGCATCGATGGCGACTACGGAGTGCGCAAGCTGACGCTCGCTGGCCTGCGGGCGATGCGCGAGCTCGATACGTGTGTCACCGGTGGCGGGCAGACTCACGCCTCCGACGGCATGTCGACGCTGCTCGTGACGACCAAGGGTAAGGCGAAGGAACTCAGCTCGCGGCCGGAGATCGACATCCAGTTCGTCGCGAAGACGGAGACCCGGACGCATCCCAGCCTGATGCCCGAGGCTCCGGCGTTCGCCGTCCAGAAGCTGCTGGAGCGGACGGGGCTGACCATGGCCGACATGGCGGTGGTCAAGAACCACAACCCGTTCGCCGTCAACGATGTGATTTTCTCGAAGCTGCTCGATTATGACTGGCGCAAGATGAACAACACCGGCTGTCCGCTGGTTTGGGGACATCCTCAGGGACCGACCCTCACCCGGGTGTTGATCGAAGCCTTGGAGGAGGCGGTGGAGCTAGGCGGCGGCCACGTACTGGTATTCGGGTGTGCCGCCGGAGACGTCGGTATCGCGGCCCTGTTCAAGGTCTCGTAAGGAGATTAGGAAAAATGTCAAAGGCAATCAGGCAACCGACACTCCAGACGCTCGGCCTGGGGAGCGTCATCGACATCTTCCAAAACGGACGAACTCCCGCCGATACCGCTGAACTGGTCGACAAGGTATTCGGCAACTCTGGCAATCGGGGCTCGATGGTCATCTCGGGCGCCAACGGCATCGTCGGAGCGGGCAAGGCGATGCAGCTCGGCTCCCGACTGGAGCCCTTCGGGGTGCGGGTCGTGGGGCTCGACTTCCCCAGCGCCCCCGACGGCATCGGCGGAAAGTACCCCGGGCTGGTGCAGGCCTTCGGGCGCGAGGGCGCCGACCGGATCATGGCCAACATCGTCCGGCTGACCTACGACGGAAAGCACCTGCCGGCAGAACTCAACGATCTGCAGCCACGCTTCTTGCTGGAAGCGATCCCCGAGATCCTCGAGATCAAGCGTGCGCATTACAAGCTATTCCGGGAGACCTTCCCGGGGATCGAGATCCGCTCGGTCACCTCGGGATTCCCGAGTTCCGAGTTAGGGGTCGGCATCGCTCACCCCGCCTTCCCCCACGAGATCAACAAGATCTGGGAGATCGTGGAGCCCGAGCCGTCCGCCATCAGCCAGCTGTTCTGGTCGATGGGTCTGATCCCGCTGCCGGTGAGCGACAACTGGTCGTTCATTCTGGACGTGCTGTTCTGCGGGGTAACGCTGGCCGGCCTGCGCTACCACGACGCGAGCAACATGCCGTTCTGGAAGATCGACAAGTTCACCAGAAAGCTCCTCGGGCCCAATCCCTTCAGGGCCCACGACGCGATCGGCGCCAAGGGAGCGGACTTCTTGACCTGGTCCTGCCTCCATCACCTGAGCGGGACCTACGGTGAGCTGTTCCGGCCGACCTCGGTGTTGGAGGAGCGCAAGGAGACCGGTCAGACCTGGTATCCACCCAACCACTTCCGTCCGCTGGTCGACTGGTCGCTGGACGGCGACGCCAATCAGGAGTTCAGAGCCTGGATCCTCGGCCCCATGTTCCAGATGACCAGCCTGATGCTCCATGAGAAGCGCGGCCACCTCTCTCACCTGAACGCCATCGGCGAACTCTGCGCGCAGTTCCGGCGCGGTATCCTCGCGGTGATTCGTGATATGGGTCCGGATTCCGTGATTTCCACGGTGGAGGCATACCACCGGTTACACCCCGAAGCGAAGCAGGGGAAGAGTTGGTTCCCTGCCGTCTTCGAGCAGGTCGAGGGTCCGGACTGGCAGCAGCTCTACGTGAACGCCGAACACGACGGCGAGGTCGGCGTCATCACCATCAACCGCGAGAGCTACAACTGGGACGTCGACCGCGAGCTCAACCGGGCGATCGATTGGCTGAAGTCCGAGAAGATCGACCGCGTGATCGTGACCGGCGACTTCCACATCTCGACCCAGATGGTCGGCGCCGATACCAGCGACTTCTTCTCGGCGCTCGAAAACTTCGAGGATGGCTACCGGATCACCAGCGGTTGGCCGGCAACCGCCCGCCGTCTCAACGACGAGTTCGCGGTCTCCGTCGGATTCGTAAACGGCAAACGCTGCCTGGGCGGTATGCTGGAGCTGCTCATCCATTGCCACTATCTGGTGGCCGTGGACGATGCACAGCTCGGCTGGCCGGAAGTGACGCTGCCGGTGGTCCCCGGCATGGAAGGCTGTCATTGGCCGTTCCGCAAAGCGAACTCTGATCACTGGCCCAAGCTGCTCCGCCTGCTGCTCACTGGGAGGCCGGCCAGGGCGACCGACGCGTTGGGCTGGCTTGTCGACTATGCCGGGCCGCTCGACCAGGCCATCCAGACGGCCTGGAAGGTGGCCAGCAGCTCCGATCACGGTCTGCAGCAGAGGACCGTGGAGGGCGGCGCGCTGAAGAAGATACCGACGGACGTAGGCGACCTCCCGGCTGCCGACTCTCCCGCCATGGAAGCGGCCAGGGCGGCCATCATCGAGTGCATGCAGCAGGCCTGCGCTCTCCCACTATCCGAGGCTCTCGAGGTCCAGGCGAAACGCTCCGCCGACTTCCTGGCCTCCGCCACATGTCGCGAGGGACAGGTCGGAGCCGAATACACGCGGACGATGTCCGTCTGAGGCCGTACAACCGAGGATCCCGTCGCGCCCCGCACCACAGCGGTCGGGGCGCGCGGGCGCGTTCGTCCAACTCCAGTGACCGGCTGGCAGGATGCCTATTCCAGGAACCAGGGTCCAGCGGATGATCGACATTAACGAGGAACTCTGCAAAGGGTGTGATATCTGTATTGACTTCTGCCCCCTGGAGGTGCTGGCTACCTCGGGGTCGATCAACAGGAGGGGCTACTACCCGCCGGAGGTGGTTGGCGAGGAGAAGTGCATCGGCTGCAGGCTGTGTGAGCTCGTCTGTCCGGAGTTCGCGATCACCATATGCAACGAGTGATGACTCAGAGGCAGTCCCGTCTGGCGGAATTCGAGAACCGCACGCTGTTTCTGCTCGGGGATGAGGCGGCTGCTTATGGCGCCCTCTACGCCGGCTGCGATTTCTTCGCCGGGTATCCCATCACCCCGGCATCGGAGATCGCCGAGGTGATGTCGCGCGAGTTGCCACGCGTCGACGGGTACTACGTGCAGATGGAGGATGAGATGGCCTCCCTCTCGGCGGTGATCGGCGCGGTGTGGGCCGGCGCCCGCGGGATGACCGCCACCTCGGGGCCGGGCTTCTCGCTCATGCAGGAGAACATAGGCTACGCCATCATGACGGAGACCCCGTGCGTGATCATCGATGTGCAGCGCTCCGGACCCTCCACCGGCCAGGCCACCAAGCCTGCGCAGGGCGATGTCCTGCAGGCCCGCTGGGGTACGCACGGCGACCACGAGATCATCGCCCTGGCGCCGTCCTCGGTGCAGGAATGCTTCGACCTCACGGCCGCCTCATTCAACCTGGCCGAGCGTTACCGGACCCCGGTCATCCTGCTGATGGACGGCGAGATCGGCCACCTGCGCGAGAGCATCACTTTCCCCGCTTTCGATGAGGTCGTCCGCGAAGAGCGGAGACTGGCGGAACCGGACGCCGATCTCTTCGGGGGAGAGGCCATCCCACCCATGTCGCTATTCGGGGAAGGACGTTTCATCCACGTCACCGGCTCCACCCACAAGGCGTCGGGGATGAGAGACGTCTCGACGCAAGCCGTCCACGACCAACTTGTGACCCGGCTCTGTGGCAAGATCGCCGACGCCCGCGCCGTGATCACCCGCGTGGAGGAGGATTTCGCCGACGGGGCCAGGATTGGTGTGCTCGCCTATGGGGCGACGGCGCGGCCCGCGCTGGGCGCGGTCCGCGAGGCGCGCAAGCAGGGCTGCGCGGTCGATTTCCTTCGCCTCGTCACGATCTGGCCCTTTCCGGAAGAGGCGGTGAGGCGTCTCGCCGAACGGGTGGAGACGATCCTGGTGCCCGAGATGAATCTGGGTCAGCTCGCACGCGAGGTGGAGCGCTTCACCTCGCTTCCCGTCGTGCCGGTACCGAAGATCGGTGGCGTGCCGCATACGGTAGACGAGATCCTCGAAGCGATTCGGGTTAGACACGATGGCGGATGAGAGCATCATTCCCGGACCCGAGAGGCAACTGAAGCCGCACCGGCTGTTGAAGTTCCTGCGGCAGGAGATCCTGCCGACGACGTTCTGTCCCGGCTGCGGTTGCGGAACGGTGCTCAACAGCTTCGCGCAGGCCGTGGAGGAGCTGAACATCGATCCCAAAGACATGGTCTTCGTGACAGGGATCGGCTGCTCCTCCTGGATCCCCAGCCCCTACTTCAAGGGCGACACCCTTCACACGACCCACGGACGGCCGATCGCCTTCGCCACCGGGGTCAAGGTCATGCGTCCCGACCTCAAGGTGGTGGTCATCGCGGGAGACGGTGACATCGCGGGCATCGGGGGCAACCATCTGATTCACGCCGCCCGGCGCAACATCGACATCACCGTCCTCATGGTCAACAACTGGAACTACGGCATGACTGGAGGTCAGGTCTCGCCCACCACCCCATTCGGTGTGCCGACCACGACCACGCCCTACGCGAACGTCGAGCACCCGCTCGAGGCTGCCGAGCTGGTGGCGGCCGCCGGTGCCAATTACGTCTCGCGCTGGACCACCTACCATGTGTTTCCGCTCATGGAGTCTATTCAGCGCGCTCTCGAGGTCGAAGGCTTCTCGTTTATCGAGATCCTCTCCCAATGCCCCGTCAGCTACGGCAAGATGGTCGATATGCGTAGAGCATCCGACTTCCTCAAGTTCTACCGCGACCAGTCGGTGAGGGTGCAGAAGGCGCGAGAGATGAGCGCCGAAGAGTTGGAGGGTAAGATCGTCGTGGGCAAGCTGGTGGAAAGGCGCCGCACGGAGTTCGTCGCATCGCTGAGACGGATCAACGAACGCTTCCGAGAGCGATGAGCTGCTGAGATGGCGATGAACATACGATTCAGTGGCTTCGGCGGTCAGGGCATAGTCCTCTCCGGTTACATCTACGGGGTGGCGGCCGTGCTCGACCGCAAGAAGGCGCTGCAGACCCAGTCCTATGGCAGTGAATCGCGGGGCGGCGGATGCCGGAGCGACGTGATCATCTCCGACGAGGACATATACGAGCTCGCCCCTCCCCGCGTCGACGTGCTGGTCGCTCTGTCGCAGGCGGCCTACGACGCCTACCTGCCTGCCCTGAAGCCTGACGGGACGCTGATCGTGGAAGACGACCTCGTCGAAACAGATGAAGATTCTCCTGCCCGCACGTTCCGGATCAAGGCGACGGACATCGCGCACAAGAAGTTCGGGCGTAAGATCATGGCCAACATGGTGATGCTGGGCTTCATCGGCGCCATCCTCGAGGTGGTCTCCAAGGAATCGCTCGAGCAAGCCATCGTCGGCAACGTCCCCAAGGGCACCGAGACGGCGAACCAGCAGGCCTTCGAGGAAGGATACCGGATAGGAAAGAGCGAATCCCTATGAGGAAGGAGATTCAGCTGGCAGGGTTCGGCGGCCAGGGGATCGTGCTTTCCGGTCTCATACTCGGCGAAGCGGCGATTCTCGACGGCCTGAACGCGGTTCAGACTCAATCCTACGGCCCGGAGTCGCGAGGCGGCGCGGCCCGCGCCGACGTCATCATCTCTGACTCACCGATCGACTATCCGAAGGTCGTCGCGCCGGACATCCTGGTCGCGCTCTCCCAACCGGCCTACGACAAGTACCGGGCTGACGTGGGGAAGAAGGCGATGGTGATCATCGACAGCGACCTGGTCGAAAGCGACGAGACCGCGCTCTGCGTTCCATTCTCCAAGCTGGCCGATGAGCTGGGACGCCGGATCGTCGCCAACGTCATCATGCTGGGGACGCTGGCAAGAGTCAGCGGCTGTGTCAGCCGAGAGTCGCTGGAGCAGGCCGTGCTGAAGAACATCCCGAAGGGGACCGAGGAGCTGAACCTCAGGGCGCTGGCCGCCGGTTTCGGGAGCGGCTGATGGACCAGCAGGCGTATACCGAGAGTCGCAAGCTGCTGGGCGCGAGCCCGACCTTCGTGCAGGGCGATGTCGCCTGCGCCTACGGCGCCCTGCTCGCCGGCTGCCGTTTCTTTGCGGGTTACCCGATCACTCCGGCCACGGAGACGGCCGAAGCGATGGCATCGCTCATGCCGAGGATCGGGGGCACCTATATCCAGATGGAGGACGAGATCGCCTCGATCGCCGCAGTCATCGGAGCCTCGTGGGCCGGCGCTAAGGCGATGACGACGACATCGGGGCCGGGCTTCTCGCTGATGCAGGAGAACATCGGGTACGCCTGCATGACCGAGACGCCCTGCGTGATCGTGGACGTGCAGCGCTCCGGTCCGTCGACCGGCCAGCCCACCGAACCGGCCCAGGGCGACATGATGCAGGCCCGCTGGGGCTCGCACGGCGACTACGAGATCATCGCCCTCGCCCCCAACTCGGTCCAGGAATGCCTGGACCTCTGCTTCGAGGCGTTCAACCTGGCGGAACGCTTTCGGGTCCCCGTCATCGTGCTCACCGACGGCGAGGTCGGCCACATGCGGGAAAGGATGGTCATCCCCGAGTTCGGGGATGTGGAGCACGTGGAGCGAGAGAGGCCGAGCGGCCCGCGGGAGTCGTACATGCCGTTCGGCGGCGGCGCAGCCGCGGTGCCGCCGATGGGTGTCTTCGGCCTGGGCTACAGGACCTACGTCACCGGTCTTACTCACACGGAAAAGGGGCTCCCGGCCACGAGCAGCGCCGCGGAACACACCAAGCTCGTCAACCGGCTCTGCCAGAAGATCCGCCAGGCGAGCGACTCGCTGGTCAGGGTCGAGGAGCGTCACCTGAAGGACGCCGAGTTCGCCGTGGTCAGCTACGGGATCGCCTCACGCGTGGCCTTGAACGCGGTACGCCTGCTGAGGAAGAAGAAGAAGAAGGTCGGCTACCTGCGCCTCGTTGGCCTCTGGCCCTTCCCGGAGGAACGCCTCCTCGAGCTCGGCAAGCAGGTGAAAGGCATTCTGGTGCCGGAGATGAACCTGGGCCAGATGGTCCATCCGATCGGCGAGGCGGTCCGCGGGAAGTGCGAGGTGGCGCCGTTGCCTAAGATCGGAGGAGAGATCCACACCCCGGCCGAGATCGTCGAGGCGGTCGAGGCCTTGATGGCGAGACGCCGGAGGTAAGCATCATACCATGTTCAACAAGGCGGAGCGCATCAGGGAATATCTCCGGGAGGAGATGCTTCCCTCCATCTTCTGCAGTGGCTGCGGTAACGGGAACGTGCTGAACTACACGCTGCGGGCGATCGACGAGCTCCGCATCGACATCGACAAGCTGGTCTTCATCTCCGGCATCGGCTGCTCCTCCCGACTGCCAGGCTATATCGACGCCGACGGCCTGCACACCACGCACGGACGGGCGATCGCCTTCGCCACCGGGGTCAAGGCGGCCAACCCCGAGCTCACCGTCATCATCTTCACCGGCGACGGCGACTGCGCGGGGATTGGCGGCAATCACCTCATCCACGCCGCGCGCCGCAATCTCGACCTCACCGTCATCGAGATGAACAACTACAACTACGGGATGACGGGCGGTCAGCTATCCCCCACGACACCAGTTCAGGGGAGAACCACCACCTCGCCGTTCGGCAACCTGGAGGAGCCCTTCGACCTGGCAGCGCTCGTGGTTGCCGCCGGTGCACCCTTCGTCGCCCGCTGGCCGATGGGCTATCCCTACGAAACGATCGAGACGATCAAGCGCGGCATCCAGAAGAAGGGCTTCGCGTTCATCGAGATCCTCACCCCCTGCCCCACCGGCTACAGTCCGGAGAGCGGTCTCAAGGGTAACCGCCAGATCTGGGACTGGTTCAAGCAGCACACGCTGTTGGCGAGCAAGTACCGACAGCTCACGGATGAGGAGCGGGCCGTCGAGGACCGGATGTTGATCGGGATCCTTCAGGACGTGCAGCGGCGGGAGTTCGGTGAGGAGTGGGCGAAGCTCGTCGCCCGGCTCAGGGCGAGCGAGCCGAGCGCCTGGGACGACCTTCCGGGATAGCAGTCAAGCATACCACTGCGTGTTTCGGCCGCTGCCTCTTCGAGCAGCGCTTTCAGTCGCCTCGTGAGGTTCCTGCAGATGGAAGCCTCGTAGCGGGTCTCTGGAAGCCACCTTCCTCCGGCGGTTTCCCTCCTCACCGAGACGCCGACGACCGTACTGTCGCCGGCTGACGCGGGCATCACGCTCACACGTAACCAGGCGGGTGTGGTCAAGGTGTCCGACACGAAATCCACGGCGCGTCGCCGGCCTTGAATCAGCGTGTCACTCGATTCGACGAGCCTGAGACTCTCCAACTGCAAGACCTCCTCGGCGGCCTCGCGCGCCTGTCGGATCGAGGCGGCTGTCGTGAAGAAATCAGAGGTACTCGGGGGCTCGCTGCTGGGGTAGACTCCGCCCAAGCTGGGTGTGCAGGCCAGCGCGATCAGTGCCACCGTCAATACTGTAGGCCACTGGCACATAGACCCTCCAGCGCAGGAAAGATCTGCGCGCGCCGGGGTGTGTGCGCTGCACTCAGGCAAGATGTCGTTGGTTATGACGAGAAGTCAACGGTGCCTTCGCCTGCTCGCGACCCCTCGCGACATCCACCTTCGTTAGCATCAAGGTACCGATCAGTACCATCAGAAAGAGGGGCAGAATCGCACCGGCCATCGAGTTGATCACCGGTACGCCTTCCAGGTCTGCCGCGTAGAAGGCTCCCAGGCCGAACAGGAAGGGGCCCACCAGTGAGGCCACCTTGCCGACGATCGCGTAGAGGCTGAAGAACTCGGCCGACTGGCCGGCTGGGATCATCAGCGCGTAGATGGTGCGGGATGCCGACTGCGACACGCCGAGCACCAGCCCGCCCAGGAAAGCCATCACGTAGAACTCCGCCAGCGTCTGCATCACCAGCGCCCAACCCAAGAGCACCACCCAGCCGACCAGGGCGTAGAGCAGTGCTCGCTTGGTCCCCATCTTCTTCTCGATCCAGATGAAGAGGAGCGAGCCGACGAAGGCGACGATCTGGATCATCACGAAGGCCGGGATGACCGACTGAAGGGTGGCGCCCAGGGCAACGTTGGAGAAGGTTGCCGACTGGCTGATGACGGTCTGTATGCCGTCGTTGTAGAGGAAGAAGGCCGCGATGAACAGGAGCATCTCCGAATAACGCGGCAACCGGCTGGCGGTGTTGCGAATCTGGGAGAAGCCCACCGTGAGCAAGCTCTGGCCTTCCGGCAGGGGCTTGGGCTCGGCCCGCTCCTTCACCCACAGGAAAGTCGGTATGGCGAAGACGGCCCACCAGATCCCAACGCTCAACAGAGACAAGCGTACGGCCCATTCCGGGTTGGGGATCTCGAAGGTGATGAGTATCAGGTTGAAGACCAGCATAAGGAAGCTGGCCAGGTAGCCCAGTCCCCAACCGAAGCCGGAAACGAAGCCGAGGTCCTCTTCCGAAGGCGTGACGTCTATCAGCAAGCCGTTGTAGACGACGTTGCCGCCGACAAAACAGATGTTGGAGAGGATGAACAACAACATGCCGAGCTTCCACATCCCTACACTGAGGAAGACCATCAGCATGGTGGCAGCGGCGCCGATGTAGCAGAAGAAGACCAAGAAACGCTTCTTCTTCCCCGCATAGTCGGCGACGGCACCGATCAGCGGGGTCATGGCCACGATGAAGATCATCGACACGAATACCGTCCACGGCCAGAGGGCGGAGCTGGGTATCGTGGCCCCCAGTATCGTCACCTCCCGGATGAGGGTCCCGGCCGCATCCGTCCCGCTGGTCGCGAGCGCATCCACGAAGTAGAGCTGGAACACCACGGCGAGAACGGACACGGCGAACGCCGAGTTAGCGAAATCGTAGAAAGCCCAGCCCCAGATCTCTTTGTTCAGTCGGCCCATACCCAACCGTCCCATGAAGGCCCTATCAAGCCAGCGAATCGCGATGCCGGCACACAATTCCGCTCAACATGGGACGCCGCCGGGGACGAGGCAATCGCCCACGCAACAACCGTCTTGCATCCATCAACCCGCCACGCCAGAATGAGGACACGTCACAACTCACAGCGCATTCACAGGAGTGAGAGCCATGGCGACCGCGGTCGAGGGTCGAACGGGGCGCTCGCACGCGCCCGGCGCCTCGAGGCTACGGCGACGGATCGAGTCGTTGCTGGCGCTGGCCGACGTTCGGATCGACGGGGCACGCCCCTGGGACATCCGGGTCCACAACGAGCGGCTCTACGCGCGGGTGCTGGCGGAAGGGGCGCTGGGCCTCGGCGAGTCCTACATGGACGGTTGGTGGGACTGCGAGCGGCTCGACCAGTTCTTCCAGCGGATCCTGCGGGCGCGGCTCGACCGCCGGGTGAGGCCGACCCGCGAGCTTATCTCGGTGGCCCGCGCGAAGCTCATCAATCTGCAGAAGCCCTCCCTGGCGTTCGAGATCGGGCTGCGCCATTACGATATCGGCAATGACCTTTACGAGCGCATGCTCGACTCGCGCCTGATCTATAGCTGTGGCTACTGGAAGAACGCTTCGACTCTGGACGAGGCACAGGAAGCCAAGCTCGACCTGGTATGCCGGAAGCTTTACCTGGCGCCCGGCATGCGAGTGCTCGACGTAGGCTGCGGCTGGGGCGGCACGGCGCGGTTCGCCGCCGAGCGCTACGGCGTCGAGGTCGTCGGGATCACGGTATCGGAGGAGCAGGCGCGGTACGCCCGCGATATGTGTCGAGGACTGCCGGTAGAGATCCGGCTGCAGGATTACCGCGACGTGCAGGGCTCGTTCGATCGCGTGTTGTCGTTGGGTATGTTCGAGCATGTGGGCTGCAAGAACTACCGGACCTACATGCGGCTCGTCCGCGACCGTTTGAAAGAAGACGGGCTCTTCCTGCTCCACACCATCGGCGGCAACCGCTCCGTGACCCGGGCGAGCCCGTGGACCGACCGCTACATCTTTCCCAACTCCATGCTGCCGTCGGTCACGCAGATCGCCGGCGCCGCCGAGGGGTTCTTCGTCCTTGAGGACTGGCACAGCTTCGGCGCCGACTACGACAGGACGCTGATGCGCTGGCACGCGAACTTCGAAGCGGCCTGGCCCGAGCTAAAGGACCGCTACGGCGAGCGGTTCGGCCGCATGTGGCGCTTCTATCTGCTCTCCAGCGCCGGCGGCTTCCGGGCCCGCACCAACCAGCTGTGGCAGATCGTTCTCTCGCCCAGAGGAGTGCTGGGCGGTTACACCCCGCTGCGCTGAGGTCAGGCAGAGGGAGAGAGGAAGCGTAGCTCGCGACCGGCGGCGAAGGCCGCCTGGTTGAGGTCGAGAAGCTTCTCGGGGATGCGTTTCTTCAGGGTCTGCTCCCAGACACCCTCGGGGATGTCCAAAGACGCCGCGAGTGCACCCAGCAGCACGACATTGGCCGCCCGGTGATTGCCCAACTCGATGGCCTTCTCGGTGGCGGCGACGAGGATCACGTCGAAGCCTTTGCCGGCGAGGAAGTCGATCGCCTCGTCGGGGTACGGCCGCTGGTCGGCGACGCGGATGGGCTCGACCTTGTGGTCGTTGACGATGATCGTGCCGCCTGGCTTCACGAAGTGAGCGTAACGCAGCGCCTCCAGCTTCTCCAGCGCCAGCAGATAGTCGACGGAGCCACGCCGGGCCATCGGTGAGTGGACACGGTCGCCGAAGCGGACGTGGCTGAACACTGCACCGCCCCGCTGAGCGACGCCGTGGAACTCGCCCTGCTTGACGTCGTGGCCGGCGGCCATAGCGGCCAGGGCCAGTAGCTCGCTGGCCAGGACGGCGCCCTGGCCGCCGACGCCAGCGATCAGCACGTTCGTCACGGCCATCTTCACACCTCGGCGGCCAGGCCGATGGCGTCGGCCGGACAGAGCTGGGCGCACATCGAGCAGCCTACGCACTCCCAATCGCGGATCAGCGGGTACTCACCGTCGTGGACCAATGCCGGGCAGCCCATCTCGAAGCACTCCTCGCAGAGGATGCATTCATCGCGATCGACCCGGTAGGCGGTACGCTCCTTCGCCTTCTCCTCCGGCAGCAGGTTGCAGTGCCGGCGCGCGATGATCACCGCGGGCCCGGGGTGATCGAGACCGGCAGCGATGGCCTTCTCTGTGGTCTCGAGGTCCCAGGGATCGACGACCTCGACGTGCTCGATGCCCAGCGACCGGAGGAGCGCCGCGTAATCGACGGCTGGTGCCGGACCGCCCTTTAGCGTGTGGCCGGTACCCGGGTGCTCCTGGTGGCCGGTCATGCCGGTGGTGCCGTTGTCCAGCAGAATCGTCGTGGTCGGGACGCGGTTGTAGGCGGCGCTCAGCACGCTGGGGAGGCCCGCATGCAAGAAGGTGGAATCGCCGATGACGGCCACGACCTTCTCTTCACCCGCCTTGTTGAAGCCGGTGGCGTTGCCAATGCTGGCGCCCATGCAAAAGGTCGTGTGCATGGCGTCGAAGGGCGGCAGAGTGCCCAGCGTGTAGCAGCCGATGTCGCCGGTCACCAGCACACCCAGCTTCTTCAGCGTGCTGAAGACGCCGCGGTGTGGACAGCCGGCGCAGAGAACCGGCGGCCGCGGCAGGATGGCCACTTCCCCGCCGAAATCGGTCGGTATGGGCCCGCCCTCGAGCCCGGACCCCACCAGGTCGACGCTCAGCTCGCCGACGTTGGTGAACCGTTCCTTGCCGACGACGTTGGTGATCCCGAACGCCGCCATCTCCTGCTGGATGAACCCCTCGCTCTCCTCGACCACGAACACCATATCGAAGCGGGCGCAAAACTCCCTGAGCTTTTTCTCGGGCAGCGGATAGACCATGCCCAGCTTGAACACCGTGGCTTCGGGCGCGACCTCCCTGACGTATTGGTAGGGTATGCCGTGGCTGACCACGCCGAGCTGCGCCGCGCCTTCCTCGACGACGTTGCCCGCGTATCCCTCGGCGAACTCGCGCAGCCGGCCCAGTTTCTCCTCCAGCTCCGGGCGACGGAAGCGGGCGTAGACGGGTATGGCGTACTGGCTCGACTTGCGCGAGAACTCGCGGCGCGGCGCCTCGACGCGCTCACCGACCTCGACCACACCACGCGTGTGAGCCAGTCGGGTCGTCGTCCGGAACATCACCGGGGTGGCGAAGGCTTCGCTCAGGTCGAACGCGGTCTTGATCATCTGCCGCGCTTCCGCGGCGTCGGCCGGCTCCAGCACCGGCACCTTGGCGACCTTGGCCAGGTAGCGGCTGTCCTGCTCGTTCTGCGACGAGTACATGCCGGGGTCATCGGCGACCAAGACGACGAAGCCGGCGTTGGTGCCGGCGTAGGGGAAGACCATGAACGGGTCAGCGGCCACGTTCAGTCCGACGTGCTTCATGGTCACCATGGTGCGAACGCCGCCCAAAGCGGCGCCCATTCCCTCATCGAACGCCACCTTCTCGTTCGTCGACCACTGGGCGTCCACCTCGTCATAGGTGGCCAGCCGCTCGAGCACCTCGGTGCTCGGCGTGCCCGGGTAGCCGGCGGCGAACACGACCCCCGCCTCCCAGGCGCCCCGGGCGATCGCCTCGTTACCGGACATCAGGTGTCTGGTCATACTGCGCGTGCGCTTTGGGGGGAGGCGCCGGAGGTGCTCGTCTCGCTCTGTGTCGCACGGGCCGTCCGCAGGCCAGGAGCGCAGGCCGGGGCGCTCCAAACTGCGCTCGGACGACCGCCTCCGGCGCCTCCGTTCACCTCCGAGTCGTGCCCTATTCCCGCCACCTGCTATCCTGTCTTTCCGACTTTGTGTACGAGCTCCAGGATCTCCTCCTCGCTGAGCAGGCTTTCGGACTTCTTCGCCAAGGCGAGCACCGCCTCGACCACCTCGGGCGTCGCCGGCAGGTCGCGGGAGCGCAGGAAGTACTGGACGTTGGACGCGCCCGACATGTGGCCCACCTCGATCTCCTGCTCACGGCCGACCCAGCTCGCCGGCACACCGGAATAGACGCGGTCGGCCAGCCAGGCCTGTCCCTTGCGCTGGGCTTTAATCACAGCCGCTGCATGCACACCGGTGGCGGTGCGGAAGGCATCGCGGCCGACGATGGGCGTGTTGACCGGGATGGGTACACCTACCGCCTGCGAGACCGTTTCGACGTAGTCCGGCAGGGCGGTGAGATCGTCGTCGCGCCAAGCGAGGAGCTTGAGGTTTACCAGCAGCTGCTCCATCGGCGTGTTGCCGATTCGCTCGCCGATGCCCAGCGCAGTGCCGTGCACGCGGGTCGCTCCCGCTTCGATGGCCGCCAGCGTGTTGGCCACATCGAGCCCGCGGTCGCGGTGGCCGTGCCAGTCGATGCCCACCCGGTCTCCCACTCCCAGCTCGTCCAGCAGGTTGTTCACCCAGGTGACCAGGTTGATCACGCCCTTCGGTACCGCGGCTCCCACGGTGTCGCAGAGGCAGACGCGACGGGCGCCCGACTCGATCCCGGCCGTCAACAGCTGGCGAAGGTCTTCGGGGCGGGCCCGAATCGTATCCTCGGTCACGTACATGACCTCGAGGCCTTCGTTCACCGCGAAGCTGACCGCCTCGCGCGTGTGCCGCAGGATATGCTCGAGATCCCACTCCTCGGCGTACTGCCGGATGGGGCTCGAGCCGATGAACACGCACGCCTCGATCGGCACGCCCGTCTTCTGCACCACGTCGGCGATGGGCTGGATGTCAACGATCATCGTCCGGGCGGCGCAGTTCGCCTGGATGCCCAACTTGGCGTCGGCGATCTCACGGCACAGCGTCTCGACGGCGTCACGCTGTCGCGGTCCGGCTCCCGGCAGTCCGACGTCGGCCGTCTCGATCCCGAAGCTGTCCATCAGGTGAAGGATCTTGACCTTGACGTCTGTGGGGGGGTCGACGACCGAAGGGCTCTGCAGACCGTCGCGCAGTGTCTCGTCGTCGAGCATCGCCGTTCTGCGCGGCTCCGGCTGTTCGCCGCCAAGCTCGGCCCAGTCGTAGACCAGGCGGTCTTCGGAAGGAACGCTCACCGTGACTCTCCCGTCGGCTGAGGCACCGAACAGATCTCAGGAAACGTTGTTGTTTCCGAATTGCCGGGCGCGTTTGAGCAGCGCCTCGGCGCCGGCTTCGTCTCCCTGGGACTTGCGGATGTGCGCAAGATGAAAGAGGCTGCTGACCTCTTCAATGCCTTCGTCGAGGCTGCGCTGGAACTCGCGCGCCGCAGCGTCGAAGTCTTCCATACGCTCGTAGATCACGCCGATGTGATAACGGGCCATGAGGTATTCCGGGGTCAACGCGGTGCACTTCTCGAAATGCTCCAACGCCTGATCCAGATCTCCCGCATGGAAGAGCGCGATGCCCAGGCGGTAATGGGCGGCATTGTAGTTCTTATCGATCTCCAGGCAGCGGCGGAGCGCGCGGATCGCCTTCGGCATGTTACCCCTATGGTAGTAAGCCACACCCAGATCGTAGGCGCACTCCACGAAGTTCGGTGCCAGCTCGAGGGCGTGTTCGTAGCGCTCGATGGCCAGGTCGAGGGTGCCCTGATGGAAGTAGGTGTTTCCCAACAGATGGTTGCCCAAGACATGGTCGGGCTCCGCCTCCAACAGCCGTTCCAGCTCCCGCCGCGCCTCGCGATGCTTACCCTCGGTCTCGGGAACCAACGAATGCAGTAGCCGTTGGTCGATATAGGCATCTCGCAAGAACATGCCGCACTCGGCGCAGAACTTGTCGCTATCAGCCGCTTGATGTCCGCATCTCCCGCATCGCATCGCTTGCCTCTCCTTGCCGGTAGGCACAGCTGTTTCGCAGCGTTCGAATTCGGGTGTGACACTACGATGCGGCGCCGCGCACGGCAAGATATGCCGGGCCCGGGCCATCGACTACTTCGACGATGGTCGGGGCTTGCGTGTGTAGATCGTCTTGAACTTCATCAGTGCCAGAAGCTGGCAGTCGTCGCACTCTTCGCCCAGCTCCTCGGCCCGCACCGGGTCGGCACAGACCTCATAGCCCAGCTGCGAGTACAGCTCCATCGCCTCCTTCGCCCGTTCCCCGTCGGCGATGAACCGGCGCTCCCAGCCCTCCGCGATCCGCGCCGGGTCACCCTCGAGCTGCGCCTGCGAGAGAGCCCGCCTGGCCTCCTGCTCGACGATGGGACCGAGCGAGGCCACCCTCCGGTCCTCAGGCCGACGCGCCGGCATTTTCCTCGGCGAGCTTGTGCAGCCGGAGCTGGCCAAGTACCGCTGCCCCCAGCGCCGAGATGAACTGGACGAGTTCGCCTTCCGGGACGTTGACTTCGGTCCCGAGCTCGTTGCG
Organism: Gemmatimonadota bacterium; assembly: GCA_039586575.1. Lineage (GTDB taxonomy): Bacteria > Gemmatimonadota > Gemmatimonadetes > Palauibacterales > KS3-K002. The sequence goes on along the minus strand of JBDHKD010000001.1, from coordinate 73,699 downwards.
GACGACGTCCACCATCCTCCTGTAGCGTAGGATTCCGCCGATCAATGTGAACTCGGGCTCCATGCGCACACGTTTCATGAGCTGAACCGAGCGACCGACCAAAGACACGATCGCGCCGTGCATGATGTCGGCCGGCGCGACGCCCTGGGAGAGGTGATTTATCACCTCCGACTCGGCGAACACCGCACAGACGCCGGAGATCGGGATCGCCTGCTTCGAGGTCGCCACCAGCGGCCCGATCTCCTCGGTCGAATACCCCATGTAGCGGGCCGTCTTCTCGAGGAAGGCGCCCGTCCCGGCGGCACACTTGTCATTGAGCCGGAACGACTTGACCTTGGCGCCGTCGGCCAAGCGGCTCGCCTTCATCGTCTGTCCGCCAACGTCGAGGATCGTGCGCGTCTCGGGGAAAAGATAGGTCGCCCCTCTGGCGGCGGCAGTCAGGTCGGTCACCTGCACGTCGCTGATGCCGGTCTGGTGGCGACCGAAGCCGGTGGCGACGATATAGCGCACGTCATCCACCCCGAGGCCGGACTCGGCTACGGCCTTCGCGAAGGTACGCTCTGCGACTTCCGCCAACTTGAATCCGGTCGGCTCCATGGCCTGGCCGACGATCTCGTTCTCCGCGCTGAGAACCACAGCCTTGGTGTAGGTCGACCCGACATCGACTCCGCCCGTGTAGGTCATGACGCGTCCTCTCCAGCCTTCGCCGGGGCGCGGCTTGTTAGAATGTGATCGAGGGCGAAGAGCGCGGCGCCCAGCGCACCGATGTAGTGCGATTCTTCACTCACGTTGACCTCGAGACCCAACCGCTCGTTGAGCGTGCTCACCATCGCCACGTTGCGCGCTACGCCGCCGGTGAACGTCACCTCTCGCTCGATGCCGACACGGCGCAGCAGGCCGGCGGAACGCGCGGCAATCGACTGATGGACCCCGAGCAAGATGTCCTCGATCTTCTTGCCCTTGCCCAGCCAGGACAACACCTCGGATTCGGCGAACACCGTGCAGGTGGTGCTGATCTTCACCGGCCGCTCGCCGCGCAGCGCGGTCGGGCCCAGGTTGTCGAGCGGGATGTCGAGGGCACTCGATGCCGCGCCCAAGAACCGGCCCGTCCCCGCGGCGCACTTGTCGTTCATGCAGAAGTCCAGGATCTCACCGGCTGCAGAGACGCTGATCGCCTTCGTGTCCTGGCCACCCATGTCGACCACCGTCCGCGTGCCGGGAAACATGTGGACCGCGCCACGCCCGTGACAGCTGATCTCGGTCACCTGGGTGTTGCCGAAGGTGACCTTGTAGCGGCCGTACCCGGTTCCGACAACGAACTCCACCTCTTCCTCGCTCAGGTGACCTTTGAGCAACGCTTCCTCGAACGCACTCTCGGCCGCGCGCATGACGTTGGCACCTGTATCGGTCAGCGAGCGGCTCACGATGTCCTTCGCTTCGTCGATGATCACTGCTTTCGTCTGCGTGGATCCGACATCTACACCAGCTGCGTATGCCATGACACCTCTTCGTCCTGACTGGCTAAGATGGGCTGATCGTCGCCCGGTGCTCGCGCGACGCCAACCCCTCGAAGAACGCGTCGACTCGATTCTTCAGCTGCGCTTCCGATACTACCCTGCGGTCCATCAGATCGGACTCGATGAACAGGCTCGGAATGTCTCGTGCCTCCATCAACGCGCGGCGATTGTCGGCCAGACCGGTGGACACCGTACGACAACTCTTGATCGGGTGGTAGACGACGCCGTCGGCTTCGTAGGCATCGATCATCTCGGCCAGGATGTCCGTCTGGAAGAACATGCTGTCCATCGCATCCCGAACACCGACCAGAACCCCCTCGGCCAGACTCTCCAACGGCCGGTCGAGATCGTATTGGAAGCCCACATTCGAGCCTCCCGATGCGAACCACAGGTACGTCGAGTTGACGAACGTGCCTCGCCACTCGGTGAAGAGCTCGTTGAAGCGACGGAAGAGCGGATAGCACGGCACGCCCACGAAAAGCAGGCGGTAGCGCTCGTCGGTCAGTGTCCCGATGCCGCGCGCCGCCTTGTACTCCATCTCCTGCACCAGGTCCCGGAAGTACTGCGCGCCCGCCTCCGAGCCACGGAACCCGTTGGCTACGCCGAGATAGATGGTGCCGTCCGACAGTGCATTAAAGAGCGAAGGGCGGCTCTGGTTCAGCTCCAGCACCCGCTTCCAACCCGCGCTCATGGCGTTGGCGTGCAACATGTTCTCGCGCAGCCGGTCGATATCGAACTTCCGTCCGCTCACCTCCTCGCAAACGACGATCAGCTCCCTCAGCTGCGCCTCCACATAGCGGCGGTCGTTTTCGAAGTCGGGGTCGCCAGGCCAGGTCTGGGTGCCCGCCGCCCGGGTGCCAGGCACATCGAGGGTGAAGATCGGAACGCCGTACATACGCTCCCAGATCTCGGCCCACTTGATGTAGGTGTTGCAAGCGTTGGTGAATACCGCCAGGGCTGGCTTGGGAATCCGGCCCATCGGATGCTCGCCGCCGCGGAGTTGGACCGCCACATCCGCCTTGACATAGCCGCAGATGTCCGGCGAGTAACCGTAGTCTTCAGCCTCGTTCAGGTACTCGTGGGCCACACGGCGAACCGCGGTCTGCAGCGAGTTGATCTCCGGAAACACGATCGGAAAGTCGAACACGCGCAACAGCTCCGCCATGCTCCCCATGACGAACACGTATGCGGCTCCCCGCTCGCCCGCCGCCGCCTCGCTCAACTCGTCGAACCAGAGGCGAAACAGGCGAGCGCCCTCCTTGTTACCGCGCCCGACGATCGTGCCGTCAACGGTCAGATCGGCCATCGAATTCCCTTTGTTCAGTCAAACAGCAAGTTCTCGACAAACGTCTCCAGCTGGATCTCCAGGTGGTCGAAACTGGTCATGTTCTCCTCGAATTCGCTCACGAAGTAGGCGATGTTCTCCTGATCCAACGCGCGCGTGTACACGACCTGCTCCTCCAGACCCGGTTCACACATCTTCGGCGCCGTGATGATGGCGGCCTGCGCCCCAGCCTCGGCGATCCGCGCTAGCAGCATCTCTTCCTTGGGCTTCCGCAGATCGTGCTGTACCGGGCTGTGTGACGACCGCTCGATATAGGCCTCCGCCAGGTTGAGCAGCGGATCGCCATCGAGTGGCACGTCCTCCACGATCCAGCGGAGGCCAACCAGCAGATCGTCGTCCACGACATAACAGGAACGTCCTATGGCGCGAATCAGATCCAGCGGCGGCTGCTCACAGAATCCGCCCTCGAACACGACCCGGATTCGGTCCTGTCGCTTGGCCGGCCGCTCCTCGATCAGCGGCAGGACGCAGCGGAGGAGCGCATTGTGCTCCTCGCGTGGAATCGATCCACCGACCGCCACGAGCACGTACGCTTCGTCCGCCGAGACGAGCCACGGCGTGTCGCGCTTGATGGCGTAGAGGTCCCGCAATAGTGCCCGATTCTCGTTGAACACGGCCAGCGACTGACGCAAATCGTCGTCCGTGACCTTGCGGCCGGCGATCCCCTCGATGCTGCGCCTCAGCCGGTCATACTCGTCTCGCAGGTACTCCACCGTGTGGCCGGAGTTCGCGTTCTGCGGCAGGTACAGTATCTGGCACGGATATGAGAAGTTTCGCCCCCACACTGCCGCCAGGTTGCGCGCCGCATCGCAGATCGGATGCGTCACGAACATGTCCAGCTCGATACGATCGCTCAGCGCTAGCTCCAACGAGGTCTTGATGATCGAGCAGAGATAGGAACCGAAGCGTGAGTCGGCCTGCGTGGGCTCGAGCGAGGCGCCCCGAACTTTGACCGGCAGGATCCCGGCCGCATGAGCGATCTCTTCGGGAAAATACACCTGGAAATGCCCCACGACCTTTCCGCCCGCCTCACGCCAGCGACGCACCGTCGGGAAATCGCTGTCCTCCACCAGCTCCCGGCACTGATAGAGTGTCTCGTCGAGCGGCTGGCCCTGCCACTCAGGGAACGTTTGCACCGTCAAGCTCATCTCCTTTGCGCTGGTCCGCTAACGATAATCACTAAAGACGCGAAGCGCGACTCCTCCCGACGCCGGACTCGTCCCCGGCCTTATATTCGCTCGTCTTTCTCAGGGTCGGCGTGCCGCCGGCCCCGGGACGGGGCCGGCGCTGCTGCCCCTGCCGGGAGGTCTAGAACAGGTCATCGAGGTCGTCCTCGCCTTCTCCCGGTGGCATGCAGCCGTGAGCACGCAGGTACTCTTGAATGAGCTCGCTCTCCCGCTTCGAGTACATGGGATCCAGGTCGAAGAGGAAGAACCTGGCCCTGGCGGATGTCTTGGCGATCTCCGACAGCGCGCCCCTCAGATTGGCGACTCCCTTGATCGCGTAGACGAGCTTCTGCTCGTCCAGCAGCTGATACACCCCTTCCGACTCCGGCACCCTGGCGATGTTCTCCCCGGTGAGCTCGAGCCAGGGCTCGGGCGGAGCGGCAGGCTGAGGGATGAGCAACCTGAGGTCGCAACGCAAACAGCGATCGGCCTCGCGCCGGGCGTCGCCGGGCGCGTAGCCGGTCTCGACGAGGCCGAAAGAGCCGATCGCTCTGCCGACGGGCAGGCGCGGCATGGGAGTCCTCGCGAGCTCCGCGAATCCATCTGGCCGACCCAACTCTGCATCGGGCTCGGTCTCGCCCAGCAGCGGGAAGTAGATGTTCCCATCTCCACCGAGGTAGCGGTCGATGCCCGAAGCGGCCCGCCGCCCCTGTGCGATGGCTTCTACCACCGAAGCCGGGCCCGACACGACATCCCCTCCGGCGAAAACGCCATCGCACGATGTCGCCATCGACTCCACGTGAACGTCGATGTTCCGGGCGCCCGTCAGCTCCACGGCTTCCATGCTTTCGAGGAAGTCGAGGGCCGGTTCCTGACCTATGGCGATGAGCACGCAGTCGGCTTCCTGCGAGATCTCGATCGTGCCGTCGAGCTGCGGTGCGAAGCTGCCCCGGTCGTCGAACACCGAGACGCACTTATGGAAATCGATTCGCTCGACGCTGCCGGCGCCCGCGATCAGCACCGGGCCCCAGCCGGGATGGACCCGCACGCCCTCGCGCTCGGCCTCGGCGACCTCGGCGTGGTGCGCCGGCATCGCCTCGCGCTCCTCGAGACAACAGAGGTGCACTTCATCCGCTCCCAGGCGAATGGCCGTTCGAGCCACGTCGACCGCTACGTCGCCGCCGCCGATGACGACGACCCTCGCGCCGCCGAAGCGCGGCTGGTCGGTGCCACCATCGACGGCAAGGCGCTTCAGCAGCTCGAGACCGCTCTCTACCCCGTCCAGTTCGACACCCTCGCAGGCAAGCCGTTTGGCCCGGCGGGCGCCCGCGGCGACGAGAACGGCGTCATGCGTCTCACGAACCCTCTCGAAGCCTATGTCCTTCCCCACCTCGACTCCCATCCGCAGCTCGACACCGATCTCGGCGATCTCCTGGATATCCGCATCGAGCGCGTCGCGCGAGAGGCGGTAGCGAGGAATTCCGTCGCGCAGCCAGCCGCCGGGCAGGCGTTGTGAGTCGAGCACCACCACCTCGTGCCCTTTCAGCCTCAGGAACCAGGCGGCAGTAAGACCGGCCGGACCGCCACCGATGACGGCGACCCGCTTACCGGTGGCAGGGCCGGGCTTCAGGTGCGCTTTCCAGGTCGGCTCGCCCGCATGGTCGAGCGCGGCGCGCTTGAGGGCACAGATCGCGACCGGTTCGGACAGCTCGCCGCGTAGACAGCGGTCCTCGCAGGGGTGGAAGCAGACCTGGCCCAGGACTCGCGGCAAAGGAGCCGCCTCGCGGATAACGGCCTCGGCACGGCTGAACTCGCCCCGTCTCATCTCCCGCAGGTAGCGCGGTATGTCCATCCCGGCAGGACAATCGGCGAGGCAGCGCGTAGCCCGCACGCCATCCAGCCTCGGATCGTCGAACTTGAGACGCAGCGCACCGGTGGGACAGACTTCCACGCAGCTGGAGCAGAAACGGCAATCCGACTCGATCAGGGTAGGCGCCTTCGTGCCCACCACCACGTCTCCGTCCTCGCCCAGCACGAATCCCAGCGCATCGACTCTTCTCACGTCGCGGCAGATGCGCACGCAGCGCAGGCAGCCGATGCACAGGTTATGGTCCCTCAAGTACAGCGGCTCGTCGTCCACGCGGGGGCGGTCGGCGGGGCGATAGCGCGGAGTGTCGTCGGGTATGCCAACGTACTCGGCGAGGCGGCGAAGCTCGCAGCTGTGGAAGATGGGGCAACAGCGCTCCTCGCGGGCCACGTTGGTCGAGCAGGGCTCGAGAGCACAGCCGGCTCTCTGCGCACACTGCACACAAGCGTGGGGGTGGCTGGCAAAGAGTTTCCTGAGCGTGGCGCGGCGCCGGGACTCGATCTCGGCATCGGCGGTCGACACCCGCATTCCCTGTTCCACGCGACTGACGCAGGCTCTGGCAGGCTCGATCTCTCCGTCGACCCTTACGAGACACAGCAGGCAGCCCTCGTGGCCGCCGTTGCGCCGAGGTGGATTAGCTTGGGAGAGCGGCCCCTGATATACCTGCTGCCAGGGAGCGAGCTCCGCCGGGTCAACCGGCGGCAGGGCCGGATGCGAGCACAAGCGCGGGATGTAGATGCCGGCGGCATCGGCCGCATCCAGGACCGTCGCTCCAGCTCGGGCCTGGACCTCTGCGCCGTCGATCGACAGTCTGATCATCGCGCCGTTCCTCGCGGGCGGAGCAGGCGGCAGGTCATCCCGACGCCCTTGCTAGGGGTCTTCACCACGAATGGGTGAGCGCGCCGGGGGCGCAGGCCGTGATGCAGGGGAGAGGCGTGCGGTCCCGCTCGGGTTTGCAGGGAGCGCACGAGTACTTGATCTTCTTACGGTGATCTTCAACCACCGCCGCGACCTCATCGTCGTAGTCGTCGGTGATGATCTCCAAGACCCCTTCCGGACAGGCCGCAACGCATCCGCGGTCCTCGCAGTCAATACACCTATCGGTATCGATGATGATGAAGAAATCGCCGGCGCCATCCTTGTATCCGTAGTGCGCCTTCAAGCCTCGATCTCCTTCCCCGTTTGTCGTACTCGGCCGCGCGGCTCAGTTCGCGCTGAGTTTCTTCTTCAGCAGGTTCTGAGCGAACAGCGCACCGCCAAGTCCGCCGGCGATCTGGGTGTCGAACTTGGCGGGCATAGCCTTGATGCCTATTTCGTGCTCGAGTCGGCTGACGATACCGATGTTCTTGGCGATCCCGCCGGTGATGGCGAAATCTTCCTCGATGCCGACCTGCTCGAGCAGCGTCACGACCCGGTGCGCCATGGCGGAACAGTAGGCCGCCAGGACCTTGCTCTTCGGCCAACCTTCGCGCAGCAGCGCCGTAGCTTCGGACTTGGCGAACACCACGCACGTACATGATACGGGTGGCGGCTCCTCGTCCACCTGCAGCGACAGCTCGCCGACCTCCTCGATGGGGATCGCCAGCAGGTCGGCGAACACCTCCATGCCACGCCCCGTGCCGGCCGCGCACTTGTCGTTCATTACGAAGGCGCCGACCTTACCCCGCTCGTCGCAGCGTATCACCTTGCAGTCCTGGCCGCCCATGTCGAGGACGGTCCGCACACTGGGGCCGTACATGTAGTTCGCACCACGGGCATGGCAGGCTATCTCGGTGATCGCTTTGTCCGAGAACGGCACGTTGACCCGTCCGTAGCCGGTCCCCACCACGAACCCGACGTCGTCCTGGGTCAGACCGGTTCCCTCCATGGCCCAATTCATCGCCTTGCGAGCGCTCTCGGGGCTGTCGGAACCGGTGCGCATGTTGGAGAAGGCATACAGCTCGCCGTCCACCATGATCACCGCCTGGGAGGAAACGGAACCCACGTCCACGCCAGCGGTGACGAGCTCCCCCTCACGCCAGTCCTTCTCCTCGTCGTGCCAGCGGTATTCCTTCCAGCGCCAGTACTCAGTCATTGATCACTTCCCCTTACCCGTGAGGTCGCTCAGCTCTCCGCAGCCGCCAACGCGGCACCGAAAGCCCCGATGTACTCGGGGTCATCCGGTACGATGACGTTGCACTCGAGGGCCTTTTGCAGCGAGTCGACGAAACCGACGTTGTGAGCCACTCCGCCGATGAGGACGACGTCGGGCTCGAAGCCGACCTTCCGCGCCAGCGAAACGATGCGGCTGGCGATGGCGTCGTGCACCGCCCTGGCGATGTCTTCCTTGGCTATTTTGTTGTGCAAGAGCGACACGACTTCCGATTCCGCGAATACAGCGCACTGAGCGTTCATCGGGATCGCGGTTGTCGAGTTGAGCGACATCGCGCCCAGATCCTCGATCCCGACCTCCAGAGCACGGCTCATCGCCTCAGTGAAGGCACCCGCCCCGGCGGCGCATTTCTCGTTGAGGGCGAAGTCCAGCACCTTCCCACTCTCGTTGCAGCGGATCGCCCGACCCTCCTCCGCACCCACGTCGATCACGGTGCGCGCTGCCGGATAGAGCTTGATGACGCCTCTGGCATCACTCGCCACCTCAGATACGGCCCGTTCGCTGTAGGGGGCGTTGCCGCGCCCCGCCCCGGTGGCGACGACGCGCTCGACCTCGTCGCTGGCCAGGCCGGCGTCGCCGAGAGCCGCGGCGAAGGCCTGCTCGGCGGCTTCGCGGTTCTCGAACCCGGCCAAGATCTTGCTCTTGCCGAGCACCTCGTCGTCGCGGAGGATCACGATCTTGATGGTCTTAGACCCCATGTCGATCCCTGCAGTTACCATGAGCGTTCCCGATTCCTCAGCTGTGCTTGTAGCCCAGGGTCTCCATGAAGGTGTCGATGCGCGCCTTGGTTCGCGCCATGTCGAACTCGCGCTCGTCCCCCATGTTCCCCTCGAACGTCATCACCGGAAAGCCGGCCTCGATCAGGCCCAAGCGGTTCTCGGCGATCCCCAAGCTGAGGCCCTCGCAGCCGCGGTTGTAGTGTAGCAGCACGCCGTCCAGCGACCACTCCCTGGCGATCCGGACCATCATGTCAGTCTTGAGGTGCGGTGAGTAGAAGTGCTGCCACTCCGGCTTGTTGAGGTTCCACTCAGCAAGGATGCGCAGTGCCTGGTCGCGGTCCTTGATCGCGATCCCCTTCTCCTGGGGAGTCGTGCGAGGGCCCCAGCTACCATCCGGCATGTCCTCCCACATACCGATAAGACCGAACGTGTAGAGGGAGCCGACTGAGATGGCGCCGTAGCCCTCGAGGTAGCGGAACAGGCTCAGAAATCCCCAGGGCGGCTGGGTATCGGACATCAGCCGGCATTGCTCGTTCGGAATCGCGGCTATTTGGTTCTGCACTCGCTCCGCCACCTCGTCACGAAGTTCTTCATAGAAATCGGCCACGACCTTGCCGTGCTTCATCAAGGTGCCGAGCACGTAGAGCGAGAACATCGTCTTCTCATCCAGCGGAGCCGGAATCGCCTTGTTCAGGCAGCAGACTTCGGCCCACAGCGATGTCGCCCGGCACTCGTTATAGACCGCCTCGACCAGCTTCTCGTCGTCGTACTCCCGCCCGGTCACTTTCTCCAGCCACTCGATGCCATCGTGCATCTGGCCGACGAGGTAGTCCAACTTGTTCGCGTTGAGTTCCCCGGAGGGCCCGACCGCCACGTCGATACAGTAGTGCGGAATACCCGGCTCCAGATCACACACCACCTGGTACCACTTGGCGTGACTGCAACAGATGTGGTCCTGCCAGATGAAGTCCGGTCTGGGGAACGGACCGCCCCAGAGGTACTCGTCCAGGATGACCGAGCCCCAGTAGTTGCGCATGTAGGAGCAGAGGTCGCGCGCGTAGCCCGCCCGCTCCGCCGCTTCCAAGCACCTCGTGGAGAACTTCTTGTCGGCAGCGATCGAGGCGGCGTAGGGCTCGCTGGTCAGGCTGTACACATCATCCCCGAGGCCGCAGGGAACGGCTCCGAAGGTCCAGGCGCCGCCAGCCCATCTGATGCCACCCTTCTCGTGGGCCTGAGCGTAGTCCCGGTAGAAGTTCTCGCGAATCTCCTTCGCCTTTTTCCAGCACTTGAGCGGCCTGGTCTCGTAGATCTGCTGGCTGGCCATTCTCGCCCTCTCGCTAGTCGAAGAGGTCTTCGTCACCGAACATCTCGAGGAACGCCTCGACCCTCACCTTGAACTGCCCGACGGGCACGGTGACATCGAACTCGAGGAACAGCGTCTTGATTCCCGCGTCCTCCAGAGCCTTGCGCACAGCCGGTGTATCAAGCTCATGCGGATCGCAGAACTTCTGCTGCATGACGATGGCCCCGGCGACATTCCAATCTTTGGCAAGTTCGAGGATGTGACGGATTCTCGTCCGCTCCACCCAGTCCTTCGTGGGGCACGGGACACGCTCTATGTAGCGAGCGGCGATCGCCTCGAGTCGGTTCTCCCGTGGCTCCACCTCGTTCCAGAAGTAGCGGGTCCCCGTACAGTGCTCGTCGACGACGAACGTCGCGCCGCACGACTCTACCATCCTGATGAACTCGGTGTCGTCGTCCTCACTACCGATGATCATCAACCGCACACCCGTGTCCCGACCGTTACGCCGTTTGGTGAGCTCGCCCAGGACTGCTTTGAGCTCCGCGTTGTGCTCCGCCTTGTCGGTCATCTGCGAGGCGATCACCATCTCCATCGCCTCTTCACCGGTAAGCGGCGGGTTGTCGCCCTTGCGCAACTCGTAGACGGCGTGCATCAGGCGCCGGTTCTCGTTATACACCGCGATGGCGTCATCGAGGTCGGCGTCGGTTATCGTCTTTCCCGTCCACTCCTCGACCGCCGCCTTGAACTGGACTAGCTCTCCGGTCAAGTAGGGCAACGCCCGCGGGCTCTGGACGTGGTGGGGCATACAGAGGTAGTAGCTGAACTCGCGGGGCCGGTGCTTCTCCCACGAGGTGAACGCCTGCCGGATATGCAGGCACGACTGGGCGATCATTATCCCATCGAGATAGTCGTACCGCCCTTTGAGTCCCTGGGCGAGGCAGTCCCGGCAGAACGGACAGAACATGCCGAAGATATGGGGCTCGGTAACATCCTGCGGCTCATGGCTCCCGAGGATTCGCACCGGGAGCACCCCGGCTGCGTGGAGGATCTCCTCGGGAACATAGGTGCAGAAGTAGCCCAACACTCTTCCGCCGGTGCGTTCCTTCCAGGCCTTGGCGTACTGGTGGCGGTTCCTTTCCCAATCGCGGAGCTTCTCGAACATCCGCTTCCTCCTTGCGAGGCCGGCGCGCTCAGGTCATTCGTGGCGCCAGGTGGGCTGGCGTTTCTCTAGAAAGGCATTCAGTCCTTCCAGCGCATCCTTCGTCATCATCAGCTCGTCATTGTAAATCGCGCCGGCCCGCGAGAGGGCGGCGGCACGAGCATCTTGCCGGCCTCCTCGGAGCATACGCTTGGCGAGCCGCAGCGCCGCGCCACTGTGCTGCGTGATGCGTTCCGCCAATTCAACCGCCGCCTGCTGCAGCTCGGCGTCGGGCACCACGCGCGCCACGAGACCGGCCCGCTGCGCGTCCTGTGCACTGAAGGGAGCGCCGGTATACACCAGCTGGGCGGCGACGCCGGGTGGACAGATATCGGGGAGCAGCGCGCACGCCGCCGGCGGCAGAACGCCGAGAAGGATCTCCGGTTGGCCGAAGCTGGCACCTTCTCCGGCGACGATGATGTCAGCTGCCATCGCCAGCTCGAATCCACCACCCAGACAGCGTCCCTGGACAGCCGCCACGACGGGCAGCGGGAACGTGTCGATGGCGGCCACCGTGTCGAGGAACTCGGGTATCAGTTCCTCGTAGGTGGGCGGAAGATGCTCGCCGACGTCGGCGCCCGCTGAGAAGTGCTTCCCCTCGGCCGCAAGCAAGAGTGCGCGAAGCGACGGCTCGCTCGCCAAGCTCGCGAGCTCCCGGCGAAAGTCGGCCAACAGGTCTCGGGTGAGAACGTTGACCGGCGGGTTGCTGAGGACGATTCGCCCCAAGCCGTCTTCGACAGATGCGTCGATCGCCATGGTCACCTACAACCCCTTTCTAAGAGCCTACCTTGGACCAGGTCGTACCGGGCTGCTCCAAGCTGTAGTAAACCTTGATCTCCTCGAGCTCCTCGAAGATCCGCGGCACGATCTGGACCGCCATGCCGATCTCGATCTCCGCTTCCTCGATCGTATCCCCGAACCAGGCGAGCGCCTTACCGCCCTCCTCCAGATCGACGACGCCGACGATGTAGGGCGCGACATCTTCGAAGCCGGTGGGAGCGGCCACGATCTTGGTGAACGTGTGCAGCTTCCCCTTCCCGCTGACCTCGAGGAACTCGAAGTTGCCGCTCATGCACGACTCGCAGTCGGCCCGCGGCGGAAAGGACATCGTGCCACAGTCCTTGCAGCGGGAGCCCATGAGATGGCCGTCCTTCAGGTGGCGGGCGAAGTCGCCGACTTTGGTGTACGGCGTGTAATTGACCTTCCCAAACCACTTGAACATTTCTCAATCCCTCTTGAGGATTTGCACGAAGCAGTACTGTCCGATCCCGCCGACGTTGTGTGTGAGACCGACGTCGGCATCGGGAACCTGGCGTTCACCGGCTTCGCCCCGTAGTTGCTTGACGATCTCGTAGGTCATCGACACCCCGGTGGCGCCGATCGGGTGGCCCTTTGCCTTCAGGCCGCCATCCACGTTCACCGCGACCTTGCCGCCGATGTAGGTCTGCCGGTCGGCGACGAACGGTCCGCCCTCACCCTTCTTGCAGAACCCCAGGTCCTCGTAGGCCATGATCTCGGCGATGGTGAAGCAGTCATGCACATCAGCCACCTTGACGTCACCCGGCCCCACTCCGGCCATGGCGTAGGCCTCGACGCCGGCGCGCTCGGCGCTCGGCAGGCCCGTCAGGCTCGGCCGCCTCAGCACGGACATGCTAGCCGTCGCGCACGCCATGCCGTCCATCCAGACCGGTGCCTTGGAGATCTCTTTGGCTCGACCCTCACTCGCCAGGATGACGCAGGCGGCGCCGTCCGCGTTGGCGCAGCAGTCGTACACCTGCAACGGAGTCGCCACCTCCTCCGAGGCGCTGGCCTTCTCCTTGGTGATCTCCTTCCTGAAGAGCGCGTAGGGGTTCAGAGCGCCGTAGTGGTGGTTCTTGACCGCGACCTCGAGCAGTTGGTCGCGGGTCGTGCCGTACTCGTGCATGTGGCGCTTGGCGAACATGGCGTAGTAGCCGGGGAACGTCGTCCCGAACCCCGACTCCCACTGCACCTCGCCGACCCGGCCCATCAGTGCCAGGATCTCCGGCGTCGACAGCTCGGTCATCTTCTGGCACCCGATCACGGCCACGATATTGTGAGCGCCCGCTTTGATCGACATCCAGGCGGTGCGCATCGCTGCGCTCCCCGAAGCACAGGCTACTTCCGTGAGCCAGGTGGGTTTCGGTACGAGACCGAGATACTCCTGGATCACGCCTGCCAGCGAGCGCTGCTTGTGATATTCGGGAACCGATCCGATCACCGACGCGTCGACGGCGTCCCGATCGATCCCGGCGTCTTGCAGTGCCGCCCTGAAGGCCTCGAAAGCCAGTTCCTGGACGGTAGCGTCGCTGCGACGCCCAAAGACACCATGTCCGACACCAACGATTCCGACTCTAGTCATAGCACCGCCTACATGTACTGGCCGCCATCGATCTTGATCACTTCACCCGTGATATGGCGCGCCCTGTCAGAGCAGAGGAACGCCACCAAGTCCGCGCACTCGTCCGGCGTAGCGAAGCGGCCGAGCGCCGTCTCGTCCATGGCCTTGGTGAGGAACTCGGGCGGGATGCCCTCGGCCATCTCGGTCATGACCATGCCCGGGGCGACAACGTTGACGTTGACGTTGAACTTGCCCAGCTCCCGGGCCAGCGACTTGCTCATCGCGATCTCTCCGCCCTTTGACGCAGAGTAATTGACCTGCGCGAACTTGCCTCTGAGGCCATTGATGGAGGAGATGTTCACGATCTTGCCGCCCTTCTGGTCTTTGAAGACGATGGCGGCGGCCTTATTGTAGTTGAAGTAACCCTTCAGGTTAACGTTGATCACCGTGTCGAACTGCTCCTCCGTCATCTTCCAGATCACACCGTCCCAATTGATGCCGGCGTTGCAGACCATGATGTCCAGCCGGCCGAACTCCTTGACGACGGTATCGACCATGTTCTGAGCATCGGCGTAGCTCGAGACATCCGCTTTGATCGCCAGCCCGCGTCTGCCCAGCGCCTCGATCACCCCGACCACTTCTTTCGCCTCGGTGTCATGCCGGCGGTAGTTGATCGCAACGTCGCAGCCCTCGCGCGCCAGCCCCCGGGCGATGGCCGCGCCGATACCGATGCTGCCCCCGGTTACGATGGCGTTCTTGCCTTCCAAGCCTAGATCCATGACTTCGTCCTTTTCTCTTCCGACCCGGTCAACCTTCCTGCTGATATTGCGGGGAGATCGCCCTGATCAGCTCGTCGTCCCAGGGATGCCCCTCCGCCAGCAACTGCCGCAGTTTGATGAAATCCACCTCACGCTTGCCCTTGGGCCCCTCGTTGAACGCCCGGAAGCCAGCCTTCGCTTCCGTCATCATATTGAGGGCCAACCATTCACGGTTCGTCACGTTCGTGTTGTCCCAGTGCCACTGCTTGTGCTTCCGTAGGCCGTTGATGGTCTTCGACACGCAATCCGGCATCAGCATGAGGATCTTCGTGCACAGATTCTCCACCGCCTCGTCCAGTTTGCTGAAATCGGTCTCGGCTTTGCCGAGGATCTCTTTGGCAGCGTCTCTGCCTGCGCCCCCCTTGAAGTCGCCATACACGATGTTGCCGAACTCGTCGATGAAGCGGTCGGTCACAACCATCGGGTTGGGGATCCACTTCCCGTCGACCTTCAGTACCGGCACGACCTCGTTGATCAGACCGATGAACAGAGCCTTGTGAGCGCTCCACATCTCGCAGAGAACACCGCTCTCCATGGCTCGCGAGAAGCCGACGTACAACGGCAGGAAGTCGGTGGAGCCGCCATCGGGCGCCGATCCGTGCTTGGGGCCGGCCTGTCCGAAGCGCGCTGTATCCGCGGCAACCGTGAAATCGCAGGCCATACCGATCTCCTGGCCTCCGGCCAGCCGCATCCCGTTGACGCGATTGATGACCGGCTTGTCACAGCGCAGGATGGCGTCGATCATGTCATTGAACAGACGCATGTACTGCTTGTATTCCTGCGGGTTTCCGGCGTAGTACTCGGCGTACTCTTTGGTATTCCCACCGGTACAGAACGCCCTGTCGCCGACCGCTGTGAAGACGCAGCAGTTGACGCTCCGGTCCATGCTGGCCTGGCGGAACGCCAGGATGACTTCCTTGATCGCCTCCGTCGTGTAGCTGTTGAGTTGATTCGGGTTGTCGAGGATGATCCAGGCATTGAACAGCCCGTTCACCGGCTGGCCCGCAAGATCCCGCGCGGGTCGCAGCTCGTACTGAATCTCCTTAAATTCCAATCCGTCAACCAGTGTGTGGCTCTTCAACATTGCGCGGCCCTCCTTACGACGCCCAGTCCGGAATCAGAATCGCACGCCTGTCGATCTTATGATCGGCTACCTGCTGCACGACGTCCGGCGCTTCACTCATCGGATAAGTCTGGATGAAAGGCTTCAAGGTGACCTTGTCCTCGGTGACCAGCTTCAAAGCCTCTGGATAGAGTTCCGGCTTGCAGCCCCAGGTGCCCTGGACCGTCGCGTCGAACGCCATGAGGTTGCTCAAGCGGACTTCCCGCTTGGCCAGCGTGAAACCGACCACCAAGAGAGTGGACGCGTAGGTCAACAAGCCGAAGGCGGTATCCTGGCCGCCCGGCTGACCGGAGCACTCGAAGATCTTCCAACTGTGGGCGGCAGAGCCCCACTCCTTGGCCTGCGCTCCGATCTGCTTCTTGATGGCCTTGAAGTCCGATTCCGCCGAGTTGATCGTGAGCCCGGCCCCATGATCAGCGACCGCGCTCAGCTTCTTGTCATCGACGTCGATAGCGACCACGTGAGCCCCGAACGCTGCCGCGATCTGCACGCAGTGCGTGCCCACACCCCCCACGCCAACCACAACGGCCAGATCGCCTTTGCGCAGCCCGCTGCGAACGATGGCCTGGTAAGGCGTGGTCACCGCATCGGCGATCACCGAGAGCTCGGCTAGCTCGTATCCTCCTCTGTCCTCCACCACACACAGGCCGCGACCCGGCGTGGCGATGTACTCGGCGAACCCGCCGTCGATGTCGTTGCCCGGCATCAGCTGGCCGCGGCAGATGTTGCCGCGACCCTCTTTGCACAACTCGCAGGCGCCGCACGGAATCACGGCCGGCACGATCACTTCCCGGCCCAGCAGTTGCTTGAACTCGGAGCCCGCCTCGACCACGGTCCCGCTAATCTCGTGGCCGAGCGTCAAGGGCAGCGCTTTCTTCGTCGGCACGCCCTCCTTCCAGAACCCGATGTCTGTGTGGCATACGCCGCACCCCGCGACCTGAACGAGGACCTGCTCCTTGCCCGCCTCCGGCTTGGCGAGGTCCTGGATCGTCAGGGGCGCGCCTGCTTCGGTGAGTCGGACGGCTTTCATGATTCACCTCGACTGGCGTTAGTGCAGTTCACATCAACCCGCCGACCAGATACTCGGCGAACTGAGATCCAAGCTCGGGTGCGTGTATGGCCCCCTCGGGCCGATACCAGCGGGCAATCCAGTTGATCGCGCCCAGTATCACAAACACCGCGATCTTGGGATCGACCTCCCGGAACTCACCGTCTTTCATGCCCTGCACGATGAGCCCACGCAGAAATCTCTCGTAGCGATCCCGTGCTTTGACGATCTCGGCGCGGCGGTCGGCCGACAGGGCCGGTACCTCGAAGGTGAGCGGTGAGCCCTCGAGCGCTTCGGTCATGATCCGCACGTGCTCTCGAATCAGATGGGCGAGTTTCTCGCTCGCCCTCTCGCAGCACGCTTCCGCTTCCTCGATGATCCGATCGATCTCGGCGAGCGACTCGCGGTGACACTCGTAGAGGATCGATTCCTTGTCTGGAAAATAATGATAGAGCGCCGTCTTGCGGACTCCGAGACGCTCGGCGATGTCTTCGAGGGTTGTGCTATGGTAGCCGTTCTCGCGAAAGGCGACCAGCGCTGCGTGAAGGATCTCGGCCCGACGTCGCTGTCGCTTCTCCCGCACGCGCGGGGTGGACTTGGCTGCAGCCTGCCGATCAGACATTCAGCTCCCGGGGCCGATTTGAACGGATGTTAAAAAATTGAACCCCGGGTAAAGAAATGTCAAGAAGCAGCCTACCTGCTGAACTTTCCAGGCAGCGGAGGCCGCCGGGACGCGTCAGACGGCGTGGACGATCCGAGCGGCCGGCGCCCTGCGGGCAAGCAATGCTGCGGCCTGGTGCTCGGCCATACCGAAGACCGCCGTTCCGGCCGCGTCGGCGGCCATGCAGTTGTCGGCCATCACGGTGACGCTGCGCGAGCGGGCGAGCCACGGCTCGCCGGTTTCCGGGTCGATCATGTGGTGGTAGCGACGGCCGCCGTGCTGGAAGAACTGGATGTAGTCGCCGGACGTGGCCACCGCGCAATCGCTGGCTTCGATGGTGGCGACGATCCCGTCCGGGTTGTCGGGATCGCGGATCCCGATCTTCCACGGATCGCCATCCTGCGAGACGCCGAGGGCATAGAGGTCGCCACCGACGTTGACGAGTCCGTTGAAGATACCGTGCGAGCGCAGCGCTTCGGCGGCGCGATCGACGCCGAAGCCTTTGGCGATCCCGCCCAGATCGATCGCCGCTTCCGAATCGTGCAGCGCGACGACGGGCTCGCCGTCGCGCCGCCCGAGCTCCACCGCGCGGTAGAGCCGGCGATCGGCCAGCGCGCGTACCTGTTCAGGCGGTGGTGGCGCCTGGCGATGTCCCACATCCCAGAGCGCGATAGCGCGTCCCAGGCACGGGTCGAAGGCGCCGTCGCTCGCTTCCGCCCAAGCGAGTGCCGTCTGCATGACCAACGCTGTCTCGGGAGCTACACGCACCGGCTCGCCGGCCACGGCACGGTTGGCACGGCCGATATCGGAACCATCGGCGAAGCGCGTCATCGTCCGATCGACAAGCCTCAGCTCGCCGATCGCGGCGTCGATGGCCCGCTGGGCATAGCGCTGATCCCGGTGAACAACGGCGATGTCGGCGATCGTTCCCATCACCGGTATGCTTCGGCGCACCAGTTCGCGCCGCCGCCTCAATGCCACTGGCAGGCTGGCGACGACGAAAGCGCCGATTCCCAGCGCTACGAACTCGCGGCGGCTGGGCAAGCAGCGTTGCGAACGCTCAGGATCCATCATGTCCATTCCGCTCCCTGACCGCGTTGCGATCCAGGTCTTCGGGGCTGCACGCACCCTGGCAGCCACCGCACCCACGGCTCTCGCTACCGCGTGCAAGTAAACCGAAACCGATGAAGGTAAACGCAAACAGTACCACGATGATCAGGTCAGCCATTTATCGCCTCAATGGTTATGAACTCAGCAGCCCCGCAAAGCCCATGAACGCCAGCGAGAGGATGCCGGCGATGATGAAGACGATCGCGTTACCCCTGGCGATCGCCGGTATTTCCACGTACTCCAGATCCTCACGTATCGAAGCCATCAGCACCAAAGCCACTGTCAATCCGGCACCAGCACCCCAGGCAAAGAACAGCCCCTCGGCGAAGCTGTAGCCGCGGTTGGCCTGGGACCACGCCATGAAAAGAATCGCGCAGTTCGTCGTGATCAGCGGCAGGTAGATACCCAGCGCCCGGAACAGTGCGGGGCTCAACTTCTTGATCGTCATCTCGGTGATCTGCACAGCCGAGGCGATCACGAGGATAAACGAGATCAGCTTCAGGTACGGCGCGTAGGGCAGGATGAACGTGTTGAGGAACCATGCACAGATCGACGCGACCGTGAGAACGAAGACGTTTGCCGCCCCCATGCGCAGCGCCGTGTAGATCCGGCCCGAGACCCCCATGAAGGGGCAGAGGCCCAAGAAGTAGGCCAGGGTGAAGTTGTTCACCACCATCGCCGAGATGAAGATCCAGAATAGATTCCCCATCACGCAGCCCTCCCCACCGCCACACCTGCCGGCGGCTCGCCCGAGCGCGCCCGCTCGAGCTTGCGGCGTTCCCACCAGTTGAGTCCCAGCAGAATGAATCCGATAGTGAAGAAGCCACCCGGCGGGAGGATGAAGATGATCCAGGGCTCGTAGTTACCCCCGAAGAGCGGAAAGCCGAGGAAGGTCCCGTATCCCAGAATCTCGCGAATCGTGCCCATCATCAACATCGCGATGATGAAACCGATTCCCGTGCCAACGGCGTCGATCATGGCGCGGGGGACGGTGTTCTTCGAGGCGAAGGCCTCCTGCCGGCCCAAGATGATGCAGTTCACGACGATCAAGGCGATAAACGCACCGAGTGCCTTGTGGATCTCCGGCACCACGGCCTCCAGCGTCATGTCGGCAACCGTGACGAACGTCGCGATGATCAGGATGTAGGTGGAGATCCGTACCTCGGCGGGGATCAGCTTCTTGAAGGTCGCGACCAAGACGCTGGAGCAAAACAGCACGAAGAAAGTGGCGAGCCCCATCGCGAGGCTATTAAGCACCGTGTTGCTGACGGCAAGCGCCGGGCAAAGTCCGAGCATCTGGATGAACACGGGGTTCTCGCGCCAGATGCCGCGCCTGAAGTCCTGGGCCGCCGTCGTCTTCCTCGGCATCAGCTCGCCTCCTCCAGATACGCCTCCAGTATCGGCCTCAGGCGCTCGAGCCTGTTGTTGATGATCCTGATCACGGTACGCGACGATATGGTGGCGCCGGTGATCATGTCGACTTCGTTGGCGGCGCCGGTCGCGCGGCCCGACTTGACGCCGGCGAGCGGGGCTTGCGGCCCATCGAACTCGGCGACAAAGGCGCTGTCCTTGACGATCTTGTCACCGAGACCTGGCGTCTCCTTGTTCGCCAGCACTTTCATACCGATCACGGTCCCGGCCTGCGGATCGTAGCCGAAGATCAATTCGATGAGGTCCTGGAAGCCCGGCTCGGCGCCGCTGATCGCGAAACCGAGCCGCTCGCCGTCCGCGCCGTACCCCAGGAAGACCATCTCGAGGCTCGCAGCGTCCACATCCGCCGGTGGCTGGGGTGTGAGCGCCCCCTCGTAGACGTAAAGCGTGTCCCAACGCTGCGGTCCTTTCAGCACCTCCTGGACCGCCTCCCTGAGCATCCGCGCTTTGTAGGCCTGGATGGCCGGCTGGGTCAGGTAATAGACGAACACGAGCAGCAGACCGGCCAAGGCGCCGGCGCTACCCAGCGTCACCAGGAGCCGCCAGGAGGGCACCTCCGGTCGCTGGGACGATGCCTGCGGCAGGACGCGCTGGCCGCTGGTCACATCGCTGCCGCCGTTGCCGCTCACGAGGTCGCCTCCCCAACGCGGGTGCCGAACACAGCGGGCTGAGTCCACTGATTGATGTAGGGGACCAGGGCGTTCATCAGCAGGATCGCGTACATCACGCCTTCTGGGAGCCCGCCCCACAGCCGGATGATCACGACCAAGGCTCCAATCCCCGCGCCGAAGATCCAGCAGCCCTTGTTGGTGACCGGTGAGGTGACCATATCGGTGGCCATGAACCAGGCGCCGAGCATCAGACCGCCGGAGAAGAGCATGAAGGCCGGGCTCGGGTAGCGGCTCGCATCGAGCAGGAAGAGCGCGCCCGACAACACGAAGACCGTGAAGAAGATGCTGACCGGGATCCGCCAGTTGAGGAAATTGCGCGCCGCCAGGTACAGCCCGCAGACCGTGATCACCAGAGCCGACGTCTCGCCGGCCGAGCCGCCAATCGCCCCCGTCAACAGATCGACCACGTCGGTGGCCACACGCTCGAACTTCCACAGTCCGAGCGGCGTGGCGCCGGTGACCGTATCCGCCCCACCCGCGCCCATCAGCGGCAGCGTGACCTGCTGAGGATTGAGGTCCCACCAGCCCTCATTGCCGGTCGGCCAGGTCGTGATCGCCACGGGGAAAGCCGCCTGCAAGAACGCCCGCCCCAGCAGCGCCGGGTTGAAGATGTTCTGGCCCAGTCCGCCGAAGATGAGTTTGCCGAAAGCGATGGCGACCACGCCGCCCAAGAAGGCCATCCAGAGCGGGAAGCCGGGCGGCAACGTGAGACCGAGTAGCAGGCCGGTGATCGCCCCCGACCCGTCCTGCAGCGACCCGCGGCGGCCGAACACGAGCTCGGTGACGGCGGCCCCGAACGTCGACGCTGCGATGACCAGGAGCGCACCGAAGCCGAAGAAGAAGGAAGCCGCGAGGACGACCGGCACCAGGCTGCCCACCACGTTCCACATGATCTTGGGCGTGGAAACCGGCCCCATCAGGTGGGGAGAGGCGGTAACCAGAAACCGCGGAGCACTCATGCGGCGGCCAGCGCCTTGAGCCGCCGCAACGCCGTTCGCGACACCTGGAACAGCTGCGACAGCGGGATGTTGGAGGGGCAAACGTAGGAACAGCAGCCGCAGAGCATGCAGTCCCAGATGTGAAGGTCCTCCATCTCCTCATAGCGCCCCGCCCTGGCCATCGCGCCCAAGCGCTGCGGGTTAAGGAAGACGGGACAGGCATCCAGGCAGTGACCGCAGCGAATGCAGTTGTACGAGTCTTTGGTTCGGGTCTCGTCCTTGGAGAGAACGATCACACCCGTGACGCCCTTGAGGATCGGCGTGTCGAGACTCGCCTGCGGTGCCCCCATCATCGGACCGCCGAACACGATCTCGTGCGCGTCCTCCGTCAGACCGCCGGCGGCCTCGATCAGATCGCCCACCTTGGTGCCCACCGGTACGATCAGGTTAGCCGGCTGACGTACGCCCAACCCGGTGATCGTGACGATCCGCTCGATGAGCGGCAGCCCCGTGTCGAACACCTCGGCGATCGCCGCGCAACTTCCCACGTTCTGGACTAAGGCTCCCACGTGCATCGGCAACTTGCCCGACGGGACTTCGCGGTCGAGCAGCGCTTTGATCAGCATCTTCTCCGCACCCTGTGGGTACTTCACCGTCACCGGATGCACGGTAACGTTGAGATCCGAGGGTACCGTGGCCTGGATCGCCTCGATCGCGTCCGGCTTGTTCTTCTCGATGCCGATCATCGCACGATCGACCCCCAGCGTGCGCATCATGATCCGAACGCCCATGTGCACTCGCTCCGGGTACTCCGCCATGATGTGGTGGTCGGTCGTCAGATAGGGCTCGCACTCACAGCCGTTGATGACGACCGTGTCGATCTGCGCGTCGGGCGGCGGCGACAGTTTGACATGCGTGGGGAACGCAGCGCCACCCAGACCGACGACGCCGGCGTCCTGGACCGCCTGTACGATCTCTTTCGGTGTCAGCCCTTCCCAGCGGGGAACGATGCGCGGTCGCGGCGCCTGCGCCGAGTACGGATCGACGCTGATGCGGACCGCCGGCTTGTAGGTACCGTCGGGGTGCGGCCAGAGGTCGATCCCCGCGACGGTGCCGCTAGCAGAGGCATGGACGGGCGAGGAGATGAAGCCATCGGCCACGGCGACCTTGTCGCCGCGTTCTACCCGGTCGCCTTCGGCGACGATCGGCTTGGCTGGCGCCCCGGTGTGTTGACTGAGTGGAAGAATGACCTCATCCGGAAACGGCATCCGGCGGATCTTCTTCCCTTCGGTCAGCTCCTTGAGCTCGGGCGGATGAACGCCGTGTCTGAACGTGCGTCGCTTTTGGACAGGCATCTATTGCCAGTAGGTCAGTAGGTCAGTAGGTCAGTAAGTCAGTGGGTCAGTCGCCCTACTGACCTACTTTCCAGCCCCACCGGGATCGCGGCCCCTAGTTAAACGGCTCAGCGCGCTTAACCCACTTAGCGAGATCTTTCTCCTTCGGATTGAGCGGCGTGCCGGGGTGGATGATCTTCACCGGGCAGCGCTCGGCGGCAGTCACCAGTTCCCTGAACGTGCCCGCTTTCGGATCCTTGATATAGGCCTGCTTCTTGTCGTTGTAGGCGAACATCTTCTTGTTCAGGTTCGTACACTCATTACAGGTCGTACAGCGAGCCGTCTCGATGTACGGCTCCATCGCCAGCCCTTCTTCTTCCTCTTCCACCGCCGGCACTGGCTCTGCGACGGTCGCCGTGGCGGTCGCCGGCTCCGCTACGGCGACACCGCCGTCACCGGCCGGAGCCACACCGATGCCGAGCCCCGACACATCCATGGTCAGCGGCTTGAGACCCGGGGTCGACTCCGCTTTCGTCAGCAGGTCGGCCACGGTCATCTGGCCGTCGCCGGCCCGCAGCAGGCCTTCGGCCAGGCGTCGCGCCACGACCTGCGGGTACTTGGCCTTGAGGTCCGCCAGTTTCGCTTCGAACTCGGCGCGCAGGGCGGCAGTCTTCTTCTCGAACTCCTCCTCCAGCTCGCTCTCGACGATCATGCGAGCGTCGTCCGTCGCCTTCAGGCCGGCCATCTCCTTGAGCTGCTCCCACAGCATCAGCCGGTCCTCGGCCAGCTCGACGATCTCGTCGGAGACGGACAACCGGGTGAGGTGCTTGTCGGCGTCGATCACATAGATGAACGGACGCTGACCGTTCCGCTCTTGCTTCGGGATCTCCATATACTCGGCGAACGGGACCAGCTCCGCTTCGTCGACTTCGGCCGGCAGCTTCTTGAAGTGCTTCTTGAAGCGTGCTTCGGTGGCCGCCCAGTCGGCGATCGTGAGGGGGAGCTCCATCGTCTGCTCGGCACCCCCATCATCGAGATACTTGAGCTCGTAGGCCGGCCACGTGTCGTCGACCGACGGGTTGCCTTCCAAGTCGAGGCGTTCGGTCATCGTCTCACCGCCGTCGGGATCGTAGACCAGGAACGGGAAGGCCCGACTCTCCAGCGAGAGCCGCGCCGCCTGGGTCGCCTGGTCGTCACCGAGTCCGTGCTCCGGCGGGCAGGGGCAATGCAGGATGAACACGGCCGGGTGGCGGCTCTGCAGCCCCTTGATCACGCCGCCCAGCAGGTGCGTGGGCGACGCCTGTGACGACTGCAGCACGAAGGTCTCCCGGTGCGCCATCGCGATGAGGCCCATCTCCTTGCGGGTCTCCTCCTTGCCGTGCTGGTCCTTGCCGTACGCCGCCATGTCGGAGACCTGGCCGGTGAAACCGCTGGTGCAGGCCTGACCGCCCGTGTTCGAGTAGACCTGAGTATCGAGGACGATGATGCGGATCGGCTTCCCCGACGCCATGAGGCGCGACGCGTTCTGGAAGCCGATGTCCAACATGGCGCCGTCGCCACCCACCGCGAAGATCGGCGGGCACAGCTTGAACTCGTCCTCGCTGAATTGACGCCAGTCGAACTTGGTGAAGAACGGTTCATGTTCCTCGGGATTGTACTCGCCGGCTAGCTCCAGCTCGGCCCGACGGACCGCGATGAACCCGTCGGCCATCTTCCGCATGTGGCCCTCGAAGATCCCGATGGCGATCGAGGGCGCGTCCTGGAAGAGGTGGTTGGTCCACGGGAACGGGTAGGGGTTGTACGGATAGGTGCTCCCCCACACCGAAGAGCAGCCCGTAGCGTTGGTGAAGCCCGTCACCGCGCGTCCGCGACCGCTCGGGCCCTCCGTGTAGCGCCAGTGCAGGTCCTTCAGATCGCGGAGCATCTTGGCGATCCGTTCCACATCCGCCTTTTTCGTGGCCTCCAGCGGAATGTCGACTTCACCGGCGGCCTCGGCGCTCACGCTGTCGAGATCCGCATCCGAGGCGAGCAGTTCTCGCGCCTTGGCGTCGAGTCCAGCGATCAACTCCTTCAGGCTACCAACGTGCTTCTCGACCCGCGGCTGCACCACGGCGTTCACCGCCGACAGCACCAGGTGGATGCCGGTCTTTTCGCCGCAGCCCATACAGGAGCCATCGCCCCCGTACATCGACTGGTAGTTCTCCTTCTTGAGCAGCAACGATGACAGGACGCCGATGCCTTCCTCGAGGTTGGCGATGTTGATGTAGCGGTCGTCGGTATCCGGGAGCCACTCCCAGAGCTTCCAGTTACGCCGCAGCTTCTCCACCACGTCCTCGTCCTGCTTCACCGTGATCAGTGCCTCGTCGGGACAGACCTCGACGCAGAGGTTGCATCCCTTGCAGGCTTGCGGGTTGACGGTAATGGAGAGCAGGCCGCCGGTTCCCTTCTCCTGTGACTCGGGCACATCGAAGAACGGGGCCGCCTTAGCCAGCGGGAACTCCGAGAGCGCCAGATAGACCGGAGTGAACTCTTCGTCCAGCGCTTTCTGCCGCTCGGCGTCCCAGCCCAGCTTCTCGACGACGTTCTTGTAGGCCTGCGAGAGGACGTCGCCGAAGTTGTGGAACGGCACGCCCTTCATGATCTTGCGTGACTCGTTGGCGAGCGGCTTGATGATCTGTCGCAGGCGGTCGAGCGAGCGTCCATTGGAGGCGGACACGATCGCCGCCTCGATCACCTGCTCGACGCTGTTCACCAGGCCGGGTATCGCCATGTCGGGGCACACGGTCCAACACTGGCCGCAGCCGGTGCACTTGTCGGCGATGAACCCGGGCACCTCGAAGCGCACGTCGGTCATGTCGCGGATCGTGCTCGTGGCCGCCGGGATCGCGCTGAGCGCCGCGAACGGATCGGCGATGGGTTCGTCGCCGGTCTTGTAGAGGTAGGCGACCTGTTCCCAGAAGCGGCCCGGGTTGCCAAAGCCGTCGCGCCAGCCGCTGCCGTCGAGGACCGCTGGCATCTGCGGCGTATGCGCCGTCTCGTCACCCTCGACCGCGAGCGTTGCCGGATCGAGCCCCACGACCTCGTCGAAGCCGCGGCGGATGACGCGCAGGTTGTCCTCCACGACCCGCTCACCCAGATGGCCGAATTTCTTGCTCAGCTGGGTCCGGATACCCTCGAACAGCTTCTCCTCGCTCAGCCCCTCGCGCTCCATGAGCGGCGCGACTTTGAAGAAGCTGCCCATGAACGCAGCACCCTGCATGCGGTAGCGCAGCTCGGGATCGGAGGCTTCTTCCGTCGCGATCTTGAAGGCGTCGACCGAGAAGACCTTCAGGTTCTTCTCCTTCATCTCTCGGCGCGCGCCGGCCGGGAAGGTCTCCCAGAGTTGCTCCGGCGCGAGATCGCTCTGGATGACGAACACGCCGCCCTCCTCGAGCCCGGCCAGCGGGTTCGAGTGCCGGAAGACGTTGGGGTCGGGCGAAAGCACGACGTTGACATTCTTGAGCTCGGCGTTCAGCCGAATCGGCTCCTTCGCCAGCGTGCCGTAGAAGGTCGTGGGCTGGCCTTTCTTCTCAGAGCCGTACTTGGGGTTCGCCTTGATGTGCCAACCCAGGAGCTCGAACGCCGTCATCGCCAGGTTCTTGCCGGTCGTGATGGCGCCCCAGCCACCGATCGAGTGGATCCGGATGGAGACCGAGCCCTCCGGCAACAGGTTGATGTCGCCCGGCGGGTCGAGGGCCAGACCCGATAGATCCGGGTACGATTCCAACAAGCGCTCCTGCCATATCTGTAGCTTCGGCAGACGCGTGCCCTTGCGGATGAAGTCGATCCCCAGGTAGAAGAGTCGCCGACCCTCGCCGTCGGGCAGCATGTTGTCCACGGCGGCGATGATGTCGCCGGGCTGCAGGTCGCGGCTCCCCATCCCGAAGGCGCCGGAATAGAACTCGGGCACATCGTCCGGCTTGATCGCCGCCAGACCCGGATGCGGGGTCACCCCGTCCTTCGCCCGCCCGTTCTCTACCGCCTTGCCCATGGCGGCGCGGATCTCGCGCAGGATGGGCAGATCCACCGCCAGCGGCTGGTCGGTCCGCTCGAGCACCGCGACGGCCTTCTTCCCCTTGAGCATCTTGCTGATCAGGTCGGCGGGAAACGGCCGGAACATCGTGAGGTTGATGACGCCGACCTTGATGCCGCGGGTCTCCCGCAAGTAGTCGACGACAGCCTCGGCGTTCCAGACCACCGAGCCCTGCCCCACGATCACATACTCGGCATCATCCAGTCGGTAGCCCATCGCGCGGCCATAGCGTCGCCCGGTGAGCTGGTAGTATTCGTTCATCGCTTGATCGGCGAGGACCTGTACGTGATCGAAGAAGAAGGGGCGTTGCGCGGCCACGCCCTGCGCGTAGCTGTCCTGGTTCTGGACGACACCGATCATCGCGGGGTAGTCCAGGTCGAACACCTCGGGAATGCGACGGCGCGTCTCGCCGAAGACCATACGCTGGGCCGGTGTCGGCGACTCGATGATGTCCGACGGATCGCCCAGGTACTCCTTGATCACCTCCGGCTCCGGTAGCATCACCGACTCGATCACGTGGCTGGTGAGGAACCCGTCCTGGGCGCAGGCGCCCGGGTTGAGCGAGAGCTCGGCGATGCGGTGCGCGATCAGGGTGAGATCCGCCACCTCCTGAACGTTCTTCCCGAATACGAGGAAGAAGCCCGTGTCATCGATGGCATGGTAGTCGTCGTGGCCGGCGTGCACGTTGAGAGCATGCTTGGTCATCGCGCGGCAGGCGATGTTGAGCACGTAGGTCAACCGCTTCCCCACCGCCGCATAGAGCGACTCGTGCATGTAGGCGATGCCCTGACCGCTCGAGAAGTTGGTGGCACGCAGGCCGGTCATGCTCATGCCCGCGGTCACCGCCGCGGCGGCGTGCTCGCCCTCCGGCTCGAAGAAGATCAGCTTGCGACCGTTTACGTTCAGCTTGCCGGCTGCGACGGCCGCCGCCCAACCCTCGCCCATCTGCGTGGACGGTGTGATCGGGTAGGCGCCGGCACCCTCACTCGCCGCCGTCTCCATCGCCACGGCGGCTTCGCTGCCATCCATGGCGACGCGAGTGCCCGGGTATTTCACTGCGGCCGGCTCAGCGTTTTCTCTCTTCCGAATCATGCGACTTCACTCCGTATCGGTTGGGGCATGTCAGCGAACTGCTGGCCTTCGACCCATACGATCGCGCCCGTCGGGCAGCGCTCGATGGCCTTGGGCTCAGCGAGGTCGTTCTTCTCGTAGTCGATAATCGCGAGGCCGTTCCTGATCTCAATCAGGCCGGGGGCGGCGTCGGTCACGCAGAGGCCGCAGCCCGTGCACGCGACTTTGCAAATCTCCTCGGCCTCGTCGCCCTCGAGCAAGCTCTTGCACTGGACGATAAGCTTCTGCGTGACCGGCATGATCTCGAAGAGATCGCGCGGGCAGGCTTCCACACAGTCACCACACGCGGTGCACTTGTCGGGAATGACGACAGGCAGACCGTAGTGGTTCATGTAGATCGCGTCGTAGTCGCAAGCCCGCTCGCAGTCGTCCAGGCCGAGGCACGACCAGGCGCAACCCTTGCCGCCGGCCGCCACGGCCGCTGCGGCGCCGCAGGTCTGCAAGCCGATGTACTCGGCGCGTCGCAGTGAGACGTGTGTGCCGCCCGCGCAGAGCAGGCGCGCGACACGCTTGACCGCCTCGCCGGCATCGACGCCCAGATAGTCGGCGATGTCGACGATATCCTCAGCGCCGAGCTGGGTGCACTGGGCGGGCTGCCGTTTGCCGCCGACCAGCTCTTCGGCGAACGCCCGGCAGCCGGCGGCGCCGCAAGCACCACAGTTCGAGCCCGGCAACAGGTCGTTCACGGCGTCGATCCGCGGGTCCTCGTAGACCTTGAGCTTCTTGTTCGCCAGCGCGATGAGCACGGCGAAGGTCAGGGCCACGCCTCCAAGGATCAGGATCGAGGTTCCGATGGCGGTGAGGCTCATGCGCGTGCTACACGTCGCTGAGGTCGGCCTGGCTCAGGAGCCACGCCGCCAGCTTGTCCACTTTGGTGGCCACCGGCCCGGCCGGAGCGGCGCCGGTCTCCGCCTCGGCCGCTTCCGGGCCGGACGCACCCGCCAGGTTCTTGAGCTGCTCCAGCTCATCCAGCTGCTGCCGAACGCTCGTCCCGCCAATCGCCGCCTGCGGCGCTTTTTCCGGCAGGCCGGCCAACTCCAGCCGTTGGCCCGGCGTCTTGCCGCGCGCCGGGTCGTGGGCGAACTGGGCGGCAGAGACTGGGACCAGCGCGGCGACGGCCGGCCCTTCCGTCGCGGCGAAGCGATCGAGGCCGGCGTCGCTGGCGGTCTGCAAGACGAAGATCGACGGCGTGATCAGGCGGACCAGCGGCGCCGGCGCCATCTCGCCCTTGACGACGAGGACGATCTTGACGTTGCCGTCGAGGAACTCGACCAGGTCGCCCGAGTGCAGGTCGGCGCCATCGATCTCGACGACCAGCGGTGGCGCGAGCTGGCGCTCGGCCGGGTTCCAGCGCTCGAAGGCGAGCGGCTCGAGGAGCTTGTCCTCGTTCTTCGAGTTGAGGCTTCCGGCCTGGGCCATGCCGGCGACGCGTGCGGCGGCGAAGGCGCGGCCGATCTCCGCCCAGCGACCGCCGACCGCATCACGCAGGCGACCGCCCGACTTGACCTTCACGACGAAGATGTCCTCGCCACCGGAGGCGATGTCGCGGAGGATCTCGAACGCCTTCTCGACCTTACGCAGCGTATCCGGGTCGTCCTCGACCGCCGTGTCGGTGATGGAGGAGAAGCGCTCGAAGTCGATGCGGCCGGCCGCGAACGCACCGAGCCGCGCCGCCACACCATTAACACTCTCTTGCTTCGGCTGATGGCTCGCCAGATACCCACGCACTTCCTCGACGGTGGTGATCACCGCCGAGCGGTACCGCTCGATGGGTCCGGCCAGAGCACGCAGGGCCTTTTCGATCCGTGGGTCAGACGGCATAGCGATCCAACTCCTCGTTCAGGAGCACGACCCTGTCTTCCGCCGTGTGCACCGGCAAGCGGCGTAGATCCTCGTAGCGGGGCAGATCCTCGTTTTTGTAGAGGATGCCGAGTCGGAACTTCGCACTCGACTCCGCCAGCCGCCGCGCTTCGTGAAGATTTCTCGGGTCGTGTACGATCTGGTTCTTGTATATCTGGTCCAGATCCGGGATGTGGATCCCGTCGTCGTGGATCAGCATTTCAATCACATCGGGCGAGCGCACTGCGTCCTCGTAGATCTTGCCGGTATAGACAGGACAACGCTGCAGGATACGCACGAAGGCAAAGCCCTTGTGGTGATACGCCGCCTTCAGCGTCGCGAAGAGGTGCTGCGGTATCCACTCCGCCGTCTGCGCGACGAACGACGCGTTCGTCACACCCAACGTCGCCGTCAGTGGGTTGAGCGGCTGCAAGTAGCTGCCGTGCGGCTGCGTGTTGCTCGGGAACCGGACCGGCGTCGTCGGCGACGTCTGCCCCTTGGTGAGCCCGTACATATTGTTGTCCAGGAGCAGGGCCACCATGTCGACGTTGTAGCGAGTCGCATGGATCCAGTGCCCGGCGCCGATCGAGCAGCAGTCCCCGTCACCCATCGTCACGAAGACATGCAGCTCGGGACGTTCCAGCTTGATCCCCGTGGCCACCGGAAGCGCCCGGCCGTGCAGGCCGTGGAAGCCGTATGTCTTCATGTAGTGCGGGAAGCGGCTCGAGCAGCCGATACCCGAAACGAAGACCGTCTCCTCCGGCTTCAGCTGCTCCTCCTCGAGCAGCCGCTGCATCGCCGTGAGAATGCTGTGGTCGCCGCACCCTGGGCACCAGCGCGCGATCGCGCCCTGGTAGTCCTCCATCTCGAAATGCCGCTCGTCGACGATGCCGCAGCCGAGCAGCGAGCATCCATAGTGCGTCATACCTTGACTCCCGTCTCCAGTCTCTGCTTGATCGCCAAAAGTATGTTGCCGGGTCGTAGTGGTTGTCCCGGCACGCGCGACCAGCAGTCCACGTCCACCAGTGTGGCCTCGCGCAGCAACCTGGCCAGTTGGGCCCGGCGCCGGTTCTCCTCAGTGATGTAGGGATCGTCCGGCTCGTCGCTGTAGTTGATCTCCACCGTCATCACGCGATCGAAGCGCCTGAAGATCTCCTTCAGCCCCGGCTGCAAAGGCTGCAGGAAAAACAGATGACAGGACGAGACCGAGAGACCCTCGGCTCGCGCCCGATCGACCGCTTCTTCGATTGCGCCTTTGGTGCTACCCCAACCGACCACCAGCAGTTCGCCCGACTTGTCGCCGTAGACCTCGGGCGGCTTCAGCGTCTGCTCCAGCACCGCCATCTTGCGGCTCCGCATCTGGCAGCCGCGCTGGTGGCTCTCCGGGTCGTAGGCCACCTTGCTCCACTCGTTGTGGGCGAGGCCCGTCGCCGTGTGCAGACCACCGGGCTGGCCCGGGATGTGTCGCGGCGCCAGGCCGGTCTGCGAGTCCCATTCGTACGGCCGCTGGCCTTCCGGCACCGGCCTCAGACTGATCGGCGCCTGCTGCCAACGCGCATCGAGCTCGGGCCGCGGGAAGGGCTGTACCCCCGTCGCCAGGTTCGCGTCGGTGAGCACCATGACCACGGTGCGGAAGGCCTCGGCGATACGGCGCGCCGTGACCATCACGTGGAAGCACTCGGCGATGGTGGCCGGCGCCACGACCACATGTGGCGCGTCACCGTGCTGGCCGAAGCAGGCCGTCAACAGATCCGACTGCTCCACCTTCGTCGGGAGTCCGGTGCTGGGCCCGCCACGCTGCACGTCGACGACGACCAGCGGTATCTCGAGCATCACGGCGAGTCCCAGGAACTCCTGCTTGAGTGATAGTCCCGGCCCCGAGGTGATCGTGTACGCGACTTTGCCCGCGTAAGAAGCCCCGATCGCCACGCCGACGGCTGCGATCTCGTCCTCCGCCTGGTGAACGACGCCGCCGAACTTGTCGTAGACCTCGCCGAGGTAATGAGAGGCGGATGTGGCGGGCGTGATCGGGTACATGGAGCAAAGCTCCATCCCCGCTGCGATCGCTCCCATCCCGATAGCCTCGTTGCCGTTCATCACCACCTTCGGCACGTCCGATGGCATCGTGGGCACCTCGATCCGGAAATCGAGGTTCTTCTCCGCCCAGCCGTAGCCGGCCTCCATCAGATCGACGTTCCGCTGGTAGATCTCCTCGCCCTTCTTGCGGAACTGGTGGGCGATCTGCGCGCGGATCAGCTCGCGGTCGCGATCGCAAATCCAGGCGAGCAAGCCCAGGGCAAACATGTTCTTACCCCGGCGTGGGTCCTCGACGATCTTGAGGCACTCCTCCTCCATCGGGACCTCGATGATCCGGTAGCCGTGCTTGGAGAGTTCCTTTAAACCCTCCTCCCACTGCTTCCGGATGTCCTCGTCCGGATGCGTCGCCCACTGGTTCTCCAACAACACGATGGCGTCCTCGGCCAAGGCGCCCAGTTCTATCCTACCCAGCAGCACCTGCTCGTTGAACGCCACCATCAGGTTCGTCGCATCGCCCCAGTTAGTGATCTCTTCCGTACCGAAGCGGACCCGGTTGCCGCTCGCGCCCGTCGCCGTCCGCGGCGGCGGCTGGATCTCAGCCGGGATGATCTCCACCGTCCAGGCGCCGTTACCCATCTTCGCGCAAACGGATCCGAAGATCTGGCCGCATTTCTGAGCGCCCTCCCCCGAGTCGGAGACGATCTCCACCGTCGTCTCCGGAACCCGGATGATCCTCGGCCCCTGCTTCCCGCCCTCAGCGGGTCCTTTCTTCTTCTGGCTCTTCGCGCGCGCTTTGGTCGCCACGGTCACCCCATCCTCTCACGATTGCACCTTCCCGGACACACGTCTCCACCGCCTACCGCTGGCGTATTCCGTGCCACAAATCCGCCTAATATACACAGGCCGTAAATGCCAAGGCTACAACCAGTTCGGACCACCAGCCCATCCCAGAGACCCGACCTCCTACACCGGACAGGGGCATTTTGTCCCAACAGCGGACGTGGGGCCAGGCTGTACCCCGCTGGAAATCCTGAAATTCAATACAGTTAAGCGATCAGAGGGTCGACCAGGCCTGGGGCCGCCGGAACCGCCACCAGGCGGCCGCGGCGGGCAGGATGGTCCAGACGAGGAGGGCTCCGAAGCAGAGGGCGATCACCGTCGCGGCGCCGAGGGAGTCCATCAGGGCAGAGCCCAGGGGACCGAGCAGGCTTCCGTCGCCATCGAGGCTCGCGAGTATGCCGAGCCGGAAAGCCTCGACCGGGTTGGCAAAGGCCCAGACCGTGAGGACGAGGCGAGGGAGCCCCCAGCGGATCACCAGCCCCATGATCCCGAGGGTTCCCAGACCTACGGCGACGACCCATATGACCAGGCCGGCGCTCGTGGCCCGTGTGCGGCTGCGGGCGAGCGTTGAGCAGAGGAGCCCGAGGGCGACGAAGGTCTCGGCCAGGAGCAGAGTCAAAGCGAGGAGGGTGGCGATGAGCTGCCAGGGAGTGCCGGCGTAAACGGCGACCGCACCAGCGAGCCCGAAGCCGAGCGAAAGGGACAGCCAGACGGCGAGGCTGACGCCGAGCCACTTACCCCAGAAGAGCTCGCCGAAAGAGATGGGCTGGCTCACCAAGTACTCGAGGGAGCCCATCTCCCGCTCGCCGGCGATCGCGGCAGTCGCGGGGAACAGCGCCATGAGCGGGACGAAGAGCAGAGCCAGGTGAACGAGGGCGGCCATGACCTTGGCAAGTCCGCGGTAGCCGTAGATCTCCGATCCGCTGAGGCCGAACAGTGTGAGCGTCAGGGCGCCCAGGAGGAAGACCGCAGAGTAGACCACGAACCAGCGGGATCTCAGGGACTCGCCGAGCTCGCGGCGAACCAGGGCACGCAGCACGTCGTAGCGGCTCACGCGTCACCGCCGGCGAAGAAGCCCTGCACGATCTCTTCGAGCGAAGGTCCGACCACCCAGAAGTCGTCGATCGGCACATTGGCCCCTTGGAGGTCGGAGAGCGCCGCGGCCCGACCCGCCGCGGGAAGCCGAACGGCGATGTGGGTGCCGTTGGCGATCACAGCGGAGGGGCCCGCCTGCTCGATCAGTCGCTGCCGTACATCGTCACGCCGCTCGCGCCGTGTCCGCACCCATAGCCAGCTCTCCGCGCCGGACTGTCCCCGCAAGTCGTCGAGCGTCCCATCAAAGACGAGGCCGCCTGCGTGGAGAATCCAGATCCGGTCGGCCACCATCTCGACCTCGTCGAGCCGGTGCGAGGCCAGCAGCACGGTCGTCTCTCGACCGACCTCCCTGAGCGCACGCAAGAACTCGCCCCGCGCCCGCGGATCCAGGTTCGCCGTCGGTTCATCCAGCAGCAGCACCGGCGGGTCGGAGGCCAGCGCGACCCCGAGCAATGCCTTCTGCAACATGCCACCGGACAGCTCACGCAGTTGTCGAGCCCCCGCCTCGGCCATACTCAGCCCCAGCGTTTCGAGACGCAGCCAGATCGCCCGCGCCGACACGCCGCGCAGTGCGGCGAAGAACTCGACCATCGTCTCCAGACTCATGCTGAAGACAGGAGGCCGCTGGGGAACGTAGCCGATGTGGGAGCGAACTTGCTTGCCCGCCGCTCTTACATCGATGCCGTCGATTCGAATGGCGCCGTCGTACGAAAGCACGCCCATCAAGCAACGTAGCAGCGTCGTCTTCCCCGCCCCGTTGAGCCCGAGGATCGCCAGACGCTCGCCTTCGTTCACATCGAAGTCGAGCCCAGCCAATACAACGCGATCGCCAAAGCTCTTGCAGAGCTGACGCGCTCGGATCACAATGGCCACCTCCTGGCGCCCCACGCGGAGAGACCCGCCAGACCGAGCCACAGGGCGGCCGCCAGGGGCGCGCCCCGCCGCCGGGGCTCCGCAGGCGCCCGCTCGACCGGCCCCAGGCCCGCCGGCTCCAGCAGGTGTGGCGCCGGATAGGGGGACGAGTCGACGACGACGGGTTGCGGCTCGAGGAGCGGAAAGAAGCGGCCCAGCGCGTCCAGCACCAGCAGCGCCGGGCTGAGCTCAAAGAGCCGCAGATCGGCGTAACGCGTGAACAGGTCGTCGGAAAGGCGATCGAGCTTGAACGGGTAGTCGAGTACGCCGTCGCCGTCACTGTCCCAGGCGACGGCATTGTCCCAGTGGTTGCCGGTCCAGCGGTTCGCCAGCGCCGTCCCACCACCGGAGACCGTGACCTCGCGCAGGTTCCCGAAGAATGTGTTCCCGATCAGGTTGTTCTGCCGCACTGACGGCAGGGTACCGACCGCCACGTCGTTGAAAGCGAACACGTTGCCGCGGATCTCGTTCTCCGTCTCCATGCCGCTCGGCGAGTTGTCCAGGTAGAGGCCGATCTGGTTCTGTACGATGAGATTCTCGATGACCCGGATCCGATCGGCATCTTTCAGTCCGATGCCGAAGCCGCTGTGCCCGCTGGCCAGAGCGAACACGTTGCCGCGCAATTCGATGTCGGACGAGTACATGATGAAGGCGGCAACGTCGTTGCGCGCGAACTCGTTGCGTTCGAACAGATTGTTGCTGCTGTACATGTAGTGGAGGCCGTAGCGTCCGTCCGTAACTGTGTTGTTGCGGAACTCGAGCCCGTTGCTGAAGTAGACCACCACGTCGCGGGTGCGACTCACCACGTTCCCTTCCACCAGCGCGTCGTTGCTCTGCCACAAGCGGATCCCATCGCCGCGCCTGCCGAGTGGCCGATCCTTTCCGACCACCCGATTGGCGATCACCCGACTCCCGTGGGTGTCCTTGAGGTAAATTCCAAACAGGACGTCCACGAGCGTGTTGTCGGTGATCGAACACGAGTCGGCGAGGACGAGGATGCCAGCATCCTCCTGGTCGAGCAGGCGACCCGAGCCGCGCACCTCGAAACCCTGAACGACTGCGGGGGCACGGACCTCCAGCACAGTGCCCACCCCTCCCCCGTCGATGACGGGGCGACCCACGCCGAGGAGAACGATCGGCACCTCGATGACGACCCGCTCGCGGTAGACTCCCGGCGACACCCGGACCGTGTCGCCGGCCTGGGCCGCGGCGAGGGCGGCGGCGATGGACGAGTACGGCGCCGCCGGACCTACGCTCAGCGTTTGGGCGATCGTGAGGACGACGGTCCAGAACATAGGGCCTCAGGCCGGTGCGCTCGCATGAGCGTCAACGGTGCGGCGGCGCCGCCATTCCAGAAACAGGGCCACCGGGCCCAGTATTCCGGCGATCGCCATCAGGATGGCGCCGGCGGCGGGCCAGCTCTTCACCGTGAAGTTGGCCACCTGGGTGGTGCCGATGAAGCTCGGGGAGAAGGGATCGATCTTTATCGGCGCGGCCGGTGACAGGTTGTGGCCGTATTCGTGCAGCCAGTGCTGGAAGTCGATCAGCATGACGAGGCCGAAGACCGAGAAATCGATCCAACCCAGTGCACCGATCTCCAGGCGGGCGACCAACGCCGCCAGCACGGCCAGCGCCAGAAAACGCAATATCAGGAACGGGATGAACCGGAACTCGGGGAACTCGTCCGGTTCGATTTCCTTCATCCCGATGTAGTGATTCAGGATGTTCACTTCCTGCACCTCGCCCGCGACCTTGCCCGGGTAGATCACCAGCGACAGCCCCTGCGGGTACTGCGGGGCCACCAGCGTGATCTTCCAGACGGGCAGAAAGGCCGATGGGATCAGAAGGAGCGCCGCGGCCACCACCATGATGCGGGAGGCGCGCGACAACTCCCCCTGGAAGAGTCGATTCGGACTCATCGCTGGGCTCCCCCGCTGACCAGCTTGCTGGCCAGCACGGCGGCGGTCCCCGCCTTCACGTAGTACTGCCAGGCCATGTTGCCCATGTTGGCCGCCCGCTGGTAATCCTCGGCTCCCATGGCCTGCTTCGCCGCGTCGAGCGCCCTCTCGGCCTCGCCCAGCCAGCGGCGCGCGTCGTTCACCTGGTCCTTGGCGACCGCGTGGTCCTCGGCGCCGGCCTCCACCGCGCTGGCCAGCACACCTTCGACCAGCGCTTTGGTGCTATCGGCCTGGGCGATCCAGTTCTCAGCGCTTGCCTTCGCATCCACCTGCTGGGCGCGGGCGCCCGGCGGGGCGCCCGCGCTCGACAGGGTGAGAGCAGCGAGGGCAAAGACGAGCTGTCTTTTCCTCATCGCCTGTCTCCTTTCATCGATCATGGCTCTACGAGCAGGTAGCCGACCATCTCGAGATGCAGCGCCGAGCAGAACTCGCTGCAATAGAACGGGTAGACACCGGCCCGGTCGGCCACGAACTCGATCACCTCCGACTCACCCGGTTCAAGGCTCACGTTCACGTTGTACTTGTCGATGGCGAGCCCGTGCGTCGCATCGCGCGCATTCTCCAGACTGGTCAGGTAAATCCTCACGCGGTCGCCTCGTCGGACCCGAATATGC
This sequence comes from Gemmatimonadota bacterium, assembly GCA_039586575.1. Classification (GTDB taxonomy): domain Bacteria; phylum Gemmatimonadota; class Gemmatimonadetes; order Palauibacterales; family KS3-K002. The sequence goes on along the minus strand of JBDHKD010000001.1, from coordinate 36,441 downwards.
TCGGGTACGAAGTGGCTGCGGATAGCCGTCATGTAGACGTTCACCGTGTTCCCGTCTCGCTCGACCCGCTCCGCGCCGGAGGACACCGCATCCGGGTCAGACGCCATGTCGTGCGGGCTGAAGCCGACTTCCGGATAGACGAGCCACGGATCGAGCTTGTCCGCCTTGATGATCTGCGCGTAGTGCGGCTCGCCGATCCCGATCGGCATGTCGTACAAGAGCTGCATCGGTTCGCCGGTGACGTCGATGAGCTGGAAGTTCTGTGGGTGCAGCGGGCCCACCGGCTGGAAGCGGTCGATCGACCACTTGTTGAGCGCCACCAGGTAGTTGCCGTCCGGCGAGCGGGTGTCGCCCTCCGCGGCGGCGAGGTGGCCGATGTTGTAGTGGACGCCGATCTTTTCCTTCACCGTCCAATCTTCGATGCTCCACCTGACGACGGCCGATTCGATGAACAGCGACGTATAGGCGTGGCCTTTGCCGTCGAACTGGGTGTGCAGTGGCCCGAGGCCCAGCAGCACCTGGGTCTCCAGAACCGCGTCGAAGTCCAGGATCGGTATACCGAAGGCGTCCCTGCCGGAGAAGGTCTGGTCGGCGATGGCGCCCTGGATCTTCTCGAACGAGAAGACCGAGGCGTGCTGATCGAGCTTGCCGGCGGTGACGATGAAGCGACCGTCTGGCGTCACATCGGCGCCGTGCGGGCTCTTCGGCTCGGGGATCAGGTAGAGCAGCCCCTCGCGGATCGAGACGTCCAGCGGTATCACGTTCATCCCCTGGATGGTTCGCACGCCGTCCCCCGACTGGAAAACCCGCTCCGCCGCCTGCCAATTGATCGCGTGCAGGTAGTCCATGTCGTTGGCCGAGGCGCCGGCCTCGAACGGCACGTTCCCGCTCTCGATGCCGCCCGTCGCCATCTCCGAATTGAAGGAACCGAGAAACGCCCAGCCCATCGAGGGGCCCTTCCCCGCATCGGCAAGGTCCTGCCAATAGGGCGGCAGCTCGAGCGTGAACGAGGCCGCCGGGTCGATACGGCCCGCAGCACGGTCGAACTTCCAGAAAGTCACGGCACCGCGGTAGCGTTCCTGATACTCGCTGAGGTCGGCATAGCTGCCGTCCAGCGGTATCGAGTACTGGCTGGACTGGATCACGTACTCGGTGTTCGGCGTGACGAACGTGGCGCCGTGGTCCGAGCCCATCAGCGGGTTGTGCAGGATCTGCTTCGTCTCGAAGTCCTTGAGCGAGATGACCGCGACTCGCGCGTTTGCCTTGTCGTCGATGAACAGGAACTCGCCATCGTACTCGGCGGATGTCTCCGAGATGGCCGGGTGGTGCGTGTCACCCCATAGCACCTCTTTGCCATTCACCAGGCCGCCCTCCAGCGCCTCCATGGTCCCACCGGCACCGTAACCGAAGCCCTGCCAGGGCTCGGGCGTGAACACGGCGATCACCTTCAAGAGCCGCATCGATGGGACGCCGATGACCAGCACCTGCCCCGAATGACCGCCCGACGAGAACATCACGTACTCGTCCATCTGGCCCGTCGGCTGGTAGGTCTTCAGAGCCGCGACGATATCCGCCTCGCTCAGACCCCGCTCCCGCGCCAGATCGCCGACCGACGAGCTCGCCGGCCCGCGAGTGCAGGATTGCGGCCCTGCAAGCACGAGGGCGACAGCCGCGACGGCGATCAGCCCCCAGATTCTCCCTTTCGTAATCATCGCTCTCCTGTTCTCCCTATTTGAGTTTGAGGATCAGTAATCAGCGATCGGTGGTCGCCAGGTATAGCCGCACCACTGGTCACTACTCGCCGGCCGCGTCCTGTTGCCTGAAGAACTCGAGCAAAGCACGCGCGTCCTCGATCGTCACCCCCTGGTTCGACATCGGCGTGAAGTATTCAGCGAGCAGCTCCCTCGCCGTCGCATCGTTGGCCAGCATCGAGTCGGGATTCACGATCATGCCCAGGATGAACTCCTCACTGCGCCGCTCGGTCACGCCCGAGAGATCCGGCCCCGCCAGACGGCCACCGCCCATCGTGTGGCAGGCGCCGCAGTTCTTCGACGCCAACAGTGCCGCACCCTGCGCCGCGAGCGCCGCGTCAATCTCCGCCCCGCTCGCCGCGGCCGCCGGCTCGCTCGTCTGGGTCTCAACGGTCGACTCCGACGCCGCCTGACCCTCGCGCCCAGCCGCACCGCCGTCGCCGCAGCCCGCCAGCGCCAGAAAGCTCAGGAGCACCGTTGTTTGCACTCGGCTCATTCGCATAGGTCGATCTCTCCAGTCAGGTCTGCTATCGCTGTGTCTCTGAAAAACGCGAGCACGGGATCTGAAGCCAGCTTCCACACGTCGTGGACACGACACGGCCGATCGTCGGAACACTCGGCGCGCCCGAGAAGACAGGCTCGCTCGTGGACGAACGCGTTGAACGGCTCCAGAACGTCGGCCAGCGAGATCTCGCTCGCCGCCCTCGCCAACCGAAATCCCCCGCGTGGGCCCCGTTCCGACTCCAACAGCCCGGCCCGTGACAGCGTGTGCAGGATCTTCGAGAGGTAGTTGGCCGGCAGCCGCAGCTTCTCGGCAAGCTGGGCAGCGCCCACGGACACGCCTTGCGGCTGTTGCGCGAGGCAAAGAAGTGCCCGAAGAGCGTATTGGTCGGTCTTGGAGATCAAAGAGCCCGCCATTAAAGGTTTTCGCATGTTAATATGAGAAAGGCCCTTTGGCAACCCCTTGCTGCGGCGGCCAAGGCGGGTCTAACGTCTCCGGCGAGCTGAAGGCGTGAACCCGGTGGGGGAACCTACGATGGCCGAGCCAGGGCGTTCTCGACAGGACCCGGTCGCTCTACAGGGGCGGACCGTGCTGAGAATCGCCTTCTTCGGGACGATCGTTGTGCTCGCTCTGATCCGTTTGTGGCTCAACCCGCCGGCCTTCCGGCCGCTCATCCTGGTGATCCTCACCTGGTATGTGACCGCCGGCCTGTACTATACCTTGCGTCCGCGCGGCGTTTCGGGCTGGTTGCCGCTGGCCGTGCGCCTCGCGTTTCACATGTACGAAGTTCTGGCGGTGGTCGTCGTGGCCCATCACCTGGGTGGCAGTGGTTGGCTGGCTGTCCTGCTGTTGCTCTATCCGGTGGTGGAGGTGAACGCGGGCTATCCGGGCTGGCCGGGGATTGTCGCCTCCCTGCTGGCCGTCCTCGCTGGTATGACGATCGTGGTCGCCGAGGCGCTCGGCTGGCTGCCCCACGATCCCTTCTTCAGCGTGAGCGATCCCCTCTATCGCCAACCCGAATACGTGGTCGCCGTTCTCGCCGTGGCGAGCGTGACGCTGCTCGCCCCGGCGATCGCCCGCCCCCGCACCGGGTAGTCACCGGGTTCCCCTGCACTTCCCGCGCTCCGCTCGAGACTGTACTGTAGGAGTTGGAGGTAAGAGCGTGGCAACCCTTGCGGAGAGGCTGGACTCGCGTACGCGACCGGGCGAGCTATTCGAGCGTCGGAGCGACGGCTCGGTGCGCTGTGTCGCCTGTGGCTTGCGTTGCCTTATTCGGCCCGGGCGCCGTGGTATATGCAGGGTCCGCTTCAACGACGCCGGCACGTTGATGGTGCCGCATGACTACGTGGTCGGCCTGCAGTGCGACCCGACGGAGAAGAAGCCGCTCTTCCACGTCTTCCCCGGCTCCGATGCGGTGACCTTCGGGATGTTGGGCTGCGATCTGCACTGTGACTTCTGCCAGAACTGGCTCTCCTCGCAGGCGCTGCGGGATGATGCTGCCGGGGTTGGGCCTCGCGACATCACGGCCGACGAAATCGTCGAGCTTGCGGTGCGGCGTCGTGCCAAGCTGGTGGTCTCGTCCTATAACGAGCCATTGATCACATCGGAGTGGGCGGTCGAGATCTTCAAGCAGGCGAAGGCGAAGGGCTTTTGCACGGCCTACGTGTCGAACGGCAACGGCACACCGGAGGTCCTCGATTACCTCCGGCCATGGCTCGACGTCTACAAAATCGACCTCAAGACGATGAGCGACCGTCAGTACCGTAAGCTGGGCGGTGTCCTGGAGCATGTCCTGGCGACGGTGCGCCTCGCGCACGCCACGGGCTTCTGGGTCGAGATCGTTACCCTTGTCGTGCCCGGCTTCAACGACTCGGATGATGAGCTGCGCGAAGCTGCGTCATTCATTGCCTCGGTCTCGCCGGACATCCCCTGGCACGTTACGGCGTTCCACCCGAACTACAAGATGACCGACACGACGGGCACGACGCCTGCCCAGCTAGCGCGGGCCGCCGAAATCGGGCGCGCGGCCGGGCTCAACTTCGTTTATTCCGGGAACTTACCGGGGATGGTCGGTGGGCTGGAGAACACGTATTGTCCCGGTTGCGACCGCCTGCTCGTTGAACGTGTCGGGTTCCACGTCCGCAAAGACGAGCTGAGCCCCAGCGGCGGCGCTTGTCCGGGCTGCGGCTACGCGGTACCGGGGCTCTGGCCGCAACCGCCCGCGGGCAACCCCGGCCGAATGCCCTTCCGCAGCTGCTGTGGTTGAGGTCATGCGCTCCGCCTTCCGATGGCGACACCGAATTCCGAACTCGTAGCGCTGACCGGCCGCTTCCCCGGCGCACCGACCCGCGGCGGGTTCCTCGATTGGGCCTCCTACCGCACGCGCAAGCTCGGCCAGCGCATCGGCTGGGCCCTGGGACGCGAGAAGGTGCAGCCTCACAGACGGCTATTGACCGGAGCCGTGGAGCAGCTGCGCGCCGCCTTCGGAACGCTGACCTGTGTGGAGACGGGCTGCATCCGCTGGGCCAGCGAGGGGACGGAGAGCACGTTGGCTATCGCGACGGCGCTGGGCGAGACCGGCGGAGTCCTTCATACCTTCGAGCTCGAGCCCGACCACATCGCCGTCTGCAAGTCGGTGTGCCGGGACGTCAATCAGCGGATTCGCTACTGGGAGGGAGATTCGCGGGCCAAGCTGCGCAAGCTGCACGACGACGGCACGCTTGGCGTCGTGCACCTGGCGTTCTTCGATTCGGGCGATGATCCGGACCTGATCTTCGACGAGTTTCGCGCGATCGAGGACCTCTTCGTCCCCGGGAGCATCGTGGTCGTCGACGACACGATCCCGCCGTCGGTGAAGGGACGTCGCATCAAACCCTACCTGCACCGACATGAGGACTGGGACACACGGGTCATCTTCAGCACGCACGGGATGCTCGTGGCCCGGAAGCGAAGCCCGGCCTGACGCTACACCCGCAGCACCTTTCCGTAGTTCTTGTGGTTGAGGTCCAAGCCGGTCCAGCGCTCGATCGCCGAGAGTAAACGGTATTTCGGGCGCTCGTCCGTGTGCAGCTCCGTCCGCCTCGAGCCCGGAGCGTCGACCAGCCTCAACTCGTCGCTCCAGTCCATCGCGGCGATGCGCTCTCGCATGACGGCCGGGTGAACCCCCTCATACACGGGCAGCCGACCCAGCGGCCCGTAGTCCATCGCGCTGACGCCGGCGTATTCCGCCTCCACGGTCTCCTTACCCTTGCGATGCGACCAGAATGCCACGTGCTTGTTCTGCATCAGCCGCGGCGGCCGCACCCACCCGTAGTGGAAGACGCGAGCGCCGGCGCGGGCAACGGTTAGACGGCTTTGATCGGGGTAACGGAACGACTGGGCGTCGCGTACCGAGCGGATTCCCAGCCCATTCCTGATGATGCGAATCTCCTTCTGGTACCACCCGTGACTCGTCTGGTAGTGGTCGTAGTCGCCGAAGAAGTGGACGTAGTCGAACAGCAGTCCCTCGACCCGCCGATCTTGGTGCAGTTGCTCACAGCGCGCCAGGACGATGGGCAGGTCATCCTCGTGCACGACCTCGTCCGCTTGGATGTAGAAACACCAATCACCGCTACAGTGGTCGAGGGCCACGTTCGTCATCTGGCTGTAGGCGAGTGGGCCGGCGGCATCGTCCCAAACGGCGTCCACGATACGGATCCGCGGATCATCGATCGCCTCCACAACCGCGCGGGTCGAATCGTCGGCGTCTCCTTCCGCGAGAGCGACCACGAATTCGTCGACGATCGGCAGGATCGAGAGGATCGCCTCCTTGATCGGGTAGTAGAGCTTGACGGCGTTCTTGGCGAACGTGAACCCCGAAATACGCATCAGATCATCCTCAGGCTTGGCCGGGCCTCGCGGGGAGGGACCCAGCCGGATGAACCGCTCCTGCACCGCGCCCTTCACGCCACACGACTCGTGCCATCGCGACCGCCAGGATCAGGGCGCCCAGAAAGGGGAACGAGAAAGCCTGCATCAGCCGCGACGCCGAAGACGAGACGAGAATAAACGAAGCGATAAGCGCGTACAGCATCAACTTCCGCTCCGGCAGGGACGCCGGCCGCGTGCTCACATAGTACACGGCGGCCGTGTACGGAAACAGCAAAACGACGTAGTGATTGATCCACGAGATCGGCGAGATGAAAAGCGCCGCGCTCATCACGAGCGAATACTCGAACGAGAGGACGACCCGGTTACGATCGCCCAGCGGGCTCCGGCACAGCCAGGCGAGCGCGGCGATGACCGCCAGCGACAATAGCTTCATGACGCGACGCGCAGTCACGTAGTCCAGCGCCAGCAAGTTGATGTAGAAGTCCGATCGGCCGCCGCCCGCCGGTGTCGCGGTGAACAAGCGATGGAATACCGCGCTCAGTGACTGGTTCGTGTGCCTGAAACCGCTCACTCCCTCGGCCAGCGTGCCTTCCACCAGGAACGGATTCACTCTACCCAGCCAACCGGTCATCACCGCGCTGAAGTGATCGATCCCGAACACGAGAAGCGGAATGATCAGCCAACAGAGGACCAGACCTGCCAGCGCGCCCAGTACGACACGGTATGCCCGCTTGTACGCGAAGTACACGATGAAGAGACCGGGTGTCAGTTTGAGCGCGGTGATCAAGCCGAGCGCCAGACCGGACCGCACGTCGGCGCCTCGCTTGAACGCATAGAGCGCGAGACACAGAAAGAACAGGATGACGATGTTGACCTGAGCCGTCTCCAGGTTGCTGCCGATGATCCCGGCGGCGAGGACGAAGGGGATCCAGAACATCGAAGACCGCCGCGCTCCCGTTCCACCCGTTTCGTCAACCGTACGAAGGGCCAGATAAGTGGCGCCGACCGCCAGCCCGAGATTGATCAAGAACCAGAGCGACGCGGCAAGCCTCGTGGGCAGCGGCACTAGCGGAACGAAAAGCAGGCTGAAGAAGGGCGGGTACTTGCCGATCGAAGTGCGCTCCCACGCGTATTCCCTGTAGATGTCGACACGCCGATAGACGAGATCGCGGCTGAACTCGATCCAGTCGTCGAACTGGGAACCGTGCCCCTGCAACGCCCGCCGCACCATGTTCCACCACAGAACCACGACCAGGGCCACAAGCAGAGCGAAGTAGAGGCGTTTCGCCAGCGGCGAACTCAGAGCTTCCGTCAGCTTCCCAGCCAAACCGGCTCGCACTGTGAAGATCCTCCGGCTCATCCCCAGACGTCCTGACGCCTGGCATCGACTGTGTCTCTGGACTGATTCGGCGAAAGATAGTAAGTGGAAGAGGAGCAGCAGGCTACCGGGGTGGGCCTGTTTCTTGCACCTTTGCGTGAGGAACTACTGCATCCAGCGCCTGGCGCGCTGCCACCGGGGCGCGTCCCTGTTCAGCAAGGACGCGCGGATCGTAGCGATGCCGTGTGCGGGAGTGGTAGTTTGCATCCACGAGCGACCGCATGTCCCGTTTTGTCACACCCTGCCCATCAGGAGGTGAAAATGGCAGGTATAGTCGGTTACGGCGCGTACATCCCACGCAAGCGCATCAAGACCGAAGAGATCGCTCGCCAGTGGGGCAAGGACCCGGCGACGATCCAGAGGGGATTGTTGCTGCAGGAGAAGTCGGTCCCCGGGTTCGACGAGGATACGATCACGATCTCGGTGGCGGCGGGCCGGGCGGCGATCGAACGGGCGGGCATCGATCCGCGGAAGATCGGCGCCCTCTACATCGGCTCCGAATCTCACCCCTACGCGGTGAAGCCGAGCGGCACGGTGGCGGCGGAGGCGCTGGGGGTGGGCCCCGAGGTTCACATCGCCGACTTCGAGTTCGCCTGCAAGGCGGGCACCGAGGCGATGTTCGTGGCGCTCGGCCTGGTGGAAGCGGGTCGAGTCGAGTACGCGATGGGGATCGGCGCCGACACCTCGCAGGGCGCGCCCGACGACGCGTTGGAGTTCTCGGCCTCCGCCGGCGGCGCCGCCTTCATCTTCGGCAAGAAGAACATGGTCGCCGAGGTCATAGAGACGTACAGCTACACGACCGACACAGCGGACTTCTGGCGACGCGAAGGCGAATTCTACCCACGGCACGGGGGCCGGTTCACCGGCGAGCCGGCGTACTTCAAGCACGTGCTGGCGGCGAGTCGCGGCATTCTGCAGAAGACGGGCCTCAAGGCTGAGGACTTCGCCTACGCCGTCTTCCACATGCCCAACGGCAAGTTCCCCATGTCGGCCGGGAAGCAGCTCGGCTTCAAGAAGGAGCAGCTGGAGACCGGCTGGGTGGTGCCCACGATGGGCAACACGTATTCGGGCTCCTCGCCGACCGGGTTGGCAGCGATCCTCGATGTCGCCAAGCCCGGCGACCTGATCCTGATCACGTCGTTCGGCTCGGGCGCCGGCAGTGACTCGTTCGTGCTCAAAGCGACGAAGCGAATAACCGAGGTGCAGAGCCTGGCACCGACGGTCCGCTCGATGCTCGACGGTACGCGTCACTATGTGACCTACGGCGAATACGCGAAGTTCCGCGAAAAGATCATCGTCAACGACTGATACCCTCAGGAGACAACCTATGCGTGAGGTTGCGATCGTAGGCGCCGGGATGACCCGGTTCGGTGAGCTCTGGGGTCAGAGCCTGCGTGACATGTTCGTCGAGGCCGCGAACGGAGCACTGAATGACGCCGGGGCGGACCGCGTCGACACCATCTACGTGGGCTGCATGTCGGGCGGCCAGTTCGTGGGCCAGGAGCACCTGGGCCCCCTGATGGCCGATCATTTGGGAATGCCGGGCGTGGCGGCGGTTCACGTCGAATCGGCCTGCGCCTCGGGCGGTGTGGCCCTGCGCCAGGCGATTATCGACGTCGCCTCCGGCATGAGCGACGTCGTCCTCGCCGTCGGCATCGAGAAGATGACCGACGGCGCGGATGTAACGAACGTGCTCGCCACGGCCGCCGATCAGGAGCTCGAGGTCTATCATGGGGTCACCTTCCCCGGTCTGTATGCGATGATCGCCCGCGCCCACATGCAGGCGTACGGGACGACGGAAGAGGACCTGGCGTGGGTGGCGGTCAAGAACCACAAGCACGGCGCTAAGAACGACAAGGCACAATTTCCGGGCGAGGTCACCGTCGAGCAGGTGATGTCTTCTTCTCTGGTCGCCGAGCCGTTGCGCCTACTCCATTGCTCGCCGGTGAGCGATGGCGCGGCGGCGGTGCTGGTCTGTCCGCTCGAGATGGCCAAGGATTTCACCGACCGGCCGGTGAAGATCGTGGCGAGCGGCTTGGCCAGCAGCACGATCGCTCTGGCCGATCGTGCCGACCCGGCGTTTCTCGACTCGGTGCAGGCATCGGCGGAGCGGGCCTACAAGATGGCCGGCCTCGGCCCGCGCGACATCAACGTCGCCGAGGTGCACGACTGCTTCACCATCGCCGAGATCTGCTGCATCGAGGCGCTCGGCTTCGTCGAGAAGGGCAAGGGCGGTCCGGCAGCGCGCGAGGGCTTCACCGCGCTCGGCGGCTGCGTCCCCGTGAACACGTCGGGCGGCCTGAAGTCGAAGGGGCATCCGGTGGGCGCCACCGGCATCGCCCAGGCGATCGAGATCTTCAGGCAACTGCGCGGCGAGGCGGGCGAGCGCCAGGTCGAGAAGGCGCGCATCGGGCTCACCCAGAATATGGGCGGGTCGGGCGCCAGCTCCGTGGTCCACATCTTCGAGGGAGTGTGATCATGCCGAGTCCGAGATATACGAGAGAGATCCCCAACCGCTACCGGCTCGAGGCCGGTCGCTGTAAGGGTTGCGGCAAAGTCGTCTTCCCGGCACGGCTTATCTGCCCCGGCTGCCGCGGGAGCGAGTTCGAGACCATCACGCTCTCCCGCAAGGGCAAGGTACTGACCTCAACGGTGATCCACGTGCCGCCCAACGACTTCTTGATGGAAGCACCGTACGCCATGGCGATCGTCGAGACGCCGGAAGGCGCACGCTTCATGACGCAGGTGGTGGACTGCGAGCCGTCGACCGTGTTGCCGGGCATGGATGTGTCGTTGGAGTTCCGCCTCATCCGCAAGGAGGGCAACAGCGGCATCCTTTGCTATGGGCACAAGGCTGTTCCGGCCGCCTAGCAGGTGACGCGACACCGGAGTGATGCTATGCACAGGGTTCAAGTGTGGGCCGAGCTGAGCGACGAGCACTACCGCGCCTACGAGTGCGAAGCCAAGCGGCGCGGTGTGTCGGTGGAGGAACTGGTCGAGCAGACCGTCAATTGTCTGATCCGCGAGCTCGAGCAGGAAGAAGACGAGCGCTGCGGCCCCGATCACCTGATCAGCGCGTCCTGATCCAGCGTAGCTGCGGCTCGATGTAGACGGGCCGCGGGCGCCCTCGTGGCGACCGCGGCCCTCTGCGTTCGCAGCTCGAATCTGCTCTACGTCTCGAGACTTTCGACCCACTGCTCGATGAGAGCGATCAAGTAGTCGCCTTCCGGCTGCGACAGTCTACGCGACCTCACCAGCGCCTCGATCTGATTGACCAGCGCGCCGAGGATGTTTTCCGCCGTCTTGATCTTGCCCTGCTCGATCTGTTTCTCGGCGTGGCCGATCTTCACGAACAGCGACCAACCCTGCCCGGCGGTCAACACACCATCCTCGATCAGCAGGTCGATCTCCGACCTGAGATCCTCCGCGGGATCCTGGGGCGGCGGCTCCTCGCCATCGACGACCCAGATCGTTGCATGGCGATCCCCGCTCTCCAACTCGCTGTAGCCCGCGATCACACCGCTCTCGCTCAGGTCGCGCGCGTGACCTGTTGCTCCACCGAGCGTCGGCAACTCGACGATGCCAGCGTCCGTCCAGAGCACCGGCTGCAGCTGGAGGTTCCCGTTCTCGGCGTCACCGACCACCCAACCGCTCTCGGAGACTTCATACGCCTCACCGTTCGGACCGCCCAGCGTACCCAGGTCGTGGAGCGTGCCGTCCCAGAGGAACGGGCGCTTGCGGCCATCGGCATCGTGGGCCCAACCTACGACGAGTGAGGCCTCGTTGAGACCGAACGCCTCGCTCTCGGCCCCGCCCAGCGTGCCCAGGTTCACCGTCGGGTTCTGCGGGACCCACATCACAGCGCGGCTCTGCTGGTTGCTCAGCGTCGATTTGCCTGAGACGCGGCCCGCCTCGTTGATGTCGAGCGCCCGACTGGCCGTGCCGCCCAGGCTGCCCAGGATCGTCAGGTTGGTGGGCGAACTCCAAACGATCGCGTTCCAGCTGCCCGACGTACTCAAGGCCATCCCGACGATCAGCCCGGCGTCGTTCACCCCGAAGCAATAGCTCGATCTGTGGACCGAGGGGATTCCGACGCTCGTCATGCCGGTGGTCTCGGTCCATACGAAGCCCTGAATCTTGCCAGCGTAGATGCCCCAGCCGACCACCGTACCGTTGTTGTTGACACCCTCCGCGCGACTGAAGCTCCAGCCATCACCGTTCAGGTCCTGCATGCCGTCTTCGACGGTCCAGAGGAAGGCGTGTTGCTTGCCGTCGGCCAGCTGGCTCACCCCGACGACCCAGCCGTCGTTGTTCACCGCATAGGCCTCGCTCCAGGCGCCGCCCAGCGTGCCCAGGTCCAGAGGCTCGATATCCGCCGTCGGGACCCCGTGCGGTGCGATCTGCCGGTTGAGGCCCGTGACCAGCTCGCCCGACGAGTCAGGCCCCGTGGGCAGCTCAGAGCAGCCGGCCCAGACGACGACCACGGCAAGGAGGGTTGATACGAGAACCTTGCGAGACAAGGCGCGGTACATATCGGCCTCCACGGACAGACAGTGCCGACGGGATTCGACGGGTCAAAGCCGCCGGAAACCCGCAGCTGTCGAACAGCGGATGCACGGCTGGCAAAGGCAGAACGGCAACAACGGTGCCACCGGGGGCCGCGCGGTAACGTCGCCGCAAGTAATTACTGTTGTTTGAGTTACCGTATCCGGACGTGGTGTGAAAAGAGTCGCCAGGCTCGAACCGGCGGCCAGTCCTTACCTTTTGACCGGTCGACCTGTCCGTCTCGAGAGCGTGTTACCAAACCGTAACCGGCGACGCGGACGGGCGGGCACCGCTCCGCACGGGGCGGCAAGCCCAGGGCGCAGCGAACGCCGTGGCCTGCCTGACTTGGAGTTAACGATGAACCTGAGTCGCCGAGCGCACCGACTCCTGTTCCTCGTCGCCCGGCGCGGTCTCCCAAACGTAGTCGCGTTCCATGACGTAATGCTCGAACCAATCGAGCTCGATGTTCGCCTTGAACAGCCGGTGCCTGAGCTCGCCCCAGCCGTGCGGCTCGCGCGGCGCCACATAGAGATGCGTGGGGACGCCGTTCGCCTTCAGCGCCCGGTGGATCTCCACCGACTGCGGCATCGGCACCCGCACGTCGTTCTCGCCGACCAGAAAGATCGTCGGCGTCGTCACACTCGACACGTCGCTCAGCGGCGAGTGTTCCCAGTAGATGTCGATGGGCGCGTTCTCCTCCCAGGGCGTGCCGCCGAACCACGGCGTGCGGTAGATCCGCACGTCGCTCTGCCCATACATCGAGACCCAATTCGAAGCACCCGCCCCCGAGGCCGCAGCTTTGAAGCGATCGGTGAAGGTGATGATCTTGTTGGTCATATGGCCGCCGGCGCTCCATCCCATCTTGGCCATGCGATCACCGTCCACCAGGCCCCGCTCGATCAGGTAGTCGACGCCGGTCATCACGTCGAGATGCGCGTTCCGGAAGTACCCGCCCACCATGTCACGCAGGAACTCATCACCATAGCCGGTGCTACCCCGGTAGTTGGGTTGGAACACCATGTAACCGAGCGCGGCCAGCTTCTGCACGTAGTCCCACGAAGAGCCAAACCCGAACTTGTCCGACGATGCCGGCCCACCGTGCGTCTGAACCACCAGCGGATACCGCTCGCCTTCCCGATAGTCCAGCGGGTAGAAAAGTAGCCCCTCGACCGTCACGCCGTCCGCACCCTCCCACTGCACCGGCTCCTGACGCGGCAGCCGGAACTCCTCGTCCAGCTGGTCGAAGAGGTGAGTGATCTGCACCGGGCGGGCACCGCGCCGCTCTTCCAGCCGCCACACATCGCCGGCGTTCGTGCGCTCGTAGATCGAGAAGATGTGCTGGCCCAGCTCCGGGTAGTAGCGCCAGTTGCCGAGCGCGTGGTCACCGTCGGTGAGCTGGGTGTGCTCGCCGCCGGCGACCTCTACCCGGAACAGGTCACGCCGAATACCAGTGTTGGCCAGGAAGTAGATGTGTCGCCCGTCCGCGGACCATGCGGCACCGTTGACCGCATAAGGCAGATCGGGCAGTAGCAACCTCGGATCCCCACCGGCCGCCGGGACCAGGAAGATCTTGTCGTTGTAGTAGAATTCGAATTCCTGGTTGGCGAAGCTCGAGAAGAGCACCCAGCGGCCGTCCGGCGACAGTTGCTCATCGAATTCGGGAACGGCGTTGTGGGTGAGCTGCCGGGCATCGCCGCCGCTCGACTCCATAACCCAGACCTCGGCCTCGTCGGAATCGTCGAACAACGGCGACGGGCCACGGCGGAAGGCGATCAGCGCACCGTCATGCGACAACTCGTAGGACAGGACCGAGTAGTCCCCTTCGGTCACCCGCTCCGCCCCACCCGACTCCAGCGACACCCGCCACAGGTGCGTGTGGCGGTAGTCCTCGTCGAAGGCGTAGACGTCGTTCTCCTTCTCCTCCCGTGCTTCCTGCTCCTCGGTCTTCTCGTCCCGCGACCGGAAGTAGATCCAGGCGCCGTCAGGTGACCAGCCGATATCGAACACACCGCTGCCATGCTTGAACAGCGAGTATGCTTCGCCGCCCGCGACGTTCAGCAGGTAGAGCTGATTGCCCTCGTCTTCCCCTCGCTCGGCCAGAAACGCGATCAGTCTGCCGTCCGGCGACCAGCGGGGGCTCGACTCGCCGTCCTCCCCGTAAGTCAGCTGGATCGCGTTGGAACCGTCCGCCGCGACTCGCCAGATATGGCTGATCGTCTTGTTCTCCTCCCAGTCGGGCTTGCTCAGCACGTAGAGCAGCCGGGTCCCGTCCGGCGCGAGCTGCGGGTCGCGCAGCGACGGCACGTTGATCAAGTCGACGATCGACATGGGGCGTGGCGTCTCCTGGGCGAAGCCGCTGGCGGCGACGGTCAAGAGGAACACGAGGGCCAGGCGCATACGGACAAACTTGGTGGGTCTCATAGGCTCTTATGCTCCGTTCTCGAGATGATCTCGTCTTGCAACGCTTTGCCCAGATCGCAGAAATAGTCGCTATAGCCGGCTACACGGACGATGAGGTCCCGGTACTTGTCGGGATTCTCCTGGGCCGCACGCAGCGTCGCCGCGTCGACCACGTTGAACTGCACGTGGTGACCGTCCAGCCTGAAGTACGAGCGCACCAGGTGCACGAACTTGTCCAGACCCTGCTCGCCGTCCAGCAGCCCGGGTGTCAGCTTCTGGTTGAGCAAGGTGCCGCCGGTTCGTGCCTGATCCATCTTGGCCGCCGAGCGGAAGACCGCGGTCGGCCCGCGGCGGTCGGCGCCCTGTACCGGCGAGATGCCCTCGGAGAGAGGCTGCCAAGCTTTGCGGCCGTCGGGCGTCGCGCCGACCACCGAGCCGAAATAGATGTGGCAGGTCGTGGGCAGCAGGTTGATGCGGTAGCGGCCGCCCTTGGTGTTGGGCCGTCCGTCGATCGTATCGAAGTAAGCCTCGAACAGCTCCTGCATGACCGAGTCGGCGTAGTCGTCGTCGTTGCCGTATTTCGGCGTGCGATTCAGCAACAGCAGCCGCAGCCGGTCGTCGTTCTCGAAGTCGGTATCCACGGCCTCGAGCAGCTCGTTCATCGAGAACGAGCTCTCGTCGAAGACGTGGTACTTGATGGCCGTGGCGCAGTCGGTGAGCGTGCCGAGTCCGACGCCCTGGATGTAGGACGTGTTGTAGCGGGCGCCGCCGTCGTGGTAGTCTTTGCCGTTGGCGATGCAGTCGTCGATCAGCAGCGACAGGAACGGCGTGGGGATGTGCGTGGCCCACAGCCGCTCGATCACGTTGTTGCCGCGCACTTTGATGTCGACGAAGTGGCGCAGCTGATCCCGGTAGGCAGCCATCAGCTCGTCGAAGCTCGCGAACGCCCTGGGATCGCCCGTCTCGACGCCGATTCGCTTACCGGTCCGCGGATCGACCCCGTTGTTGACCGTGATCTCGAACACTTTCGGCATGTTGAAATAGCCGGTCAGGTTGTAGTTCTCCTTGCCGAAAGCGCCCGCCTCGACGCAGCCGCTCGAGCCGCCCTCCCGCGCGTCCTCGACCGACTTGCCCTGCCGCACCAACTCCTGGACGATCAGGTCGGCGTTGAAGATGGACGGCTGGCCGAACCCGGTACGGATGATCTCGGTCGCCCGCCTGAGGAAGCGGTCGGGGTTCTTCTTGCTGAGCTGGACCGACGAGCTGGGCTGTAGCAGCCGCATCTCCTCTACGACGTCGAGGATGATGTAGGTCAGCTCGTTGACCCCATCCGAGCCGTCCGCCAGGATACCGCCGGTGTTGATCTGAGCGAAGTCGGTGTAGGTGGCGCTCTCCTCGGCTGTGATACCGACCTTGGGCGGCGCCGGCTGGTTGTTGAACTTGATCCAGAAGCACTGGAGGAGTTCGCGCGCCGCACCCTCCGTCAGCGTCCCTTCGTCCAGACCTCTGCGGTAGAACGGGTAGAGATGGCGGTCGAGATGGCCGGGGTTGAAGGCGTCCCAGGTGTTGAGCTCGGTGATGACGCCGATGTGGACGAACCAGTAATACTGGAGCGCCTCCCAGAAGTCGCGTGGCGGGTGGGCCGGCACGTGGGTGCAGATGTCGGCGATCCGCTCCAACTCGGCCTGGCGTACCGGGTCCGTCTCGGCCAGCGCCAGCTCCCGCGCCCGCTCGCCGTGGCGTTCGGCGTAGTGGATGAGCGCCTGGGCGCAGACTTTCATCGCCTTGAGCTGCTGCTGTCTTGCATAGGCCTGGGGGTCGTTGAGCCAATCGAGGCTCGCCAGGCTGTCGCGGATGTCGTCCTTGAAGTTGAGGAAGCCCTTCCGGTAGATCTTGTCGTCGAGCACCGTATGGCCGGGCGCCCGCTGCTCCATGAACTCGGTGAAGATGCCGGCCTCGTAAGCGTCCTTCCACTCTTCCGCCATCTCCGCCATGATCAGGTCGCGGAGTGAGCGGCCCTTCCAGAACGGAATAAGCCGTTCGCCGAACACGGCGCGCGTCTCGTGATCCACGGCGAACGAGATCTTCTCGCGCGAATCTAGGGTCTCGAGGTCACGCAGTGAGTGGCAGCAGACTTCGGGGTAGGTCGGCGTCGCCTTGGGCGCCGGGCCGCGCTCGCCGACGATCAGCTCGCCGTCCAGGATGCAGATCGCCTTGTTCTCGAGCAGGTGCTTGAAGGCGAGCGCCCGGCGCATCGGCGCCGCTAGCGAACCGTCATCTCGCTCGTAGAACTCGGTGATCAACTCGGCCCGCTCCGCCGAGACGCTGGGTCGCGCATCGAGGCTAGCCTGTCGGAGCCTCTGGACTCGCTCGCTCAAGCTCATAGCTCTTCGCCTCTCACGGTCACGTGCAGACCGTGCTCTTGCAACTGCCGGGCTATTCCGGCAACCGACTGCTGCGAGGGTGGCCGCGTGTCCGGCAGCCGCGGATCCCGCCCGAGTCGCTCATACTTGTCGAGGCCGGCCCTGTGATACGGCAGGATGTCGACGGACGGATGCCCGGCCAGCGACGAGAGGAAGGCAGCCAGCGCCCGGACGTTGTCCTCGTCGTCGTTGATTCCCGGGAGCAGCGGGAAGCGCACGATTACCTTGGCGCCCTGCTCCGACAGCCACGACAGATTCTCGTGTATCGACTCGTTGCCCACACCGGTGAACTCGAGGTGCCGCTCGTCGCTGACGATCTTGAGGTCGTAGAGGAAGACATCGACGTGCTCGGCCACCTGCCGGAAGACTTCGGGTGCGACGTGCCCACAGGTGTCGAGGGCGGTCCTGATCCCGCGCCGCTTGCACGCTTGCAGCAACTCCAGAAGAAACTCCGCCTGCGAGAGCGGCTCGCCCCCGGAGAACGTCACGCCGCCACCCGACTCATCGTAGAAGACACGGTCCCTCTCGATCTCCGCCATCACTTCCTCCACTGTCACCTCCCTGCCCGCCAGCTCGATCGCGCCGGCCAGACACACATCGACGCAGGCGCCGCACATATCGCAGCGATAGCGGTCGATGTAAACCGAGGTCTCGTTGAGCGAGATGGCACCCGGGTCGCAGGCCTCGATGCAATCGCCGCAGCGGTTGCAGCGGCCGGGCCGCACCATCAGCTCCGGCTCGAACGCCTGGCTCTCGGGGTTATGGCAGAGCCAGCAGCCCAGCGGGCACCCCTTGAAGAAGACGGTGGTGCGAACGCCGGGACCGTCGTGGATGGCGAACCTCTTGATGTCGAAGATCGTACCGCTGGCGGTCACGAGTCGACTCTCATGCAGCGACGGGCAGCTCGCCGGCGGCCCGCCCTTCTCGAGGTCGGGGCTCTCAATCTTTATCGAAAGCCGGCTGCTTTCTCAAGCCCGAAGCGGCCGCAGGCTACGGGGTGATATCGAAAGGTGTGCTAGTCACGGCCAGGCCGGCGGCATTGACCACGAGGCTGTAACCGCTAGCTGGCGCACCGATCACGAGGTCATCGAAGGTCGCGAGTCCCTGCACCGCCGTAACGGTCAGCGTGCCCGATAGGCGGGCGGGTACGGCCGCGATCGCCTCGCCCTCGTCGCCCGACCCCAGCGCCACGATCGCCGTCAGCGCCGCGTTCGTCTTGTCCACGCTCCACAGCGTCTCGGGATTCGCCGCCCCATCGCCGGTGACCGCGAGCAGCTCACCATCCGGGAGGAAGGCGATCCCGGCGACGCCGGTTTCCGACAGGGTCCCGATGTCGGTGGCCGTGAGCGCTCCGAGATCGAGCGTGACCAGATTTCGTACCCGTCGGTTGCCGGTGTCTCGCAACTGAACCACGGCGTAGATCGTGCCGTCGCTCGGGTCGGTGGCCAATCCGTTGAAGCCGGTGATGCTGTCAGAAGCGATCGTGACCTGGCCGAGCAGGCTCGTCGTCGCTGTCGTCGCGTCCAATTCGTACAGCTCGTCGCCGAAGGTGCTGGCGGTCAACAGCCGGTCGCCCGGGCCGCTCTCCAGGGTGAGCGGTTTCAGGTCGGGCACATCGATGACACCGACGGACTGTTCCACCCCGGTGATGAGGTTGATCCGGCTGAGCCGGGATCCCCAACTGATGGCGATGACATCGCCGGGCTCTGGGTCATACACCATCCCCAAGATCGTGAAGCTCTGGGCGTGGGACAGCGGCGCCAGCACTTCCGGTGTGGCGGGGTCGACGTAATCCAGCACCCGCTGGCCATCGCTCGTTCCGCTGGCATGGAGGATCAACGCACCCGGGTTCGCGGCGAGGCCAATCGTCACATCGTCGGCGAACGTGGTAATGCGGCTCCTGGTTTCATCGAGCAGCTCGACCTGGATCGGCGGCGCGATGGGCTGCCGCACAGCGTGGCTCGTCGGCTGCGTCACGAAGACCAGCTCCACCGGTTGTGGGCCGGGGCCCGTCGCGTCGTCGCAAGCCACGACCACCATGATGCCCGCCAGCCACAACACGCCTCGGCCGCGACGAACGGAATTGCCTACCATCGCGTACCGTGGAAGTGACAAGAGAAGCAGTTGGCCTTGCCGCTACCCATGCTGCCGGTGTGACACGTGTTGCACCAGTAGTAACCGTTGAGGGTGAAGTCCTGGATGTTATTGTCGACGAGCGTGGCCGGAGTGCCGTCGGCCGGTACCGGCGTCGTACCGTCGAACGACATGACCGTCTCGACCACGTGGAACAGGTTGCTGCTGGCATGGGGGTCGTGGCATGACATGCAGGGTACGAACATGTCCGCCGCCCAACCGTATCCCGACCTCAGCGTGGCTTTGCCGCCCCCATCACCCATCGCGTTGCTCTTACTGCCGATCACGCTCGCGTAGATGTCGGCGAGCATCGTGTCCGGCGGCGTGATACCGCCGGAGTAACTGCCGTCGTGGCAGTCGAGACACCACTCGCTCAGGTAGTCGCCGCCGGTCTGGGTGATGAACCCATCGCCGGGCGTCCGTCCGTCCGTCGCGTCCGGGTCCGGTATCACCTTCTGTGACGCGCTCGCCGTGTGCGGGTCGTGGCAGTCGACACACTCGATGACCGCGCCGCTCGTCACCTGGGCAGCGTATTGGACGTCGTGCCGGTCGTTCAGCAGATCGTTGTCGTAGTCGCCAACGATGTCGGTGACCCATTTGATCGAGCCGGCGAACAAACTCTCGATGTCCGTGCCCGCCGGTCCGTCGCTGTCGTGGCAGTTGAAGCAGAAGCCTTCTTCCTCCTCCGCGAGCGCGGGCGCGGTCGGGGCCACAGCGGGCGGCGATAGAAGGGTCTTCTTCTCCGAGCCGTGCCCGCTGGCGTGGCAGCCGAATGCGCCGTCCCCGTAACAGCCGACGATCGCCGCCGCACCGCTATGCGAGCCGCTACTCCAGGCCGTGGCATCGATCACCGTCGGCGTGACCCCATCGCTGAAGGGCAGCGAGCCGTTGGCACCGTCGGCGTCGTGGCAGGCCAGGCAGAAGGCTGTGAGTTTCGCAGCCTCTGTAGATGATGTCAGGGGGTCGCCGGCGAGCACGATCGAGGCCGCGGTGTTTCCCGGATCATCCACGTTCCAGAGCCGCACACTGCCCAGCTGGTGCTGACTCTGATCGTGGCAGGTCTCGCAGTCGGCCGCCTTGACGGAGTCGACCCAGGCGACGTGGTGGCTGGGGCGCGAGAACTCGCCGGTAATCGCGCGACGGCCGCTCTGGGGGCTGGCGTGGCAGTCACGGCAGGAACCGCCCGAGCCGGCGAAGCCGCCGCTGTGTCCATGACACGAAGTGCAATCGTCGCCCGCGTTGTGCTGACCGGCGCTCCCATCGTTCGTGTGCTGCGTGGTGAGCGTGTGGCAGACCTCGCACACACCGTCGTAGGTCGCGTCGCCGTCGGCGTAGGAGTTGGTACCCGAGGTCGCGGTAAAGACGACGCTCTTGTCGCCGCTGTTGGGCGTCGTGAGCGTTGTGGGGATCATCCAGAGGTTGCTGCCCGCCTCAGCCTCATGATCGTGGCAATCCCAACAGCTCGTCGCCGCCGAGTGCTTCGCCCCATCGTGGATGTCCACGTCCTTCGGGATGGGAACGTCGACGCCGTCCCGGTTCCAGGTCGCGGGCCCTGCCAGACCGTGACACGAGAGACACAGATCTTCCGTGATCTCCATGCTACGCAGCTGGCTGTAGGAGCCGCCGTGATGGTCGTGGCAGAAATCACAGTTGTGCTTGGGGGTCTGAGCTGAGGCCGTGCCGACCAGCAGCGCGCAGAGTCCAGCGAGGAGGCCGAGCCGCCTCATGGCTGACCCGCCCCTGGGAAGACCTCGACCGAGCCTGTGCGATTGCTGACTACGAACAGGTCGCCCGCCGCGTCGAGCGCCAGATCCAGCGGCAACCGCAATAGCGGCGGCCCGGTATCGCGGCCTCCCAACGTCTCCACCTGCTCCAGGGTGCCCCGGTCGTAGACCAGCACCTGAGCCAGAAGGGCATCGACCACATAGATCCGGCCCTGCCCATCCAGCTCGATGCCCTGCGGCCTCGAGAACCCGTCGCTGCAGCCCAGCATCCCACAGCTTCCCTCACCCGAGATCTCGGCCAGGAAGTTGCCTTCGTAGTCGAAGATCTTGACCGCAGCGTGACCACCGGGATCACCGTAGTCGCTGACGAACACTTCTCCAGCGTCACCATCCACCGCGATCCCGATCGGCGACTGGAAGCGATCCGCCGTCGACCCCGGGCCCGAGATCGTGCCCCGTGCGCGGCCACGCGTATCGAACACCTTTACCCGCTTCGTCGCCGCGTCCACCACGAACACGAGGCCCAACACCTGGTCCACAGCCAGGTCCGTCGGGTACTCCACCACCCCAGACCCGAAGGAGCGCTGCAGCGAGCCCCCGTGGGCGCTGTAGACCTCGATCGTTCGTCGCGTGACGTTGCCGACGAAGACGCGCTGGCCGATCAACCCTACGGCCAGCGGGTTACCGGTGACCGGGAAGCCCTGTTCGGCCCTCAAGGTCACCGGGTCCACGGCGACGACCATCCCCAGCCCCGCATCGCTGACCAGGAGTCGCCCCCTCGGCGTCAGCGCCACGCGAGCCGGTGACGCCAGCGAATCGCTCGCCAGGACAGAGAACCAGGGCTCCACCTCCTCCGCCGGCGCCAAAGCCTCGGCGGGCCCCTCCTGATCGCTCCAGCAACCATACGCGACGAGGGCCCCGAAGCCGACGGCGACGAGGGCGTGGATGACAGAGTTTCGCTGCATCGAGAAAGTGCTCCCGGGGGGAAGGCGAGCAGCGGAGAGAGGTGCAAAATCCCTGCCACAGAACGACTTTGCGCAGCCGGCGGCGGTCGAAAGCGTTTGTTTGACCGGCGGGGACCCGGATCGGGACTTTGTGCCACGGCCAGCTGGGTCAGGCGGGTCAGTCCAACCCACTGTGCCAGAACGGGTTATCCCCTTGGAGGGTACGATTATTGCACCAGTTCTGGGGCCAGGAAGGACCCCTCCCCAACTTCTCACTCCCCCGAGATACAAAGCACGTCCTTGCACTAACCGCAGCCGGATTGGGCGCGCAGGCGAGCGAGACCCGGGTGTGAAGTTTGTTCATACCTGCGACACTTTCTTTCCGATCCGCTGCCATCAATACCCTGTCTTTGGTCCGTGAATCGCCCACGTCCGGTCCGGCGACACGGGACGCCGTGTGTTCACGGGAGAGTTAACCACAAGTGGGGAGGCATCAATGAAACGCATCTTGAGTCTAGTCTCTGGGCTGGCCTTGGTGTTGGCGCTGGCCAGCACGGCCTGGGGCCAGGGGCTCAGCGGCACGGCGCACGATCTGAGCGGCGAGACCTGGAACACGAGCGGAGAGATCTGCATCGTCTGTCACACGCCGCACAATGCCGATGGGACAGTCTCGACGGCGCCGCTCTGGAATCACGAGGTCGCGTCGAACACCTACACGCTCTACAGCAGTTCGACACTCACCGCGACGCCGGGCCAGCCCAACGACGAATCGTTGCTCTGTCTGAGCTGTCACGACGGCACGGTCGCACTCGACAGCTTCGGTGGTGCTACAGGCACCAACTACATCGCAGCCGCAGGCGATGTGGGGACGGACCTGAGCGACGACCACCCGGTGTCGTTCGTCTACAACGCGACGCTGGCGACGAATGACGGTGGTCTGTACGACCCGTCGACGGCGACGACCACCCTGGGCGGGACGATCGAAGTCGATCTGCTGTTTGGGACGATCTCGGGCAGTATGCGACTGGAGTGTGCCTCCTGTCACGATGCCCATGACGATGCAGGCAACACGGCGCTCCTACGGATCGATAACGCGGCCAGCGCCTTCTGCCTGACCTGTCACAACAAGTAGTCCGAAAGTCCACGTGCCGGGCGGGGGCGTGAAGGGAAACGCCCCGTCCGGCCTGTCGCTCAACGAAGTCGAGCCATGTGCACCCGTCCCAACTCAGCGTGTAGCCTGCTGCTTCTGTCGCTGTCGTTGCTGGTAGGCGCGTGCGGGCCGAAGCAGGTAGAGGAGCCAGCACCCCAGCCGCTGGTCGTCTTTCCGCTACCTCCCGACACCGCACGCATCCAGTTCCTGACGCGCATCTCCGATTCGCGCGATGTGGCGCGCGAGCGTTCGCGATCGGTTTGGCAATCGCTGGTCGGTGAGTCGGAGGCGGAGGAGATCAAGCCGATCATCAAGCCGTACGGCATCGCCATCTGGCGCGGCAGGATCTACATCTGCGACACGATCCTCGGCGGGCTGGAGATCATCGACCTGGCGGCCGGCAGCTTCGAGTATTTTCAGCCCCGGGGCCTGGGCCAGCTGCGGAAGCCGATCAACTGCGCGGTGGACAGGGTCGACGGCCGTTTGTACGTCGCCGATATCGAACGCCGGCAGGTGGTCGTCTTCGATTCTCTGGGCAATTATCTGACGGGTTTCGGTGATCACGAGGGCGGCCGGCCGGTGGATGTGTTCGTCGGCGCAACCGACGTGTGGGTGGCGGATATCGAGAGCCGCTCAGTGCTGGCTTACGCCAAAGCCGACTACCGGTTGAAGACCAGGTTGTCGAGCGCTGCGGAGGGCGACCCCGGATATCTTTACCAGCCCACCAACATCTGGGTGACCGACGACCGGGTGTACGTGAGCGACTTCGGCGATTTCAAGATCAAGGTTTACACTCGCGATGGTGTGTTCCTGAACTCGGTGGGCGGCTACGGGCGGGCGCTGGGTCAGTTCACGCGGCCGAAGGGTATCGCGGTGGACCGCGCGTCCATCCTCTACGTGGTGGACGCCGGATTCCAGAACGTCCAAATGTTCGACCGCGACGGCGAGTTGCTGATGTTCTTCGGCGGCGGCTACCAGGGGCCGGGAACGATGTGGCTGCCGGCCAAGGTGATCGTCGATTATGACAACCTGGAATACTTCGAGGATCGCGTGCACGAGAGCTTCGAGCTCAAGTACTTGATCCTGGTGACCAACCAGTACGGCCCCGACAAGATCAACGTGTACGGTTTCGTGGAGCCCAAGGGTGAGGGTGCCTCGGATTGATCGGTTGAACGCGCTGGCGGCGCTCGCCGCTGCCGCTCTCTTGTTGAGCTGCGGCAAGGCAGCGGGGGTGTTCCTCGATCTGCCGGAGGGCGAGTCGCAGGAACAGGAACCGCCGGCCGCGACACCGGCAGCCGCGCGGCCGCAACCGATCTCAGCCTCTGCCCTGCCCCAGGCGCAGGAGGAGCGGCCACTCATCGAAGCGATCCTGGACGCCGACAGCGTGCGGGCGCTTCTGCCGCGTGATCGAGCGGGCAACCTCGACTGGGTGGCGGCGCTAGGAGACGGTATCATCGAGCCGCGGGCCGGCCTGCCGGGAGAAGCAGAGCCGGAGATCCTGAGCGGCTTCGCCTATGATTTCCTGCTCAAAGGCGACGTGCCGATGTTCGACGCCTACTTCCCGCACTCCGCCCACGCCGAGTGGTCGAGTTGTCGCAGCTGTCATCCGGGCATCTATCCGTATCGCAACACCGAGACAACGATGGACGAGGTCAACCGGGGCGAGTCGTGCGGCCGTTGCCATGGCAAGGTGGCGTTCCCGGCCTCGACCTGCGAGCGTTGCCACACCCAGATGACCATGCCGGAAAAGCGGCTGCCACCCGAGTTCCTCGGCGATCTCGCCTTCACCCGCGACCAGGACTCGACCGCAGCGGCGCCCTCGCGCAGCGCCTTTCCGCCGGCCCGCTTCCCCCATTGGGTCCACCGGATCCGCTATCGCTGCATGGTCTGCCACCCGGAGCCCTTCAGCGAGCGGCTGGGGGCGACGCGCATGACGATGTCCCCCATGCAGAAGGGTGAGCTATGCGGCCGTTGTCACGACAACCGCGCCGCCTTCGGGCTGGTCGAGTGCAACCGTTGTCACGTGCCCCAACCCGCGACTCCGCCGGACACGCTGCAATGAAGCGCGCCGGGCTGCTCCTGCTGTTACTGGCGACCCCCGCAACCCTACTCCCCATCAACAGCGTCTGTGGACAGGGCATCACGATCCTTCGCCCGAGCGGCGAACTCGGCTTGGCTTTCGACGGGCTGTGGTCCACGAATCCGACGAAGGTCGGGGGCTACCGGACGTTCCGTGAGTGGTTCCGTCTCGATCTGGCTGGGTCGGTCTACGATCCGCGGCTGGTCAACTTCAGCTTCGGCCTTCGACCGTACCGGGCTCAGCGACTCTATCGCGGCGAGCCCGCGTCGCCCAACGGCGGCGAGGCCGGCCTCGGCTTCCGGGCGCGGATCAACGCTCTGTCGGCGGCACCCGTCTCGCTATCGCTAGCCGCGTTCCGGTCCTCCGACAACAACCGGGGTCGCTTCGGTAGCGAGATCGACTACACCTCTGCCGGCTGGGGCGCGCTGATCAGCTACCGCAATCCTTACCTGCCGCTGCAGCTCGAGTTCGCCGATCGCTCGCGCGAACTGATCCGCCGGCCGAGGCCGGGACAGCTATTCAGCGAGGACGATGTCGTTCGCACCTGGCGGCTGAGCGCTCGCAACCGCAAGACGCGGATCCGACTCGAGCATTACACGCGCGACGATCAGATCTTCGATCGAGACTTCGCCACAAACCGCGCCGATCTCGGGCACCTATTCCGCTGGGGCAAGGGCAGTCGGATCACCTCCAACTTCAACTACCTGGACAGGACCGGCTACGCGCCTTACAACCGTCTCTCCTGGCAGCAAGCCGTCCACCTGCGACATACCTGGGATGTCTCCTCCGATATCGGCTACCGGCTGCTTTCGCTGAGGACGCCCGGCGGTCGAAACGAGAGCTGGGCGTGGAACGTCGACGAATCGTACCGCGCCCGCCACAATCTCGATCTCAGAGCCGAATTCTTCGGCTCGCGCCAGCGCTTCGACTTCGGGCGCGAGTCGTACTACCGGGTGCGGCCGGGCCTCGCCTACTCCGAGTCGCTACCGTGGGCACTGCACTTCAGCGGCGCCATCTCTTTCGCCTACGAGTGGCATGATCGAGAGACCAGTGCTGCGGGCACCGTGCCGGTAGCCGACGAGCGGCACGTTATCGACGTATCGGGCCGCTTCACGCTCAACGAGTGGTACGTGGATGAGAGCACGATCCTCGTCACCAGCGTCGACCAGGTGACGCTCTACGAGGAAGGGCTCGACTACCGGGTGGTGGCGAGCGAGCCGATCACCGAGATCCTGACGCTACCCGGCGGCCGGCTGGCGCTGGGCGACACGGTGTCGGTTGACTACCGCTACCAGGTGTTGCCGGACGCGCAGGCGAACGCCACCGTCCTCGACTACAACCTCCGACTGCAGCGCGGCGCGCTCAGCGTCTACCACCGCCGCTCCGTACAGGACCCATTGGACGGCGCGGAGCTGGAATCGATACTTCTGGTGCGCGGATTCGACATCATGGCCGCTGGGATCGGATACAGCCCGCGCCTGGGCCGCGGCTCGTTGAGCCTGCTGGCGGAATACCGACGCAGCCAGGCGCGGACGTACGACTTCAGCAACTACGCTCTGCGCGCGATGGTCAACCTGATGCTGAGACCTGACGTGCGGTGGCTGTTCGGTGGGCGGACCGATTTCCGACGCGGAGGCTCAACTGACTTCGACCTGTACGAGGCGGAATCATCGGTCTACTGGCAGCTCATGCCCAGACTGCAAGCGATGGCGGGGTTGGCACTCTGGCACTGGACGCAGGACGGCCGTCGAGAGCGGTTCATGGGTGGGAGCTTGGGAGCCGATTGGCGCGCAGGCATGCTGATCATGAGGCTCCGCTACGACGGCGGCCGCTGGAGGGACGGCTACGACCGTACGGAAAGCCGCCTGTACCTCGTAGCGGCGCGAGAGTTCTAGGGGACGATGGCGATGCGCGGCACGGTCCTGATCACGGCATGGCTGCTGAGCCTGACGAGCGCGGGACGGCTTAACGCTCAGGGATTCGACACGCCTACCCGCCTTCCCGGCTCGCCGGAGCACGACACGTGCAACATGTGTCACGGCGCGCACACCGACGGCTCGGCCCCGTACACGTTGAGGACTGGCGAGCCGCTGGGCTGGACCTACAGCACCTCGTCGGGCACCGGCCCCGGTTCCCTATCGCAAAGCTGCCTGCGCTGCCACTCGACGCCGGACGGGCGCGCCCGCCAGCGCGATGTGGCCGCCAGCGCCCCGGTGCTGGCACCGCAGGCCCGCTACCTGGGCTCCGACCTCGGCGACGATCATCCCCTGGGTCGCATCAGCTCCGACTGGGGCCGTCTGGGTGGCGCTTCTAACAGCGGCGCGCCCGATCGCTGGAACGCGGAGTTATTCGACCGCAACGGCCCGCTTGGCGGACCGGTGGCCGAAAGCCTGGAGTGCACGACCTGCCACGATCCGCACGATCGGGCGGGCGGAACGGCCGAACCGGAGCGAGAGCGGGCGCTCTGCGGCGGCTGCCACGACCCGCTCCGTTATGACCTGAGCGGGCATACCTCTGCCGCCTGCAGCGATTGCCACCGGCTCCACTCGGGGCACGAGCCATCCTTGCTCGCCGAGCCCTCGGCCGATGTGCTATGCCTATCGTGTCACGATCCTGGCGGGTCGCGGACTAGGGCGGCGGCGCCGCGCGGACACATCGAACCGCAGTCGAAGAGCTGCACTAGCTGCCACAGCGTGCACCACTTCGACTGATCACTGCTCCGACATATCCGCGACGAAAGCCCTGAGGACGTTCGCTTCCCGGGTCGAGTGCGTCCACAGGCAGGCCACGCGGCCGCCGTAGGCGCTGATCCCGTTATAGTCGCCGAAGAAGAGACGCGGATTGGGCACGAAGGGCTCGTCGCTGATCCTGTGCTCGGAAAAAGAGCGGCCGCCGTCCGACGAGCGGGCGAGGTAGACGTGGACGCCGCTGCCATCCCCGTGCCGGCGGTCGTAGTAGACGATGTTCACGCTGCCGTCGATCGGGTCGACGCTCATCCAGGTGAAGAACTGATCGCGGCCGTTGCCCAGCTCGTCCTGGTTTACCCGTTGCGGCTCGCTCCAGGTCGCGCCGCCGTCGCTGGAGCGCGCGATGAAGATGTCGGCATCGCCGTCCGCGCCGGCGTTGTTGCGCAGATCGGCCCAGTTGACGTACACGGTTCCGCGATGCGGGCCGTCGGAGACATCAACTGCGGTGACCGGCATGCCGTTGGCTCGCCCCAATCCCTCGATCTCGATGTCCCAACCTCCGGGCTGGTCGAGGATCGTCCGCGCTTCCGTCCAGGTCGCGCCGCCGTCCGCCGACCCGCTGAATTCGATCCCGCGCGGCCCGCTCCACGCCATGTAGACTGTGCCGTCGGGGCCCGCTGCGGGTACGGCCCCCTCGACCGTGTTGTCGCCGTCCAGCGCGTCGCCGCCGGCGGCGGGCAGGCGGGTTGGCCGGGAGAAGCTGCGGCCGCCGTCGCGCGAGTAGACGACGTAGATGAACGACGAGTCGTCGGGTGAAGCGGAGCCGTAGCGGGTGAAGCGGGTCCAGGCCACGTAGACGCTTCCCCGGTACGGGCTGTCGGGCGCGAGATCGACGCCCGGGTACGGTTTGTCTTCGAACGGCACGATGCTGTTCAGGTGCTCGATCAGAACGACTTCCTCCTCGTAAGTGAGACCGCCGTCCTCCGAGGCGGCAAGGAAGAGGCCGTTACGCGGGAAGATCCCGTCGGGATTACGCAGGTGCCTGAACCCCAGATAGGTACGGTAGACGCGCCCTTCGTGATCGATCACGACGGCGTCGTCGCCCTGCACCTTGCCGTGCGGGTTGGGCATCGCCACCGACGTCCAGGTCTTGCCGGCGTCCCACGACACGTAGGTGAAGTTCGAGATGCGGGGCGCCCGCGCATCGCCAATCGTTACGACGGCCGAGCCCACGATGTGATCCGGGTTCGTCGGATCGATCGCGATGGCGGTCTCCACGGCGCTGTGCGGTCCGGTGGTCACCGCGACGGGCGGCGGCAGTGTCTGGGCGCCGGCCACCCGGGGCGCCAACGCCAACAACAAACACGAGAGGCGTGCCTGAGAGAGCAGCATTGTGGATCCTCCAACCGAGAAGCGCCCCTCCCCGGTCGATTCGAGGAAGGGCGCCGTTACTCTACTCGGTCGCCTCGGATCGCGGTCCGGGCGGCATGTTCTCCATTAGATAGTTGGTGAGCAGCGTACGCAGGTGCAGCGTCGTGCCGCGTCCCTCGAAGATGCCGTGCGATCGGTTCGGGTACGGCATGATCGTGAACTGCTTGCCCGCCTCGATCAGCGCGTTCATTAGGCGCTCGGTACCCTGATAGTGCACGTTATCGTCACCAGTACCGTGCACGATCAGCAGGTTACCCGCGAGGTTGTTCGCGTAGGTGATCGATGAGGCCTGCTCGTAGCCCGCGACGTTGTCTTGCGGCAGGCCCATGTAGCGCTCGGTGTAAATCGTATCGTAGAGCCGCTCGTCTGGCACCGGCGCGACGGCGAGCGCCGTGTTGTAAAGTTCCGGATACTGCAAGATGGCGTGCAGGCTGATGCTGCCGCCGTTGCTCCATCCCCACATAGCAATCCGCGACGGATCGACATACGGCCACTGGTTGATGGCGCGCAGCGCCGCCGCTTGGTCCGCCGCCACGAGATCCGAGCCCACGCGGTAGATGACCTTGCGGAACTCGCGACCGCGCGGCACCGGCGTGCCACGGTTGTCAACGCTCATCACGATGTAGCCCTTCTGGGTGAGCATCAGGTGCCACAGGTAGGTGCTGTAGCCGTAAGAGTCGACCACCGTACTGCCCCAGGGCCCGCCGTAGACGTAGAAAAGCACGGGGTACTTCTGCGCCGGATCGAAATCGGGCGGCAGCATCTGCCAGCCGTCCAGCTCCACGCCGTCGCCGATGTCGACCTTGAAGAACTCGGCGTGCCCTCTCTGGAGCGCATCGAGCTTGGCGGCCAGCTCCGAGTTGTCGGCCAGCGTTCTCACCACCTCGTGCTCCGGCAGCCGCACGAGCTCGACGGTCCGCGGCATAGCGAAGCTCGAGTAGGTGTGAAAGGCCCAGCGGGCGTCCGGCGAGATGTTGTAACTGTGAGTGCCCAGCTGGTCGGCGGGTGTCAGCCGCTCCGCACCCCCGCTACCGTCCAGGCGCGTCCGGTAGAGGTAGCGCTGAGTGGCGTTAGCCGGCGACGCCCTGAAGTACAGCCAGCCGCCCTCTTGGTCGACATGCCAGATGGTATCCGCATCGAACTCGTCCGTAGTGACCAGCTTCAGCTCGCCGTTCGAGCGTGAGCCCAGGTAGACGTGGCGCCAGCCGTCGCGCTCGCTCACCCACACAAAGGTGTCGTTCCCGTCGAGCCACTCGAGAACGTCGACCGGGTCGATCCAGGCCTCGTCCCTGTCGGTGAGCACCTTCCGCACCCTGCCGCTCCGCGGGTCGCCGAGCATGAGCTGATTGGTGTTCTGCAACCGGTTCATGTATTGGATGACCACCTGGTTGGGATCGGCCACCCAGTCCATGCGCGGCACGTAGTTGTTGCGCGGATCGCCTTCCAACTGCAGCCAGCGCGTGTCGCCGCCGTCGGCGTCGACCACGCCGATGCGAACGGCCGAGTTCGTCGTGCCGGCCTTGGGGAACGGAATCGTCGTGATCTTGGGGTAGAGGGAATCGGTATTGTTGATGAGGAGGAACTGATCGATGCCGTTGCTGTCGAACTGCCAGTAGGCGATCTGTTCGCCGTCCGGGCTCCAGCGGAACCCGTCACGCAGATCGAACTCTTCCTCGTTCACCCAGTCGGAGGTCCCGTTGATCAGCGTCTCGGTTCCGTCGTCCGTGAGCTGGGTGATCTCGCCGTTTTCCAGGTCTTCGACGTAGATGTTGTTGTAGTAGACGTAGGCGACACGATCACCGTCGGGCGCGAACTTGGCGAACATCAGGCGCGATTCGTCGAAGTCGCCGCCCAGCTTCTTCAGCGCCCAGCTATCCAGATCGAGGACCCAGTAGTCGCCACGGGTGTTCTCCCGCCAGACGCGCTGCGTGTTCGTGAAGATCAGCAGCTTCTTCATGTCGGCGGACCAGTCGTATTCGGAGATCCAGAGCGGCTGATCCTGGCCCGCGGGCATGAAGCGGGCGGCCGGGATCAGCACCTCGCCAGCGCCCGTCTCCGGATCGTAGCGCACGAGGTCACGCCCGCGGGGGACCTCGGCCGAGCGCTCGAACGCCACGTAGCCCGAACCGTCTTCGAGCCAGACGGCGCCGCCGAAGAACTCGCCGCGGAACTCGCCGGACGCGTAGATCCGCTCGAGTGTGAGCAGCGACTCGTCCTGCGCCCGCGCCGGGAGCGGGGCGACGAGGCAACTCGCCAGGAGCGCAGCGAACAGCACCTTGAGCCGATTCACAAGTCTCTCCTTGTAGTAAATAATGGATTGTCGACGCGCTCAATCTAAGGCCCGCGCCGCTTGGCGCTACGGCGCGCAGCTCCTGCGTCCGCCGTACCGGCATCCTTTTGGACGTGTCCGTACCGCAGGCGGTTTGCTCGCTCGTCCAGCAGGTAGCGGTCCGCCGCGTCGATGCTGGCAGGGTGTATGGGGCAGTATTTGGCTAACGGCCAAGGTGAGACGTGGCCGCGGGAGGCGGCGGGTGAGGTCCCCCTCGGGGGCTCACCCGCCGTCCCGGCGGCTCAGGGTGCGACGGGAATGCTGAAGGTGCCCGCCACGATGGTCGTATCCTCGCTGAACGACCCATCCCAATATCTCATACGGGCATGAAGCGAGCCGCGCAGCAACCCGTAGGTGCCCAGCTCGCCGCTCCCCGGCGCTACATACTCGGTGACCTCGAGGGTTCCACCGCGCGACAGGGCGTGCGACTCGATGTCGTCCAGCTCGCGCCTGACGAAGAGCTTCGCCCAGGGCAGAAGGCCGCCGGCGTCCTCTGTTATCACCTCCGGCCCTACCTCCGCCAGCTCGGAACTTCCAACACCCGGCTCCGGCAACCACGCGGTGGCCGTAACGCCCGTACGCTGGAAATCGGGGTGGGCGCCCGACAAGACGATCGATAGGCCTCCGTCCACAAGGCGCGCCGTCCCACTGGGGCTGAGCAAGCTTGCGGCGTGCGGGCCGCCGAGCAGCGACAGGCTGGCCGACGAGCTCAGATTGTGGAAGACGGGCATGGCGAACTCGGCGTAAGCCAGGACGGTCGAGTCGCCGATCGGCGTGAAGATATCCTCGCCATCGGGCGTGGTTTCCATATGGATTCCCGCCGCCTCGAAGGAGACCCAGCCGGTCAGCTGGCCGACGAGGCCGGGCGCCGCGGGCAACTCCAGCGCGGTGATTTTCAGGCGCGCGTCGTCTACGGCAACGAAGAACGTATAGGCGGAATGTTCGTCGAAGACGAATTTCACCGGCGAGCTCGAGATGACATCCATAGGATGGCCGGTCAGGTCGCCCGGTGGGATCACGGTCGTTCCTGGCTGAAACTCGCCGTTGGGCGAGCGAACGAAGAGCACCGAATCGCCGGCCCAGCCTTGGCTGTTCACGATGGTCAGCTCGTTGCTGGCCATCAGAACCGCGTTCCGCGAGCCCGTCTCGACGTTCACCTGCAGCTTGGCCATGCCGGGCCAGAGCGCCCGCATGTCGGCGTCGCCGTAGAGGCGCAGTCCGACGCTGTCGGCGCCGATGTGCGCAAACCGCACCGTCACCGGCAGCGAGTCCCGCACGCCGTGCCAACCCGCGATCACGTACGCCACGCCCGGGGCGATCGCATCGACCACACCGGCGTCGACGGTCAACGTCGACCGGTCGCGACTGAGCCACTCGACGTTAGCCGGGTCGAGGGGCGAGCCGTCAATGGTCACGGATAGAGAGAGGCTCTCACCCTCGAGCAGGTCGGTGGCGAGGGCGACGATCTCGAGGCCGCCTTGCGGCCCCATGTCAGAGCAGGCGATCAAGGCAATCGCCGCCGCAGATGCGAACCAAGCTCTGGACATAAGCTACCTCCATGATTGGCGGGCCGTGTGTGCCGCGCAAGCGGGGCCCCGCGCGGCCTCATCAGCGCCTCTACCTCTCAAACTCGGGCGGCGCTGGATTTCGTCACATCGAGTCATCAACTTGTTCAGTGGGGCGGGCACTGGGCGGCGGCGATGTGACCGACCGGACCCTTCGGCGAGTTAACCGGATGGATGATGGAGTCGCCTGATCAGGAGCTCGTGCGGCGTGTCAGCGGCGGCGACGTGGAAGCTTACGTGCTGCTCGTACGCCGTTACTACCCACGCTGTCTGCGCTTGGCGCTGAGAATGCTCGGCGATCGAGTCGAGGCGGAGGAAGCCGTCCAGGACGCATTCGTGCGCGCCTACGGGGCACTCGAGCGCTACGAGGAGCGGGACCTGTTCGCCGCCTGGCTGCTGCGCATTCTATTGAACCAGTGCCGGACGCTGGGCGCCAAGCGACGCAGGCGGGAGGCCAGGTTCGTCTCAGCCGACGCACTGCCCGAGGCCGCCGACGCGAACCCGCCGGACATTCACCACCGCATCGAGCTTCAGCGGGCGCTCCTGCAGCTGACACCCGAGCATCGCGAGGCCATACTCCTCAGGTATGTGGAGGACATGTCCTACGAGGATGCGGCGCGCTTGACGGGAGTCGGCGTCTCGGCGCTAAAGATGCGCGTGATGCGGGCGAAAGAACAACTACGAGACCTGTTGAAGGAATCTCGATATGAGTGACGAGCACCTGAACTGGGAACAGATCGAGCGAGAGCTCAAGACGCTGCCCCACCTCGAACCGCGGGCGGAGGAGCGCATCATGCAGGAGGTTCGCGCCACGGCCCGCCGCGGCGCGCGCGGCCGCCTTAGGGGCTGGCTGTTCCAGCCTTACCGGGTAACGATTGCTCCTCTTAGCGCCCTGGCCGGGGCGGCGGCTGTCGTGATGCTCGTCGTGGGGGCGCTATGGTTGGGCCGCGGCATGTCGGAGCGGGGGGCGGCCGAGGGCACGCGGCCCGAGGGCAGCGCGGGCACCCAGCCGATACAGTTCGTCGTGATGGCTCCCGGGGCATCGCGCGTATCGCTGGTAGGGGATTTCAACGGTTGGGATGCGAGCGCCCATCCGCTGCAGCAAGTCGCCGCAGGCATCTGGTCGGTTGTCGTGCCGCTCGAGCCGGGCAGGCACGAGTACGCCTACATACTCGATGGTGAGAGGTGGATACCGGACGCGTCGGCGGCCCGGGCACCGGAAGATGAGTTTGGGATCTCGAACTCGGTCGTACTTGTCAGAGGTAGCTCATGAGTGTGCGCTGGATCCTACTGGTGGCGGCGCTCGGCGCGCCGCAGGCCGCGCTGGCACAGGAACGCTCGCTGGACGAACGCTTCGACCCCCGGACGCGCGCAGCCATACTGGCGGTCGTCGACTCGGCCCGCGCCGACGGGCTGCCGGTCGATCCACTGATCAACAAGGCGTTGGAAGGCGCGAGCCGGGGCGCCGAGCCCGAGCGCATCATCTGGGCGGTTCGGGGACTGGCGCGGCGGCTGAAGGTTGCACGCGACGCTCTGGGCACGCAATCAACCGAGGCCGAGCTCGTCGCCGGAGCCGCCGCGCTCTACAGCGGCATCGCGCCGGAAAAGCTGGAGCAGCTGCGGGCGGCCGATCCCGGTGCCTCGGTCGCGTTGCCTCTGGTCGTGCTGGCCGATATAGTAGAGAGAGGGGTGCCGCAAGATACGGCCGTGTCGGTGATTCTTACGCTGGCCGGGGCGCGTGTAGCCGATGACGACTACACCGCGCTGCGCGTGTTGGTCGCCGAGGATATCCAGGCGGGAGCCCCACCGGGCGTCGCGGCCCAGACCCGCGCCCGAGGGATCCTGCTCGGCGTCAGACAGGATGAACCTCGGCCCGACCCGCGCTAGCCGACGCGGGAGGGTACGCCGATGATTCCTCTTCGCAACACGATCTCACTGCTCGCCGCGTTGGGGTTCGCCACGCAGCCCGCGAACGCCCGCGCCCAAATGCACGCGTCGATGGACCTGGGCAGCGGCGCGATCCGGTACGCGAGCCCAACCTCCCCCTCCCTGTTCGTCGGCGGTGGCTTTCGCTTCGACGGTCCGCGCGGGGCCCTCTGGGGCGACGGCCGGTTCACGTTTCGCGGGTCCGAGGCCACGGATCTTCAGGGCGAAGTTGTGAGCATGCTCCGCAGCCCGGCCCTCGGCCCGCTGACGGGAGAATTGACGCTCGGGGCCGGCGGGATCGGTCTCGCCGGTTACCCGCGAAGCACGCGTGTCGACTTGTCGCTGGGTCCAAGCTTCGACTGGACAGCCTACCGCCTGACGGTTCATGGCGGGCACTCATGGTTGCGCGTCGGTGGGGAGGAGAGAGGTGCCATCAGGGCGAGCTTGCAGCTTGAGCGTCGATTCGCAGCCGCGCTGCTCACCCTTTCCGGCGAATTCACCGAATTCGCGCCGCGCAACCCGCAAGGAAAGGTGTTCTACGTCGCCGGCTTTCCGTTCCGCAGTCGCAACCAGCTCGAGCGCGGTCTGCGGCAATCCTATCTCGATGCGCTGGCGGCGGTGCGCTGGCGGTTTCACCGGCTGACGATGGACCTGCATGCCGGGCTGCGTGCCGGCACGGCGGTGGGCGCCTATGAGGGCTGGGGAGGCCTGAGCGTCGAGCTGCCGGTTCTGTCTCGGGCAGCGCTGGTCGCCACCGGCGGCTGGCAGTCGAGCGTGCCCGAGCAGGATCTACCACGCAGCCGATACGCGATGCTGGCCGTGCGATTGTCACCCCGGTCAACGCCGGCGTCCACCGGCGATCCACCGGCAGTAGCGGGAAGTTCCGAGCTCGTGATGGCCGAGGGGGAGAACGGCGCCCCCACCCTTCTGATCAGCGGGCTGACGGCCCGACGCGTCGAGTTGATGGGGGATTTCACAGGCTGGCAAGCCGTCGACCTGCTACGCGTCGGCGACGGCGGCCCCTGGCGGGCGCCGCCCGGGCTGCCCACCGCGCCCGACGAGTTTCAGGGGCAGGTCGGCGTGCTCGTAGTCGAGTGACCGCGAGCCGCGTACTGCCGCTTCTCAGGCCCACAGGTCGCCGACGGTGAAGCCCTCGGGAAATGGGTCCTCGGCGTCGATCACGTATTGCGCGGTGCCGGTGATCCAGGCACGCCCGCTCAGCGTCGTCAGCACCGCCGGGTACTCGCCGACCTTCGTCTCTCCGATGATTCGCCCGGTGAAGATCGTCCCCAGCGGACCCTCGTGATGGAAATCGGCGCCCACGTCGAGCTCGCCCCTGGCATGGAGCGCCGCCATCTTCGCGCAGGTGCCTGTACCACACGGCGAGCGGTCCAGCGCGCCCGTCCACGTGTCCGGGTCCTCCCAGTCCAGCTCGCCGGTGGCGACGACCACCGCGTTCCTGCGCGACGCCGCGCGACTGTGCGGCCCTCCTGAGAGCTGGGCGATCGACACGCCCGAGATGGCCGGGTTGTCGGGGTGCACGGCCGGCAGTTGCTCGCGCGCCGCCTGCCGCAGCATCGATCCGATGCGGGCGATCGCGCGA
>JBDHKD010000131.1:0-7153 GCA_039586575.1 Gemmatimonadota bacterium | reverse complement strand
CTCCTCGACGACCGCCGCGCCCTCGACCCGCGGCGTCGGCGCGCTCTCCGACACCCGGCTGGGGAAGTAGATGAGCTGCCGTTCGATCGACTCGAGCATCAGCCGGCCGCCCGCCAGAAAGAGGACGATCGCGGCGAGTATGCCGGCCGCCACGTACGCGATCTTGCGCCACATGTCATGAGATCGTCGGTCTAGGTACGCTTGGAATCCTCTTCAGTCGCGCGGTCAATCTGGCCCCGACCGCGCCGCCGCGCCAGCGCCGCAACTCGCGCGGCGGTCGCCGAATCCATGAGCGCGACCTGCCAGGCCCTTCTGGGCAGAGCGAAAGCTGTCACGAATCGAGGTCTCACCGGACACATAGATAGGTAGATGTGCCGGAAACATGAGCCTACCCGCAAGCGAGCTTCGGCCGAAGCGCTGAGCTGTGACGCGATTCGTGGACCGCGGCCGGGAAGAGTCCGGCTATCACCGGGAGGCCTCAGCCGTGTCAGTACCTGGCACACGCGCCCGCCCTTGCACCAGGCAAGGTCATCTTCACGGCCTCGATACTCGCTTGCATCCTGCCGTACTCAAGCGATACGCGGTCTGGGACCGCGCTCCGCCGTGTAAGCGCCACGTCGTCGAGTAGCAAGGTGTAGAACCCAAAGAACAGAGGTGGACCAATGCGCACCAAGACGATGCTCGCCGCAGCGCTCTCCATTTTGCTGGCGACTGCTTGCCAGAACGATGAGGCGACTGCACCGAGTCAGACAATCGCAACTGCTCCGGTCCTCAACTCAGCGGGGAGTGCCGATTACCCGGACGGTATGGTTGCTTATTGGAAGTTCGAGGAAGGGAGTGGCGGAACAGCCTTTGATGTCATCGGTGACAGAGATGGAACGCTAGAACCGGCGACCGATGGTCCACAATGGACATCTGGAATAGTCGGCGGTGCGTTAAGCTTCGATGGCAGCAATGATTTCGTTGTAGGGCACCACCCGGAACAACCACCTTATTTCCGCGTTGGGACAGTTGAAGCTTGGGTGAAGCTTTATTCTTATCCCACTTATTATCGCTGCGGTATTGTGGCAGCGGCTACAGGCATTCCAGGTCCAGACCAGAACACCTGCACGTTCTCGGAGATCTTGGAAGTGGATCGATATGGAATGGTCTCGTACTATAACTGGTCAAACTACATAGTCAGGCCTACGGGACCGACTGTGCTCGAGCTAGACAAATGGTACCACTTGGCCGCCACCTTAACACCCGCGGGGAGCGGGCGCGAGCGCTGGGTCAGGCTCTACGTCAATGGAGTGCCGGGGAACCCTGCTTGGAGTTCGTTGGGTGCCGATTGGGGTAATCAATTTGTTTTCAGTTTCAGGAATCGTTGCTGGGGTTACAGATGGGACCATGACCGCTTCGATGGTGCAATTGATGAAGTGGCATTCTATGACAGAGCATTAACTCCAGAAGAAATCCAACAGCATTACGAGGACGGACTCCGCGGCCTCGGTTATGAGACCGTCGTGCCCGTAGACATCGACGTCAAGCCGGGCAGCGACCCGAACTGCTTTAACATCAATGGGCACGGTGTCATCCCTGTGGCCATCCTGGGCTCCGCCAATTTCGACGTGAACGAGATCGATGTTGGGACACTCCTGTTTGGCGGTTTGGAAGTCCGCGTCAGGGGCAACGGGCCCCTGTGCCACGTTGAGGATACTGACGCTGACCAATTCCCGGACCTTGTTTGCCAATTCCAGGACGACGCCGACGCTTGGTTAGAGGGTGATGCGACAGCAACGCTCACCGGCGAACTCCTGGACGGTACTCGCTTCCAGGGAACGGACCAGATCTGCATCGTGCCCTAGACGGGCGAGAAACTGGAACTCC
The DNA here is from genome assembly GCA_039586575.1 of Gemmatimonadota bacterium. Lineage (GTDB taxonomy): Bacteria > Gemmatimonadota > Gemmatimonadetes > Palauibacterales > KS3-K002. Next base: position 5,284 of record JBDHKD010000131.1, on the reverse strand, counting down.
AGCATTGAGGGGCGGTCCCTCTTCAGGGGCCGCCCTTACTTTCGGCTCACAGCCAAGGGAAGGGTACTCCACAGGATACCCAACCCATCATCATCGGCAGCGGCGGCAATTCCGGCTCCCGAGCCTCGACGCTGGTGATCCGCGCCACGGCGCTCGGCGAGGTCGGGCTGCGCGATTGGTGGCGGGTCATCTGGCGCGAGCTGCGGACCGGCCTGACGCTGGGAGCCGTGTGTCTGCCCGTAACAACCATGTACTCAGCCATCGGAGGGCAGCGCGGGCTGCCCTTCCCCTTGTCCGCACAGCGCATAGATAGCCTGCACCGGCCGGCCACAGAAGACGCGGCTAGAGCCCTGCCCGGAAGAGTCTTGCAGATAGCACCGTGCTGATCGTTTGCCTTTCCGTCGACTGACCGACATAGTGGAGTCGTATGCACAGACGCCAGGGCCCTTAAGCACGGGGGGCCAGGCACGGAGCTAGCAATGCGTCGCAGTACGCTCCTCCCCCTCAGCACGCTGATCGCACCGCTTCTGCTCGCCGGCTGTGGAGACGATACGACCGGCCCGGCAACCGGCTCACTCCGCGTGACGACATCGACCACGGGCACCGACCTCGATCCCGACGGATACGTCTGCAGCATCGACGGCAGCGCCGGCCGTGCGCTCGGCACCAACGAAACGGCGACGATCCTCGATATCGAAGCCGGGGATCGCGTCGTGGGGCTCTCCGATCTCTCGGCGAACTGCAGCGTGGCGGGCGCCAATCCCCGCACGCTCACCGTCACGGCGGGAGGCACGGCCGAGACGACCTTCGATGTCACCTGTTCCGCCACGACCGGCGTTCTGAAGGTCACGACAGTGACGACGGGTGAGGCCTTCGATCCGGACGGTTACACCGTCTCTAGTGCCGGGGAGCCACAGCGTAGAGCTGACCGAAGTCGTGACAAACTGCGAGGTGAGCGGCGCGAATCCGCGCGAGGTCGAGGTCGTGGCCGGCGACACCGCGGAAGCGGTCTTCTTGATAGACTGCTCTCTAATCGTCGTCGAGAGCCCGCTCAGGAACGAGCGCTTCGTCGCCGGCGAGCCGATCACCTTCGCGGCTATTGTGGCGGCTCAACCCCCGGTGGATCCTTCCGAGATCGAGTGGTCATCCAATGTCGACGGTTACCTCGGAACGGGGGCCACGCTGGTGACCGACGCTCTATCCGTCGGGACACATACGGTCACTGCCTCGGTCCTGGATTCGGAGAAAGAGATCTCGGTCCGAGTGTTCACCGATCTCTGGGCGCTCTATCAGTCGGAACCGGCACAGGACGAGATCGAGCGCATCCTCGAAGATTTCGCCTTCATATACGTTACTGGCTCAGGAACCGACGAGAGCTGGCTGGTATACAACGACTTCCGTTTCGACCAAGAATCGAACGATCCGTCGAAGGTCGTCGCCGTGGCGCGGCTGGACATCTTGCGCCATCAACGCTTCTCCGAGCCTCTGCCGATCGCGCCGGCCGGCACCACCGCTTACGAGTATGTCCGATCGCACGTAACGACGATCAGGCTTCGACTGGACTGCGGGTACAACAGCGGTGGAGGCGGCGGGGTCTCGCTCAGTCGAGGCTTCAGCGTGTGGGACAGCCGCGCCAGTGGAACGGCTCAGAACCCCGAAGCTTGCAAGACCCCGTTTGCCAATAGAGTGCTGGACACGTATCCGAAAAAGCTGCAGCTCCTGATCCACGAGGCCCGCCATTCCGATCCGCGGGATCCAAGGCACGCCATCTGTGACAACGGCATAGCAGGCGACCTGGAGCTTGAAGACGGCGGCGGCTACGCCTGGGGCGCGCTCTACGCGATGTGGCTGTACAAGTACGGCCTCTACGATCCGGCCAGCATGCAACGTGAGGCAAAGGAGGTCGCGCTCGTCCTGCTGGACCGTATCTGCACGACGCCAAGCCACTCCAATCCCCTGGTGCAAGCTATCCTGGACGAGCTGCTGGGCGGATAAGCGCTCGGCAGCCCTTGAGCCAACCCCCACGTGCGTCGCACGAACTGACCGCCAAGGTGCGTGGCGTCGGCTACAAGTCCGCGACCGATGTTCCTTGACCATCTCTTAACAGTCGCTCCACACACGCTTCAATCATCCGCGGATGTGTTCCGGTAGATTCGACTCGAGACTCAACCAAGAGGAGTTTGCCGGCCCCGACGCCCGACTTCACGGCACTCGGCTGAGATATCTCTTGTGCTCAGTACACATGCAAGGAGGGACAGATGAACGTACGACGCGCAATCTGGCTGGCGGCTTCGACGGTCGCCCTGCTAGCGCTGCCGTTGGTCATCGGCTGCGGCGATGACGACGGGACCGGCACGAGCGGGCTTGGCCTCGTCGGGTCCTGGCGGGCCACGAGCATTCAGATCGATGACGTCGAGGTCCTTGCTGGAACCGACCTCTCGGTCACTATGACCTTTGGAAGCGACGGAACGTATTCGAGCTCAGTCTCCGGCGACACCGACCACTTGTTCTGCGACACTACGACCAGCTGCACCGAGACCGGCACTTACATTCACACGAGCATGACCTTCACGGTCTGTGACCCGGGCTGCGACGAGGCCGCAAGCTACACCATCTCCGGCAACACGCTGACCGTCACTTTGGTGGATGTCGATCTGGGGGTCACGTGGAGGATGACGGGAGTCAGGATCTGACCCCCGCCGGGTCGGGCTGCAATGCGTCTGCGGCCCGACCCACCCACCCCGGCGGACACCCGGCCGGACGACAGCATGCGATAACAACTATTAACAAGCTGTAGCCACGGCGCTCGTTGATACTCAAGCGCCCAGATCCCATCTTTCAGGGGACCCAGGGCCCCTAATCCCCTAGACCTACAGCCGCGGGTAGTAGCCATGTCCCGTCTCAAGCGGCTGATCGTCGAGATCCACCGCCGGTCCCTCTGGCAGGTGCTCGGCATCTACGTGGTCGCCGCCTGGGTCGCCTTCCAGGTCGTCCAGACCTTGACCGAGGGCCTCGGCCTGCCCGACTGGTTCCCCGGCTTCGCCCTCGCGCTGCTCATATTGCTCCTGCCCGTCGTACTGGCGACGGCGTTCGTGCAGGAAGGGGTCCGCGGTCTGCGCCCCGAGGCGTTCCCGCCGTTCGTCGCCGGGCCCGGTGCCGGCGCGCCGGCAGCTGAAGCGGCCGAGTCCGAGCCGGCCGAACCGAAGGTCGTGGAAGCTCGCGGCGTGCACCACCACATCTTCACCTGGCGAAACGCCGTCCTCGGCGGCCTACTCGCCTTTGCGCTCCTCGGCCTCGCCGTCTCGGGCTACATGGCGATGCGCCTCCTGGGCATCGGACCCGTCGGCACCCTGGTCGCCAAGGGTGTTCTCAATCCCCGCGACCGCATCGTCCTGGCCGACTTCGAGAACCGGACCAGCGACTCACTGCTGGCCATGGCGGTGACCGATGCTTTCCGCACGGATCTGGCCCAGTCCCCGGTGGTCAGCATAGCCGACGAAGAGTACGTGGCCCGCGTGCTCGTTCGGATGCAGACGGAGCCCGGAGCACCCTTCGACTACGATCTGGCGCGCGAGGTCGCGGTCCGTGAAGGGTCGAGGGCGGTCATAGCCGGCGAGGTGAGCTCCGCCGGGACGGCGTACGTGCTCTCCGCCCGGCTGGTCGCGGCGGAGAGCGGCCGGGTCCTCTGGGCGGACCGCCAATCGGCGGACGAGCCGGCTGCTATCATCCCGGCCATCGATCGGCTCTCGAAGCGGCTGCGGGAGAGGATCGGTGAGTCGCTGAAGACGATCCGCGCCAACGAACCTCTGGAGACCGTCACCACCTCCTCGTTGGAGGCACTGCAGAAATACTCGCACGCCCTGCGCGTGCTTGATGAAGGCGACGTCGAGACGGGCATCACTCTGCTCGAAGAGGCGGTGGCCCTCGACACGACCTTCGCCATGGCCTATCGCAAGCTGGGCATCGCCCTCGACCGGCGCGGCCGCGAAAACGCGAGGATGATGGAGGCCTTCACGAAGGCCTTCGAGCATCGTGACCGGTTGACCGACCGAGAGCGCTACACGACGATCGGCAGCTACTACTCCTTTGTGGCGGACGATCGAGAGAGAACGATCGCCGCCTACCGCGCCCTGCTGGATCTCCACCCGGACGATCGGACCGGGCTTAACAACCTGGCGGTTGCCTACGCGGCACAGCGGAACTACGCACAGGCCGTCGAGCTTACGCGACGCACGATCGAGTTGGACCCGTTCTTCGTCCTCGGATACACCAATACGGCCGCCTATCAGGTCGCCCTGGGCCGCTGGGAGGCCGCCGAGTCCACTCTGGCGGCGTTCGCGAGGGCGCTACCCGATCATCCCTGGATGGAGCTGTACCAGGCTCCCATCGCCTACGCCCGCGGAGACCACGAGGCGGTGGAAGCGCACGTGCTGTCCGCGCGGGAGGCGCGAAAGGAGAGCCTGCTTATTCGGGCCGCCACGAGCAGCCTCCTGTCCTGGCTGGCGGCGCTCCACGGCCGGCTGGCCGAGGCCGAGCGCCACGAATTCGACGCCCGCACGGCGGACGAGCAGCGCGGCATACCCGGCGCTGCCCTTCTCTTAGAGATCCGCAGGTCGTGGCTCGACAGCTTCGTAAGAAACAGGCCGGGCGAGGCGGTGCGTCGGCTCGAGGCGGCTCTCGAGCGCTACCCGCTGGATGAGTTCGAGCCGCTGGACCGGCCGTATCTTCGTCTCGCCCCCCTCTACGCCTACTCCGGCCGCCCCGACCGAGCCAAAGAGTTCCTCAGCGCCTGGGAGTCCGAGATCGACCCCCTGATTCAGCGCGGCATAGACAGCCGCCATGGGGCCCGTGGTGCCATCGCCCTGGCGGAAGGCCGGTTCGACGAGGCGATCGCGGGATTCCGGGCCTGGGCCGACCGCACGAGCCCCCTCGTTGGGCTCCCCGCCCTTGCCGAGGCCTACGACCGGGCCGGCCAATCCGACTCGGCGCTGGCCGTCTACGAGCGTTTCGTCACCACACCCTGGATGCTCCGGTTGGACGACGACGCCGTGGCCCTGCCTCGTGCCTACGAGCGGCTGGGCGACCTGTACGAGCAGCGGGGCGACACCGCCAAGGCGATCTACTACTACGCCAAGTTCGCCGAGCTCTGGCAGGACGCCGACCCCGAGCTACAACCCCGGGTCGAGGCGGCACGCTGGGCGATCACCGTGCTGGCACCTGACACGTAGGCGATGAACCGTCTCAAGCATTTGATCGCGGAGATCCACAGGCGCAGCCTCTGGCA
>JBDHKD010000198.1:0-3454 GCA_039586575.1 Gemmatimonadota bacterium | reverse complement strand
GATCGCGGCGGGGTAGCCTTCGACGGGCGGGATCGTCACGGAGAGGGCGGCGACGAGGGCCCCGCGGGAGACGTCGGGCGCCTCCGCCCGGCGGAACGCAGACCGCAGATCCCCGAAGTGTTCCGGGGCGTCGGGGCCGAGCCGGGCGAGCTGCTCCCACTGCTCGGGCGTGATCTGGTCGAGGATCTGCAAACACAGATCCCGGAGCTCGTGGTCGTCTTCTCCGCCCGCTTTGTCGGGTGTCGCTCGTCGCATGTACTCCAGGCCGAGACGCTCTAGCAGGCCGATCAGTTTGTCGGTGCGCATATCCGCGATCTCGGCTTCACGCACGCGCGAGATCTCATCGGCCCGTGCGTCCAGTCCCGCTTGCTGGAGATTGAACGCGTTTTGAAACGCACTGCCAAGCCCGTTGACGAATCGCACGCTGTTTTCCGCCTGGCCCTCTAGCATTTCCATCAGTCGGACGTTCTGGTCAAATAGCTGGCGTTCTCGCCGGGAGAAGAAGCGAACCAGGTTTCGCTCCTCCCGCTCCTCGGTTGTCATTGTGTCGGTGAACACGGCGGAGTAATGGTGCGCCCCGTCGATTCCCTCCATGCCGGCCTTGGGCTCGATGTAGGTACCCGGATCGTCGAGCCGTCCGCCCTCCGCGTCGAAGAGGACGATCCGAACGCCCAGCCGTGAGAGGTGGCCGCCAACCATCGACCGTTCGCGCAGGTACAGATCCCACGCTTCATCCCAGAACACGCGCGCGAGCTCGTGGGGGTGCAGGTGGCCGTCGGGGGTCTCGATCACCTTGCGGCGTCCCGCCGCGGTCTCGATGATCTGGCACCGTACCTGGTACGGGTCGCCCTCGCTCATGTAGGAGCCGGAGCCCTTGCGCCACTGAAAGTCGATCGTGGAGGTCGCCTCGAGGTTCTGCACGATCGAGGTCGCCTCGAGGTTCTGCACGATCGCCTGGACCCACGTGGAGGGGACGCCACCGGGGCGCTCGTTCGCCACGATGAACGGATCGGGGGTCGGGATTGGGTCTGGTTGGGTCGCCATTGAGCCAATAGGCTATCAGATCGTGGCCGTATGGACTATTTGGGTTTGAAAGCCAATAGTGCTTGACGGCCGTTTTCGGGCCTGGTTCCCTGCCGTCATGGCAGAGATCAAGGCGTCCACCGCCCGTGAAAAGAAGATCGCCGCGGCGGCTCGCCGTGAGGCCGGCAAGGCCGCGACGAAGCGCTACGCGAAAAAGGCCGGCGAAGCCGCGATCACCGGGAAAGCTGCCAATCTGGGCGCCGCATACCTCGGCCAGCGATTCCTCGGCGGGGTGCAGGTCATGGGGATCCCGCTCCACTACATCGCCGCGGGCCTGACGTCCGCGGGCGAGCTCTCCGGCATGTTCGGCAAGACCGCCGGCCAGCGCTTGATCGGCCAGGTCGCCGAGGGCTTGGCCGCGGGACAACTCGGCGTGGCCGGCTACCAGGCCGCGGCCGGTGGCGGCGGCATGTTCGGCGGCGGCGACGGATGGCCGTCGCGCCCTGGAGCGCCGCGACATTCAAGGCCCGAGCTCCCCAAACTCAAAACACACCCGAGAGAGATCAACATGGCCGCAAACTGTCCCACCTGTTCCAGCACTGGAGTGCTCCCCGCGTCGTCGCAGATGAACCCCTACAACCCGGGGTTGATTCGCGCACCGCAGCCCGGAGGCCTGAGCGCCCCGAGCAACTGCCAAGAGGGGGGCTTGCTGACGTTCTCGGCCAACATCACGATCCTCGCGGGCTCGACGGGCCTCACGTTCGCCACGCAGGCCACGGCCGCGGGTGTCCCCGGAGACCACGTTTCTCTTGAACCCTTCGGCAACGCGCGGATGCGGATCCACGCTTTGCTGATGGACGGCGGCGAGGCGGCCGTCACCGGCCTCCCGATCATCGACGTGACCGGCTACGGCCAGATCAACCACAACGGCAAAGAGGTGCGCCCGACCATGCGCGGCAGCTTCGCCAACCACGTCAACTGCGCCCGCGCCACGCTCTGCGATACCTATCTCAAGTGCGGGATCAACGTGCTGGACCCGTTCTGCCTGCCCGACTTCGGCCAGGATGATCCGCTGGAGATCAGCCTTAGCAACACCGACGGCGCCAACGATCAGACCGTGTGCCTCACGGTGGTGCTGGAGTACGTCACCGCGCGCTGAGTCCGAGCGCCAACCCGGGCCACGCGGCCCGCACGCGGGGCCGGGAGCACACAGCACCCGGCCCCGTCATCGTTTGAAAGGATCCACGCATGAACCCGCTCGTTATCGCCGCCGCCCTCGGAGCCGCCGCCCTTTGGTGGTCGCGCCGCGGAAAACTCCAGACCCTCCAGCCGGACAACCTGGAATCGCTCGCCCTGGTGGCGTGTGACGCTCTCCAGGGTGTCCCGGGGGCCCTGCAATCCATGGCCGGGCCCGAGGCTATGGCCGCCCGGATCGCCGCCGCCGGCTGGCCCCGCCACCGTTGGCCGCCCGGCCCCCGGCAGGTCGTCCAGTGGACGGCGCAGCTCATGGCGGACTCGGAGGCGGCCGGATACGGCGACGTCTGCGAATACCTGCGGGCGGGCAAGGCTCCCAAGGTGCCGCAGGTCGCGGTACCCAAGGATCCGCCGAATCCGAGCTCGCCCGCGGCGTACGACGCCCAGCGGTGGGCGACGCGGCAATCGATCCTGGACGCGTTCCAGGCGCTCAACTATCCGATCCCGTCAGACCGCGACACGATGAACGCGCTGGGCGACGACGGGGAGCTCGGCGGTGGAGACGACGTGCCCTCGCCGATCGTCGCCATGTTCCAGGAGCACTACAACGCCGTGAGTGCGGCGAACGGACTCTCGGACATGGGCCGGCTCGTCCCGGACGGACTCGTCGGAGCGAAGACCCTCAACGGGATCGCGTACGTCCTGGACGCGTCCGAGGCGGCCGGCGTCACGTGGGAGCAACTGGCCCAAGCGGCCGGGATCCAGACCGCGCCGCAGTCGGCGAATACGCTGGTCCAGGCGACGATCTTTTCGTCGCCGGTCGACTGAGGTGGGGTGGATCGTGGAAGCCTGGCAAAAACTGGCGATCGGAGGCGCCGCCGTATTGGCCGCGCTCGGATTGTCGCGTCGTGCCGAGGCCAAGCCGACGCCGGCGCCCGCCCCCGGCGGATCCCCGCCCGTGGGGCCCGTGACCTACTACAACGACACAGGCCGCGGGGATGCGAGCTATCCGAAGCGGATCGCCAACTACGAGGCGATCCAGGTCATGGGGGATCGGCTGTCCGCCGCGGGGATCTTCGGCCCCGGGTTCGGGACCTACCTTAAGGCGGTTTCGTACATCGAGAGCCGCGGGAACCCGAGCGCGGGGCCGTCGACGGCCGACAACGCCGCCCGCGGAGCCTTCGGCCTGCGGCCGTCGTCCGCGTACAAGCGCGACGCCGCGGACGTGAGCCGGGCC
>JBDHKD010000057.1:0-17577 GCA_039586575.1 Gemmatimonadota bacterium | reverse complement strand
ATGAGCAGCTGGAGCGTTTGCGGGTCGAGCCGCTTCTGGCGGACGCCGAAGCGGGCGCAGGTGGTGGCCAAGAAGTGGTGGACGAGCTCGGGCAGGTCGGAGAGCCGCTCGCGGAGCGGCGGCACGTATACGACGTGGACGGCCAGGCGGAAAAAGAGGTCGCGGCGGAATTTGCCGGCCTCGACCGCCTGCTCGAGGTTGCGGTTGGTGGCGGCGACGACGCGGGCGTCGACTTTGATGGTGCGCTCGCCGCCGACGCGGGTCACCAGATTCTCCTCGAGGACGCGCAGCAGCTTGGCTTGAGCGGTCGTGGGCAGCTCGCCGATCTCATCGAGGAACAGGGTTCCACCGGCCGCGTTCTCGAAAGCGCCTTTGTGAGTACGGCTCGCTCCAGTGAAGGCGCCGCGCTCGTGACCGAAGAGCTCGCTTTCCACAAGGTTCTCGGGCAGCGCGGCGCTGTTCAAGGCGACGAACGGTTTGCCCGGGTTGGGGCCGAGCCGGTGGAGCTCGCGCGCGACGAGCTCTTTGCCGGAGCCGCTCTCACCGACGACCAGCACCGGGCTGGGTACCGGCGCGATCCTGGCGATCTCCTGCTCGAGCTTGCGCATCGCGGGGCTGGAACCGATGAGCGGGCTGTCGGTTCCGAGATCGCGCTTCAGCGACTCGACCTCGCCGAGCAAGCGCACCCGCTCGAGCGCGTTCTCGACTTCACGTAGGACGCGCTCCATCGGTTCCGCCTTGTCGATGAAGCTATAGGCGCCGAGCTTGACCGCCTGGACACAGCGGTCATAGCTGCCGGTCCCCGTGTAGACGATCACCGGCGTTGCGATGCCTCGCTCCTTCAATGTGCGGAGCACCTCGAAGCCGTCCGTCCCCGGCATCTCCAGGTCGAGGATCACGCAGTCGACGGGCTCGCCGGCGATGATGTCGAGCGCCTCGTCACCGCCCGCAGCGATCAGCGTCTCATAGCCACCGACGCGCTGGAGGTCGTAGGCGTATTGCTCGGCCATCGCGCGTACATCGTCCACCACCAACACCAGGGTCACCGGTTCGTTCCTCCTTGCTGGCCCGCGCTCGCGGCGGCGGCGGGCAGCTCGATGGTGAAGTGGCTACCCTTCCCTTCCTCGCTCTCGACCCGGATCGTGCCGTTGAGATCCATGAGCAGGCGGCGGACGATCGAAAGGCCGAGACCGGTGCCGTCCGCTTTGGTCGAGTAGAAATCGTCGAAGATCTTCGCACGCTGCGCCTCGCTCATGCCACAACCGGTGTCGGTCACCGTTGCGCGTACCCGCAGCTGATCGGTTTCCGCCGCTACCGCCTCCGTAGACACCGTCACCACGCCTGCCGCACCCTCGAGGCTGTCGATGGCGTTGTCCACCAGGTTCTCAAGGATGCGGCGGAGCACGACCGCGTCGGCGTGGACGGGCGGCAGCTCCGCCGCCAGCTCCGTATCGAGCCGGGCGCCCGGCGGCAGAGCCGCTCCGGCGGCCAGCTCGAGGATCGTCGCGTTCAGATCGCAGGCACGCGGTTCCAGGCGCGGGTAGAGGCGCGCGTAGTTTGACGCCAGGCTCTCCAGGTAGGCGATGCTCGAGTCGAGGGTGGTGCGGCGCTCGTCGAACACCGAGCCGAGCGCGTCCGGCTCGTCGCGGGCCACCTGGGCGAGATGGCGAAAGACGTTGCGGATCGGCGTCAGGCCGTTCTTGATGTCGTGGTTCACCTGACGTGCCAGCTCGCCCAATGCGGCGCGCCGCTCTACTTCCCGCAGCCGGCCGGCGCTGGCGCGCAGCCGCTCGGTCATCGCACCCAGCAATCGGGACAGCGCACCGACCTCGTCCTTGCGGCTGCTGGCGAAATCGACATTGAGCCGGTCCAGATCGATGCGCGAGGTCTTCTGCGCCAGCTCGGCGAGCGGCCGGCTGATGCGTGAGGCGAGCCAATGGGCCAGGACGAGCGCGACGACGACGGTGATCCCCAGAGCGGCGAGGAACCAGAGGTCGATGCGGCGACGGAGCTCCTGCAACTCGGTCAGCGGGTGCGTCACGATGATGCGGGCGACAGCCAGCTCCCCACTCCCCGGCTCGACGAAGGGGATCTCGAGCTCGCCCGCGACTCTGTCGTCCGCCGCGCCTCGCTGCTCGGCGGTATCCGCGCCCATAATCGTGCCCCCAGGATAGGCCAGACTGACGCTCATGCCTTCACCGCGAGCCAGACGCGCGAGGAAGCTGCGATCGACGGCGGAGCCGCCCACCAGATACAGGCGCCGCGTGCCGACCTGGAACGAGTCGATCCGGGCCAGCGCCAGGAAGGTCGATTCCGGCGTCCGCGCTTCGACCAGCGCGCCGCCCAGGGTCGTCAGTCGGCCGGGTAGCTCGGGCTCCAGGCGGTCGTACTCCATGCGGAAATGGCCGGAAGAGATGATGCGGCCAGTCGCGTCCTGGATCTGCAGCATGGACAGGCCGGTCAGACGCATGGCGTTGCCGGCGTAGTCGATGAGGTAAGCGCGCTCGGACCTGCCGAGCAGAGCGCTGCGGAAGCGGTTGTCATCGACCAGCGCTTCTCTGAGCGAAGCCAACCGTCGGCCGATCGAGGTGCTCTCGCTCCGCAGATCGTCCTCGATCACCGAGGCGAGGGCCGCAACCCGCCGCTGGTACTGGCTGGTCAGACGATCGGCCATCGTGCGCCTGACGCCGAAGGCGAAAGCCGCCATAGGGATGAGAACGACCACGAGAAAGGCGAGTCGGAGACGAGCGCGGAAAGACACCGCTCTCTACCTCCGCACGTCCGGGGGGCCGACCCAGAGGTCGCCCGCCCAATCGACGGCGAGCCTCGTCGCGCCGGGGCGCGTGATCACGTAGCGGCGCGTATCCACCAGCGGCAGCACCACATCGCCGGGCTCGAGCCAGTGGAACTCCAACCATTGGACGCGCGCCGCCAGGTCCCACAGATCGGCACCGGGATCGTACACCTGTCGCGGCAGGCCGAGGACGAAGGCGAACTCCGTTCCCCCAGCCAGAGCGGTGTCGAAATCGCCCGGCTCCAGACCCGCGGCCAACAAAGGTCGACCCGCCTCGAGAAGGCCGGGCAACGCTCGCGCCAACGCCTGCGCGGGACCCGAGGGCCGAGCAGCGAGCGACGCGATGGCGACCAAGCGCTCGGCCAGGTCGCGTGCCACACCGTCGCCTCTCTCGTACACGATTCGACGGGGCCCCGAGATCTGGTAGGCACCCGGCGGTATGGGCGGCAGCTCCCCGCCGACACGCAGCCGGACGGGTCCACATGCGGGGTCTTCCCACCACGCCGGTGGCAGATGAGCACGCGCATCGCCCCGCACCGCATCGCCGGCGAGCTGCTCGAGCAGATCGGCGGGCAACGGCTCGATCACGCCCTCCGTCGCGCCGGCGGCGGCGACCAGCGCCCGAACCCGAGTCGTGGACAGCAGGACGTAAGACCGATCCCAAGCCAGCGGCGCGCTGGCGAAATCGCCACGGGCCGCTGCGTAGTCGAGCGCTGCCGGGTCGCCGGTCACCAGGACATCGGCTCCAGAATCGAGGAGATCACGCGGGTCGGCGTCGGCGAACGACTGGAAGGCGATCGCCGCCGAGGGGGCGGGGGCGGGCAAAGCCGGTCGCACGGTGAGCACGGGCGGCAGCGACGGCTCGAGGCGGTACGGCCCGCTGCCGCGTGGCCAGGCCGAGTCGGACGCGGGAGCCGCGACGGCGAGCTGGGGATCAGCGAACAGTCGAGCGGACGGACGGGGCGAATCGAGCTGGACCACGAGGACGCGGTCGTTCTCGATCAGCACGGAGTCGATCGGCGGAGGGTAAGTGGTCAGTCCTTCGTCGGGCGCGCCGCGTCTCCAGCTGTCGGCGACGTGGCGGGCGGTGACAGGCGATCCGTCCCAGAAGCTCGCCGTGGCGTCGAGGGTGAACATCCAGCGGCGGCCATCGTCCTCTGAGCGCCAGGTCTCGGCCAGCGCCGGCTGGACGCGCCCCTGGCAATCGACACGGACCAGCGTTTCGTAGAGATGTCGGAATAGCAGGCGCTCGGCGAATCCACGGGGTCGCGGAGCGTGGCGAGGATCCGGCGCGCCGGGTAGGGCTACCGTGATCAGCTGCGGGGCGAGCGCCGGCTGCGGCTGCAACTCGCAGGCGGATGGCGGCTCGGGGCCGGGGGGCTCCGGCGCGGGTGCACAAGCCAGCCCCAGCAGCGCCACGGCGTACCCGGCCACGGCAGCCGGGAGCATCGGCCTGCCGGTGCTACGATTAGGTCCTCGCCGAATTGTCACGTTACTGGCACGGTAAGTCATCCCATCGCGCAAAAAATATGGGGGCCGCACCCACCTCGGGTACAGCCCCCGCGCCACTTGCACCGCTCAGCCTCCGGCCTTCAAAGCCGCCTCGATGATCTCGACCAGACTCTTGCTGCCCAGATAGAGTGGGGTGCGCTGGTGCAGCTCCTCCGGCTCCACCTGGAGGATCGATCGCGAGCCGTCCGACGACTTGCCACCGGCCTCCTCGATCACCATCCCCAGCGGCGCCGCCTCGTACAGCAGCCGCAGCTTGCCCTTCGGACTCTTGGCGTCGGCCGGGTACATGAAGATGCCGCCGTAGAGCAACGTGCGGTGGAAGTCGGCCACCAGCGACCCGATGTATCGCAGGCTGAAGCCTTCGTCCTTCAGCTGGTCGACGGCCTTCTGCTGGCCCGGCGCCCAGCGTTTGTAGTAGGCCTCGTTGACGCTGTAGATCTTCTTGCCCGGGTCGGGGATCTTCATGTTGGCGTGAGACAGTAGAAACTCGCCGATCGACGGCTCCAACGTGAACCCGTGCACGCCCGCACCCGTCGTATAGACGAGCATCGTCGACGACCCGTAGACCACGTAGCCGGCCGCCAGCTGCTTGTGACCCGGTTGCAGCAGGTCCTCCAGGCCGCCGCGCTCGCCCTTCGAGATCTTGCGGTGTATGGAGAAGATCGTGCCCAGCGAGACGTTGGCTTCGATGTTCGAGGACCCGTCGAGCGGATCGTGCAGCAGCGCGTAGTTGCCGCAAGGGAACCTGTTGGGGATCGGAATGGGGTCGGCGACTTCCTCCGACGCCATGACACACAGGTTGCCCGTGTGGTCGAGGGCGTTGAAGATCACTTCGTTGGCAAAGTCGTCCAGCTTGCGGACGTCCTCGCCGTGGACGTTGAACCTGCCCGCGCTACCGACGATGTCGACCAGACCGGCGCGGTTGACCTCGCGGCTGATGATCTTCGCGGCGATCGCGATGTCGTGGAGGATGTTCGAGAAGGCGCCGGTCGCTTCCGGATACAACCGCTCCTGTTCCACGATGTGCCGATCGATCGTGATCATGGGCGATGGCATCTCAGCCTCCTGCCGTTCGAAGGCAGACCTTCACGTCCCCACCAATCAAGCTACGGTGGATACGCACTTCGCGCCAACCGTATCAGTGTCCCGCACCCGCGGCGCCGACGCTCACGTCGGGCAGCGGTGTTGCCGCCGTGTGGGGTGGCAGCACTGGGTAGACGACGCTCGGCTGCTTGCCGGTGAGCGTTCCCAGGAACTCGACGATCCCCTGCGTCTCCGCGTCGGTCAGCTGCTGACCCAGTTGCGCCGAGCCCATGATCGCCACCGCCTGCGCCAGGCCCCAAACCCGGCCGGAGTGGAAGTACGGCGGCGTCAGCGCGATGTTGCGGAGCGACGGCGCTTTGAAGACGTATTCGTCGCTGGCCGTCTGCGTGACGGCGAAACGCCCCTTGTCCTCAGGCGGCAGGATGTCGGCGCCGGGCCGCTCGACCACTCCGAAGGGGAAGTATCCGGCGCCGCCCAGGTTGGTACCGCCGTGGCAGGCGGCGCAGCCACGATCCATGAACAGGGCGAGCCCGCTCTTCTCGCCCTCGGTCAGTGCCCCCGGGTTCCCCTCCAGGTACTGGTCGAACCGCGAGCCCGGGGTCAGCAACGTCGCCTCGAACGCCTCGATGGCCCGGGCCATGTTCTCGAACGTCACCGGGTCCGTCTCTTCGGGGAACGCCTTCTCGAACAGCTCCACATACTCCGGGATGCTCCTCAGGGTGGCGACCGCCCGATCCGGCGTGTTGTTCATCTCCACCGCCGCCTGGACGGGCCCCATCGCCTGCTCCATCAGATCCGCCGCCCGCCCATCCCAGAACTGGGCGAGGTTGAGGACGGCGTTGAGCACGGTGGGTGCGTTCCGCGGCCCCTTCTGCCAGCCATGCCCGATGGACGTCTCCATCAGGTCCACACCGGCCAGCCCCATGTTGTGACAGGTGTTGCAGCTGATCAGCCAACTGGCCGAGAGCCGCGGCTCGAAGTAGAGCATCTTGCCCAACTCGATGCGCTCCGGCGTCAGCGGGGCGTCAGCGAGCTGCGGCGGCGCCGTGGGAATCGGCTTGAAGACGGCTCTGGCACGTCGCATGAGCTCGTCTTCCCCTTGCGAAGCTCCTATTACCACGACAAGCGGCAAGGCGAGAAGAAGCTTCTTCATGGTGGCCCTCTCTGTTCAGCGCTTCGCCGACCGCGAGTCATCGCCGGCGGTCAGCTCATCGTACCAGCGCCCGTGATGATGCTTGACTTCCTCTTCCGTCATCTTGCCCGTGATCCAGGTCCAGCTCATCGGGTAGACGTCGGGATGCAGCAAGACGAAGAAGAAGTGCCAGACGATGATCGCCAGGGTGGCAAGCCAAGCTTCATAATAGTGGATTGTCTGGGCGGCGGGGACCAGCCACCAAGCCGAGACTATCCTCACCGCCTCGACCGGGAACCAGAGGATGAATCCGGTGATGACCATGACGACGGTACCCCAGATGAGCGCCCAGTACTCCGCCTTCTGTGTGTAGTCGTAGCGCCCGAACTTGACCTTCTCTTTCCGCAGGAAGAGGTAGTAAGCGACGTTGTTGATGGCGTCCTTGATGTCCTGGTAGTTAGGGAAAATCGAGCGGAACTCGCCGCGACCGCGCCTGTTCAGCGCCACGTAATAGAGGTGATAGAGCGAGGCGACGATCAAGACGACAGCGAAGATGCGATGCAGATCGCCGCGCAGCTCCTCGGTCATTCCGACGGCCGCTAATCCCTCCACCCACCAAGCCTCGGGGAAGCGGAGCGCGAATCCGGTGATCACCAGCATGGCAAACGATACCGTGAGCAGCAGGTGCTGGATGACCTGCGAGCGGTCGAGGCGTAACACCGAGCTGAGCTTCCTGTCGTCGCGGCGCCGCTTGACCATGAAGTAGTTCATGATCAACAGGTTGTGCAGCGCCATGCCGCCGATGGTCAGCGCGATGACCCAGAGGTAAATGATGCGGATGATCCGGTTGACCGGATTGGTGGACATCGACGTGGTCTCGTGAGTGTAGCTGCGGGCGAAGGCCGCGTCGGCCTCCTCATGGCACTGACCACACGTCGCCACGACGTTGTCCAGGTGGATGGTCGACGCCGTATCCGCGGCGGGCAGAACCGAGTGGGCGGTATGGCAACTCACGCAGCTAGCGATCTCTTCGCAGCCGAACCGGGATGCCCACCCGTGATAGCTGTCCACGTAGGTGCCGATCACGCCGCCCTGCAGGTTGTACTTGGTGATGATCTCGGGGTCGTCGTGGCAGGGGCCGCAGGTTTGCACCGCCAGGTTGGCGGCGCAGGTCCGCGCGTCAGGGTCCTCCGGCGACAGGATCAGATGCTCGCCGTGACAGTCGTTGCAGGCCGGACTGTCGAGCAGGCCCGTGCGCAGGGCGCGCCCGTGGATCGACGCGTCGTACTCGGCGGCGATCTCGGCGTGACACTGACCGCAGGTGGTCGATATGTTGAGCGGGTTGATCTTGGAGCTCGCGTCGGCAGGTCCCTTGAGGTCGTGGACGCCGTGACAGTCGGTGCAGGTCGCCGCCTCGACCGCGGTCTCGTGGGGAGCGCCGTGTACAGAGCGGGCGTAGGACTCCACGGTGCGCGGTAGCTTGACCAGCTGGTCGGTGAGCACTCCCACCTTGCCGTGGCACTGGGCGCAGGTTTCCAGCAAGCGCTCCCCGTACGTGTGCGACTCGGGATCGGTGTGCCGCCGGATGTCGTGCTTACCGTGACAGGTGGCGCAGGTCGCGGCACGCGGGCTCCCGCGGCTCCACGCATAGCCGTGAACGCTCTCCAGGTAAATCGACGCGATATCCCCATGACAGCCCGCGCAATTGGGCGACTCGAGGTCCACGGCGTGGGGAAGCCCAGTGCCGACTAGGTCCTGATGGCACATCACACAGGTGAGCCCCAACGACCCGTGCACCGACATGCTGAACTCGTCGAGGCTGACCACGTAGCGCTCCGGCTCCTCGAGGCTCTGAAACATGGCGGCCGAGGAATGGCACATCAGGCAGGTGGCGTTGTCCTGAGCGACAGCGGAGGCGGGAGCGCCCAAAAGGAGACCGGACAAGAGGGTGCACCGCGCCAGAACGCCCCAAAACGCTCGCATCCCGACACTCCTGATAGTCGTTAGCGATTGGGGCCATTCCGGCGCGCCAGCCGAGGAGCTTCAGGCGGCGCGTATTTTCCCCGTTTGACCGGGGTCGCAAGAGGACCTATCGCCGGTGTTACGGGGCAAGCTCCGTGCCGCCTTCCGGATCTTACCGGTACCTGGCGCTACGGGTTCTGCCAGGTCCAGAACTCGGTGTAGCTTTCGCGGATGCGCTGCGCGTCCTCCTGAGTGATCGTCGCACCGGGCTCGTCCCTCATCCGGGCGATCGTTTGCCAACGGTCCTGCGGGCTGAGGATGGCGAGCTGCTTGAGCCGGTCGATCGTGTGGCAGTGACCACACTTCATGAAGGTGAGCGCCGCCTCGACCTTGGGAACGTCGGCGGGATCGATGTTCGCTCCCCACAGATCGCTCATCCGAGTGACGAGGACGTGCGCGTCCATGGTGTAGCCGTGCGCCTCGGCGAACGTGTCAGCCGTATGGCAGCTGGTGCAGCTGCCCTCGAGCCCCGCCAACACCGGGTCGGCAGGGCCCAGGCAGGCCGCCAGGTTGGCCAGCTCCTGCTTCGTCACCAGCACGTTCTGCAGGGAATCGACGTCCCGCTTCAGCGCCAGCACCGCCTCGGTGGTGAATGCCGCCAGGATGATGAAGATCGAACCGAGCACCGTCGCGAGCACTCTCTCCCAAGGCCGGGTCAGGATTCCAGAGGTCTCTTCTTCCATGGTATCCCCCAATCTATTTGCAGACGTTCACTCACGGACCCGCGGCTCAGGCCGCCGGTCGCTTCTCCTGCCATCGATTCCCGGCCTGACTGGCCGGGGCCGGGGTTGCTCGCGCGCTTTCGACACGCTCCGCCTCGTAGACCGGCAGGTGTTCCACGGCAAGGCGGAACGCCAAGAGCCCGATAGCTAATACCCCCAACGTGATCATGATCTCGGACCAGGCCGGTATGTATCTCGCGTACTGCGGCACGCTGATGCCGACGAGCGCGACGCCGGTCCGGTGGACGATGAGGCCGAGGACCGTGGCCAGGGCCGCACCGAAGAGGCCGGCCGGCCGCTCGCGCACCTGCCAATCAACGAACTGGGCCACCGCGACGACCAGGAGCCCTATCTCGAGCCACAACCACAGGCTTTGCAGCGAAGGGGTCAGCGCGACCCAAATCACGCCGCGGATAAGCGCGTCACCAAGACGCACCGCCAGATAGGCGCCGGCGAGCACCGGCACCGCCCGCCCCAGCGGGTCGAGTAGAGCCAGCTCCGGCTGGTGCCCCAAGACTCGCCCGCTGACCATCGCCTCGACGATGACCATGGCCGGGGCGACCATGATCGCCGACAAGAAGAACAGGATAGGAAGAATCGGCGTGTACCACAGCGAGCTCAGCCGGTCGGTGATCAGAAACAGCGTTCCGAGGCTCGACTGGTGCAGCGTCGACAACATGATGCCGGCTATGATCAGCAAGAGAGGCATCTGGGCATCGCGTGGCATGGCCCCGCCGCGCATCAGCAGCTCCCAGCTCAGGAGTACCGTGAGCGTCAGCGCTGCCCAGGCAGCGCTGTCAGACATCGCGTAGACGAACAGCGTCAGCGCCGCGACGACTGCCCATGGGGCGAGCCGCCTCCAAGCACGGAGCGCGCGCGTCAGCCGGAAACGTTCGAGGACAGCCGGCATGAACTCCAAGAAGAGGACGAAGGTGTAGAACATGACGCACCAGGCGACCTCGAACATCGGCGAGAGATGGTTCCAAGAGACGAGCGCGATCCAGATGTGCCACGGTCGGCCGAGATCGACGCAGAGCGCCAGGATGAACAGCAGGTAGCCGAGGAGTGCGGTGAGTATCGCCGGCCGCGCCAGCCGGTGGAAACGCGTTCCGCCAAATACATGCACCAAACCAGCCATCACGAAACCGCCCGACGCCAGGGCGATACCCACCAGAATGTCAATTCCGATCCAGAAGCCCCACGGGTAGCCATCGCTCAGATTGGTGACGGCACCGAGTCCGAAGAGGAACCGATAGACGATCAAGCCGAGGCCGAGCGTAGCCAGCACCAGCAGGGTCAGCAGACCGGCTGTCAACTCGAGGCCGAGAAACCGCCGGCTTCTCATCGCTCGCCTCCTTCCCTGCCCTCGATCTCCTGCTTCCGATTCACCACCCAGGCGATCGCCCCAAGCATCACCGCGAGGCAATTCACGACGTAGGGGATGGCCGCCATGGCCGGTCGCGTGTACTCGCGGTACGATCTCATCGGCAAGTCCGTCCGGTAACCCAGAGACTCGAACGGCTGGCCGGCCAGGTGCAGGAAGCTCGTGCCGCCGGCTTCTTGCTCACCGTACACGTGGTGCACGTAGTCGCGCGGTCGCTGCGCGATCCTCTGATATGCCTCGTCCAACAGCGCCTGCCGCGTGCCGAACTTCAGCGCACCCGTGGGGCAGGCGCCCACGCAAGCCGGCGGTCTGCCCTCTTGCAGGCGGTCGTAGCACATGTCGCACTTGCGAATGCGCGGGTTGCGCGATTCCCACTCGAAGCGCGGAATCATGAACGGGCAAGCGATCATGCAATAGCGGCAGCCCAAGCAGCGATCTTCGTGCCAGACGACCGGTCCCTCGGTCGTCTTCTCGAGCGCGGCGACCGGGCAGCTGGACGCGCAGGCCGGCTCGATGCAGTGCATGCAACCGACTTTGCCGAAAGCCAGCGTCGAGAGGTCGTCGTTGTTCGTGTGGCGAGTAACGTAGGTGAGGACATCCGTATCGAGAGCCCGTGCGTCCTCGGCGTCCCGGCCAGCAAAGATCTCGTCGCTGCTGCGACCCAGCTGATTGTCCGATTCGCAGGCAAGCTCGCAGGCACGGCATCCGAGGCACAGAGGATAGTCGAACAGCATCGCTGAGTGCTCAGCTGCGATACGCTTCATCTCGGCCGTGCCGCTGGTCGCCGCCATGGCCTCATCGATGTCAGCGCCGCCGGCGCCGACCGCCAAGGCCGCGGTCGCACCGCTGCCCTTCTTAAGGAAACTTCGTCGAGACAGTTCGTGCATCACTACCCACCCTTCGCGTTGCCTGTCCGCACAGCTAAAGTCCGTCGCCGTCGCCACATCATCTGTTCAAGTGGCAATCAGAAGCTGGTCTTCGACCACAACCTCACCCGCCACCGACCGAGCTGCTTCTCGTGCTTGGCGCTCCTCCGCCGGCGAAGAGACGGTACCTCGCAGGATGATCTTGTTGCCTTCGGTTTCCACCGAGATTCGCTTCATATCGAGGTGTGCCAGTTTCATCAGCGCGGCCTCGACCTTGGCCCTGATGTCTTCCACCAGCTCCGGCGGCTTTACGGTGATCGCGTTGGTTACGCCACGCACACCGGGCAGATGCCTCACGGCCTCCTCGCTCGTTTGCCTGTAGGTGAACAGCTCCACCTCTCCCTCCAGCGTCACCCATCCGTCCTCCACCTTCACCCTCAGCTCGTCTCCATGTTGGAAACGCGATTGCAACTCGTCCGCCACGGCGTGTGCTATCTCCGTGTCGGGTCGTCCGCGTTGTCCGGGCGCCCGCAGATGGAGGCCCAACGCCACCGCCGTCACGCCGCTCACTCTTGCGGCAGCACGCACGGCTACAGCTTTCTGGGCGTAGCTGTCCACGTAACCGGAAAGGGTAGCAACACCATCGTGCACGGCGACTCCGATTTCCTGATCCTTCAGGCTTGGCTCGGACTCCAGCTCAGCGAGGATCCGGCGATGCAGTTCTGCATCCGTGCTTCTCATGACTCGCTTCTCTTCGACTGGCTCTGCCCGATTCTCATCTCCAGTCAACCATCGGTGGTATTGACAGTGAACTTGATCGGCATCGACACCCAGACGGGGACGTACTTGTCCTGGTTGAGGGCGGGCACGAACTCGAACTCGCCCACCGCTTCCAGGGCCGCCCGGTCCAGCGCTTCGAAGCCGCATGACGTGTGGAGTTGGCAGTTCCTGACGATGCCTCGTTCATCGATGAACGCCCAGACAACGACAGTCCCCTCGATACCGGCATCTTGCAGGAGCTTCGGGTACTTCTGCAGCACGATCTTCGCTGCCTGGCTGCGATCGCGCAGCCTCGGCGCCACGGTGTACGGAGTGAACACCGGCTGCTGTTGCAGCGCGACCAGCGTATGGGTTGGAGGCGGCGGCAGGTGCTCGACGGGGTTTTCTGCGAATGTGGTGGGAGCGATCGTCACGTCCTCATAGAGCTCTGCCTCTGCGACTACGGGAACGGCCGGACGGTGGATCATCTCCGGTGCCGGTGGGATCTCGATCTCGGCCGGCAGGTCTATTGCCTCGAGCTCGCTCACGCCGTAGCTGACATCCGCTGCCGTCAGCGGGGGAAAGTACTGCACGAGTGCGAAGTGCATGACGGTCGCCAAGATGATGCCGGCACAGGTCCATGCACCGAATCGATTCTTGAATCTTTCGTTGGCCGTTGCGAACCGGCCGGTTACTTCTCTTGCCGCTTCCATTTCCAGCTCACCCCTCGGAGCCATGCTCTGCAGCCCGCCTAGGACTGCACGCCCAGTGACTCCATTCCTATCATCGGAGAGCCGTGATCGACCGACAATTCGGGATTCCGCCTACGCAGGTATCGGTTACTACGTACTTGCGGCCGGTACCCTGCGGTCCGTTTGCGGCCAGGGACACGCCGTCAGCGCAGATGCGCACTGGGGTGGCCCGTACTATCTTGATAATTGGAGAGCGACCCGAATCCGGAGCGTGACGGGCACCCCACCTCACGACGGGCAAGTACGTTTCGACACGGCGGGGCCGACAAAGGTGCAGAAACCGAGGTTGGCCAGCAGAGTTCTAGAGAAAAGCCTCCACGAGCTCACGGAACTGATTCCCGTGGGTATCTTTCGCACGGATACGAGCGGACACTGCGTGTACGTCAACGAACGCTGGTCCCAACTCACCGGCCTGAGCCGCGAGGAGGCGTCGGGATACGGCTGGATCCGGGCGCTTCATGCCGACGACCGCAGGAGTGTCCTGCGCGGGTGGCGGGAGGCGGCTCAGCAGGCCAAGGAGTTCGCCGACGAGTATCGCATTCGCTGTCGCGACGGCGCCTTGCGGACCGTATCGACCCGTGCTCTACCGCTGTTCGACGAATCGGGGGAGCCGGCGGGATACATTGTGGCGCATGCTGATGTCACCGAGCGCCAACAGACGGAAGCAGCGCTTCGAGTGCTGGCGCAGAAGCTCAGCGAGCGCGTCAAAGAGCTCGACTGCTTGATCGGCATCTCCCGCATCGTCGACCACTCGGGCGGTTCGCTCGACAACATTCTTAGAGAGACGGTCAAGCTTCTACCGCCGTCCTGGCAGTACTCGGACATCACGTGCGCCCGCATCGTGATCGACGACCTGGAATTCAAGTCGGACAACTACGAGGCTACCGCCTGGCGACAGACAGCCGAGATTTCGGTTCACGAAAAACCGGTGGGGCTGGTGGAAGTCGGCTACCTCGAGGAGCGACCCGAGCGCGACGATGGCCCGTTCCTGGCCGAGGAGCGCCGTGTGATCGACGCCGTGGCCGTGTTTCTCGGCCGCATCGCGGAGCGTCTGCAGGCGGAGCGGCTGGTCGTCGAACGGGAGCAGGAACTGCGCGAGCGGTTGACGCACTTGACGCGGGTGAGCGTCATGGGCGAGATGGCAAGCAGCATCGCCCATGAGATAAACCAGCCGCTCAGCGCGATCGCGACGTACTCCGACGCCTGCCGGCGGTTGCTGGAGGCTGACGCGGAGGAGATCCCCGAGATCCAAGAGGTGCTGGGCCGAATCAACCAGGAGGCCCTGCGGGCCGGTGAGATCGTTCACCGGCTCAGAGATCTGGTGCGGCGACGGGAAGGCAAGCGGCTCGATTGTAAGATCAACCAGCTGATCGTTGCCGTCGAGCGGCTGGCCTCCGTCGATGCGCGGCTGCATGATGTTAGACTGCGCCTCGACCTGGCGCCCTCACTACCGCCGCTGCACGCCGACCCGATCCAGATACAGCAGGTTGTTCTCAACCTGATCCGCAACGGCATCGACGCGATGACCGACACCGACCAGGAGCACCGAGAGGTCATCGTTCGAACGGCATTACAAGACGAAGGCGATGTGGAGGTGAGTGTGACCGACAGCGGCTGTGGTATTCCCGAGGGATCCGAGCAACAGTTGTTCGAGCCATTCTTCACCACGAAGGAAGATGGCCTCGGTATGGGCCTTTCGGTCAGCCGCTCGATCATCGCCGCGCACGGGGGGCGGATGTGGTTCACACGCAACCTCGAGCGCGGCGCTACGTTCTTCTTTACTCTGCCGCCCAGGCCGGAATACCATGGCCAAGAATGAGCCAACCGTCTTCGTCGTCGACGACGAAGAGGCAGTGCTCGATTCTGTGCAGCTTCTGTTACGGTCCGTCGGGCTCCCTGCGGAGACGTTCACCTCCGCCGCCGACTTCCTCGAGGCGTATGATGCCGACAGGCCGGGGTGCCTGGTGCTGGATGTGCGCATGCCGGGGATGAGCGGACTCGAGCTTCAGAGGGCACTCTGTTCTCAGGGGTCGATCTTACCGATCGTGTTCATCACCGCACACGGCGATGTATCGATGGCGGTGGAGGCCGTGAAGGCGGGTGCGGTCGACTTCATCCAGAAGCCGTTCCGGGACCAGGATCTGATAGACAAGGTGCAGCAGGCGCTCGAGCTGAACGCGCGGACGCGCGAAGAGCTGGCGGATCTTGGCGTGATTACGGCGCGACTTGCTACACTCACGGCACGCGAACGTGAGGTCATGCATCTGGTCGTGGCGGGGAAGGCGAACAAGGTGATCGCGCACGAGCTGGGGCTGAGCCAGCGGACCGTCGAGATACACCGTTCCCGGGTGATGGAGAAGATGAAGGCGCGCTCCCTGGCCCAGCTCGTGAAGATGGCGATGCGGGCGGACGAGGGATCCAGCCAGTAAGAGAAAGGCGGTGCCGGCCGAAGCGGCCGGCACCGCCGGCGGGGCGCTTCGCTAGTCTCCCGGTCTAGTCGGTCCCCGCCAATTCGAACAGCACCTGATACGGTCCGATACTGCCGCGGTCGACGACCAGGTGCTGGTAGCCCAACTGTGGTCCGCCGGTCCGCACGTAATCGCCGGGATCCGCCGATTTCACGTCGGCACGATAGCGCTCCTGCAGGTACTGGCTGAGCTCGATGGCCGAGACACCGCCATCGCCGTCGGCGTCGGCTAGCCCATCGCCGAGAGCGTCGGCGAAGAAGACCGCCAAGTAGCCGCCCGCCCTGAACTTCGCTGCCACCGACGACGTGACGTCCTCCTCGGAGGAGAAGAGTCCCATGCGGCCGGGCGCCGAGATGACATCCTTGACGAAGCCGCCGCTGAAGCAAGCATCGAGGACGATGAGCGAGACGCCGGCGTTCACCCCGTCGAACATGCGGTTCATCTCGTCGTCGGTGAACGGGCCATCGTAGAGCTCGATCGTCTCGTCCAGCGCGTCGGGATCCGTGGCGTCATAGCCAGCGGCTCGCGGCAGTCGATTGCCGTGTCCGGAATAGAAGAGCACGAACTTGTCGGCGGGACCCATGCGGCCCGAGAAGTCCCGGACCGCGCCGTGGAGGTTGCCAATCGTCGCCTGGTCGTCGATCAGAACGACGGCATCCTGGGGCCGCATGCCGACTCGCACCATGGCATCATGAACGCGCACCGCATCGTCCGCCGTATAGGAGAGATCGCTGGCCTCGCCAGGGTAGTCGCTGATACCCATGAAGACGCCGTAGATCCGGCCTTCGCCGGGCGGCGGCACGGGATCCGCCCTGGCAATCGCGATCTCGGCGGCGGAGCTCTCGACGATGGCCAGCTCGTAGGTCCCCGTCTCGCCTTGTTTGTACGAGGTGGTCATGACCCGGTAGCGACCGTCCCGCCGTAGCGTCACGTCGATACGCGAATCGCTGCTGCCTTCGTAGTCGTCGTTTTCGATCTTCTCGCCGTCCGGCGTCTGCAGCTGCAGATAGGTGTCGAATTCGGTGGAGGTCATCCGGATACTTACCGGCTGGCCTACGGTGCCCTCGAAAACGTACAAGTCGGCGTACTCGCGGGTCTCTGCCAGCTGCTGGTCGCCGGGCTCGAGGCGACCGCTGGTCCGGTCGCCGATCCCCAGCGCCACCACATCGCGCGCGGGGGCGGTCGTCGGGCCGGCTTCGCCGAAGTCCATGGTCAGCTCGTACGAGCCAGTCTCTCCCCTCTTGTACGAGGTCACGACGACCGTATAGGCGCCGACATCGGTGAGCTCCATCTCGATCAGGCTGTGCCCGGGCATGCCCTCGACGTCATCGTTCTCCGACTGGCTCCCGCCGGGACCCATAGCGATCAGGTACGTATCGAACTCGCTGGAGCTGACGTCGAGTCGCAGGTGCTGGCCGGGCCGCCCCTCGATCTCGTAGGCGTCGGCGTACTCACCGGAGCTCAGCGTGTCGTCACCGGCCATCAGGGCGCCTCGCTCGACCCGCGGCGCGAAGGCCGTGGCCGCACTGCCACGCTCGATGGTCAGCGTATAGTTGCCGACCTCGTGCGGCTTGTAGGTCGTCACGAAGATGCTATAGCTACCGCTCTCGGGTAGCTCCATCGCGAGCTGGGAGCGAGTCGCATCGCCCTCATGGTCGTCGTTCTCGAACTGTTCCCTGGTCGGTGTCTGGAGGATCAGATAGGGATCGAAGTCGCGCGAGCGCAGATCGACGACCACGTACTCGCCGGCGTCGCCCGAGATGTGGAAGGTATCGAAGTACTCCCCGCTGCTGAGGGTGTCGTCGCCGGCGTCCAGCGAACCCCGCTCGGTGCCTCCGCCGGCGAACTGCTGCATCGCCGTACCGATTCCCGTTGTGGTGATCGATAGCTGGTAGGCCCCCGTTTCGCCGGGGTCGTAGGATGTGGCCACCGCCGTCCACTCGCCGGTCTCGTCCAGCGTCATTTCGATACGCGAGTGTGTGGTCGAGCCCTCGTAGTCGTCGTTCTGCGTGTCGTTCCCCGACGGCGCGAGCAGGATCAGATACGGGTCGAACTCGGAGGAGAAGAGGTCGATGACCACGGCGTCACCGGTCATCCCGTAGAAGTCGTAGGCGTCGTAGTA
>JBDHKD010000056.1:0-27584 GCA_039586575.1 Gemmatimonadota bacterium | reverse complement strand
AACTCACCTGGCGCGGCGCGATGCGGCCCGGCCAGTAGGCGATGAACGGCACGCGCACGCCGCCCTCGTAGGTGCCGGCCTTCGCGCCCCGCAACGGGCCGGCGCTGCCGGCGTGAAGACGCGCTCGACCGTACGCCTCGACGGGGAGAAGAACCGGATCTACCTGTACCTGGAGGGCTTCCACGACCTGGAGGAGGCGACGCGCATGCGCGATCTCTACAAGGACGCGATCGCCGCTTGCCGGCCCGGGTTCACCGTGCTGGCCGACGTCTCGCGTTACAAACCGGGTCACGCCGAGGTGCAGGAGATTCACGCCCAGGCCGTCAAGCTGGCCGCGGAGGCGGGCCTGAGCAAAGTCGCACGCGTCGTGGGTAAGACGCCGCTGGGCGGCATGCAGATCGACCGTATCGCGCGTAGCGAGAGCAAATACGAGGCCCGCAACTTCGCGACCCACAAGGAGGCGGAGGCTTACCTGGATGAGGAGTGACCCGGCCGCTCCTCTGCCACTCAGCCGGCGCGCCGCTCCGCCGGCGCGATCCACCAGCGCCAAGCGTAGGCGAAGGGGCCGTTCAGGTCGGCCTCGACGCCCTGCAACCGCGGGCCGACGACTGCGAGTCGCGGGACGTTGATGACGAACAGCATCGGAACGTCGTCCGCCACGCGCCGCTGGATCGCGTCGTAGGTCCGGCGGCGCTCGTCCGCCGACAGCGGAGACATCAGCGACTCGAGCAGCGAGTCCATCTCCGCGTTCGAGTAAGAGCCCAGGTTGCTGTACCCTTCGCTGTGGAACTCCGAGTAGAGATCGGAGGCCGAGCTGAAGAGCTTCTCGGGGGCGAAAGCCAGCGCCATGGCGTCCGGTCGGTCACCCGGACTCTGAAGCATCCCCACGTAGGCCGCCCATTCCATCTGCCGTAGCTCGAGTGCTATGCCCACGCGCCTGAGCTGCGCCTGTACCACGGTGAGCGAGGTCTCCATCCCCTGCGGCGCCACCAGGGTGAGGCGCAGCTCCTCGCCCGCCGCGTTACGGCGCAGGCCGCCCGACTCCGACCAGCCGGCGCTTTCCAGCAATGACCTCGCCAGCTCGAGATCGGCATCCGGCTGCGCGTGCTCGGGATCGAAGTAGGGGCTGGCCTCGGGCAGGGCGCCGAGCGCCGCCCGCGCTACCGGTGACGTTGCCGCGGCTATCTCCGAACGCTGCAGCGCGGCCGAGATCGCACGTCTGACGCGCGCGTCGTCGAGTGGCGCATGCCGCGTGTTCAGTGGCATGACCTGCGTCTGTGCCGGTTCCAGCGGGACGACCCGCAAGCGGTTCGAGTCCGCGGCGCGACTCGCCAGCCCCGAACCGACGACGCACATGTCGACCGCACCGGTCGCCAGCTCGGCCATTATAGTCGTCGACTCGGCGATCGGACGAATCACGATCCTATCGAGGTAGGCGCGACCCAGGTCCGCGGGGAAAGCATCGAAGCGGTCGAATACGATCGCGCCGTCCGGCCTGCGGCCCGCGAAGCTGAGCGGGCCACTACCCACCGGCGCGCGATGGTACTCCGCCTGCGCGAACTCGGCGGCCGGCACGTCAGCCAAGAGATGGCGTGGCAGAATCGGCAGCGCGACGAAGGGCTCGAGCCCCGCTATCATCGGCTCGGAGAAGCTCAACTCGATCGTCGTGGAATCGCGAACCACGACTTCGCTGAGCGCGAAGAAGTCGGCGCCCGCCCAGTAAGCGTACTCCGGATCGGCTGCCGCCCTCAACGTCCAGGCCACGTCCCCCGCGCTCAACCGGGTACCGTCGTGCCAGACGACGTCACTCCGGATGCTCAGGACCAGACGCCGCCCCTCATCCTGCCAGAGCCAGTCGGTCGCCAGATGCGGCAGGAACTCACCGCTCTCCCCGTAGAGTACGAGCGGCGTGAACAGCAGGCGCTGGACATCGGCGGTGGCCAGCTCCGGGGAGACGAACGCGTTCAAGCTCCCGATGTCCGCCTGATAGCATACCACCGCCAGACCGCCGGTCTTTTCCGCATCGCTGAGCTCGGTCGCCAGGCGATCGCCGCGCTCGCCACCGCAAGCCGTGGCGGCGACCGCCAGCAGCAAAGCCGAGCGAACGGCACGTGTCCTACACTTCGTGTAAGTCATGGCCTCCCCCTACTTGGGCAAGCAGAGCTTCGGCACGCTGGCGCATCGGTTCGGCGCCCAGCCGCTCGAAGACGGCCAGGGCCTCGCGCGCGATCGGGCCGGCACGAGCCGGCTCGCAGCGGCTCGCGATCTCCGCATGATACAGCCGGTAAGTCGCCCACACGTAACGGTCCCGCTCGGCCAGCTCCGCCTCCGTCTTCCCCAGTATCTCGAGCGCCCGCGCGTCGTCCCCCTCCGCCGCCGCCAGCCGCGCCGCCAGTAGCTCCAGGTCCTCGCGATAGTCGGGCCATTCCTCCTCGTCAGGCAAAAGCTGGCGAGCCGCCGCCAACTCCGCGGCGGCACTCGCCAGGTCGCCCGCCTCGAGGTGCACTACACCCAACCCACAGCGCCCGACGATCTCCGTGTCCCAGTACCCCATCGACCGGGCCCGCTCCAAGAGCTCCTGCCACCCCGCTCGCGCCGCCTCGGCGTCACCCCGCGCCTGGTGCAGGCGCGCCATGTTCTCCAGCGGGTGGAGCAGTCGCGCTGTGGCATCGGTGCGCAGGCAGAGGCGGATGGTCTCCCTGAGGTTCTCCTCCGCACCGCCCCAATCGCCCATCTGTGTGAGCAACGGCGCCAGGTTGTTACGCACCATCGCCTCGCCGCTCGGCTCGCCGACCTTGTCGAAGAGCTCGACCGCCGCGTCGAAGTGCTCGACCGCCTGGTGGTAATCGCCGAGCAGCACGTGGGCGATGCCCAGCGTGTTGTGGCAGCGCCCCAGATCGGTCTCCGTGCCGTGCTCCGCGTAGGACTCCAGCGCGCGACGGGCGTGCCGGACCGCTTCGGCCGGATCGCCGCCGACGGCGAGCGATTGGGCGAGCCGGCTGTGCGCCTTCGCCATCAGCTCAGGCTTCGCCACCCGCTCGGCGATCTCGAGCGCCTCGCGCTCGGCGTCCAGCGCGCCGCCCGGCATCACGCTGTAACACCAGAGTATCTCGCACAGCTCGGCCTGCTCATCGAGCCCTCGCGCCTCTGCGGCCAAGGACCGCAGCTCGGCGAGCAACTCATCGGCGGAGCGGCTGCCGTGTTCACGCTCGACTTGCACGAGCTTCCGTCGCAGGCGAACGGCCCGCAGCTGCCCGGCCGGTGCGGCCGCCAGAGCGAGCGCCTCGCCGAGCTGTTGCAAGGCCTGGGTATAGTGTCCGACGTGTTGATTCTCTTCGCCCAACCGCTCCAGCACTTCGATCCTGCACTCGTCCGTCTGAGCGTTCCTCAGCGCACGCTCGAGCAGTGCTATGGCGTCGAAGTGGGCGTAGACGCGGCTCGCGCGTTCCGCAGCCTGGATGGCGTAGCGGCAGGCGTGCTCCGGCAGGCGGCCCTCGTCGTAGTGGAGCGCCAGTCTGTGAGCGACGCTCTCGGTATCCGACGCGTAAGTCGCCTCCAGAGCCTCGGCGGTCTTGCGATGGAGTAGAATGCGTCGCTTGCCCTGAATGTTCTGGTGCAGAACGTCCTGAATCAGCGTGTGGCTGAACTCGTAGACGCTGGTCTGCTCGCCCGTCGGCAGATCGCGCGTCCCGGAGAAGCGAACCAGGCGGTGCGAGCGGACCGCCGGATCGATCAGCTCTTCCAGTTCCAACTCGTCCATCCCCAGCAAGCTGGCGAGCAGGGTCGAGTCGAACTCGTCACCCTCGACGCTGGCGTACTCGAGCGCACGGTAGAGGTCGTCGTCCAAGCGGCTCAGTCGCTTCTCGATGACGCTCTCCACCGAGCGGGGCACCTCGATCTCGTCCATCGACTCAGCCAACCCCCACTCGCCGTGCTTCTCTCGCGCGACGCCTTGCTCGACCAGCCACTTCAAGAGCTCGCCGAAGAAGAGCGGGTTGGTGCCGGCGCGGCGCTCGAGCAAGTGCAAGAGCTCCGGCGTCGCCGGGCCGCCCAGCTCGGCCTGAACCAGGTCGGCCAGCGAAGCCGAGTCCAGCGCTTCGAGTGCGAGCTCTTCCCCTACCCCGTAGCGTTCCAGCTCGAGCTTCGCCTGCTTGATCGGATGCTTGGAGACCTCGACGTCGGCAGGCCGGTAGGTCCCGATGATGAGCACCGGCTTGTCCGACACTTTGCGCGCCAGGTGGGCGAGCAGCGAGACGGAGGCGCGGTCCGCCCAGTGCAGGTCGTCGATGAACAGCACCAGGGGGTGCTCGGCGGCAGCGACGAGGAAGAGCTCGGTGTACTGGAAGAAGAGAGCCTCCTCGCTGGGCGGCGCCCCACTGCTCGTCCCACCCAGCGTCTGCCGGATCTCCGCCGCCGTGAGCATCGTGGCCGCGATCACCTCGCCGGCCACCGGGATGGCCGCCACCCAGTAAGGCGCCAGCTCGCGGGCCAGCTGCCGGAAGCTCTTCTTGCCGGTCTCGCGCCCATCGCCCGACACGAGATCGCGGAACGCCTCGACGAACGGCTGGTAGGGCTCGCCGGCGCCGTATTGCTCGGAGCAGCCGGCCGCGATAACCCGGACCTCCCGCTCGGTCAGGTCGGCCAGGAAGCGCTCGCTCAGCGAGCTCTTCCCCACCCCCGCTTCCCCGGTGATGAACACGACACCGCCCTCACCGCCCAGCGCTCGCGCCAGGCGGCTCTCGAGCTTCTCCAGCTCGCCCGTGCGTCCGACGAATACAGTCACGCCCGGAGCACCCCAGGGTTCAACGGGAAATCAGGGCCCACGGTGGCTCGACCGCCGCCTGGGCCCCACGGCATCCGTAATTTGAGCGGTAGACAGGTGCGGGGGCCAGCCAGGCCGTGAGGGAGCGGCGGGTGCCCCGAGCCGGGCCCGAGGCACCCGCCGCGAGTGATCAGTTAGGGATCCACCACTTGGGATCGTTGCTCTGGCCGATCGTGCTCTGATCCAGCGGGCACTCACCGGTCGTATACTCGATGAGCCTCATCGCCCGGTCGATATCGTCGCCGGAGCGCGCCGGCCCCGGATGCGTGTCGTACTGTTCCCCCGGATAAGCGGGATCACTCAGGGCCTCGAGCCGATACTCCATCGTCCGGCTACCCAGCACCCGGAACGACCAGGTGACGCGAGTCATATCGTCCTGCTCGCGGCACTCGACTCTCACCGTGACGACGTCGTCCTCGATCAGGGTGGGAGTCGGCTGCCCGAGGGGGCAGCCTGAGAAGTCGACGGTGAACTGCCGACTGATCGTCTGCGGGAGCGTCGGGTCCTCGTAGATGTCGGAATCCGGGTTCGGCTTGAACCGCAGGTGTATCTTGACCTGCTGGGTGCCGCCGAGTTCAAGCTGGTAGTACCAGATGGCGGTGCGATACGGGTTCGCCACGAACGCCGGACCATCGAGCGGCAGCTTGCCGTAATAACCGTCGTGGACGGTCAGGAAGTCGATCCCCCACGTCGCATCACCCTCCGGCTCCGCCGGCTCGCTGTAGTCGACGCAGACCAGCGGGTCCATGAAGGCGGTCGCCTCAGTCGACGTGCTCGATTTCTTCTTGCTCTTGGGCGTCGGCTTGTCCTCGAGCGAAGCGGTGAATTCCTCGTTGTCGTCGTTCGGATACTCGATCTCGAGTGTCGCTTCGACCTCGACCTGCTGATCGGGCGCCAGACCGTACATCCGGCTCTGGTTGGCGTGTGCCGCCGACACCAGCAGGCCAGGCTTCACCCCGGGCTCCAGCTCCCACCACTGAGGCTCGTCGGCCGTGCCGATGAGCTCGCTCAGATCGAAGATCGCCCAGGTGCTGCAAGGATCGTCGGGCGCACCATCGAAGAAGCGGCAGAGAACGTCCAGCGACGCATCTGCCGCGTTCATCGTCCAACCCAGGTTCAGCGTGCTCGATGACGTGACCTCGAGCGGCGGGTTCCGCAGACAGTCGATGTAGTTCGGACCGTTGAGAACCGCCTCACGCCCACGCGAAGCTGTCACGAGGCCCACGTACTTGGCCGCCTGTGGCGGCGGCGACTCGGCGTTGGGAACGACGTACGACCTGCCCGTACCGCCCGTCGCCACCGAAACCTCGGTCAACGGCCGCGCGTGGCCGCAGTAGTAGCCGGGGAGCAGCGTGCGCGGATCAGCGCCGCTCGGCTGGAACGTGACGACCCCGGTGGCGGCGTCGGTCTCCAGCATCAACGGCTCGCCGGCCGCGTCAAACGGCCCGGCGCCCGGTTCGCCGTCCGGCGTCTTCACGTGGACCAGTGTGACGACCACCGGTACCGGGTTTCCGAACTCGTCCGCAGGTGGATCACCGCCCTTGAACGAGACCGTCACCCTCACGCAGGGTGTCTCCGTGCAGGGCGATGTCGCGGCGAATTGCGGTGCGGTCGGACCGTAGCTGGCGTCCTCGGGGCGCCGGTCCGCGCAGTTGGTGATCGTTGTCCCAGCCGCTGCCACCAACGCGAGTGCCAGCAGCGTCGCGGGAATCCTGGCGAGGGAGCGCCGATTCATGACTACCTCCATCAGCCGGAGGGCTAGTTGGAACTGCTCTTCTTCTTCCCTATAGCAAGACCCACACCGGGGCCCGACACAAAGCACGACCAACTCCGCCGTGGCTCGGCCGCTTCACCAGCCACGGAAGTTGGGCGCTGGAATACACTTCCGGCTCTTCTCCACTCAGCGTTCCGTCGGGCGGGCAGGAGTGGCGGGTAACTCTCCATCCGACAAGCCCGTCGCGTCGCCGCAACGGCGTCGGACACGCCCCCTCGATTAGGGTGTAGTGTCTTACAGTCTCCGGTCCCGAGACCGGGTTGTCAAGAGAGCCGCCGACCGGCCCATCGGCTCATTGTAAGCGCAGCCGTGTCTGAATCTCATGCGCCCGCGTTCGCAGCTGGAACAGCTCTTCGTCGGGCCACTCGGCGGCCAGCGTCTCCGCGACGCCGGGATCTCGAAACGCGTATTGACTGGCGATCTCGGCGCCGGACCCGCGCGCGCCGCGGTAGACCACCAGCCCAGCGCGGCCGAGGCGCGAGAGCCGATCCTCGACGTCGAGCTCGGACAGGCCGGCCAGCTCCGCGACTACCGTGGAGTGGAAGACCGGGCCTTCGACGGCTGCCAGGGCCAGCAGACGCCGGTCTTCGCCGTGGATCGTCACCGCGCCTTCCGGCTGGACCGCAGGGGCTTTGCGCTGCGACGGCTCACCCTCCCAGACCCAGCGGCGTCCCGCCTTTCGCAGCCTGCCCTCGGATTCGAGCCTCCCCAATGCCGACCACAAGGGGCCGGGCATCGTGCGACCCTCCTCAGCCAACCAGGCGAGCCAGCCGTCGGGCACCGGAGCGCGTGTCGCCCGGGCGACCGCGTCCCTCATCTCGTCGGGTGTGAGATGCGAAACGTGGAGGCGGCGGGCGTGGCCGAGCCGCTCGCCTTCCAGGATGAGATCAGCGATAGCAGGCGGCGGTCGCCCATCGGTCGTCCGCACCGCGGCGACGAAGAGGGTGCGGGTCTCGGGCAGCCGCTTGAGCAACGCGAATGCTCCCGCCAGGTCCTCGTCATCCCCACGCTCCAAGCTGTCGAGGATCATGAGCCGCGGCTCGAGCGGGCCGAAGCGCGTCAGCAGGCCAACCGCCTCGACCGCCGAGTCACTGGCCTGCCGCTGGCGCCGCCGCCGCTTTCGCTCGGGAACTCGACCGGTGCGCAGCGCCTCGATGGTCCTGTAGACCGCCGTGACGACAGCCCCGATCATCGTGACGTCGAGCCACTCCATGACCACGTTGCGCGCCGAGCGCTTTAGCCGGTGGCCACGGGTGAAGAGCTCCGCCAGCTCCGCCCAGGTCCTGGCGCCGGAGCGCTCGCAATTGACGTACTGCGCCTTCAGCGCCTGGTGCCTGCGAAAGGCTGTCTCTTGGAACAGGCCCAGCAGAGCACTCTTGCCGGAGCCCCGAGGGCCGAGCAGGAAGACAGCTCGGCCACGCTCGCTCATCGTCGTATCCTGTTCGGCGACGAGCGCTTCTAGGAGGCTGGATCTACCGACAAACGGACGAGACCCCGACCACGGGCGTTCTACCGACACGAGAGCTCACTCGACCCTTCCCCTCACTCGACCCTTCCCGGTGGCGAGGCTCCCCTTCGCTTGACGCGTGGAGCCGACCGCCAGTCGCCCCGGCTTACTCTTGCTCGTACACGCTCTCCCAATCGTCCTCCTCCATACCCAGCATGCCGATCAGGAAGATGATCTCCTTGCCGATGCGGTCGTGATCCCCGGCGAAGTCGGCCAGCAGGACCTGGTGACGGCGGGCCAGCTCGATGTTCTCGTCCGGCACCTCGACGTCGCTCTCGGTCTCGGCCTCGGTCAGGGCCCGATAGGCCTGCATCAGGGTGTGGCCCGTCCAGGTGTATTCCTGGCTCGAGATCTGGTGCCGTTCGAGCGCTTCCGCCAACACCAGTCGCGCCCGGAAGAGCTTGCCCATCGCCTCCATGCCCGTGATTAAGTCTCTAAATCCGGGCTCCTCTTCCGACGCCTCGGCCTCCTCGATCAGCCGGTTGAGCTCCTCGGCCTGCTCGGCGACCGCGCTCCAAACCTCGTCGCTGACGTTGAAGAACGTCCAGGCCTGCTGTTCCGTGACCACGCCGTCCTCCGGCGGCGTGAACGGGTAGGCCTCGGCCAGCCGCTCGAACGTCTCCGTCGCCTCGCCCTGGGCGCCGAAGCCGCCGATTTGCTCGGAGATGAAGCGGCCGGCGAAGAAGACGAAGATCGCCGCGGCGACGAGCAGGACCAGCACGGCCACGCCACAGCCGATGGCGATCTTGGCGCCGGTCGACATCCCCTCGCGGGGCGGCGGGTACTGCTGGCCCTGATATCTCTGGTAGCCAGGTCCCTGACCGGGACCGTGTGGCGAGCTGGTCATCGCTCCTCCAGGTTGCGGGGCTGGGTCGCAGGCAGGGATCCTGTCGCTTCATGTCGCGCGGCGTCAGGCGCGATCGAGGATGGGTCACGGCGCTCCAAATGTCCGCTCCCAGGATCCCTGCCCGCGACCCACCCTCGGCGCTCCTGCATCCGTCCCAGCATGCCGGCCCACCCAAGCAGGCGCAAGAGGAACGGCACGGCGTGTACCAACAGCGATCATCAACCCGGGTGAGAGGGCGGAGCGGCGATGCTCGAGCGCAATTTGGAGCGTGGCGGCGGCGAAGCCGCCGTTCCTGCAATCGAGCCGCGCGACATGGAGCGAGAGTATCCCCGCTCCGGCCCAGTCAGACCAGCAGGTTACAGAGATAGGCGGTCGCCACGCCCAGGTAGTTGCCGAGCGCGTAGCCGACCAGTGCCAGCATGATGGAGATGGGGACGAGCTCTTCACGGTGGTAGGCCGCCGCCACGGGTGCCGAGGCGGCGCCGCCCACCGCCGAGACGCTGGAGACGGCCGCCATGCTCACGTCGATGCGGAAGAGTCGCGCGCCGATGATGATGAAGACGAAGTGCACGGCGATGCAGACGAAGCCCGCGACCAGGAACCACTGCGCGCCACCGATGTTACGCAGGTCGGCCTGCGCGCCCATCATCGTCATATAGATGTACGTGAGCGTCATGGCGAGCGGCATCGTGCCGGGCACCTTGCTGAGCGGCGTCGCCGCCAGTCCGATCCCGATCGTCGTGACCAGCAGGATCGCCCAGGTCCGCTCGGTGAGGACGGGCTGGATCTCCGGGAAGAAGCGGGCCATCGTGTTCGCGATCAGCACCGCGGCAAACGACCAACCGACCAACGTCAAGAGGTCCTTGAAGTGGACCTCGTGGGTCTTCTTCTCGATATCGGCTGTCGCCTGCTCGAAGTGGTCGAGGTCCTTTTGCGAGACGCGGCTGAAGCGATTGAACTTCTCCGCCCAGCGCTTGCAGGTGAGGATGATCGGGAAGTAGACCACGTAGACGAAGTTGTCCACCAGGACCACCATCCCCACCATCTCGCCGGGCGTATCGAGGCTCTCCGCCACCGCCGCCAGGTTGCCCGTCCCGCCGATCCAGCTGCCCGCCAGCGCGCCGTAGCCCCGCCAGGTGTCCGCCGGCAGGCCGCTCCTGAACATCCAGAACGAGATCACCGCGCCGGCCACGATCCCGAACGCGCCCAGCACCATCACGCCGGCGCCGCGCCACGCCACCTTGATAACCTCGCGGATGTTGATGTCCAGCAGCATGAGGACGATGAACATCGGCACCGCGAACGAGCGAAACGTGGTGTAGATAGGGGTGGAGCGCGGGATGACGTTCAGATTGCTCAGGAAGATGGGCGCCAGGAAGATCCAGATGATCGCCGGCAGGATGTCGAAGACCTTCCACTTCGTCTTCTTCTCCAACCAAACGAAGAAGACCGGGATCATCGTGATCACGGCCATCACGCCTATGAGATCCTGAAACAGCGGTTCCGACGGCATTACTCCTCCAGCTGGCGATCGCGAGCCCGGGCGTACCCGCGCGGTTACAAGGGCCCGACATTAGCACCACAGCACCCTCCCTGCCACCCCCCGGGCGCGCCGTTCTGTACCTCCCACACTTGACCGGGCGGCCGGGTCCCCATTAGATACCGGCCTTTATGGCACCACGCCGGGCCCCCTGCCGGCGCGTAGCACTCCCAAGCAACGGAGGTGACACCATGTTCTCGCTCAGCCCCCAGCCCCGGGCTGTGTCGCTCCTCGTCGCGTGTGCCTGCCTGGCACTGATAGGAGCCGGCTGTCAGCCCCAGCCCGCTGATTCCGACGAAGCGGCTGCAGACTCTCCCCCGCACGTCATGGCCTCGTCCTCGATCGAGGGGGGTCGCTACGCGATCATCCTCGGCGGCTGCATGGACTGTCACACCGACGGTTGGTTGGTAAGCCAGGGCCAAGTGCCCGAGGACCAGTGGCTGACCGGCTGGCCGGTCGGCTTTCGCGGCCCCTGGGGCACGACCTATCCCAAGAACCTGCGGCTGACGGTGCAGGACATGACCGAGGACCAGTGGGTAGTGATGCTGCGGACGCGCAAGGCCCTGCCGCCGATGCCGTGGATGAACGTCAACCAGATCTCGGAATCGGACGCCCGCGCGATCTACCGCTACATCCGTTCGCTGGGCCCGGCCGGCGAGCCGGCGCCCGCACCGGTGCCGCCGGACCAGGAGCCCACGACACCCTACATCTCGCTCGTGCCCACCGCGCCGGCCGGCGGCTAGACGCACGCGGGGCGGCGAGCCTCAGGCTCGCCGCCCCGCACACCGGTCGTTGGGCCGCTCGGCCCCAAAAACGAGCTACTTCTTGGGCTGCGGCGTCACCCTCAGGTAGGGCTTCTTGGCCACGAACCCGGGGAACTTCTGCTGCGCTTCCTGGTCGCCCACCGCGGTGCCGATGATCACGTCTTCGCCGTGCTGCCAATCGGCCGGCGTCGCCACGGCGTGCTCGGCCGTCAGCTGTAACGAGTCGATCACCCGCAAGAGCTCGTCGAAGTTGCGGCCGGTGCTGGCCGGGTAGGTCAGCGTCAACTTCACCTTGTTGTCGGGACCGACGACGAACACCGACCGTACGGTCTGCGTGCTGTCGGCGCTCGGGTGGATCATGTCATAGAGGCCGGACACCTTGCGGTCGTGGTCCGCGATGAGCGGGAAGTTGAGCTTATGGCCCGTGACATCCTCGATGTCGGGCACCCAACCCCGATGGCTCTCCAGCGGGTCGACGCTCAGGCCGATCACCTTGGTGTTTCGCTGCTCGAACTCATCCTTCAACGAGGCGACACGACCCAGCTCGGTCGTGCAGACCGGCGTGAAGTCGGCCGGATGCGAGAACAGCACCGCCCAGTGGCTCCCCTTCCAATCGTAGAAGTTGATCTGCCCGTCCGTCGTCTCAGCGGTGAAATTCGGGGCGGGGTCGCCCAGACGAATGGCCATGGTAGGACCTCTCTGGTTGGGGATCGCCGCAGGCCGGGACCGCGCGAGTGCGGGGCCGCCCGATGTGAAGCGAGAATGATTCTTAATATAAACGAATCAATCCGCTCACAGCAAGCTCCGGGATCGGGTTTTCGGGCGCGCCCGGGGTCCCGGGCGGCTGGGGCTCTGGAAAGCACCGTTCGTCGCGTCGGCAAGTCAAGCGGGCACGAGTAGTCTGGGAAACGCTGGCCGGCTTCGCCTGCTCCTCAACCCGGCGTCGGTCCGTCTACGCGCCAGCTGATGACATAGTGGACCTCCAGCTCATCTGCCCACACCGAGTACATATACCAGGTGCCGGTGGCCTGGTCCTCGACGAAGCGCGGGTTGCTGACGGTGGCCACCCATTCCGTGCCCGGCATCTCCACCACGCCGAGGTAACGTCCTTCGCGATCGAACACATCCCACTCCAGGCCGCCCGTCGGCCTATGCAGGTCTACGCGGATCCGGCTTCGCTCCTGTTCGTTCAGCTGGCTGAGCGGTCGTACCCGCTGCACGAGGAAGGTGCCCGCGGGTCCGCAGGCGAAGTTTGCGTATTGTGGGTAGTGATCCGTGAAGCGGATCCTGGAGCGGACCGCTTCCGCCCGTTCGCTCGGCACGTTGAATTCCCGGAACAGCTGTTCGAAGCGCCCCATCATCACCGACCGCTCCTCCTCGGTCAGCGGCAGCGGTTCCCGTGCCAGGCTGACGATGCGGTCGACCGCCCCGCCCGACCCGTACCAGAAGGAGCGGTACTCGTAGTTGTTACCGACCGCCAGACCGTTCTCGCAGATCCGCACGTCCACGACGTTAGGGAAGAAGAGACTGACGCGAGGAGGGATGCTCGCCATGTAGGTGGGCAGGACCGCCACCGTGTCGAGGATCGCGCCATGCAGATCGCGCTCCAGTATGACGTCGCTCGAGTCGGCGAGCGAGCCATCGGGCTGCCGAAGCGGCGCGTGGACGGTCACGATACGACCGGGGGGCTGCGCGTCGCGCGCCAAGCCGAACCAGTGCCCGTCGCGTGGCAACGTGGAAAAACTCTCGAGCCAGGTTCCGTCCGGCGTGATCACGTGGGCCTGCTGGTTCCCGCGGTCGATGACCAGCAGGGTGTCGCCCGGCCCGACGAACGGCCACAATTGATCGCCGCCGAACTCGCCGGGACCCTGTCCCTGCCTCCCGACCGAGCTTTGGTAGACTCCGTCCGGGGAGAAGAAGCGCAGCTCGTGCGCCAGCGCGTCCGCGACGACGATACGACGATCGGACAGCACGGCGATACCGGTGACGTTCCCGAACTCGTACTCGGGGTCGCCCTCAACGGTCCCGATCCGCAGGACCTCGGTGAACTCCCAGCCCTCACCCTCGCGCCACATCGGCATACCGAAGTTCTCGACGATCGGGATGCCGGCGCTGTCCCGCACGGCCCCATCCCAGGTGGTTGCCGAGCCGGACTCACCCCAGCAGGCGAGCACGGCCGGTAGGCAGATCGCTCCGGCCGCCGCCAGCACCAGCGCGCTGGGGCAACCTGGAAGGACTCGGAGCGATGGCAGGCGTTTCATCATGCTGACCTCCCGGTGAACCGCTGCATCAGAAAACGAGAACGCCTATCGCTTCAACGGAATGTAGTTCAAGGGGCCAGTCGCTGGTGAGGTGGGCCACGAGCTTGCTCTAAGGTGCCGAGTAGGAAAGGGCGGGTCAACGTGTCGTAAGGCAACAGAGAAAAGGCACCACCATCGTTCGGGCGGTGCCCTTATCAGGACAAGAGCGGGAGACGGGACTCGAACCCGCGACCCTCAGCTTGGAAGGCTGATGCTCTGGCCAACTGAGCTACTCCCGCGGACCAGTGGGGCGGGAGGGATTCGAACCCCCGACCTCTGCGATGTGAGCGCAGCGCTCTAACCAGCTGAGCTACCGCCCCTGGGAAAGCGGGAGACGGGTCTCGAACCCGCGACCTCGAGCTTGGGAAGCTCGCGCTCTACCAACTGAGCTACTCCCGCGCGGCCATCAAAGGTGCTCCGGCCCGTGCCGAAAGACAAGGCCCGTTCAAGGTGCCGGCAGGAATCGAACCTGCGTAAGAGGCTTTGCAGGCCCCCGCCTAGCCACTCGGCCACGGCACCACGGCCTCTAATTCCCAAGCGGTATCTCGTGCCTCCCGAAGTTCTGCTGCGCGGCGTCGGCGACCACGACATCGACGGTGAGGTCCTTGCCCCGCGCCTCCCCGGGCACCGACAGCGTCCCGCTGAACAGGTTGGGCTGGCCGGCATAGCGGAGGAGCGCATCCGCCACGACCCGACCGTCCGCCAGCAGATGCGCGATCACCGTCTTCGCGTCGGCGTCCCAGAGGCCGCCCGGCTGGATGGGGCAGCCGCACATCATGCGGACCCGCGCGGTCACCTCGACGGCCGCGCCTACGGGCTCGAGCGGCTCGGGCCTCATGATCTCCACGATGAACCCGTGGAGCTCAAGTGTCACACCGTCGCCTTCCACGTGCTGGCCCGGCAAGATGAGCATCTGCTTGGTCGCCGTCTGCACCGCCTGCGGGTAACCCAGAGGGCCGGCCGCCGAGATGTTGACGATCGTCGGCTCGGCGATGGCGAACTCCGCCAGGAACCCCGCCGTCCCCTCCGTATCATAGACCGTCATGCCCCGGGTATGGGCGGCGTTCATAATGAGCTGCGTGCTCCCGGTGCCGCCCTCCTGTCTCCCCTCGGCCAGGATCTCGCCGGTCTCGGCGTTCACCACCGTCACCCGCGCCCCACCCACACCGCTGCCGATCACCTTGGCATCCCGGGCCAGCACGCGGACCATGACGCGCGTGGGGGTCTGGGCCAGGCAGTCGCCACCTCCCGTGCCGAGGGCCAGAACCAGAGCGACCGCGACCCTGAGTTTTGTCATGCAGCCCCCTGTTTCAGTAGGTCAGTAGGTCAGTAAATCAGTAAGTGAGTAAGTCAGTGGGATCAGTGGGTCAGGACTGATCTACTGGTGTTACTGACACTACTGACCTACTGACTCACTCGTCCCACCGGTCTACCAGCGGATCAACGCCGCACCCCACGTAAAACCACTCCCAAACGCGGTCAGGCACACCAGATCGCCCCGCTTGATCCGCCCGTCCTCCACCGCCTCGTGCAGCGCGATCGGTATGCTCGCCGCCGTCGTATTTCCGTACTTATGGATGTTGCTGATCACCTTCTCGTCCGGCAGTCCCAACGCCTTCTGGACCGCCTGGGTGATCCGCTGGTTCGCCTGGTGCGGGATCACACACGCGACATCCTCGATGCTCAGCCCGTTCGCCGCCAGCGCCTCCTTCACCGCCGACGGCATCTTCACCACCGCGTGCTTGAACACCTCGCGGCCCTCCATGTACGGCCGCGTCAGACCCCTCTCGATGTGCTCCGGCACCAGCCACGGGTTGTAGCGCGAGCCCGGCGCCTCCATCCACAGCTTCTCGGCGTGCCGACCGTCGGCATGGATGTGCACCGAGAGAACCCCGCGATCGCCGTCCGCGTTCGGACTGAGGATCGCTGCGCCCGCTCCGTCCCCGAACAGCACCGCCGTGTCCCGACCGGCCGTCGACTTCTGCAGCCCCGTCGAGTGCACCTCCGTCCCCACCAGCAGGATGCGCCTGTACATCCCGGTCTTGATCCAGGCGTCGGCGATCGCCAGCCCGTAGATGAAACCGCTACACTGGTTCCGCACGTCCAGGCACGGGATGTCCTTCACCCCCAGCTTCCGCTGCAGGAACACTCCCGCACCGGGGAAGTACACGTCGGGGCTCAGGGTCGCCAGAATTATGCAGTCCAGATCACCCGCCTCCAGATCGGCCCGCTCCAACGCCCGCTTCGTCGCCTCCAGCGCCAGGTCGGAGCACCCCACCCCACCGTCCACCCACCGGCGTTCCTGGATCCCCGAGCGCTGCTGGATCCACTCGTCGCTCGTGTCCATCCACCGGGCGAGATCTTCGTTAGTTATCACACGTTCGGGCACATAGAAGCCCGTAGAAACGACCTCTGTTCGTATCATATCTTACCTGTTTGTAGGTGAATGTGCAGCGGTCACTCGACGGGAGTGGACCGATGTGATAATCTACGGCGTTCCAGACGTCTTGACGACCGGGAGGGAGGACCCGTTGGCCAAGACCACGAAGGCTGGCGCGAAGAAAAAGCGCGCCACGGCAAAGAAATCGAAGAAGAGCGCGCCGAAGAGCGCCGCCAAGAAGGGGAAGGCGGCCTCGTCGCGGGCGAAGCCGAAGTCGCGGGCCAAGCCGGCGGCCCGGTCGCCGAGAGCCGGGCGGGGGGCGAAGGCGGCGGGGCCACAGGCGAAGGCCGGCCCGGCGGAGCTGACACCGCGGGCGGTCCAGGACGCGGTGGACCGGGCTCGCGGGTGGCTGGCGGAGCGGCGCGATCTTCATGGCTACTTCAGCCGGCGCGACAGCGGACGGGGAGCCCCGGAGCTGGCGGGTCACCTGCGGGGCGATCTGCGGGCGAAGCAGGGTCCGGACGGCAGCTGGCAGGAAGGCGACCTGGGCGTGTCGGTGGAGGCGCTGTGGCGGCTGCTGGATCTGGGCCAGCCGGGCGACTCGCCGGTCGTGGGCAAGGCGCTGGACTGGCTGTACAGCCGCCGTGACGTGGACGGCGCTTACGGTTC
The DNA here is from genome assembly GCA_039586575.1 of Gemmatimonadota bacterium. Taxonomy (GTDB): domain Bacteria; phylum Gemmatimonadota; class Gemmatimonadetes; order Palauibacterales; family KS3-K002. Next base: position 10,981 of record JBDHKD010000056.1, on the reverse strand, counting down.
GGGGTGCACGCCGGCGCGCCACGAGGCGCGGCTCTGCCAGCACTATATCGCCGGTTTCTTCAGCCCGGGCGGGACGGACGAGCCGCAGGAGATCACGCTGGACAACGGGCAAACGGTGAACTCCGACGCGGGGGCGCGGCTGTTGATGTCGGAGCGTGCACTGCGCGCGGCGCTCAGGGCGCGGCCGCACGACCCGCGGGCGGGCGCCTCGGTTTCAGGGCTGCGCAGCCTGCCCGTCTACCTGGAGTACGGTGGCAACTACACGCCGGCGGTTCTGGTGGGAGCCCTGCAGGCGCTGGCCTGGCATCCCTGCGTGCGCTCGGCCGAGCTGGAGGCCGGGCTCGAGTCGCTTTCGAAGGCCCAGGAGCAGGACGGCACGTGGCCGAACGTGGAGTTCTTCTTCGTCCTGGAAACACTGCTGGAGGTGAAGCACTCGGTGTCCGAGCAGCTGATCATGAAGGCGGCGCTGAAGCTGCTAGAGACCCAGCACAAGTACGGCGCCTGGGGCCGCCGTCACCTCGGTTCGCAAACCTGGATCGCCGTGCAGGCGCTGGAGCGGGTGCTCGAGATCCAGCGGCGCTCGCGCTAAGGGGCGTCAGGGGGCCGAAAACCCTTGACGCCTCAGTAACCTGCTCTTAGTCTCACCCCGACCTAATTAGGCAAATCAAGGCTCACGACCGGGAGGATGATGCTCACCCCGCGGAGGGCGCTGGTAATCAGTCTGTCGGGAGTCGCCGGCCTGGCGCTTGTGGCATTCATCTCACAGGCCCGACGTGAGCCCGGCGGTCCGCCGGTCAGCGCAGCCGCCGCCGCGGTCCAGGGCGCTCAGTTCTCGCTCGATCCCGACACGCTGGTCGGCTGGGGGCGCGGGCCGATCCAGCCGATCTTCTTCAGCCACCGTCGCCACGCGGGCGTCTTCGCGATCGATTGCCTGTATTGCCACTCCAACACCGACATCTCGGCGGTAGCGGCCATGCCGCCGGTCGAGCTGTGCCTCGGCTGCCACCGGGTGGTGAAGGCGGCCAGCTCGGAGATCGCCAAGCTGCGCGGCTACGACGATCGCGGCGAGCCGATCCCCTGGGAGCGGCTCTACAAGGTGGCCGACTTCGTCCAGTTCAATCATGGCCGGCACGTGCGGGCCGAGGTGGAGTGCCAGGAGTGCCACGGCGATGTCGAGGAGTACGACGTCATCTGGCGCTGGTCGCCGCTCACCATGGGCTGGTGCCTGGAGTGCCACAAGGAACCGCAGGAGGACGAGGCCAAGCTGGCGGCAGCCGCTCGCAACGAGTCGATGTTCGCGGCGGAGGGCCGGGAGAGCCACGGCCTGTATCCCCGATCGATCGACTCGCAGTACGGCGTGCTGAACGGTCCGATCGACTGCGCGGCCTGCCACTATTAGAGCGATGCGGGAGCGTCGATAGATGTCCGACATCAGACGTCGCGACTTCCTAAAGATCCTCGGGCTGAGCGGTGCCAGTACGGGCCTGGTGGGCTGTGCGCAGGAGCCGGCGAAGAAGCTGATCCCCTACCTGGTCCAGCCGGAGGAAGTCATCCCCGGCATCCCGACCTGGTACGCCAGCGCCTGCCGCGAGTGTCCCGCCGGTTGCGGCGTCCATGTGAAAGCGCGGGAAGGGCGGCCGATCAAGGTCGAGGGGAACCCGGATCACCCGATCAACGCCGGCCGGCTGTGCGCCCGCGGGCAGGCATCGCTGCAGGGCCTCTATAACCCGGACCGCATCACTTCACCGCTGTGGCGCGTCGGCCCCGGCGAGTTCGAGCCGATGTCGTGGTCGGACGCGGAAGCCGCGCTGGCAAGCGCGATCAGCGCGCTGCGCTCGCAGGGGCGAGCCGACAGGCTCTACTTGATCAGCGATGGAGCGGCCGGCTCGCTCGACCGGCTGTTCGACTCCTGGCTGGCGGCGATCGGGTCGCCGAACCGGGTGATCTACGAGAGCTTCGACGCGGAGCCGCTGCGCGAGGCGAACCGGGTGACCTTCGGTCAGGCGGAGATCCCGCACTACGACCTGGGTGCCGCCGACCTGATCCTGTCGTTCGGCGCCGGCTTCCTGGAGACCTGGATCTCGCCCGTCCAGTACACGCGAGGCTTCTCGCGATCGCAGAGCTTCCGCGACGGACACAAAGGCCGCTTCATCCACATCGGTCCGCGCCGCTCGCTCACCGGCTCCAACGCCGACGAGTGGGTCGCGGCCGCGCCAAGCGCTGCGACGCTGATCGCCCTGGCCATGACCCGCGTCCTGGTCTCCGAGGGCCGGGCCGGCGGCCGCGGTGCGGCGATCCGGCCGCTGGTCGAGCCGTACACCCCGGAGCGTGTCGCCGAGGCCGCCCGGGTGGAGCCGGCCACCATCGAGCGGCTGGCCCACGAGTTCGCCGACGCGCCCTCCAGCCTGGCGCTGCCGCCCGGCGTCGAGCTGACCGACCGCAACGCCACGGCCGCGTACGTGGCGGTCAACCTGCTCAACTACGCCGCGGGCAATGTGGGCCGCACCGTCCGCTTCGGTCCCAACCTGGTGCGCCGGCGCTCGGCGCGCATCGAGCGCTGGACCGAAGTCGTCGATACGATGCGGATCGGTGGCGTCGAGATCCTGTTGCTGCACGGCACCGATCCCCTCCATACGCTGCCGGCCGGCCTCGGCTTCGGCGCGGCGCTGGAGCGTGTCGACCTCGTCGTCAGCTTCTCGAGCTACATGGATGAGACGACGGCGCGCGCCGACCTCATCCTTCCCGATCACGCGCCGCTGGAGAGTTGGGGCGATCATGCGCCGCAGGTCGGGGTCCAGAGCCTCATGCAGCCCACGCTGAACCCGTTGTTCGACACCAAGCAGGCAGGCGATGTGCTACTCTCGGTCGCCCGGCTCATCGGGGGCGACGTGGCGGCGGCCTTCCAGCAGCCTGATTTCTACACCTACTTGCGGGACAGCTGGCGGGCGGTCCAACGCGAGCAGGCGCCGGGCACCGAGTTCGAGGAGTTCTGGCGCGCGGCGCTGGCGCGCGGCGGCGTCTGGCGTGACGTCGGCACGCAACCGGTAACGCTCGACCGCGCCGTGGCGGGCGTCGACTTCGACGAGCCCACGCTGGACGGCGACGCGAGCACCCCGTTCGCGCTGCTCGTCTACCCATCGCCCAGCTTGTACGACGGGCGCGGTGCCAACCGACCCTGGCTCCAGGAGATCCCCGACCCGGTCACCAAGGTCGTCTGGAACTCCTGGGTCGAGCTGCACCCAACGGTCGCCGAGCGGCTGGGCGTGCAGACCGGCGACGTGGTCGCGGTGACCTCGCCGTACGGCAGGGTCGAGGCGCCGGCCTTCGTGCACCGGGGCCTCCGCGACGACACCGTGGCGATCCCGATCGGCCAGGGCCACGAGCAGTTCGGCCGCTACGCCAGCGGCCGCGGGGTCAACCCGCTCGCCCTGCTGCCCGCCGCCGCCGACCAGGCCTCGGGTAGCGTCGCCTGGCTGTCGACGCGGGTCGCGCTAACCGCCACGGGCCGCAGCGTGCCGCTGGTGACGACCCAGGGGTCGCACGACGATCTGGGCCGCGAGATCGCCGAGGTCGCGAGCCTCGCCGCGGCGGCCGGCGCCGAAGCGCAGGCGGCCCCGGAGACCGAACGGGACCCGGACGCGCTGGTCGATGCCGCCGAGGACGCCGACCCCAAGAGCCCTTACCGCTGGGGCATGGCTATCGACCTCTCCAGCTGCATCGGCTGCTCCGCCTGCGTCGCCGCCTGCTACGCCGAGAACAACATCCCGGTGGTCGGCGAAGCGCGCTGCGCCGAGGGCCGCGAGATGGCCTGGCTGCGAGTCGAGAGCTACTACGAGCGCGTCCTCGAAGGCGAAGGCCACGGCTCGGACGACCACGACGCGGAAGCCTCGCACGTCGTTCACCTGCCGATGATGTGCCAGCACTGCGGCAACGCGCCCTGCGAGCCGGTCTGCCCAGTCTACGCCACCTACCACAACCCGGAAGGCCTCAACGTCCAGATCTACAATCGCTGCGTCGGCACCCGCTACTGCTCCAACAACTGCCCGTACAAGGCCCGACGCTTCGAATGGTTCGACTACGAGTACCCCTTCCCGCTCAACCTGCAGCTCAACCCGGATGTGACGGTGCGCGAGAAGGGCGTGATGGAGAAGTGCACGTTCTGCGTGCAACGGATCATGGCGGCACGTAACGACGCCAACGCCGAGGGCCGCGACGTCGCCGACGGCGAGTTCACCACCGCCTGCGCGCAGACCTGCCCGGCCGAGGCGATCGTCTTCGGCAACCTCAGGGACCCGCAGAGCCGCGTCTCCCGGCTGGCCCGCAGCGGCCGCGCCTACCACGTGCTCGGCGAGCTCAACACGCGATCCGCGGTCACGTATCTGAAAGACGTGTCACGCGGCGGCGAGGAAACGTAGATGGCCAGCGTCGCACCTCCAGCGCGCACGCCGTTCGCCAGGGTCAGCCGCGACATCATCGGGGCGCTGTGGCAGTCCGATCTGCGCTTCCGGCTGATGATGGCCGTCCTGCTGGTCGTGCTCGGCTGGGCGGGCTTCGCCTGGATCTACCAGATCAAGTACGGCATGGGGGCTGCCGGCATCACCCACCCGGTGATGTGGGGCGTCTACATCACCAACTTCGTGTTCTGGGTCGGTATCGCTCACTCCGGCACGTTGATCTCGGCGATCCTCTACCTCTTGCGCTCCGGTTGGCGGACCACCATCAACCGGACCGCCGAGGCGATGACGATCTTCGCCGTGATGACCGCCGGGCTTTTCCCGCTCATCCACCTGGGCCGCGTCTGGTACTTCTATTTCCTGGCCCCCTATCCCAACCAGCGGCTGCTCTGGCCGAATTTCCGCTCGCCGCTGATCTGGGACTTCTTCGCCATCAGTACCTACTTCACCATCAGCCTCTTGTTCTGGTACTCGGGCCTGATCCCCGACCTGGCGACGATCCGCGACCGGATGAAGGGGACAGGTGGGTACTGGTCGCGCTTCAAGGAGAAGGTCTACGGCTTCCTGTCGCTCGGCTGGCAGGGGAGCGACGGTCAGTGGAAGCACTACCGGCGCGTCTACTTGTACATGGCAGCGATCGCCACCCCACTCGTGCTCTCGGTGCACAGCGTCGTCTCTTGGGACTTCGCCATGGCGATCACGCCCGGCTGGCACTCGACGGTCTTCGCACCCTACTTCGTGGCCGGCGCGATCTTCTCCGGGATCGCCATGGTCATCACGCTGTCGGTCCCCTTCCGCTGGGCGCTCGGCCTCGAGGACTACATCAACGAGTACCACTACGACAACATGGGGAAGCTGCTCTTGCTGACTTCCCTGATCGTCGGTTACGCCTACCTCGCCGAGTACTTCATGGCGTGGTTCTCCGGCGACCCGATCGAGTGGGAGAGCTTCCGCTGGCGCGCGCTGGGCGACTACAGCGGCCCGTTCATCATCATGATGACCTGCAACGTCGTCATCCCGTTGCTTTGCTTCTCGCGCAAGATCCGGCGCAACATCGCGGCGATGTTCGTGATCTCGGTCTTCGTGAACATCGGGATGTGGTACGAGCGCTTCGTCATCATCGTCAGCTCGCTGGCCCACGAGTACGCGCCCGGCGCCTGGGGTCTCTACAAGCCGTCCTGGGTCGAGCTGTCGATCACGCTCGGTAGCTTTGCCTGGTTCCTGTTCTGGTTCATGCTGTTCGCCAAGACTCTGCCCGCGATCTCGATCACCGAGGTGAAGGAATCGATGGCGGAAGGCGTCTGGAGTCCGGGCGACAAGAAGGAAGAAGCGTAGAATGGCAGCGCGCCAGGTCGTATCGGCGACTTACGACGACATCCACGCGGTCGTGGGCGCCGTGCGCTCGCTCCGCGAGGAAGGGTGCCGGGACTTGACCGTCCGCGGGCCGATCATGGAGACGGAGCTGGAGGACGCGATCGGCAAGCCACCCAGCCCGGTTCGACGCTACGCGCTGATCGGCGGGCTGACCGGCTGCATCTCCGGCTTCGCGCTGACCGTCTGGTCATCGTACTACTACCCGCTGGTCGTGGGAGGCAAGGCGCTGGCATCGATACCTGCCTACGTGGTCATCGCGTTCGAGATGACGATCCTGTTCGCCGGGATCTCCGGACTGATCGGCATGCTGATCCACAACCGCATGCCGACGCTGACGCTCGACCCGGCGCACCATCCCGAGTACACCGATGACACGTTCGGCATTCTCGTCGTCTGCGAGCCCGGCCGCGTCGCCAGGGTCGAAGATGTCCTGCGTAGCTACGGTCCCGGTGAGGTGCGCGTTGAGCGATAAGCGACTGCGACCGACCGTCTGGAGGCTGGCCGGCCTGCTGGCGCTCGCCGCCCTGGCCGGCTGCCGCGGCACCGAGATCGAGGACACCATCGACAAGGTCGACTGGTTCAGCAACATGCGGGACCAAGTCGCCGTCGAGCCCTACGAGGAGGCGGCCCGCATGCCGCCCGAAGGCACGGTCATGGTGGACGCCGGCATCCCGCTCATGCGAACCCCCGACGACTACACAGAGGTCGCGAACCCGTTCCCGGCGACCGCCGAGTCGCGGGAGCGCGGCAAGGAGAGGTACGACATCTACTGCTCCGTCTGTCACGGGCCCGAGGGCGCCGGCGGCGGCAGCATCGAGGGCCCGTTCCCGCGCGGCCTGATCGCGAGCCTGGTGAGCGAGAGGGCCCAGGGCCTCTCCGACGGGCACATCTTCGGCATGATCTCGGCGGGGCGCGGCCTGATGCCCAACTACCGCCGCATGCCGCAGGAGGAGCGGTGGCACGTGTTGAACTATGTGCGGGAGTTGCAGTCGGGCGTGTCAGTGGGTCAGTAGGTCAGTGGGTCTGTGAACTGAAGTGGAGACGATGCACAGCGAAGCCGCCAGCTACAGCGACGCGCAGATCCTCGACCGGGTGACGGGCCAGATCCCCAATCGGACTCTGGCCGTGCTCGGCGGCCTGATCGCGCTGGGCGTCATCGGCTTCGTCATCGGGTTGGCCGCGGCGCCGCAGCGCGCCTGGCAGGCGTACCTGGTGAATTTCCTGTTCTTCTCCGGGCTCGCCGCCGCCGGGGTGCTGTTCGGCGCCGCCATGCAGATCGCCAAGGGGCACTGGGGCAAGTCGATGCACCGCCTCGCCCAGGGGTTCGGCGCTTTTCTGCCGGCATCGTATGTGCTCTTCTTCGTCCTCTACCTGGGACGCGGGCGGCTCTTCCCTTGGATCGGCAACCCGGTGAACGCCGAAGGCCACCCGCTGCCGGAGCTCTGGTTCAACGTCGGCGGCCTCTTCCTGCGCGGCGCGCTCTTCCTGGCGATCCTTTACGTCCTTTGCTTCGTCTTCATGTACTACTCGCTCAGGCCCGAGGCGCCGGCGCTGGCCGGCCGCCTGAGCGGCTGGCGGCGCGGCCTGATCGATTGGCTGGGGCGCGGCTTCAGGGGTGAAGAGGAGGAGGCGGCACGCTCGCGACGGATCCTGGCTCGCGTCGCGCCGCTCGTAGCGCTGGGCTACGCGATCATCATGAGCGGCATGGCGATCGACCTGATCATGGGGCTCACCCCCGGCTGGCTCTCAGTCCTGTTCCCCGCCTACTTCTTCATCGGCGCCTGGCTGTCGGCGCTGGCGGGGCTGGCCGTGATGGCGACGCTCTTCCGCCGGTACCTGGGCCTCGACTTCTTCGCGGCCAACCAGTGGCACGATCTCGGAAAGTTGATCTTCGCCTTCTGTATCTTTTGGGCTTACCTCTGGTTCTCGCAGTACCTGCCCATCTGGTACGGCAACCTGCCGCGCGAGACGCTGTTCATCGAAGCGCGATCGGTGCCGCCCTGGCAGGCGGTCTCCATGGCGTTCTTCGCCTGCGTGTTCGTGCTGCCCTTTGTGCTGTTGATCTGGCAGAAAGTGAAGATGGTGCCGCCTTACCTGGCGTCGGTGGCCGGCTTGATCCTGGTCGGGCTGTGGCTGGAGCGCTTCAGTTCGGTGGCGGCGTCGATCTGGACGGACGACGGGTTGCCGCTGGGCTTCGTCGAGATCCTCGTGACCCTCGGGTTCCTGGGGCTGTTCGGCCTTTGCTACGCGCTCTACTCGTCCACCTTCCCGCTGCTGCCGCTACGCGACAGCCTGATCGTGGGAACACCGCGTAAGGGTCCGTATTAGATGAATCGTAGCTACCCGCTGGTCGAGATCCACTACGCGCTCTGGGCCGTGATGTCCGTCCCGATCGGCTTCGCCGGGATGTTCTTCCTCATCCCCGGCCTCATCTTCGAGATCGGTATTCCCCTACAGGCCATCGCCGCGACCCTGATCTTCTACGTCGCCAAGCTCACGCAGCTCGAGCGCCGCGCCTGGCTGTTCGGCCTCGTCTTCCACGCGGCGCTTCTCCTGGCGGCCGCCTACTACCTCCCACGCTGGCACCTGTCGCTGGGCGTGCCGCTGGTGCTGGCCAACCTCTATTCGCTGGGCGTGCTCCTGTTCTACCGCGAGCTGTGGAGCGGGGCACCGGCAAGGGAAGTCATCCACTAGTCCAGCCTTTCGGGGCGGCCGGGCGGGTCGTCTCGCTCCGGCCTCCCCCGCGCTCACGGCTGCGCCGTGATCGCGTGGTCGCTAACCCCAGCTCCGCTCGACGACCCGCGCCCGCCGCACCGGATGGGCGGAACGATTCGTGACGCGCGGCCCGTACGGCACTCGGAATCTCGGCGGGAGGAGCCGGGGGACCGCCGAGCGGAGTTGGTTTCAGCGACCCGGCTCGGATCGCAAGGCCAAAACTGAGGGGGCGCCTGCAACGCGCCTGCGGCAACCACGGACCCGGTGTGCCGGGTCGACCGGAGCGAGCGGTCCCCCGGCTCCGACCTCCGGGTCGACCGGAGCGAGCGGTCCCCCGGCTCCTCCCCACCGCCGTCAAACCGAGAAGTACTTCGCCTCGGGGTGGTGGACGACCAGCGCGGCGGTCGCCAGCTCGGGGACGAGTGCGCCGGCCTCGGTCAGCTCCATGCCCAGACGCTCGCGGGCCGGCAGCAGCTGGAAGACGATGCGGTGCTGGCGGTGGTCGGGACAGGCGCCGTAGCCCCAGGAGTAGCGTAGACCGCGATCACCTGCGATACCCAGCTCCTGGCGGATCCGCCGGTGCACGTACTCGGCGCTGGCCTCCGCCAGCCGCACGCCGAACCCGTGCAGGTAGTAACCCTCCGAATACTCGCCCGATTTCATCAGCGCCCTGCTGGCGCGGGAACGCGAAGCGCGCGATCTCGCGAGCGGAGTCGCTGGGATCGAAGATGACAAGATCGTCCGCTTCGGCGGCCGCCGGGAAGAACCCGTAGGCGGCCTGCGGCCGCAGCCAACCACCGGCCAGCGATTCCTGCTTATAGCGCTCGAGCCGCGGCTCGAACTCCTCGCTCAGCAGGCGCTCCCACCGCTCGCCTTTCGCGTTCTTGGCGCCCCAGTGCAACCGGTAGAGCGTGTTCAGGTCGATGAGCGGGAAGAGATCGGCGAGCGGCAGACGCTCCAGAACCTTCACACCCCAAAACGGCGGAACCGGGATCTCGACCTGACGCGTGGGGCCGGCACCGCCGGCCAGGCCGGCGCGCTGCGCCTCAGCCTGCTCGGCGAGCGCCGCGCGGCGCGCCAGCCCGTCGCGGATCTCCCGCTGGCGGGCGCTGACGAACTCCGCGCGGCTCTCCTGATCCGACAGGGCGTCGATGACGGCGAGACCGGCGAAGGCGTCTTTGCAATAGAAAAGACCGGGGCCGTACAGCGTCTCCTTCGCTTCGTCGACGAAGGCGGCGTTGCGGACGAAGGATGGATTGATCGCGGCGCCGCCGACCAGCACGGGATACCCGAGGCCGCGCGCGTGCAGTTCCTGCACGCAGAGCGGCATCTGCTTCGAGGTCGAGACCAGTAGGGCCGAGAGCCCGATGGCATCGGCGCCGACTTCTTCCGCCTTCTCGATGATCGTGTTGACCGGGACCTGCTTGCCGAGATCGTAGACCGTGTACCCGTTGTTGCCGAGGATGGTGGCCACGAGGTTCTTGCCGATGTCGTGCACGTCGCCGTAGACCGTGGCCAGCACGATCTTGCCCTTGCTCTCACCCTCGAGGTGATCGAGGTACGTCTCGAGCCGCGCCACCGCCCGCTTCATCACCTCGGCCGACTGCAGCACGAACGGCAGGATCAGCTCGCCGGCGCCGAACTTATCGCCGACCTCCTTCATCGCCGGGAGCAGCACGTTGTTGAGCACCGCGACCGCCGCGTCGTTGTCGCCGCCCCGGCCGCCGATCGCGGAATCGACCAGCTCCTCGATGCCCTGCTTGGCCCGATGGAGGATCATCCAGTGGATGGCCGCTTCCGGACCGAGCTCGGCGGTCGGGTCGATCTTCTCCGCCGCTTCCGCCTTGTGCTCCTCGAAGTAGGCGATGAAGCGGGCCAACGCGTCGTCGCGCCGGTCGAAGATCAGGTCATCGGCCAGCACCCGCTGCTCCTCATCGACCTCGGCGTACGGGACGATGTGCGCGGCGTTGACGATCGCCATGTCGAGCCCGGCTTCGACGCATTGGTGGAGGAAGACGGAGTTGAGCGCGGCGCGGGCGTGGGGCCGCAGTCCGAACGAGACGTTGGAGACGCCGAGGCTGGTTAACACACCGGGCAAGTCCCGCTTGATCCTCCGAATACTCTCGATCGTCTCGACCGCGGCGGCCCGGTACTCGGGATCGCCCGTCGCCAGCGTGAAGGTGAGGGTATCGAAGATCAGGTCCGCGGGCTGCAGGTCGTAGTCGTCCACGCAGATGTCGTAGATGCGACGCGCGATCTCGAACTTGCGGTCGGCGCTCTTCGCCATCCCCTGCTCGTCGATGGTGAGCGCGATGAGCGCGGCGCCGTGCTTCACCGCCAGCGGCACGACGGCATCGATACGAGCGCGCCCGCTCTCCAGGTTGATCGAGTTGATGATCGCGCGGCCGGGATTACTCTCGAGCGCCGCCTCCACGACC
>JBDHKD010000130.1:0-4675 GCA_039586575.1 Gemmatimonadota bacterium | reverse complement strand
ACTTTGAGGTCGGTGATCTTGGCGAGATGATTGATGATGTCGAAGGTGATACCGTCGCTGAAGTACTCGCTCTCCGGCTCGGCGCTCAGGTTCACAAACGGCAGTACGGCGACAGACTTGCGCCCTTTGTCCTGTACCTCGGGACCGGCTGCGGCCTGCTCGACGCCAACCGGGGATCCCTGCGCTGCCGAACCTGGTTCCGCTTCTAGCGTCCCCTCGGCAGGTGAGCCCCTTTCCCGGACGCACGCCGTCGCCACCACGAACGGCAGCCCAAGCAGGAACAGGATGATGGCCAGCACAGGGAGCCACTCGGGGAGGGCCAGCCGATCGGTGATCGTGTCGATGATCTCGTAGCAGACCCAGGCCCCACCGACGTAGATCAAGAGCACCTGCCAGAGCGAGCGGCGGTGGATCTCGTGGATGAGGTCTTTGAGACGCGACATCGCTGCCACCTGCGGCCGTCCTAACGCGTCGGCCGGAAGACTAAGTAAGTGCCAGGAGCCCTCGAGGCGCGAGGGCTCCTGGTACCGGGGCGTTACATCTCGCTCAGCATCTCCTGCGCCTTAGTCCTGACGAAGGCATAGTTGAAGTTGAGCTGGTTGAAGTTGGCGGCCCGCTCCAGCAGGGCCCGCGCCTCCTCATCATGCCCGGCGTGATGATGGGCCTTAGCCGACATCAGCAGGACCCGTGGGTCTTGCTGATTGGCCTGCACGAGCTCGGCGATCGCCGTCTCGTAGTCCTCCTCGTGGAGTGCGATCATCCCCATCAGCTCGTGGTGCTGCCGGACCTCAAAGAGGATGTTGTGGATCAGCACCTGCTCGCCGTAGGTATCGGTTTTCGTCCTCGCGCTCGCGATATCTTGGCTCGCCAACGCCACGCGGGCCGCGTCGTATAGGTGGTTCCTGCGCGTGGCCTCCTTCACCTCGTCGGGGACATCCGCTCCATCCATCATCTCGACGGACTTCTCGTACTTCGTGATGGCGCCCCCTGGATCGCCGCTGTGCAGGAGGATGTCGGCGATTAGGTTGAGATCGCCGGACATCTGGGCGCCATCCCCGATTTCCTCGGCGATCCTATACATCTCCTCCACCTTACCGATGGCCGCCTCGTAGCTCCCCTCGTGCACATAGGACGCAACCGTCCAGAACAGTGCCCCCCTCCGCTCACCGTCGGTCCGGGCGACTTCCTCGAGCAGCTTCTGGAACGTTGCTCTCGCAGCGTCGCCGCGCCCCATGAGGATCTGGTTATTGCCGATTCCGACATAGGACGCCACGAAGTTCGGGTCACGGGACAGCGCCTCCTCGTACGTGGCGATCGACTCCTCGAATCGCCCCATCTTCATCAGCAGCTCGGCGTAGGAGTCGTACGGGTTCGGCTCGTCCGGGATCAGCTCGATGTACGTCTGAAAGGCCCTTTCGGCCTCATCGTAGTTCCCGAGGAACCGGTTCGCATAACCCATGGTGTTGTACGGCGGCGAGTAGCCCGGATCGAGCTGCGTCGCCACCGTGTACCGCTCGATCGCCGACTCCCACTCCTGCTGGCCATACAAGAAGTTGCCCAGCGCTGTTTGGGCACGCTCGTCGCCGGGGTACGCCTCCACCAGCTGCGTCAGGTGCTCGCGCTGGGCAGCCGGGTCACCCTTGACCGCCGCATCGGTCGCGAGGATCAGCATCCGCTCCGCATCGGAGGCGTTGCCGATGGACGCTAACGCACGTTCCATCGCCTCGAAGAAGTCAATCGTCGTAGGTGCCGTCAGCGCCAGGGACCACCAGGCAGTCGCAAAGTCGGGATCGAGCTCCACAGCCTGCAGGTAGTACTGGTGGGCATCCGTCCCGCGGAGCTTTTCAGCCAAGTCGCGACCCTGGAGGAACAGGTTGCGCGCCTCGACCGAAGTCGTTGTGATGGGGATTTTCCCCGAAGCGAGCTCTTGGACCTGTGCCAGCGCGGTCCCTCCCGTGAACAGGCCCAAGAGCAGCACTGCCACACCTCCCCGAAGTGCGTGGGTTCTCATAATGACCTCCTTCTAGCCAGTCCAGCCGTGGACGGGCCGGTACGATGAGCGCCCCAGGAACACGATTGCGGCCCGCAGGCGATCGCACAAGTGCCAGCGGCGGCATCGTTCCCGAAGGCGCCTGACGAAAAGGAAGCGACGGCACTGCGATTCTCGGGCGAGGCGAATCGACGGAGACCGACCGTGCCGCGACTCCCGGCACGCCGCAGTACGACTGGAACCGACTAGCAGTCAGGCGGCCCATGAAGCCCTCAGCCACGTCGGCACGTCCATGAGAGCGGGGTCGAACACAAGGTGACGCGATGCGCATCCGGCAGAACGCTCGCGCCCACGCCGACCCCTTTCCCTGCGGATTGGTTTTCCCCGCTAAGGCCCTCGCACGTCGCGCGCGGGTCGCCTGACTACTCGGGCGGCAGCAAGGACCTCTTCGGGGAGCGCGGCCGCGTTCCGAGGAGCCGGCGTTGATGGACCCGAATGGTGCGGTCAACCGCGACGGCGCGGCCACCGGCGAGGCGGACGCGCGGCGCTCGGCGGCCGTGGATCTCGCGATCCTGATCGTGTACGTTGCAGCACTCAACGTGATCACCCTCCGCATTACGGAGCGCTACGCGGGTCCCATCACCGCTTCGTGTACGGTTGCGCTGATAGCCGTCCTGTTGCGGCAGCGCGACCCGGATTGAGCCCGGTAAGCGCGTGTTCGCGAACGCCGTCGTCGTCGGCCTGCGAGGAGATGTGACGCTCGAGATGCCGTAAGTCTCCTACCGCAAAACATCTAACGAGAATGGAGGCGAATCGTGTCGATTAGCCAACGCCATCAAAGGCGCTCCGCGATCCTGGCACTGGGAGTCATGGCATTACTGATCGCCCCTTCGGTAGCGCACACCCAGGAAAGCTCGGACGAGCCGCTGCTCGAGGAACTGAAGCGCACCTTCAAGAAGCAGTCTCTCAGCGTGGGTGCCTTGTTCCAGACGGTAGGCGTCTTTCAGTGGGATCGCGCGTTACCGGGCGGGAACGGCTTCAGCATCGCCAACATGAGGCTGCTAATAAGCGGCGAGCTGGACTCGGGATTCGGTTACTTCTTCCAGACGAACTTCATCGGGTCCCCGGCGATCCTCGACGCCATGATGTACTACACCGTCGCGCCGGCCCTGACCGTCGATGCAGGCCTGTTCAAGGCCCCCTTCAGCCGCGAGCTGCTGACCTTTGCGGGGAACATCGATTTTGTGGACCGGTCGCGAGTTGCCACGGCACTAGCGCCGGGGCGCCAGATCGGAGTACAAGCGCGCGGATCTCTGGCCGAAGGAATGTTCGCCTACCGCGTTGGGGTCTTTAACGGCCCTCGCATCGTCGAAGGCAACATCAACGACAACGACCAGTTCCTTTACGTGGCTCGCCTGGCCTATTATCCGGCCGCATTCCGCGGGCCCAACGAGTCCGATCAGCTCGAGGTTGCCGTGAACGCTGGCTACAGCGAAGACGAGGACGTCTTGTTGGTGGGATTCCCGGATGGGTTCGCTGGACAGCGCGTGCTGATCGGTGCCGATGCCAGGCTGACACGCGACGCGTGGCTTGTTGCGGCAGAGCTCATCGCGGTCTGGCTCGATCCCGACGAAGGGAGCCAGATCGAGCCGTTTGGCTGGCACCTCACTGCGGGTTACATGATGACCGCCAAGTCGCAGGTGTTGCTGCGCTGGGAGAAATTCGAGCCGGATACCGGTAGCTCGACCGCGGATCAGTTCATCCTGGGATACAACCTCTGGCCGACCGGCGCGACCGAGGTTCAGGTGAACTACGTCATCCCGACGTCCGGCGGTGCCGGTGAACAGCTGTTGCTCCTGAACGCACAGGTTTCGTTCTGATATCTGAGACCCTGGACTCGCGCGGGCGTTCGCGCCTCCCCGCGTCGACCTGGAACGCGACCCAGTCACCTGCCAGGTAGATGCCGAGCACCTACCAGAGCGACCGGCGGTGGCAATCGTAGATGCGGTCCTCACGATGGGAGCTGGCTGCCCCCCGCCAGCGTCCACTAAGACGCCGCGCTCAAACGCATGAGCCTAGACGGCGAAGCGCCGGACGTCCCAGTACTCGTCCCAACACCTGAGGGGGATTAGGACGCGGCTCCCGAGCCCGAAGGCCCGGAAGCCGCGTCGTGTCAAGGCGGAGGGGGTGGGATTCGAACCCACAAGCCCGTTAGGGCGCCGCATTTCGAGTCCCCCGCAGGACCATAAGCACGATCCACCATCGACGATCAACGTGCAGAAATCCTTGTTCTGGCTTGTCTCCCAAGGCCCGCGATTTCCCGGTGGTGCACTATGCTCACGGTGTTCAGGGGCACAACAGGGGCACACCGTGGTCACTGCGATCCCGCATCCCACAGCGAGCGCTTTAGGCTGCAAGCCGTGCAGCGTTGCGCCAAGCGGAGTGAAGCTGGTCCGAGCGCGGCCTCGGGCGCTATCTTGGGAATAGTCCAACCAAAGACACGAATCGATAATCACTATTAGGCTGTGGCGCCTGCATGTCGGCTCAGAGTGCCTCGCAGCTGAAGACGGAGTTAGGTGGCGCCGAGCTATTCGAATACCCGAGGGGTGACTGTGCCTATGATTTGGAGTGAACAGTTCGATCAGTTAGATGCCGGAATAGCAGGATGGATGGCTCGGTACGGAG
>JBDHKD010000055.1:0-17784 GCA_039586575.1 Gemmatimonadota bacterium | reverse complement strand
CGGCGCCCGCCTCGCCGCTCGCCCGCCCCAGCACCCACCAGCCGCCACCCAACAGGAGCACGATCCCCACGAGCGCCAGTATGCCGGCCGGCCAGCGCCGGCCGCGCGGCTGCGCCACGATCGCTTCCAGTTCACCGCTCGCAGCGGGGTCCTCGCGCCGCACGCCGTCCGGCGTCATCTCGAACGCCCAGGCGAGCAGGACGGCGACCGGGAACCCGAGGATCGCCACCAGCGCGATAGCGGTGGCCACCGCCTCGGGCAGCCTGAGCGCCGGGACCAGGAAGTCGGCCGCCTGCATGACGGCGAAGGCGACCGCACCGTAGACGGCGGCCACCTTGAAGACCTGGCGGCGCTTGAGCTCGGCGAAGAAGGTCTGGTAGCGCGGGGTGCGGCCGCTCACCAGCCACCTCCGCGGCTGGCGGAACGACCCGCGTCGCGGCGGGTCCCGTGGGTCCGGTAGGCGGGGCCGGGGCTGATCACGCCCGAGAAGATGGCAGGGCGAGCGGGCGGGAGCAAGCTGCGCACCACGCGTTCGTGGCGGGGCGCTACCTGACGGCGCTTGTCGGGATGCTGGCCGGGCTGGCCTTCAGCTGGGCCCTGGCACAGGCGGTGACGCGGCTGGCCGCGAGCGGCGGCGGCGGGGCGGCCGCGCTGTTGAGCCTGGAGGCCCACGCCTTCCTGTTCGGGCTCCTGGCCTTCGCCGCGGCGGTCTTCCTCCCCCTCTACTTCCGGTTCGGCGCCGGTCGTGCCTTGTTGTACTTCTCAGCGATCGCCGTGGCGGCGCTCATCGTCGTCTCGCTGCCGGCCCAGTTCATTTTGGCGGAGGAGCCGGCGCTGCTGCCGAGGCTGGCCCGGTGGGTGGAGCCGCGCCTCGGGCAACTGCTGGGCGCCTTCGTCGGCGCGGCGGCCCTGGCGATGGGCGTGTCACTGCTCCTCTCCCGGCGGATCTACGATGCGCGGGATCTGTAAGAGCGGGCGGGCGCCCGGAGGCAGCCGTCGGAGCCCGCGGCGCCAGCCCGGCTCACTTCCGCTCGCTACAGCCACGCGTCAGGTCGGTTCCTCACCCGAGGGCTCCACCCGACTGGCCTGGTGCTTGCCCGTGCAACTCCCGGTGTACAGGACGTCTACTGGGTAGCACGGAGCATCGTCGCCCCTCCATCGGCCACTAGGCGTGCCGGAGGCACTCGGCGTTGATAGTCCGTTGACGCTCTACCACCAGCACCGCGGCAACTAGTCCGACGGCTCGGCCCCCAGCCGCACGACGAGCGTCGTGCTGTCCCGCTCGAGCCGGGCGTCGTGGAACGTGCCCTCGAAGCCAGCGGCCTCGATGACGAGCGCGCCCTCCGCCTCGCGCACCGTGGGCTCGCCGGCAAGGCCGGTCACGGTCAGCCGGCGGACGCCGTTGAACAGCGGGTGCGGACCGACGCCCTCGCTGAGCGCCGAACGGTCGAGCACCTCGAGCCGCGAGCCGCCGTTGCCCAGCACCAGCCAGCGCGCGTGCAGCACCTCGGTGGCACTCAAGCGCCGCACATTGGAAGGATCGAAGCGTTCGGGCCAAAGGAGCGCGTCGTCCGCCGCCTCGATGACGAGCCGCGGGCCGGCCGCCGCCATGAACTCGCTTCTGAGCGCCGCTCGCCGCTCGAGTAGCTCGGCGATATCCGCCTCCGCCCGTTCCCGCGCCGTCGTGCGCTCGTCCGCGGTGACCGCACAGCCCGCCGCTCGCTCGACCGCCGGCACATCTCGCAGCAGTTCGTCGAGCGATGTGGCCGTGCCGCGCGCGAGTCGTGTTTTCCAGTCCGGCGCCAGCGCGTCGAGCAGCTCGGCGAAGCCGGCGCCGACCGCGTAGGCACGAGCCCGGACGTCGTCCGCCGCGAAGGTTCGACCTTCCGGCAGCACGGCCTGAGCCTCGGCCGACACGCGGGTCTGGATGTAGCGGGCCAGTCCCTCGTTGAGTTCCGAGCCGCGCTCGTAGCCGATCGATCCTTCGGTCATGTCGGCGTAGCGCGCCTCGCGGAGCGCCAGCGCACGGCCCGCCCAGCAGGCGCGCGCCGTCTCATCGTGGGCACCCAGCGCGCGGCGCAGCGCCTCGGTCTCGAGACGCCGCTCGGCCAGGAGCCCAGCGTCCTCCACCGGATAGACGAAGAGCTCGACCTCGTTGGCCTGCCAAGCCGGATGCTTCTGGCGCTGATAGACGTGGAAGGCCTCGTGAAGGAGCACCGCCGCCAGCGTCGCCGGTGCGTGCGTGGTGTCGCTACCGCCGAGCAGCGTGGCGCTGAGCGCACCGCCGATCTCCGTGCTCGTGTTGGCGCGCACCGCCTCGTGGTGCCCGTCATACGACCAGAGGTCGGGCCGGCCCGCGACCGGCGCGAACTCGGCCGGCGGATCGGGGTGGCGGACGAGGTAGGTGGTCCGGCCGTCGTAGACGGCCAGCGGCAGGGAATCAGGCGCGAAGCCCGGCCAGAGGTCCGCCGCTGCGATCTCGTCGTAGGCGGCGATGATGGCCTGACCCCGCTCCGGCTGGCGGCCGCAGGCCGCGGCGCAGGCCAGCACCAGGAGCGTCCAGCTAAGGCGACACGACAGAAGCGCGCGCATCGAGCTCTCCTAGTAAGGCGTATCACTCGATTGTCCGTTTCTTGTTCGATGCGCGAGCCGCCGGAAACGTCGCCTCCGACCCTTGACCCTACTCCTGTCTGAGCACCTCCATCGGTGCCAGGCCCGCCGCCCGGCGGGCCGGAAGGTAGCTGGCCGCCAGGCAGACGAGCACGGAGAGGGCGCCCACCGCGCCGTAGGTGAGCGGGTCCCAGGGCTCGATACTGAACAGGTAATAGGACAGCAGCCGACTGGCCCAGGCCGCACCCAAGAGTCCCAAGCCGGTGCCGGCCAACCCGATCACGAGGCTGTGCCTGAGGATAAGCCCGACCAGCTCGTCCTGCCGGGCGCCCAGCGCCAAGCGGATGCCGAGCTCACGGGTGCGTTGGGCCACACCGCGGGCCGTCACGCCGAAGATCCCGACCGCGGCGAGCAGCGCCGCGAGGCTGCCGAAGGCGAGAACCAAGAGCGTCCGGTAGCGGTTGTCGGCGGCCGAGCGGGTGACGGACGCCGAGATCGTGCCCTCGTCGCCGATCGGCATGTCGGGATCGACAGCCCACACCGCCTCGCGCAGCAGGGGCAGAAGCCCGGCCGGATCACCCGCCGTTCGCATGACGAGATTCAGGTTCCGTCTCGGCGCCTGTTCGAAGGGGACGTAGAACGTCGGCTCGCCCTCGGTGCTCAGCGTCGTGTGTCTGACGTCACCCACGATCCCGACGATGGTGCGGCGGCTGTTCCAGAAGAGCACCGTCGCACCGAGCGGCGATGCGTCGGGCCAAAAACGGCGGGCCATCGACTCGCTGATGACGATCGCGCCGGGCGCGTCTGCGTCGTCCGCCTCGGAGAGGAAACGTCCGGCGAGCAGCGGGATGCCCAGTGTCTCGTGGTAGCCCGGCAAGACGGTCCGCCGCCGGCCGACGACGTCGCCCTCGGCACCGCGCGCCTCTATGCGGAACCCGTTCAGCGGAGCGCCGCCCGGGAACGGCAAACCGTAGGAGCCGGCCACCGACACGACGCCAGGTACGGACCCCAGGCTGCGGACGACGTCGGCGAAGAAGCGCGACACATCGGCCCGCGCGGGATAGCGGCTGTCGTCCGCCACCAGCTCGAAGGTCGCCAGGTTCTCGACCTCGAAGCCCGGGTCGACGGCGAGCAGGCGGACCAGACTCCGAGCCAGGAGGCCGCCGGCCACCAGCAGCATGACGGTCAGCGCGACCTGCAGCGAGACCACGGCGCCCTGGAATGAGCGGTCCCGTCCGGTCGTCCCCCGACCACGCGCCGCCAGCGCGCTGCCCACCGAGCCACGGGCCAGCACGGCCAGCGGCGCCAGGCCGAAGACGAGCGCGGTGCCCAGGCCGGCGGCGGCAGCGAACGCGATCACCCGCAGGCTCACCTCCACCTCTTCCAGCCGTGGGATGGGGGGGGCCAGGTGGACGAGGATGCGCGTGGCCGCCATGGCGATCAGGATGCCGACCAAGCTACCCAGCAGTCCCAAGACCACGCTCTCGGTCAAGAGCTGGCGGGCCACCCGCAGGCGTCCGGCTCCGAGTGCGGAGCGCGTGGCGATCTCGTGTCGGCGTCCGGTGGCCTCGCCGATCAACAGCGTGGCGACGTTGGCACAGGCGATGAGCAGGAGGAGTGCCGCCGCTGCGAGGTTGAGCATGAGCGGTGCGGCGAATCCGCGGGTTACGACCTCTTTACGCGGTGCGACTCGCGCCTCACGCTCCGGCATGTTGGGGTCGAACGCCAGGATCGCCTCGATCTCGGCCCGCGCCCGCTCGAGCGTCACGTCCGGCGCCAGCCGCGCCAGCGCTTCGAAGGCGTTACCCTCGCTGTCGAAGTCAAGCCCCGGCTGCCCGAGCGGCACCCAGAGGTCGCGCAGGCCCGGGTCGCTCGAGCCCGTCATTACATCCGTCACGATGACGCTCTCCAACCGGAACCCGGACGGCAGAACGCCCACCACCGTGTAGGGCTCGTCGTCCAGGACGATCGACGTTCCCAGTATCCGGCCGTCGCCCCCGAACCGCCGCTGCCACAGCTCGTAGCTCAGCACGGCGACGCGCGCCGCCCCGCCAGGCGCCGTGGCATCCTCGCCCGGCAGAAACGCGCGACCCACGAGCGGTCGAACTCCCAGGGTCTGGAACAGATTGGCACTGCCGTGACCCACCGACAGCTGTTGCGGCGCGCCCGAACCGGTGAGCGCCATCTCGCCCCAGCCCGCGAAGAGCGCCACATCGGTCAGCGTGCGCGTCGCGCTACGCACCTCGCGGTAGTCGCGATGCGTGAACTGGACGCGATCCCACAGCCTGCCCAGCGCCTCGTCATCCTGCCAGCTCGGGAAGGCCTCCCAGACGCTCACCAGCGTGCCGGGCTCCGCGTAGGGAAGCTCGCGCAGCAGCACCCCGTCGACGACGCTGAACAGTGCCGATGTCGTGCCGATCCCCAGCCCCAGGGTAACAAGCGCGATGATTGTAAATAGTGGACGTCTAAGATAAGTGCGAAGCGCGAACCGAAGGTCCTGCAGCAGTGAGCCCATGGGTGTCACCTAACCTGTCGAATGGCTACCCCTCCACCCCTGATAGACGATCCCTGCACGGCTGGGGTTGCAACGACGAAGGCGCGGCAGCTACCCGGCCGCACTCGGGCACGAAGCCCGGCCAGCGGCGTGCGAGCCGGTTTTATGACTTCTCGATTTCCGCCAGCAGGGCGATGGCCGCCGCGAACTCCGGATTCAGCTCCAGTGACCTCTCGCAGTACCGCCTCGCACGCTCTCTGTCACCCAGGCGGTAGTAGACATCGCCCAGCTCGTAGTTGGTGTAGTAGCCGTAGGGAGAGTCCGGATACTCCTCGAGGCTCGCGTCCAGGAACTTGACGGCATCCCCGAGGTGATCGTTGGCGAGCAACTTGTTGCCGATGACCAGCAGGGTGACCTCGTCGAACTTGTATTCTTCAGGGTGGTCGCGCCGCAACTCGAAGTAGTGGGCGAGCGCCGCGTCGGCACCGTCGTCCTTCCAGACGTAGTAGAGCGGCTCGTACAGCGTCTTTGTCGGCCCCGCGGCCGGTTGCAAGCCGTCGACCAAGTAGTCGATCCATTCGTCCAGGCTCACATAGCTCCCGGCGTACGACTCCCACTCCCCGAGCACGTTCTCGGCCTGCAGCGCGGCGAGGTCCTTCCCTGCGGCCAGACCGGCGCGGACGATCGCGGTCGTTTGGACCAGCATGTCGTGATAAGTGTGGAGGTCCTGCCAGGTGCCGGTGTCGTTGTGTCCGGAGACGATGACGACGTCTTCGGGCACAAGCTCGATGGCCCGCGCCACGAGCTCCGGGAACCGCAGGACATCGCCAGCGGCATCGACCGACGGGAAGTTGAATCCATTCACCAGCGAGCTCAGGTGTACGACCTTTGACTCGGTGAAGTGGACGATGATCTCGTTGTCGTCGTGGCTACCCGGAAGCGCCAAAACCCTGATACGCTCGCCGTTGAAATAGAGGGTAAGCGAGTCGCTGAACGTAATGTCGGGAAAGGTCTCGTCAGGGAATTCATCCCAGAGGTAGCTCCCGCTTCTCAACTTCGTTGGAACGAGCGCGTGGGCAATGACGATCGGGGCCTCACCGAAGATCGCGTTTCCACCCACGTGCTCGACGTGGCGGTGAGTGTTGATGATGTACTTCGGCGTTCCGCGGCCGAAGGCTTCGACCGCTCGCTTCAGATCGGCGGCGTCGTCCTTCGACTGCGTGTCGACGAGCAGGATCCCGTCTTCGCCGACGCTGGCGATCGTGTTCGTGGTGTAACTGCCCTGGTCGGTGCTCAGCAAATAGAGCCGGTCGGTAAGTTGAGAGACTTCGACCCGACTCTCCTGCGCCCAAGCGGCCCCGCACACCAGGTTGAGCGCCAAGACTATAGAGAGGCTGGCTGCATTCTTCATTCTCACAGACCTCCTGTTGTCGGCTAAGCCAATCCGCGATTGAGGACTGACAGGAGCTCCCCGACGTGCTGCTCCAGCGGCAGCCAGGGAAAGTCGGGGTGGTGGATGCGAAGCGAGATCATTCCGTGCACGGATCCCCAGATCAGTTGGAAGAGGGTCAGCGTGTCGCGGTCGGGTAGCAGGCCTTCCGCCTTGCACTCGTCGATCCGCTCCAGCCACGTGTGGTAGACGTGGTAAGACCTACCGCCGTGGCGCATCCGCAGCTGACCATCGATCACGCGTATCTCACTCGTCGCGAACCACAGCCCGTAGTGGTTGGGATTTTCCAGGGCGAAGGCCACGTACTCGGTGATGATCGCGTTCAGGGTCTCCAGAGGTGAAGCGGGACGATCGGCCAGGATCTCCTCGTAGCGCCGGTAGACCCCGTGGTATCCCTCGGCAATCAACTGATCGATGATCTCGGACTTGTCGCGGAAGAGTTTGTAGATGACCGTGGTCGAGTACTCGATCTCGTCGGCGATCTTCCTCATCGATACGTTCTCGTAGCCGTCTTTGGCGAACAGCCGCTCGGCGGCGTCGAGAATGCGGCGCTTGCGGTCGCTACGCTGCCGCTCTTTGCGTTCGGGAATGCCCATGAGCCGGACTCCGCTGCTTGTAGGAGAACGATGTTTTTGATTATAACACTGTTATCATTCAGCGTCAACCCTCTGCGCCATTTGATGTAAGACCCTCTAGTACAATGAGTTAGGGCTGATCGGCTCCCGGCGAGCCCGCCGGACCGCAATCAGCGCACGATGACGCGGTCGCTGGCGCCGCGGCCGAAGGTCTCCGGGTGGTACATCTCCTCGGCTTTGGGCGGCGGCACGACGAAGGTGCCGGGCGTCGTGGCGCGCGCCAGGTACGAGTAGTCGTAGACGCCGCCGTAGAGCAGACTCGAGAAGACCTCGACCCGCTCGTCCCGCAGGTTCTCGTGCTCGTACCAGCGCCACCACCAGAACCAGGGGCTGCGGCCGTAGCCGGCGTACGGATCGTAGATCTCGTCCCGGCGCTCCTGTGTTTCCATCCCCGCCAGCGCCGGGTTCAGCGATTCGAGGCCGGCGGGCAGCGGGTCGACCAGCGCCACGTGGTAGCGCCGCGCCGGCGCCGCCATCGATAGCTTCACGCGCACGCGCGCGCCGGCCTTGATGACCCAGGTGCCGTCGTCCTGGCGGGTCACCTCCGATGGATCGTCCACCGCCTCGTAGATCCGCTCGACGGCGAAGCCGTGGTCCGCCGGCTCGAGCTTCAGGTCATCGGGCGCGTAGCGGAGGCCGACGCGGTAGTAGAGCCGGCCGGGCCCCTGCTTGGCGATCAGCAGATCGGCCGTGCCGACCCGATCGCTCAGGTAGCGCATCGGGATGTCGAGCTGGCCCCGCTCGGTCGTGCGGCCCGCGAACCGGTGGTCGCCGGCGTAGTCGTCGCCCAACCAGACGCGCGCGACGAAGTCGGGCGTCGTCCTCTCGTAGGTGTTGAAGTAGCGGTCCAGTGCCAGCAGCACGAAGGCGTTCTCCTGCGTGTTGCGCCAGCGGCCGCGCACCCGATGGCCCAGAAGCCCGCGCACCAGCTTCGGGATGAGGTCGCTGGCCGGCTGATCGCCGATCATCGCCTCTAGGATCACCGCGTCGGTCCGCCGGCTGGAGTGAAGGACCAGGTAGTCGCCGTCCGAACCGTAGCCGCCGGTGAACTGCGCGGTGGCCGCCGTCTCGTTCACCCGGTTGCCCAGGTAGCGGCGGATCTCAGCGACCTGATCCTGGTAGGCGGCCTGACCGGTGAGCACGTTCAGCAGCCAGCCGATCGACTCGAGCGACAGCTCGTCGAGGCCTGCCTCGGCGATGATCCTCCGCGCTTCGCCGGGATCGCGCTCGCCCATCAGGTTCCTGACGTAGAGCGCGTAGGCGCGGAGCGCGCGGCGCACGCGCACCGAGTAGTTGCTGGGGATGTGCCGCTCGATCTGGCGGAGGTGCTCCGCGACGGCGCTCCACATCGCCTCGGGGACCTCGAAGCCTTTAATGCGCGCGCGCGCCAGCGCGTGGGCCACGTGGATGCTGACGTAGGGCCACGAACGCTCACCGCGCCGCCAGAACCCGAATCCGCCGTCGTCGTTCTGCAGCGACTCGAGCCGCTTGATATCGCGGTCCACCGCGGCGACCAGCGCCCCCGGTTCCGGCAGGCCTTCCGCCTCGAAGGCGGACAGCACGTCGCGGAGCGCTGCCACGGCGAGTATGCGTGAGGCGAGCTGCTCGGCGCACTCGAACGGGTAGGCGCTGAGGTAGAGGAGCGCGTCGGTGAGTGCCTGCAGCGCGGTGGCGGATGTCGTGATCTCGAGGCCGCCGAACGCGTCGAACACACCGCCGGGCGCGGCCACCGGGATCGCCGCAGCGCCTTCGTCCAGCTCGCCGTAGGTGGCAAACGCCTCGCTGGTGGCGGGCGTCCAGATCGGCAGCTCGATCATCGCCGCATCGGCCGCGGCGCCGGCCGCCGCGGCGACCTGGATGCGGGCCGTCCCGGCGCTCCGGGTCGTCGCCGGGAAGCGCACCTCGACCCGGCCACCGGCGGGCACCTCTACGCGCCTTCCCTGCCCCGCCGTCCACTCGAGGTTGGTAGCCCTAACGGCGACGTCGGCGACCACCGCCACGTCGGCGCGGTTCTGGATCGTGACGGGCAGCTCGAGCTGGTCGCCGAAATTGAGGAAGCGGGGCGCCGACGGTCGCGCCATTAGCGGCAGGCCGACGGTGATGGTGGACTCGCCTTTGCCGAACTGCCTGGCGCCGCCTGCAGCGAGCGCGATGACGCGGTAGCGGGTGAGGTTGTCGGGGACGGTCACCGGCACCTCGGCGCGGCCGTTCCGGTCGGTGCGCGCCGACGCCTCGAAGACGGCCAGCGCCGAGAAGTCGGTGCGCAGGCGGATGCCCTCCGCTTCAGCCGCCGCATCCGCTGGCGCCGTCGCCATCTCCTCCGCCATCACAGCTCCCGCCGTCGGCGGGGCCCGCAGCATCTCCAGTGCATAACTCTGCGACTCGAGGAGAAGGTTAGCCGGCGCCGTCTCCTCCGCCTTCACCTCCACACGCCGCTCGTCCGACCTGTAGCCGAAGAGCTCGGCCGCCGCGCTATAACGGCCGGGTGGAACGCCTTCGATTTTGTAGGCGCCATCGGAACCGCTGAACGCCGCGTGCTGGGTCCCTATGATAAAGACGCGGACACCGCCCACCGGATCGCCGCTATCCCCGTCGAACACTTTCCCGGCCACGGCGCCGGCCACACCGGGCGCGGCCGCGGGATCGGGGCGCGGACCGAGGAGCAGGTTCCGGCGGACCTCATGATCGCGCGCGCCGGACCCGCGCTCGGGGTGGAAGGTCTGCAGGGGATCGATCAGCTCGCGCGGCGCCAGGGCGAGCACCGCCTCGTCCACGACGGCGACGACGACGTCGCCATTTCGCACGGGCCGCCCGGCCGCATCGCGGAGCGTCACGTCCACTACGGTGCGCTCGCCGGGCTGGAGCTCCTTAGCGCGTGGCGTGGCGGAGAGATCCAGCGTCCGCGCCCGCGGCGGCACCGACAGGTTGAGCTCGGCCGACGCCGTGAGATCGGGATCGGGCGGCGCGCCCTCTCGGTCGCCGTTTGACGCGCCTATCAGCTCCACGTGCACCCAGAGGTTCGGGATGTGGAACTCTTCGATGGGCACGCGCAGGATGTGCGACGCGCCGTCCATCCGGAAGCGCTCCGCCTCGGCGATACCGGCGCGGCGAAGCGTCATCACGCCTTCCGCCGGGAAGAAGGGCGCGGCCACCATGATCTCGGCGACGTCGCCCGGCTGGTACGCGTCGCGATCGGGGACCAGCTGGACCTCGAGGTCGTCGCCGGCGCGACCGAAGAAACCGCCGGCGGTCCACAGCGTGAGCTCGCTGAGGCTCGTCCGCTCGCGGTCGTCCATCACGCGGGCGCGGATGACGTAACGGCCTCCCACCCGCGTCTCGAACTCGCAGCGCACAGGCTCTCTCTCCGACTCGACACGACATTCCTGGCGGTCCAACTCCCGCGACCTCCAGGCACCGTCGCGCCAACCCCACTCGATGCGGGCCGCCTCCATCTCCACCGCTCTGCCGGCGACCGGCTCGCCGTCCAGGTCCACGACGACTGCTTCCACCACCAGCGGTTCCCCGGCGTTGACGAAGGCACGCGGGCTCCTGAGACCGACGGTCAGCTCCGCCGGGTGCACGATGAGGTTCGTCTCGGCCGTCCAGGTCTGACGGTTCACGTCCTGCACGGCGGCGCTCGCCGTGAGGCTCATGGCGACCGGTGGGTCGGCCTCCAGCAGGTCGACGCGCAGATGATGCTCGCCGTCCAGGTCGGTGCGCGCCTCGTACTCCTCGTAGGCGATGGGTCGGGCACCGTAAGACCACGGCTGACCGAAGGCGAAGTCGTCCCAGTTGGGCGGCCGGAAGAAGGCGGGTGCCGCCTCGACGCGCCAGCGCGTCTCGGCGTCGGGCAGGCCGCCACCGGCGAAGTACCTGGCCGCCACCGAGACGATCGCCGCGCCACCGACGATGTGCGGGCCCGGGTCGTGAGAGGCTGTGACCTCGTACTCGGGCCGGCGGAACTCCTGCACCTGGAAGTAGTGCGCATGCTTGCTGTCGCGGACCCGTCGCGCGTTTGGGGCGGCGACCTCCAGTGCCACCCTACCGAGCGCGACGTCCTCCGGCAGCGCGAACGACAGGTCGAAGCCGGCCAAGTCGTTGAGCGTGGCGGTACCCTGGGCCACATCGACACCTCGGCTGTCGGTGACCGACCAGTTCACCTGTGGTCCCACGTCGGCCAGCTCCACGTCGCCATGCACGCCGCCGCCGATCTTCCGCACCCAACCCTTGGCGTGGACCTCTTCGCCGGGCCGGTAGAGCGGCCGGTCGGTGAAGACGTACCAGCCCAGGTCGTCGTCCACCTCGATGCGGCTCCAGCTGACCAGCGGCAGTAGCGCCGTGTCGCCGTCGCGAGCCGCCACCAGCGCGCGCCGTCTGTTCTCGGCCCGACGCGGGTGGGGTACCGTCGCCAGGCCGTCGGCGTCCGTGGTCGCCGAGTCGCCGTCCGGAATGGTGGTCAGCTGGGCGCCGGCGGCCGGCGCGCCGGACTCGAGCGCGGTGACCCAGCCGACGACATCGCGTCGATCGGTGACGGCATTGAGACCCAGGCGCGTCACCTCGACCCAGCGGAAGACGTAACCTCGCTCGCGCACGTTCTCCGGTTGCTCGACCGGCTCCACCGCCACGATCGCGTGGCCCAGTCCGTCGCTCAGCGCCGGCGTCAGGTCGATACGCGTCGTCGCCCAGGTGTCGGGTTCGGCGGCCACGCGCACGATCTCGGAGTGAACGAGCCGGCCCGGCGGTTGCCAGGTCTCCGCCTGGTAGCGGTACCGACTGAGCCCGTCGGCGAAGGCGGGCCAGTCCTCGGGCTCGACTCTGAACACGCGGACCTCGAGCCCCTTGTGGTTGATGCTTCGCACGGCGAACTCGGGCGGACCGGCGGGATCGAGCACAACCAGCTCGTCGCCGCGCGCGGTGAGCGTGGCGGGCACCGAGTCGATGTCGAAGGTCACGGTCGCATCATTCTCGAGGGTCCCGCCGAACACGTCGGCGATCGCGGCGCTCAACGTGACGCGATATCTCGTCCGCGGTAGGCTACGTCCGGAGATGGTCATCCAGCGGCCGTTGACGATGGCGCGCATGCCGACCAGCTCGGGCTCCACCGTGACCAGCGCCGGGTCGAAGGCACTCTGATCGAGTGCGTTACTGAACTCGATGCTCCAGCGCTCGCCGGGCAGACACTCGTCGTCCCAGCCACAATGCGCCCTGATCACGCGCAGCGGGCCGTACGTGCGGAAGCTGAACGACTGGTCCGACTGGGTGGTGAGCGGGCCTTCCGCCGACGGCGTGCCCTTCTCGATCACGACCTCAACCGGCGCGTTCCGCGGCAGCGGCCGGGTCGTGCGGAAGGCGAGCCAGAAACCGCCGGGTGTGCTCTTCGACATCGACGCGACCCGCTCGTCGGCGGTGATCTCTTCTTGCGAGGCGCGCCGTAGCTCGTGTACGCGCCGCCGCGTGGTGACACGGATGTGCTCGAGCACGTCGTCGGGATCGACCCGCTGATCGAAGGCGACGAAGAAGACCGGCTCCTCGACCACCGACTCGCCCTCGGGCCACGAGCGGACGAGCTTGGGCGGCGGCGTGCGGAAGCTCCAGCTCACGGGCTCCGCCAGCCGGGCGCCGCTCTCCGCCGCCACGCCCGCCGGTACTTCCACGCGGTACTCGGTCGCCATCGGCAGGCCGGCGTCGACCTCGAAGGTGAGCGTCTTGGTCCCCACCCACCGCCAGCGGCCCTCCGGCTGCGGCGCGAGCCGGGCCGGCAGGTCGCGCCCGGCCAGCTCCGCGTGCGACGTCACCGGCACCATGGGCTGCGAGAACGTGACCGACACGTCGCGCGCCCGCTCCACATCGCCCTCCGGCCCCCAGCGCACGACCTCGAGCGGCCCGGCCACGGGCTCCTCCGGCCGCTCGCGCTCCGCCGCCGGCGGGAACTCCTCCCGTACCGTCACGCCGGTCAGCGGCGGCGGCACCACGGCCTCGGGGAAGGCGAACTCCTGTTCGGCTTCAGCGTCGGCGGGCAGCGGCGGCACCCGGGCCAGCACGGCCTCGACCCGGGCGTCGGAGAGCGGCTGGGCGGGCGGGGTCTCCGGAGCTTCCGCGGGGCGGGGCTCGGCCTCGCTGAGGCGGAAGCGGAGGCCCGGCGCCGTGTCCTGGACGGTCGGCTGCTCGGAAGCGTTCACGTGAGTGCCGGGGTCGGGGTCGCTGGGCTTGGCGGTGATGGCCACGGCGCCGTAGATGACGAGCAGCGCGCCGGCCAGAGGGATCGCGAGGAGCAAGAGGTCGAAGAGCAGTCGGGGACCGGGACGTGCGCTCATGGTCTTCCTGCCGGGGTGTCTGTCAAGCGGGGGTCAGGGGCGGCGGGCCGGGCGACCGACTCGTGCAAGATGGCACCGTGGCCCCGATACGCCAAGCCTCATGAGCCTGCAAGCTCGCGTAGGGCTCGCACCAGCATCACCATCGCCCAGGTGTCCTGCTTGCAGTACTCCAAGAGATCTCCGCGCAGCCGCTCGCGCTCAGCAGTCGGCAGCGTGTCGCCCGCCAACAGCAGGCGCGCGATCTCGACGCTCGCCACCTGGCCGTCGTTGATCGCCAGGTCGTCGTAGGAGAGCTCTGGCACCAAGGGGTTCAACACGTTCTTGATGCTGAAGCTGCCTGCGAATTCGGGGTGATACACGTGGTTCCGGATCACGGGCTCGAGGTCGATGAGCTTGGCCTCGATATCCGCGAGCGGCTCGGCCAGCCCGGGCACGGTCGCGCGGAGCTCGCGGACGCGGCTCCGCTCGAACGGGGTGTACATCACGATCCGCTCCGCGCCGGCGCACGCGTCGACCAGTGCCCGGGCCAGCGGCGGCCGCGGGTCGTCGAGGCCCTCGGCCAGCCACTCGGCGTGCGAGATCGAGCCGTCGGGCGACTCCTCGTGGTAGCTGAACTGCACCGGCACGGCACCCCAGGGCGCCAGGCCGGGCCAGACCGGGATCGCCCGCCCCACCGTCTCGAAGTCCAGGAAGCCCAGCCGGCCCGAGAACGGTCCCAGCGCCTCGGCGAGCCCCGGCTCGATGATCAACATGCCGGTCTCCTGGGCCCGTATCTGCCGCTTCTGCGGGGCCGAGAGCTTCCGGCCGGCCGGGATATCGGCGATCGAGTGGATCCCGGCCCGCATGTACTCCCACGCCGTCTTCGGCCCGACGTAGTAGAGCTGGCTGATGTGGTTCGGGTCGTCGGGCCAGCAGCGACCGAGGAACGGGCAATCGCGCGGCTCGTGACAGTAGGGCCCGATACCGGTCTCGGGCCGCGGGCCGTGAATCACGCGCAGTTGTTCCTCGATCTCAGCGGCGATCTGCGGGAGATACGCCTCTACCTCGGCCGTCACGTCGGTGCGCTGGAAGAGATCGCCCACGGGATGGCGGTACTCGCCGTTCAGATGCATGATCTCGGCGCGCGCCACGTCGAGGCCGGAGCGCCTGAGCACGTGCGTCTGCACCGCCGCGTCGGGGATGTGCTCGTCCTTGAGCGAGTTCGAGGCCTTGACCTCGATCAAGTTGAACCGGCCGTCGGCGGGCTCGAGGACGTCCACCGCCACGAACACCTCATCGGCCAGGAAGCTCGCCTCGAAGATCGCCGGCGCGCCCGCCGCGAGCGCAGACGCCGTTGCCGCCAGTCGCTCGTCGACCGCGTTATGCGGCAGGTCGATCAGCACACCGCCGGGAAATCGCTCGCGCGCCAGCGCCCCCACCTCGGCGCCCTGGTCGAAGCGGTCCTGGAGCGCCCGGTCGGGTATGAGTTCGGGCGCGTCGTGCTCGTGCACCTTCCACCAGAGGAAGCCGAGGCACTGGCAGCCGGCGACGAAGCGGGACTTGGAGAGTCGATGTGTATGCTGGGTCTCGGACATATCCCTCACGCAGCTTGGCGTTCCGTGGCGACTGCTTCGGTCGGCAAGGAGGCGGGGGGATATCGCATGCTACGCGACAGCCGCTCCGCCGTCCAGGCCCGCGACCGAGGGCCGGCCCTGACCTCAAGCTAGCCGGGGGGTCTGACAGCAGCTTGCACTTTTGTCACCGGTCGGTGGTATTGGGCGGCTCATTGCCCAAACATCCTGGCAACCTGAAGGAGGTCTGATGCGAAGACTCGATCTCGCAGTATTGTCGTTGCTCGTCGCCCTCGGCGCCTGCGCTCCCGCGACGCCGGACCGCTGGGAGGCGGCGCTCAAGGCCGAGCTCGAGACCATCGAGGCGGTGGTCGCCGGTGACATCGGCTACAAGGTGGGGACCTACTCGGTGCTCGGCGGACCGCCGACCCCCCCTGCACCAAGAGCTGGACTGCTACGCGGGAGTCAGTCTGCTTACCGCAGCGGCGACCAGGCGGGATAGTTATCCGCCCCCGCGTCCTGGGTCAGGTTAGTCAGGTTGGAGCCGTCGGTCGCGTCCATGACGTAGATCTCGTAGTTCCCATCCCGATCCGTGACGAAGGCGATCCGGCTGCCGTCCGGCGACCAGAAGGGCTCATCGTCCCGGGCGGCGTTGTTGGTCAGGTTCGTGAGGCCCGACCCATCGCTGGCAGCCATGACGTAGACTTCGAGGTTCGCACCGTCGTAGGACGCGAAGGCGATCTGCGTGCCGTCCGGCGACCAGGCCGCCTCGTCGTCGTCCTCCGCGTCGTTGGTCAGGTTCGTCGGGTTGGAGCCGTCGGCGTCCATCACGTAGATCTCCATGTTCCCGTCTCGACTGCTGGTGAAGGCGATCTGCGTGCCGTCCGGTGACCAGGCAGGCTCGGTGTCGCTCGCCGGATCGTTCGTCAGGTTCTGGAGGTTCGAGCCGTCGGGGTCCATGACGTAGACCTCCCAATTCCCGTCCCGGTCACTGGCGAAGGCGATCCGGGTGCCGTCGGGCGACCAGGCGGGCCAGCTGTCGTTCGCCGCGTTGTCCGTGAGGTTCGTGAGGTCAGAGCCATCGACGTCGACGGCGTAGACTTCCAGGTTCCCGTCCCGATCGCTCCGGAAAGCGATCCGGGTGCCGGCCGGCGACCAGCTGGGATACCAGTCGCTCGCCGCGTTGGCGGTCAGTCTCGTGGGGTTGGAGCCGTCGGCGCCGATGATGTAGATCTCGTCGTTGCCGCGGCGATTGCTCACCAGGGCGATGTGATCGAAGAGCGCCGCCGCGCAGATCAAGCCGAACTCCGCCTGCGCCGTGTCCCCGGCCGTTACACTGACGATGAGCGGATTCCCGCCACCCGTCGTGCAGTTCCGCGCCACGCCGGTCAGTTCGACGCCGTGACTCCCCTCCTCCACGTCGGCGATGGTCACGACGTCGTTGATCGCAATGGCCTCGCTCTGAGACCCGTCGAGCGTGACGGTGTAGCCGTCCGGATCGAGCGTGTCGCCGACCGTCGCGGTCGTCACCTCGATCCATCCGGTCGTCGGCGTGGGGCCGCCGAGGTCGTCCTCGCCGCAACCGGCGGCCAGGGCGGCGAACGCGAGCGCGCAGAGCGGCAAGAGAGCCAGCTTCTTCATGCGATCCTCCCTGAGGTCATAAACTCCCGGGCCGCTCAACTTAGCGGCGCCCTTGTTGAGAGGCGAGCCAGATAGCGGTGACCAGCGGGCCGCCGGTCGCAGGCTGATTCCGAGGCTCAGTATTTCGCGACCCGCACGTCGGTCCGCGCGAAGTCCTCTCCGACGAAGAGCAGCGGCTCATCGAGGGCGCGCGAAAGCGCGTAGGCGAAGCAGTCACCGAAGTTGAGCCCCGCGGCGTGACGTCTCCTGCCGAAGCGGCGGTAGGCCGAGCGGGCGTACTCGGCGTGCTCCTCGGTCACGGGAACGATCTCCACGTGAGCGCGCTGCACGAAGAGGTCGAGCTCGCGCTCCCCGTGGTCGCCGTAGCGCGCCTGCAGGATGATTCCGGCTTCCACCAAGTTGGCCGCCGAGATCCGCCTCACTGCCGCCCTCTCCAAGGCGGTCACCAATCGAGGTGCTAGCTCCTCGCTCTGAAGCACCGCGATCACGGCGGAGGTGTCGAGAATCATCGGTCAGTCGGGCAGGCCGAGCTCGTCGTACCCAAGGATCTCCTCATCGCTCCGCTCGTCGAGGCGCGGCAGCCGGGCGATCCGCTCCTGGATCCGCGCGATCTCATCGCCGAGACCGCCCGCGCGACGGCGTCCCGTGATCCGCTGCAGCCGCTCGCGCAGCGCCGCGATCACCGCCTCGGTCAGGGTCTCGCCTGTGGTCTCGGCGAGCTGGCGGGCCAGGCGATCGGCCTCGGGATTCTTGATGCTGAGCGTCATAGAACCAACCTGCTTAGGTATCTTATTGCAAATTAGGTTGATTCTACCCATCCGCAACCCTCCCCCTGCACGAAGCCCCCCAGTCCACTACACGCCGCTCCCACTTTGGCGCCCTGACATCAAACGATCCGCACATCGGGCTGGCACGGGCTCCCGCGTTGATCCTCCGTTGACGTCCGCTCACCAGCTTCCCTCCAACCGTTGCTCGCCCACGCGCGGCGAGCGTAGAATGGAACTGTTGAACGGGTGGGTGGCGTGATCATCGCGATCCCGGAGGCGTTGAGGGAGAAGCTCGGGCCAGAGGGCGCCCGGGCGCTGGTGGA
>JBDHKD010000054.1:0-18731 GCA_039586575.1 Gemmatimonadota bacterium | reverse complement strand
CAGTTTCAACGTGTGCTTCTTCTGCAAGATCGCCTTCGGCTTGGGGAACTCGACCAGGAAGTGAAGCAGGAAAGCGAAGCCGAAAATCACCAGCACGAGAACCAGCGTGCCGGAGATCGTGCGCAGGAGGTACGACTCGAAGTACGGTCCGGCGAAGAAAACCAATCCCAGGCCGAGCCCGGTGAGTGCCAGCAGGGTCGAAGCGCGGCTCGGCGTCCGCCAGTAGGCCAGCAGCCCGCAGCCGACGAAGCAGAGGCCGATGACGAAAGCGGCCCAGGCGAGTGCCAGGTTCCTGGCGGGTGGGCCGGCGAAGGTGATGTCGAGCTCCGCGGTGGCGACCGCCCCCTCACCCGCCGCCAGCGTGATGTCGCCTCGCCTCTCGACAACGAGCGTGCGCACCTCGCCGATCTCGGGCCGCCCCAGTAGGGCGATGGCGCGCGTGTCCTCCACCGGTATGCCGTTGATGTTGGTGATGTAGTCGCCGACCTCGAGGCCGGCCGCCTGGGCGGGACTCCGATCCTGGACCTGTACCACCGTGTTGTTCCCATCGGTGAGATAGCCGGAGTAGGGGATGTTGCCGGCGTCGATGACACCGAGTATCCCCCACACGACGAACAGGGCCGCCACGATGAGGAACGGGGTCCTGTAGCTAACCGCTCTCTGCTCCATCATGGGTCTCCTCCGTTTGGCGTGGGCACGCACGAGGCGGTGACGGGTGTCGCTCGTCTGTATCTGTAGGACGAATTGTTCGTGTTTGACGATCGGAGACGAAGGGAAGCCGGTTCGGCGGACGGCGTTGCGCGGCCTGCCGGCGGCTGCAAGGATGGCCAAAAGTGGAGTATCATGGCCGAGCGTCTCGCTCAGCCTGCTCCCACCTGTCCGGGTGCTAACCACCTTACGGGAGTGGGGCGTGTTTGGTTTTGGCGGGTGCTCCAACCCATCGGGGTGGGGAGCGATCTAGCCGTATCGTGGGAACACCGCAAAGATTCGCTGAACGCCGGAGGCCACCGTGACCATGCAGCCCTTCTTCGGGCCGAACGCCTTCAGCCTCGATGCGGCGGGTCAGCTGTGGGTGGTGACCGAGCGCACGCGCGCCGACTCTACCGAGGTCGATGTGTTCGGCCCGGCGGGCGATCACCTGGGGACCCTGGCCTTGAGAGATCGGGTGCAGGCTCTGGCGTTCCGCGGCGATCGTATGGTCGCGCTGGTCGTGAGAACGGTGCCGGAGGTCGAAGGGATCGCGGGGCTGGATCTGTACAGGATCGAGCACTGAGCTCGTCAGCCGACCTCCTTGTATCGAAAGCAGTCGACCACGTGGTCGTTGACCATGCCGACGGCCTGCATGAAGGCATAGCAGATGGTGGGGCCAACGAACTTGAAGCCACGCTTCAATAGGTCCTTGCTCAGGGCTTTCGACTCGGGCGTCGCTGCCGGCAGCTCGTTGAGCGAGCGCCAGGCGTTGGTGATCGGGCGGCCGTCGACGAAGCGCCAGAGGTAGGCGTCAAAGCTGCCGAACTCATCCTGTACGGCGAGGAAGGCCCTGGCGCTCTGGATCGCGGCCGCGACCTTCAGGCGGTTGCGCACGATCCCGGGATTCGCGAGCAGCTCGTTCACCCTACGCCCGTCGTAGGCGGCGATGACACGGGCGTCGAAGTCGTCGAAGGCGGCCCGGTAGCTCTCGCGTTTCTTGAGGATCGTCTCCCAGCTGAGGCCGGCCTGAGCGCCCTCCAGAATGAGCATCTCGAAGAGCGCCCGGTCGTCGTGCTGCGGGACGCCCCACTCGCGGTCGTGGTAGGCGATCGAAAGCTCGGTCGCGGCCCACTCGCAGCGCCTCATCCCGCTCGGCTCCCTGGTCCTTTGTGCGGTCCGGTCCTTTGGATATCTTTGCGGCTCGTTTTCCTAGGCCGCCCCGGGCGGAGATGACCCCGGGCCGCGTCATCATTACATTCTAACCCTTCCTATAACAGGTTGCCCCGGGTGAGGAGGGAGGCGCATGGGGCTGTTTGACGGCAAGACGGCGCTGATCTTCGGCGTGGCCAACGACCGGTCGATCGCCTGGGGCATCGCCCGGGCGCTCCACCGCGAGGGCTGCGAGCTGGCGTTCGGCTACGGCGCGCCCATGCTGGAGAAGCGAGTGCGTCCGCTGGCGGAGAGCGTCGGGGCCACGCTGGTCGAGCTGTGCGACGTCTCCGACGACACGGCGATCGAGCGCCTGTTCGCGAAAGTGAAGGAGACGTACGGCAAGATCGACGTACTGGTGCACTCGATCGCCTTCGCCGACCGGCGCGACCTGCAGGGCCGTTTCGTCGATACCAGCCGCGATGGGTTCAAGTTGGCGCTCGACATCTCCGCCTTCTCGCTGGTCGCACTCACGCGCGCCGCCGAGCCGCTGATGACCGACGGTGGCTCGATCCTTACGCTCACCTACTACGGGTCGGTGAAGGTCGCACCGCAGTACAACGTGATGGGTGTGGCGAAGGCGGCGCTCGAGGCCTGCGTGCGCTACCTGGCCTCCGACCTCGGGCCCCAGGGCATCCGCGTGAACGCCATCTCGGCCGGGCCGATCAAGACGCTGGCCGCCGCCGCAGTGGGCGGCTTCAAGAAGATCCTCACGTATTCCGAGCAGGCGTCACCGCTCCGCACGCTAGTCACGACCGAGGACGTCGGGAACACCGCGCTCTGGCTGCTCAGCGACTGGAGCCGCGGCGTGACCGGTGAGATCGTTTACGTGGACGCCGGTTGGAACATCATGGGCCTCACCGTGCCGATCGATAAGCTCGGCGAGATCTGAGGAGCCTGAACCGTGGTCGTCACCGAAACCATCGAGCTCGAGACCTGCGGCCACGCCGACATGCTCGACATCACCGGCGACGTGGCCGCCAAAGTGAGGGAGAGCGGGGTACAGTCCGGGATCGTCACCGTCTTCTGCCCCGGATCGACCAGCGCCGTCACCACCATCGAGTACGAATCGGGCGCGCTCGCCGACCTCCAGCGCCTGTTCGACGAGATCGTGCCCGCCGATCGCGACTACGCGCATAACCGCCGCTGGGGCGACGGTAACGGTCACTCGCACGTCCGCGCGGCCCTCCTGGGCCCGTCGCTCAGCGTCCCCGTCGTCGGCGGCGAGCTCGAGCTGGGAACCTGGCAGCAGATCACCTTCTGCGACTTCGACAACCGGAGCCGCTCGCGGCGTCTGATCGTCCAGATCATCGGGGAGTAGGGTAACCGGTCCCCGGGCGAGCTAGGTCGATGCGGTCCACTCGATCACGGACTCGCCCTTGGCATAGGCGGCCAGCACGACCCGGGCGCGCTCGGCGATGTCGGGCGCCACGTAAATGGCCGACTCCCAGGGCGCATCCTCGGGGATCGCGGGGCGGGTGGTCCGAATGAGGTACGGGATGCCCTCGCTCTCGAGCACGCGGCCTGCGGCCGCCGCCTCGATCTTACTGCTGAAGCTTCCTACCTTTTCCGCCTCGTACATGACAACAGGAGTCCGGTGCACGTTCTCGAGCGGTGCCACACAGAACGATACACCGGAACGGCCACCGAGCGGAAGCCTGCTGTTCGCAGCCGAGGAGTTCTGTTCTAGAAGGGTTCGGGGTCGTCGTCGGCGAGCCCGAGGACGTCTCTGGCGAGGGGTGCGAGTTCGGGAGCGACGTAGATGGTGGCGCCGGGAAAGAACGGTCCGTGCAGCATCCCCTCGGCGGACTGAATGAGGTAGGGGATGCCGGCGTTCTTCAACAGGCCGGCGGCGGCTTCCGCCTCCGCCTTGGTCCGGAAGTTCGCGATCTTGACTCTATCGGCCATGGTACGTGGTCGGATCATATCGGATTTCGAGTGGCTGTCAAACCAAGGGCTTTGGGTGTCCGACTGACACGTAGGCGGGGCCGACAGCGTAGTGGAGTGAGACGAATCGGCCGTCTGGCGCATCTAAGGGCTAGACGCCAATCTTAACCTCAGCCCCAACTTGAGCCCATTCACGCCAACACATTAGCGCCATGGGATTCAGTCGCCGCACTCTAGCGATCGTCAGCGTCGTCATCGTTCTACTCGGGGCGTTGGGCGGGATCTACATCCGGCTCCGAGCCCTGCAGGCGGAAGAGGAGAACGGCACCTTCGAAGGGGCCGAGGGCGAGCGGCCGGAGGTCGAGTCAGCGGAGGCGTTCCGCTCCGACATCGCGATCCCGGTGGGCGCCGCACCGGTCCTGCGTGATACGCTGATCATGAGCGTCTCGGCCGCCGGCCAGGCGCAGGCCTTCGCCCGCACTCTGCTGGCCGCCGAGGTGGAGGGGCCGGTCACGGACATCATGGTCCGCGAGGGCGACTACGTGCGCGCCGGCCAGGTGATAGCGCAGATCGACCCGCAGCGCTACGCCTTCGAGCTGGAGCGGGCGCGGGCGCAGCTCGAGCAGGCGGGGGCGAGCTTCGCCGAGCTGACGCTGTTCGACGACGAGATCGAGGACGAGGAGCTGAGGACGGAGCGCCGGCGGCTGGCGCGCGCGAAGAGCGGGCTATCGGGCGCGGAGGTCGGGGTACGCGAGGCGGAGCTCAACGTCGAGCGGGCCACGGTGCGAGCGCCGTTCGCCGGCTGGGTGGCGAACCTGGCGATCGTGGTGGGTCAGCGCGTACAGCAGCGCGACTCGATCGCCGAGGTCGTCGACCTGGCCCGCATCAAGATCGAGGTGCAGGCCCTGGAGACGGAGGTGCCCTACCTGGAGCAGGGCCGCGACGCGCGTGTCACGCTCTCCGCCTTCCCGGACGCGGTGTTGCTGGGCCGGGTGGTCTCGATCAATCCGGTGGTCGACCCGCGAACGCGGACGGCGCGGGTGACCGTGATGTTGCCGAACCCCGAAGGGGCGGTGAAGCCGGGGATGTACGCGCGGGTGCGGATCGCGGCGCGGCTGTTCGCCAACCGGACGATGGTTCCGCGCGGCGCGATCCTCGAGCGCGACAATCGTACGCTGGTTTTCCTGTTCGAGCCGGAGGGCAACACGTCGCAGGGGCTGGCGAAGTGGACCTACGTGACCACGGGGCTGGAGAATGAGGAGTATGTCGAGATCGTCCCGGGCGAAGGCACCACGATGCTCGAGCCCGGTCAGCTGGTGCTCACCGAAGGACACTACACGCTCATACACGACGCCCACGTGCGGGTGGTGGAAGATGAGGACGAGGCGGAGGGCTGAGCGGTCGGTCCTGCCGCTGGCCGCTCTGGCGCTGCTGGTCGCCGGGCCGCTCGAGGCGCAGGTCGACACGGTTCTGACGCTGACGGGCGCGCGGCAGCTGCTGCAGGAGCACAGCCCGGACTACCGTGCGGCGCTGGCGTCGGCCGACGCGACGGGTGAGAACGTCTGGAGCGCCTGGGGCGCCGTCCTGCCGACGGCCACGCTGTCGGCGAACGCCTCGCGCAACGAGTTCACGACCAAGTCGTACGTCGACCCGACGGGTGTGTCGATTGAGCTCCCGGATCCGATCACCGACGTCTCGAAGTCGGTGTTCCAGTCTCTCTCGTTCAGCTGGCAGATCTTCAACGGCGGCAGCAACATCTTCAACATCGGCGCCGCCAACGCGGCGGCGCGGGCGGCGGATCTCGCCGCGGTGGCGCGACTGGTCCAGCTGAGCTCGCAGATGGAGACTCAGTACTACGAGGCGCTGAAGCAGCAGGAGCTGGCGCGGCTGGCCCGCGTACTGCTCGACGCCCGGCGTCGTGATCTGGAGCTGACGCGGGCACGCTTCCGCATCGCCGCCGTCGATCAATCGGCGGTCTTGCAGGCGGAGATCCAGGTCGGGCAGCAGGAGCTGGAGGTGCTGCGGGCCGAGCAGGCGGCCGACGCAGCGCGGCGCGAGCTGTCGGTGACTATCGGGTTGGAGGAAGACATCGACTACCAGCTGCGCGACACGTCGTTCGTCTTCGATCCCACCGACTACAGCGCCTCGCAGTTGAACCGCATGGCGCGTGAGTCGAGCCCGGAGCTGGCGCGCCTCGACGCCGACATCGAGGCGCGGAACCGCAGCCTCTGGTCGGCGCGCGGCACCTGGCTGCCGAACCTCTCGATCTCCTACTCGCTCAGCCGCTCGGAGAACCTGGGCGCGGACGGCAACATCTTCGACCTCAGCCCGCGGAATAGCGGCCAGAATTTCAGCATCAGGTTCGACTGGCCGCTGTTCGCCGGGTTCGAGAAGAAGTGGCGCACGGGCCAGGCTTCGGCGCAGTTGCAGCAAGCGCGGCACAACAAGGTCGCCGGGCTGCTCGAGGTCGACAAGGAGGTACGCAACGCCTACGACGCGTTGGTCGCCGGCTACCAGGCGGTGCGGTTGCAGGAGCGCAACGTGGCGCTGGCGCGCGAGTCGGTGCGGCTGACGACGGAGCGCTACCGAATCGGCGCCGCGTCGTACGTCGAGCTTCAGCAGGCGACGTCGCAGGCAACGCAGACCGAGCGCGGGCTGATCGACGCGCGCTACGAGTTCATGAAGACGGTGGCGCGGCTGCAGGGCACGGTGGGCCGGCCGCTCGTGATCCCGCAATAGGCAAGCGACATGGCGCTACCCGACCTTTCGATCCGGCGGCCGGTGGCTACGGCGATGGCGTTCATCGCCATCATCTTGCTGGGAGGCATCGCGTTCTGGAAGCTGCCGGTCGACCTCCTGCCCGACGTGGCATTCCCCACGCTGAGCATCTGGACCCAGTACCCGGAGGCGGGCCCGGCGGAGGTGGAGCGCTTCATCACCGAGCCGGTCGAACGGTCGGTCGCACGGGTGCCGGGCGTGAAGTCGGTGAGCTCGGTGAGTCGCGAGGGTGCATCACAGGTGCGGCTGCAGTTCCTCTGGGGCACCGACATGGACTTCGCGACGCTGAACGTGCGCGAGCGGCTGGACAACGTGCGCTACGAGCTGCCGGAGCGTGCCGAGCGGCCGACGATATTGCGCTCCGACCCGACGAGCGAGCCGGTGATGACGCTGGCCGCGACATCGGAGACCTCCGGCCTCTGGGAGCTGAAGGAGGTCTCGGAGAACGTCTTCAAGCGGCGGCTGGAGCAGGTGGACGGCATCGCGCAGGCGGCGGTGGCCGGCGGCCTCGAGCGCGAGATCCAAGTACAGGTCGAGCCGCAGCGGCTGGAGGCTTTGGGCGTGACCATCGACCAGGTCTCGCAGGCGCTGGACGCGGCGAACTACTCGGCGCCGGGCGGCAACATCCGGCGCGGCCGCTATCGCTACTCGCTGCGGGCGCTGGGCGAGTTCCAGACGGTGGCGGAGATCAGCGAAACGGTGGTGGGCCGCGGAGGCGAGGGCTCGATCGTGTTGCTGCGGGACGTAGCCGCGGTGGAGGACGGGTTCGCCGATCGCGAGACGATCGCCCGCTACAACGGCAGCGAGTCGGTGGGGCTGCTGCTATATAAGGAGGCGGGCGCCAACACGGTACAGGTGGCGGAGCGGGTCGACGAGGTGCTGGATCAGCTGCGCGAGGAGTATCCCGAGGTCCAGCTGGCGATCGCGTCGTCGCAGGCGGGCTTCATCCGCGACGCGATCTCGAACGTCGTGCAGGCGCTCGCCTTCGGTGCGGTGCTCGCCTTCCTGGTCCTCTTCCTCTTCCTGCACGACGCGCGCTACCCGGTGGCGATCTCGCTATCGATCCCGATCAGCGTGGTCCTGACCTTCGGCCTGCTCTACGTGACGGGCGTCAGCCTCAACATCATGAGCCTGGGTGGTCTGGCGCTGGGCGTCGGCATGCTGGTCGACAACTCGATCGTCGTGCTGGAGAACATCTTTCGGCACCGTGAGCGTGGCATGGCGGCGGCGGCGGCGGCGGGTCTGGGCGCGCGCGAGGTGCAGGCGGCGATCACCGCGTCGACCTTCACGACGATCGCGGTATTCGGGCCGATCATCTACGTCAAGGGTGTGGCGGGCGAGCTGTTCAAGGACCTGTCGATCGCGGTGGCCGTCTCGCTGCTCGCCTCGCTGCTGGTGGCGCTGACGCTCTTGCCGATGATCGCGGCGCGGATCCGCGCGCCGGGTGAATCGGAGGGCGCCGAGCGGAGCGCCGGCTACGAGCCGGGACGACTGTTCCCGCCGATCGGCCGCTTCGTCGCGGAGGCGCGGGCGCGCTACGGCGGCCGGGCGCGCTGGTGGCGCTGGCCGTCGATCGTGACGGGCTGGCTCGGCGCGTTGGTCGGCGGCGTGCTGCGGGCCGGCGGCGCGCTGCTGGTCGCGCTCTTCAAATTCTGGGGAGGCCTGATCGCCAGGCCGCTCGCGGCGGCGAGTCGACCGATCTTCCGGGTCTTCGATCGCTGGTTCGACCGCTTCGCGGCGCGCTATCACCAGCTGCTCGAGTGGGCGATCGACCATCGCGGCGCGACGCTGGCGGCGGCGGCGGCGGCGTTCGCGGTGGCGCTGCTCTTGGGTTACGGCCTGCCGCGCGATCTCTTGCCGCAGGTGGAT
Organism: Gemmatimonadota bacterium; assembly: GCA_039586575.1. GTDB lineage: Bacteria > Gemmatimonadota > Gemmatimonadetes > Palauibacterales > KS3-K002. The sequence continues at coordinate 10,298 of JBDHKD010000054.1, read as the reverse complement.
GAGGGGATGTACCGGGCGCGGATCGAGCTGCCGTTGGGCACGCCGCTCGAGCGGACGGACGAGGTGACGTCGCAGCTGGAAGGGATGGCGATGGAGGACGGGGCGACCGAAGCGGCGTTCGCGCGGGTGGGCCGGGCCGAGGCGGCAGAAGTGACGGAGCGCGAGGCGACGGGCGTGAACACATCGGCGCTGGACGTGCGGCTCCGCGAAGGCGAGCGGACGGGCGCGGCGGTAAGACGACTGCGCGCCGGTGTGGGAGATCTTTTGAGTACCGAGGCTTTGACGATCGAGACCGGCCGCGCCACCGAGCTGGGCCGGGTGCTGGGGCTGGGCGAGTCGGATGTGGCGGTGCGGGTGCGGAGCGAGGATCTGGACGCGGCGCTGGAGATGGCGCGCGAGATCGAGGGCCGGCTGGCGCAGCTGCCGATGCTGACCGGTGTGCATGTGGGGCTATTGCGCGGGCAGCCGGAGATCGAGATCGCAATCGAGCGCGAGCGCGTGGCGCGGCACGGGCTGACGGTGCGCGAGGTGGCGGACGCCATCGAGGCGTATATGCGGGGCCTGGTGGCGACCCGCTTCGTCGATTTCGACCGGCGGATCGATGTGCTAGTGCGGCCGCCGGAAGAGATCCGTCGCGAGTTCAACAACCTGCTCGAGTTCCAGATCCGCGGCGTGCCGGTGCGCGAGTTGATCGCCTGGCGCGAGACGCTGGCGCCGGTCGAGGTGCTGCGCGATGGGCAGGGCCGGGTCGTGCCGGTCTACGCCGACGTGGCCAGCGGCGGTCTCGACGCCGCGGTCACGGCGATCGGCTCGGCGCTCGCCGACCTGCGGCTGCCGCCGCGCATGCGCTACGAGGTGGGCGGCGTGAACGAGGAGATGCGCGAGTCCTTCCGCTCGCTCGCCCTGGCCTTCGGTCTCGCCATCGCACTCGTCTTCATGATCCTCGCCGCCCAGTTCGAGTCGGTCGTCCACCCGTTCACCATCATGCTGGCCGTGCCGCTGGCGGCGATCGGCGCGGTGCTGGCGCTGATGATCGCCGGCGACGGGGTCAACGTGATGAGCCTGATCGGCTTCGTGATCCTGGTGGGCATCGTGGTAAACGACGCGATCATCAAGGTCGACTTCATCAATCAGTACCGGCGTGAGGGTCACGAGCTGCGCGATGCGATCATGGAGGCGGGCCGCGTGCGGTTGCGGCCGATCATCATGACGACGGCGACGACGGTGCTCGGCCTGACGCCGCTGGCGCTGGGGCTGGGCGCCGGCGCCGACCTCAGGGCGCCGCTGGCGATCGCGGTGATCGGTGGGCTGATCTCGGCGACCCTGCTGACGCTTATCGTCGTGCCGGTGATCTATGCGAGCCTGGAGAGCCTGCGCGGGCTGGCGCGGGCCGGCGCGGTCGCCGGTCCGGAGGCGGCGTCGTGATCCGGCTGTCGATCAACCGGCCGACCACGGTGGCGATGATCTATATCGCCATCGCCGTTGTCGGTATCGCGTCCTTCCTCGACATACCGGTCGAGCTGTTGCCGGACGTCGAGTACCCACAGCTCAGCATCGAAACGAACTGGCCGGGCGCCTCGCCGGAGGTGGTGGAGGCGTTCCTGACCGCGCCGCTGGAGGGCGCGACGCAGCAAGTGCGCGGCGTACGGAAGATCGAGTCGGAATCGAGCGAGGGTCAGTCGGAGATCACGGTCGAGTTCGCGCGCGGCACCGACATGGACTTCGCGCGGCTCGAGCTGGGCGAGCGGATCCAGTCGATCCGCGACGAGCTGCCGCCCGACGTGCGACCGCAGGTCGCGCTCTACATCCCGCGCGAGTTCCAGACCGGCGAGCGGGTCGACATGCGCTACACGCTGTCGGGGAGCTACACGTTCGAGCGACTGCGGCGCTACGCCGAGGACGAGCTGAGGCCGCAGCTGGTGGCGCTGGACGGGGTCGAGGAGGTGGCGGTCTGGGGCGGTGAGGACCGCGAGATCCGGATCGAGCTGGACCGCGGCCGCATGGAGGCGTTCGGCGTCCGCCCCACCGAGGTCGCCGGGGCGTTGACGGAGGCGGAGCTCATCCGCACGGCGGGCAAGCTGAAGCGCGACAACACCGAGTGGGTGGTGACGATCCGCAACGCCATCGACGCGGCCGCCGAACTCGCCTCGCTGATCGTCGTGCCCGACACCCTGGGCACCGGCGAGGTCGTGCGCATCTCCGATATCGCGGACATCCACGACACGACGGCCGACCCGGTGCAGTTCTTCCGGATCGACGGCCGGCCGGCGATCATGTTGTCGCTGGTCCGGGGCGTGGGGACCAACGCGCTGCGGGTCGCCGACGCGGTGAAGGCGAAGGTGGACGAGCTACGCAGCGAGCTGATGCCGGGCACGTGGCTCACCCTCGAGTACGATGGCAGCCGCGAGATCGAGCAGCAGCTGACCGACTTGCGACTGCGGGCGCTGGCCGCGGCTATCGTCATCTTCCTCGTCCTGCTGCTCTTCCTGGGCTCGTTCCGCACCGCGGGCATCGTCTTCGCGACGGTCGTCTTCTCGGTGCTCATCGCGGTGAACCTCCTCTACTTCGGCAAGTTCAGCCTCAACGTGCTGACGATGGCGGGGCTGGCGATGGGCTTCGGTTTGATGGTCGACAACTCGATCGTCGTGCTGGAGAACATCTACCGGCGGCGGCGTGCCGCCGGCGAGCAGGCGTGGGACGCGGCGGACCGGGGGACGCGGCAGGTGGCACTGCCCATCGTGGCGGGCACGCTCACCACGATCATCGTCTTCCTGCCGTTCCTCTACTTGCAGGGCGAGCTGCGCCTCTACTACCTGCCGTTCGCTTACGCCGTAGGCTTCAGCCTCCTGGCATCGCTCTTCGTCGCCTTCACCTTCGTGCCGGGCCTGGCGGCGCGGGCGCTGGCCGGTGGTGCGGCGGGCATCGTGGGGGCGGGCCGCCCGGCGATGCCGTTCTACGTGCGGCTCTACCGCGGTGTGCTGTCGTTCGCGCTCGACCACCCGGTGATCATCATCGTGCTGACCGCGGCGGCTTTCGGCGGCAGCTACCGGCTATTCGACAAGCACGTGGTGAAGGGCGCGGTCTGGGGCCGCGGCTGGGGCCAGCAGACCTATATCCAGATCTACTTCAACATGCCGAGGGGCGCGGAGCTGGAGCGGACCGACGGGCTGGTGCGCGAGTTCGAGCGCAGGCTCCTGACGATCCCCGAGATCGAGCGCTTCACCGCCAACGTGATGCCGGAGCGCGCCTTCATGCGCGTCACCTTCCCGGACTCGCTCGAGAACACCTACGTGCCGGTGGCCATCAAGGAGCAGCTGGTGGCCTACTCGTATCTGTTCGCCGGCGCCGAGGTTCGGGTCTACGGCTACGGCCCGTCGTTCTACGGCGGCGGCAGCTCGCCGCCTACTTATACCGTCAAGCTGCTGGGCTACAACTACGAGATCGTCCGCGATATCGCCGAAGACATGGCGCTCAGGCTGCGCCGCTTCAACCGGGTGCGCGAGGTCGACACCAACATGAGCAACTGGTGGTGGACCGACAAAGCGTTCGAGTTCTACCTGGGCGTCAACCGGCCGAAGCTGGCCGCCTACGGGCTATCGGTGGAAGAGCTCTTGCGCTTCGTCTCCAGCAACGTGCGCGGCCAGGTGAGCCTCGACCGCATCAAGGTGGGCGGTGAGGAGGTGACCTACTCGGTCAAGCTCGAGGGCTATCGCGACTTCGACTTCAACGACCTGCGTGAGCTGTTGGTCCCCACGCCTACCGGCGAGCGGGTGCGCCTGCAGGACGTGGCGCAGGTCGGGCGCCGCGAGGTGCTGAACCGGATCGTCCGCGAAAACCAGCAGTACCAGCGGCTGGTCGGCTGGGAGTTCCGCGGCCCACGCAAGTTGGGCGACCGGGTGCGCGATGTGGCGGTGGACGCGACCGTGTTGCCGGCCGGCTACTCGATCGAGAAGGAACGCGATTACTTCTGGACGGAGGAGGAACAGCAGCAGATCTACATGGTACTGATCTTCGCCATCGTCCTTATATATATAGTCACGGCGATGCTGTTCGAGTCGCTGCGCGCGCCCTTCGTCGTGCTCCTGACCGTGCCGCTCGCCTTGATCGGTGTCTTCCTCATCTTCTTCTACACCGGCGCCTCGTTCACCCGCTCGGCTTACATCGGTGTCGTCATGATGGCGGGCATCGTGGTGAACAACGCGATCCTCGTCGTCTACCACATCAACGAGATCCGGCGGACCGGGGCGGCGCTCAAAGACGCGATCATCCAGGGCACGCTGGAACGAGTGCGGCCCATCCTGATGACTACGCTCACCACGGTCGTGGGTCTCTTGCCGCTCATCCTCTTCAGCGAGACGATCGACGCGACGATCTGGAACGCGCTGGCGCTCGCGACGATCGGCGGCCTGATCGCCAGCACCATCTTCGTGCTCACCAGCATACCCGTCCTGTATTACCTGTTCGAACGGCGCAGCGCTGCCCGGACGAAAGCGCCGTCGCTGGCCCCCGCTGGCGACTGACGGCAGGGTACGAACTCCTGACCTGCGCCGGCCTGGCGAGCAGAGGCTAGGCTGTGTGGCCCCTCATCGCGCGCAGGGAAGGGAGTCATCCTCCACGGGTGAGTGGCTTGCCGCGCTTAGTGCTAGTGATTATCTTTACGACTTGAGTTTTTTCTATCATCATGTGGATTGCCAAATTTCTGCCATGGCCGGGCCCCGAGCCTGCCGGCGGGCAGAAGGACAGCGGAGTGCCTGCTGTCGGTCTTGGCTGTCGCGTGTGTCACCCGATCGCCACAAGGAGGAGTACATGGGCAAAGTTCGCCGAGTTCTCGGAGCGGCTCTCGCCATCTCGCTGGCATCACTTGGGTGTTCCGATGTGAGCGACCCGGCTGGGCGGGACGCCAGGATTGATCCGCAGGTAATCCCGCCCTCCTTCGCGGAGACAGGAGGGTCGGTCTGCATTAGCACGAACGGTGTTGAGCGTCAGCAGGTAGGGAACTCGTACTGTTCCTCGGAGGGCCCGGGTGATCGCGCGGTCAACGTCAACGGAAAAGGGCAGTTCGTGCTGGCCGGCGGGGGCCCGGACGAGCCGAGCAGCGCAACGGGCAGGAATGGCAGCGGCGCCTGGGCGCAGCGCAATGGCGTGGCGGAGGCGGTCAACAACAGTTACGCGTCGGCCTACATAAACAGCAAAGCGGAGGCCGCGGACGATAGCCACGCGGAAGCCGACAACCACAGCGAGGCCACGGCGACCGACGGCAGCAGCGCGATCGCCCGGACCAACAGCGTGGCCATAGCCAAGGACGGCGGCTGTGCCTACGCCACTGGCAGCAGCGTCGCCGTAGCCGGCGCTGGCGAGACCGTGATCGTGGTGAACGGAAGTCCGGCAGCAGCCTGCCCGGTCTCGGGGGGATGTTGCCGAACCAGGCCGCCGCGATAGCTCCCGGCTGCCGTCGCCAGTGATGCCGAACGCGCCGCCCGCGGGCGGCGCGTTCGGCATCACCCGCTGGCCGCTAGCTGGCTCGCCGCCGAGGCGGCGACCGGGCGTGGCTACCGGGGCCATCTGCACGAGACCGCCGTGCAGCGGGCCGTGAAGCAGGCGATGGCGGGTGCATGAGCGTGTTTATGCCAACATGCTCTTCAATGTTGTGCTGAGCGATTCGATGTTCCTGTCAGTCATGGAAGAGGTGTTATGCCCCTTTGCTTCGGCTGCTGTCTAACAAGCGTTTGCAGCTGACGCGGCAGCCATTGTCTATATTGTCTCGTATGAAGAATGTAATTGCTGCGTGCTCCTCCGCGCGCAGCTGAAACGCAAAGTCGTTGGGCCGCACTGGAGGTATTGCGATGACTGAGACGATTGATCCTGCGGACCAGCGCGCGACCATCCAGCGGCGTTTCGATCTCTACACTGACTACGCGAGAATGCTCCGTCTGTGGCTTGTAGCGTACGGCGTCGGAGCCCCGGTCCTGTTCCTCACACAGCCGCAAGTGGCGGACAGGCTACGGCAAAGTGGAAATGGTCAGTTTATCGCCATTGTCTTCTTGCTGGGGGTGGCCGCTCAGGTCATAAACGCGGCTGTCAACAAGTGAGCTGCGTGGTACATCTACACCGGCACGAAGGATGAAGATTTCCAGAAGACAACGCGTTACAAGGTCTCCGAGTGGATCAGTAGTCAGTTCTGGATCGACTTGGTGCTCGATCTGGGCGCAGTGGCGTTATTCGCATGGGCAACGGTCCAGACTCTTGTGATCGTAGCTCAACCCTAGAGGCACGTGCGGCCTAACAAGCGTTTGCAGCGGGCGCCCCCGCATCGGGGAAGAGTCTTAAGGTGTCAGCGGCGCCGCGAGGATCCTCGCGGCGCCGCTGAAACGCTGATCCGTTAGACCGCAGTCCAGTCGGCTTGAGGAGGCGTAATGAAGCCGTGGCTAAGAAGGTTACGAGGGGTCCTCGGGGTCGGCGCCCTTTGGGGCGTGGCAGGTACCGCGTATGGTGCCATGAGTGGGCTCGTTGCCAAAGTGCTTGGCGGAGTGCGGCCGGAAGTGCCGCTGTTCGAGTTTCTACTCGAAGTTGGCCTCGGCGCGGGAGCAGTGGGCTTTCTTCTTGGGAGCGGATTCGCAGGCGTTCTCGCTGTGATCGAAAGACGCCGGACCTTTGACCAACTGTCCCTTGCGAGGGCAGCTGCCTGGGCTGCGATGGTTGGTGCCACGCTGCCAATCGCCTACCTCCTCGTTTTCTTTGGACCGGAAGGCGTCGTCCTTTCACTTACGAGGACTCCGCTAGCCGTGATTGCTGCATCTGTTTCCTTAGGGGCGCTAGGTGGGGCCTTAGCTGCCGGAACGGTGGCGTTGGCGAGGCGAGCCCCGCCTGAGTTAGAACTCGGCCCGGTACCTGATGATGGGGAGTTGCTGGGCGCACCACCCGACGGTTGAGAGGTCTTGGTTGAGTTGTTCTTCGCGACGTGGTGACCGCGGTCTAACAAGCGCATGAAGCTGGCGAACGCGGAAGGGGCAGTTCGTTTGTGCGCTGCGTAACATCAGGCTTCACTCGTGCATCTAGGAGCTGGAGGGGAGTTCGTTCGCAGCTTATGCGCAGAGTAGTTAGGCGGCGCAAGACAGCCGAGAGAATCGTAAGACGTGCGAAACTGGCTCTGCGGGCTACCGGGACCACGACTCGATCGAACGGGCTGTGGTGCTGTGCCGTATCGACTCCTGAACCTCGGATCTGGGAGGGCAATCATGCGCCCTGGTTCCTGTCTCCTTATGCTGGCAGTAGTGGTCGTCACCCCACTGCCCCTCGTCGCACAGGACAGCACCCTTGTTTTGCTTGCCGACCTTGCCGTCGACGGACAAGGGAGCCCGATTCCCGATCCACTTATCGTAGTGAATGGTGTCGTCATCGAGTCTGTCAGCTCCGGTGGCAGCCCGCCGGATGGGGCAGAGGTAATCGATCTGCGCGGCTACACGCTGCTCCCCGGCCTAATCGATTGTCACGTGCACGTGAGCCCGCAGGCTCGCTGCGCAACCGAGCCGGCGCGCTGCGCGTTCGAGGCGACTCGCAACGCTCGAAGCTTGCTCATGAGCGGTTTTACGACCGTGCGCAGCTTGGGCGGCCCGACGGAAATCGTCGTGCCTCTGCGCGATGCAGTTCAAGCAAACATTGTTTCAGGTCCCCGACTTCTCGTGGCCGGGTGGTTTATTTGGGATGGGAATGCCCCGGGAGTGGGCGGCACCCGGGTCGAGGAGGGTGCCGAGCCGGCCGACGAGGCGACTTTACGCAGACTGGTGCGGGACCGGGTCGAAGCCGGTGTGGACTGGATCAAGGTATCGGCGACAGGAAGTGGTCCTAACAGGGACAGGACGATCTACTCGCAGGAACAACTCGAATGGATCGTGGATGAGGCGAGGGCACACGGAAAGCCAGTGGCTGCGCACGCTCACAATCCTGAAGCTGTTCGTGGTGCGGTTTCTGCTGGCGTCCGCACCATTGAGCACGGCGTTCTACTCGACGAAGAGACGCTCGGCTTCTTGGCGGAGACGGGAACCTACCTGACTCCGAACCTCTATCTGCAGCGTTGGTATCTCTCGTTCGCGGAGGAACAGGAGTGGTCTGAGGAATCAATCCGAAGCACGCAGGAGACAATTGCAGATCGTGTGAACATGTTCGGCAAGGCAGTTTCGCTAGGCGTGCCGCTCATCCACGGCACCGACGCCATCGGACGTCTTGTTTGGTCCGGGATTACGGCCGCCGAGTTCGAGAGCCGGCACGCTGCCGGTCAGTCGGCGGCGGATGCCATCGCAAGTGCCACGACGAGGGCGGCCGAAGCGCTGATGTTGACGGACCGGGGCGACCTCAGAGCTGGTCTTCTCGCCGACATCATCGCCGTCGAGGGAAACCCCCTAGAGGATATCTCTGCGCTTCGCAGAGTCATCTTCGTCATGAAGGGTGGGAACGTGTATAGATCCCCGTGAGAGGCCCAGACACATAGCAGGTACCAGTCGGACCATACCGCACATCTACGTGTTGGGTCCCTCGCGTGGAAGACGATTCGCAATGGTGCGAGTTTGTGTACCTGATTCTCGCGCCGCCTAACCAGCGTTTGCACCTGTCGCGGGCACCGCTCGTGGCGGTGGCCTTAGATTGTCATTAGTAATGTTGAGCGGTTCGGCCGCTTCCTCAATCGGGCGCGGTCGTAGCCGCGCAGGTGAAACGCTGATCCGTTAGACCGCGCTGAGAGTAGCTGTACGCTACGGCCCCATAGTCACTTACGGCGGGCCCCGAAATGGACGTGCTCAGAGTCATTCTATTCGTCGGTCTCTCCGCTGCGCTCGCCTATGTTTCGCGAGCTTCCCTAAGGGACGCCCGTTCTCATGGTTTCTACCGCTTCTTTGCCTGGGAGTGCATTCTGGGCCTCTTTTTCCTCAACTTCATCAGCTTTGAGCAGTGGTTCGGCGATCCGTTCTCTGTCCGGCAGCTCATTTCATGGTTCCTCTTGATCGGCTGTATCGTCCCGGCCGCACATGGCGTACACCTTCTACGCACCCGGGGCAAACCGGACGCCCGACGACCTAACGATGCGCCCTTGGTTTGGATCGAGAAGACAACCCAGCTGGTGACGACTGGGGTGTTCAAGCACATCCGGCATCCGCTCTACAGCTCGTTGCTTCTTCTGGCATGGGGCGTGTTCTTCAAGCGCCCCTCCTGGCTTGGCGGCGCTGTGGTACTGAGCGCGACGGGCTTTCTGCTTGCGACAGCGAAGGTTGAGGAGGTGGAAAATGTTCGCTATTTCGGTGCTGCGTACAAGGCGTACGTTCAACAAACCAAGATGTTCATACCGTTTGTGTTTTGACCGGAGAACGAGGCAGACACGGAACAACTTGGGCGACGGCCGGGAGGCGCGGTCTAACAAGCGTTTGCACCTGGCGCAGGCGCCGTACGGCGAGGTGGCCTTAAATTGCCGCTAGTCGTGTTCCGCCGTCCGGCCGCTTCCGCAATTGGGCGCGGTCGTAGCCGCGCAGGTGAAACGCTAATCCGTTAGGCCGCGGTTGAAGGACGACGTAAGGAGGTACTTATGCGTGTGACTAAGAGCGTCTCAATCAACGTCGTCGTGGTGGCTGCGCTCACCTCTGCCGTTTTTTGCCAACCAAGCCCTGAGTATGAGCGACCGACTGAACCTACGCTCGCGCTCCCTGAGGTGACGCCAGCAACGAACCAGCTTCCCGAACAACCTCTGTGGAATTCGATCCGCGCCTGGCACTACAACCCGAAGATGGTGCGTCCCTTGTGGGATGTGTGGGAGGCGCTAGCCGAGCCGCCGCTCGATCTACGGACAAAGGTCATGGTTGCGGCCGTGACGGATTCTCGAAATCGCTGCCCGTACTGTCTGTCTAGCGCTGTTTGCTTCCTTCAACAGGAAGGTGTTTCTGAGGACCTCATCTTGGGATTGCAGACGGACATATCTGCGTCCGATTTCTCAGAGAAAGAGAAGACGCTTTTGCTGTTGGCTGAGGAAATAACCGCAAATCCATCAGCTGGCCATACTCGGGTGGCGGCGGCCCTCGAGGCTGGCTGGACCGAGAGCGAGGTAGCGCAGGCGATCTTTGTTGCCAGCTACTTCAACATGCTGAATCGGATTGCTGAGGCGTTTGCGTTTCCACCCGATCAAGACCATCGGTTTGATCCGGTGCCGGGCTTCCCGATGTTGGGGTGTGTTGGCGACACGTAGCAGAGTCCGTTTGTTCTCCGCGGCCTAATACTAGTTAGGCCGCTGGCGAGCATTAGTCAGGTCCTGCAGAATCAGG
>JBDHKD010000129.1:0-4797 GCA_039586575.1 Gemmatimonadota bacterium | reverse complement strand
ACTCGCGCAAGCCTAGCCCGCCACCCGCCGCGGACTCCGGCCCCTGACTTTGAATCTCGGCTGCTCGCTTGAGTATGAGGCCGACCTCTTTGTCGCCATAGCGGCGCCGGTGTTTTCCGCTCTCTGTCATCGCAAGGGATAATACGAGTTTCAGCGTGTCTCTGCCAAGCGGGGGGTGGCTCTCTGAAGCCAGACGGCATCGACGAATCTGCCGTGGGGTGTGCGGGTCTCGGCACGACCTGGCTGGCCGAAGTAATTAGACCCGGGGACGAAGCGCGGTGATTTCGGAACAGGCGGCCACGAACCCCAAACCCTAATAAATAGGGGAGGTTACGGCCTAGCGGTCGCCGGAAAATTGGACTAGTCGCCCCTTTGCAAGTCCTCGAGGCCCAAGAGCGCGTGTTCGGGAAGCATGGACACGGGAATCGCTGGCCTACGCCAGCCGAGTCAGCCCAGCGGGGGACTTTGGCAACAACTGCGCCAGGCAAACGGGCTAAGCCTCACAGCGCGGGCGGCTACTAGCGCTTGCGCTGGACCTGCCAGCTGCCCTTGTAGGGCGGTCCGTGTCCGGGCCGCGCGGTGAACTCGCCCTCGATCAAGTCACCGCCGAGCTGGCCGATGAACGTCGTATAGACGGGACAGCCGCAATCGGGATCGTCGTAGGGCTGCATCGTGCCGCTGATCACCCCGTACTCGACGCGGATGAAGCGGATCCTCAGGGTTTCCGGGGCTGGGGCCCCGCGGGCCACCGCCGCCGGGTCGTCGGCCGGCCCCAGGGGCCGGGTCCAGCCGGCGGGGATCATCGTGACCTCGCCGTAGGCCGTGTCGCGCCCGGCCTCGAGCTCGAAGACGATGCTGCCGCTGCGGCCGACCACCGGGCTATCGTAGTGGCCGTGCCACTCGCCGGCGAGCTGCAGCAGATCGCCCGCTTCGGCCACCACGGGCACCGGGCTGGGCGATGGCGAGCACGCCGCGACTCCTGCACAAAGCGTCAGCAGCAGTGTACGACGGGTCTTCATCGCTACCTCCGGCCCACTGGACAAGCACGGCCGCACCCGGGGTCGCCGGACGACTCTTGGGACCCGCCGGTCACGGCCGCTCTGTGATGCCCACGACAGGACTCGAACCTGTACGCCCCGAAGGACACTAGCCCCTCAAGCTAGCCTGTCTACCAATTCCAGCACGTGGGCTCGACATCGAAGTGCTCGGAGGGGGATTCGAACCCCCACGGGATTGCTCCCACAGGATCCTGAATCCTGCGCGTCTGCCAATTCCGCCATCCGAGCCGGCCGGGCGTCGACGCCCGGGAAGACAGGCAATCGCGCCCATCCTACCCGGCAGTTCCGCCCAGACTCGGTGACTTGGAGCGATGGGTAGGGTAAGCCGGGCGCGGCCGATTTTCAAGGTCCGCGCCCTCTCGCTCACTCGTAGCGCAGTGTCTCCATCGGGTCGACCCGCGAGGCGCGGAGCGCCGGGGCCAACGATGCCGCGACACCGGTAGCGGCCAGGACGAGGGCGATGAGCGTGTAGATCTTCCAGTCCCAGGGGTTGGCATCGAAGAGGATCTCGCGCATCGCCGGCGCCAGGAGCGCTGCGAGTGCCACCCCGATGGCCAGACCGAGAGTCAGCTGGATCAGGCCGCTTCGTGCCATGAGCCAGAGGATGCGCCGCGCGTCGGCGCCCAGGGCCATCCTGATGCCGATCTCGCGGGTGCGGCGACGGGCGAGGAATGCCATCACACCGTAGAGGCCGACTGTGGCGAGCACGAGGCCCGCCAGGCCGAAGATCAGGAACAACACGGCGAAGGTGCGTTCGGGCGCGGTGTTCTCGGAGATCAAGCGGGCGAGCGAGTCGACCTCGTAGACGGGAAGGTTGGGATCGATCGCCGCGACTTCGTCGCGAACCACGGGGGCGAGGGCGAGGGGGTCGCCCGCGGTGCGTAGTAGGACGCTCATCGCGCGGCGCGTGTTCTGCGAGAAGGGCAGATAGATACCCTCCGAGCCCCTCGTGCGGCGGCCGGCCATCGCCAGGTTGGGAGCAACGCCGACGATCGTGCGCCAGGGGCTCTCCGAGTCGAGCGTGCCCACCTTGATCCGCCGGCCCAGGGGGTCCTGGCCGGGAAAGTAGAGCCTGGCGAATCGCTGATTGATGATCGCCACCGGCTCGCTCTCGGCGTGATCGACGGTGGAGAACCCGCGTCCGGCCAGAAGCTGGACATCGAGCGCGCGGAAGAAATCTCCCGCGATCACCACTTGTGCCGCCCAGGGTAGGTCCTGGTCACGTTCGTAGCTTTCGCCCTCCATCTGGAAGCGCTGCGTGTCGTAGTTGCCGGCCCCGGGCGGCCGCGAGACGATGGCGGCGCCTAATACCTCGGGTCGACCCTCCAGGCGCTCCTGCAGCTCACCGTGGAACCGCTTGATGTCAGCGGGGTCCGGGAAGTCTGCAGGGCGCAACTGGACACGCGCCGTGAGCACGCTCCCGGTGGCGAACTCGAGCTCGCTGGCCGTCTGGATCAACACACCTCTCACCATCAGTCCGGCCACCGTCAGCAACCCACACGACAGCGCGACTTCGGCGACAACCAGCGTTCGACTGAAGCGGCTCAGGCGCAGGCTGGAGCCGCGGCTCGCATCCTTGAGCACCTCGTTCATGTCGACGCCCGTGGCCTTGAGAGCAGGTCCCAGGCCGGCGAGTATCGTCGCGGCCAGGATAAGGACGAAGCAGAAGCTGAGGACCGTCGGGTCGACCGCGACCCGCATCCAGAAGAAGGGGATCTGATCGACGAGCGCGCGGTTGAAGAACGTGACGCCGAGCTGGGCGAGGCCGATCCCCAACGTGCCGCCCAGCGCCGCGATGGCAAGCGCCTCGGCGAGGGTTTGGGTGATGAGCGCCTTGCGGCTGGCGCCCAGCGCCGCTCGAATCGCCACCTCCCGATCCCGTGATGCGGCACGTACCAATAGAAGGTTCGCCACGTTGGCGCAGGCGACCAGCAACACGAAGGCGACGACGGCCACCATGATGTTCATGAGCAGCGCGTCTTCCTTCTCTACGATGTGCTCCTTGTAAATTGAGACTCGTGTGCTCGTGCCCTCGTAGCTCTCGGGGTACGCCAGCTCCAGATGTCGGGCAAGCACCGCGAACTCGGCACGCACTGCCTCCAACCGAACGTCCTCTCTCAGACGCCCGAAGGCGCTTATGTACCGGTTCCCGGTAGGTTCGGACGAGGGATCGAGCTCGAGCGGAATCCAGAGCGCCTGCTCGTAGGGGAACTGAAAGTCCTCGGGCATGACGCCAACGATGGTTCGCTGCCGGCCGTTCAGTCGGATGGTCCTGCCGGCGATCGCTGGGTCGCCGCCGTAGCGTTCCTGCCAGAGCTGGTGGCCGAGGATAGCGATCGGCTCGGCGCCAGGGCGCTCGTCCTCGGGCAGGAAGCCCCTACCCAATACGGGTCGCACCTTCAAGGCTGGGAAGACATTGGCGGTGACCGCCGCGGCCGCGACGCGCTGCGGACGACCCTCCGTACCGGCCAGGTCCATGTCGTAGTCGGCGAACCCGGCCAGCCCCTCCAGCGTCGTCTGCGCTTCGCGCCAATTCCGGAACTCGTGGGCGTTCAACCTGATGTTCAACCGGTTCCGGGCGACCCGGTCACGGAACACGTAGATCAGGCGGTCGGGCTCGTGGAACGGCAGATCGCGCAGGAGCCCGTGGGAGATGCTGAACATCGTCGTCGTCGAGCCGATCCCTAGAGCGATGGCCACGGCGGCGAAGAGGGCGAGGCCCGGATTCCGGGCTAGCAGCCTGAATCCGTAGCGAAGATCTCTGAACATGGGGTCCACCGGCGATAGCGGTATGAGGGGGCAAACGATAACCACCCTACGCGGTGGCGGCGGGCGCTGTTTCGAGCTCGTGGGCTGAGCGGAGTGGTTAGCGGCCGGGCTGCGCCTTGCCGCTGGCTAGACTGACAGCGAAGATACATCTGACCCTTCGAAGGCAGCTCGTCGGCGAGGCGACAGGAGGGACGACGCGCTACATGTCCCGCATCAAGTTCGTGCTGATCAACCCGACGGCGCCGCTCTGGCGCGCGCGCCGGGGCAAGCGTCCTCACGGACCTCGCGTGTTCCGCTTCTCGATGCTTCCGAGTCTCTACGTGGCGGCTGCGATGCCGCGCGATGTGGAGACGCGTATCATCGACGAGGACGTCGAGCCGATTGACTTCGACATGGACGCCGACCTGATCGGGATCTCGTTCATGACGTTCAACGCGCCGCGCGCCTACGAGATCGCCGACAAGTTCCGCGGCGAGAAGGCTAAGCCGGTGATCTTCGGCGGCTACCATCCCAGCTTCATGCCGGAAGAGGCCAGCCGGCACGCCGACGCGGTCTGCATCGGGGAAGCCGAGTCCAACGTGCCGCGCCTGATGGCCGACTTCGCGGCGGGCCGGCTGCAGCCCTTCTACCGGAGCGAGCTCGCCGATCTTGGCGGTCTGCCGATTCCAGACCGCAGCCTGATCCGCAGGCGCGCCTACATCTCGCCCGACGTGCTGCAGGCGACGCGCGGCTGTCCTTACCACTGCAGCTTCTGCTCGATCGCCGCCTTCAACCGCTACCGGCTGCGCGCCCGCCCGGTCGAGGAGGTCGTCGAAGAGCTGAAGACGTTGGGCCGCCACGTCATCTTCATGGACGACAACATCATCGGCGATCGGGACTACGCGCTGCGCCTCTTCTCGGCGATGGTACCGCTGCGCAAGCGCTGGTTCAGCCAGTGTGGGATCCAGATCGGCTACGACGACGAGCTCTT
>JBDHKD010000128.1:0-5038 GCA_039586575.1 Gemmatimonadota bacterium | reverse complement strand
CAAGTGGATTTCGACTGTGGTTGTCGTTGCCATGGCGTGCTTCGCTTTTGCTGCATGTGACGACAACCCAGTGAATGAGAACACCGAAGATACAGTTGGACTGTCGGTGAACCCGACGTTCGCGGTCGTCGACGCCGCGGACACGACCCGTGTCGAGGCGGTCCGCCAGCCTACTCGGGTCGCCGTATCATTTACGGCGTGCGATGCGAAGATTCTGGTGGAGCCAGATCCGGAGCGCGTCGCAATCGAGAACCCCGACCGTACCCTGGTGATAGGTCAGACGTTGGGTGAGACGTGCGTAAATGCGAGCGGTGCCGGGAAGACCGCCAGCGCGGTGGTCAACGTAGTGCCGTCCGATATCGAGGCTACCATCGCGAGCCCGCTCGGCAGCGGCGCCAGCGTCCAGGTGGACGTCACCTTCCTCGACAAGGCCGGTAGCGGAGTGACCGGGCTGACGGCCGAGGACCTCGTGTTCAGCGTGGGCGACCCCGATGTCGCATCTGTCGATGCGAGCGGAGTCGTGACCGGCAAGGCGCCCGGGACGACGACCGTCAGGGCCAGGCTTACACCGCAGTGGGGAGCGCCGCGCGAGGCGGTAACCAACGAGTTCACTGTGGAGCCGAGCACGTTCCTCGGCACCGCCACGTCGAACTCCGGGAATTCCGGGGACAAGGTGACGTACACGGCGGGCGGTGGGCAGCCGGACTTCGACGAGGATACCGAGGTCGTGGTCGGCGGTCTCAGAGGATTCGTCCTCGGCATGGGCAGCCTGACCACGGTGGTCCTGTACGGTGTCCCGGCCGGCGAGACTGAGGTGCTGTTCACCAGTGTGGGTCCGGACCAGCTCGCTCTGGCCACGACGTTCGACGTCGCGGCGTTTGCCACAGACGACGTGTACGAGCCGAACTGGCTTGACAACCCGGCCGGTCCGTTCGAGATGCCGATCAGCGATATCGGTGTCGTCGACGAGGCCAAGGTCTATGACTTCTGGCGGTTCGATCTGGCGGCGGCGACAGCCTTGGAGTTTCTGCTCGACTGGGACGGGGAGGTGAACCGGGACCTCGATCTGTTGGTGGTCGACCTGGGTTTCACCAGGTTCTACTGTGGCGGCGCCGGAGGGACTGCGACAATCCCTGAGCACTTCGACTGCACACTGCCCGCCGGGAGTTACATGCTGTGGATCGACAACTACGCGCAGGACGGCCTCACCAACTACCACGTCATGGTCACGGCCGGCGAGCAATAGCCGTTGAACCGCTGGCGCCCCGGGGTATCTAGGGCCGGGTGACCGCCTTGCCTTCGGCGTAGGCGGCGATCCGCCGCGTCAACGAGGCGGCGACATCGAAGCCGGGATGGCCGATGGGCACCGGCCGTAGGCGCGAGTAGTCGGTCTCGTGGGTGATGATCTCGTACGGGTTATAGAGCGGTTCGCAGACGAGCAGCGTCGTCGTGTCTTGCGGCGCCGCATGGAACCGCAGCTTGACCATGCGCTCCGTGTCGTCCCAAAGCTCCGGATCGTAGTCGCGGTAGGCGGCGATGTCGATGAAACCGCTCTCGGCCTCGCCGGTCTCGGGATCGTAGCGGCGGAGCGCGATCCGCTCCTGCGCCAGCACGCGACTGGTCGCCTCCATCACGGTATCGAGCTGTGCCCGCACCAGCACCATGACTCGGCCGTTGTCGTACATCAAATCGCTCAGGGTGTCGTCCCCCTTGGGGGCGCACGCGGCGGTCAGAGCCAGTGTGGTGGCGGCGAGCCATGTCAAGAGTGGTCGGTTCATGAGAATCCCCTGCCCGGAGTCGGGCCAGCCTCGGAATACGGCTGCCTCGCACCGGGCTCGCTGGTACGAGATGCGAGTCTGGCGCCCCTTGGGTCGACCTGAAAGCTGGTCACGAGGTTCCGTCGAGGCAAGCCTGGCCGAATCGGTGCCTCCTGTCTAGTAATTAGCTGTTAAAGGTGACCGAGGTTCTTCCATGCGGCGTCACAAGCTTCTTGACAGGTTGCTGAGCCAGCGCCCGACCGCGCTGGGGGCGGCGCTCGCCGCCGGGCTGGGCTGGCTGCCCGGCTCCGCGGCGGCGCAGGCGCCGGCGCTCATCGACTCGGCGTACGCCGCCTTGGACGAGGGCGAGCTGGGGCGGGCGCGAGACCTGGCCCGCCGGGCGGTGGGCGCGGCGCCGGACGATCCGACGGCGCTGATCGCTCAGGGCCGGGTCTACCTGGCTTGGCCGCGGGTCGGCCGGTTCCAGGCGCTGGAGTTCTTCCGCCGCGCGGCGCGGCGGGCGCCGGACGATCCCGAGGCCCACTACTGGATCGGGCGGGTGGGGATCACGCTGCTCGGCGACGACGGCGAGGCCATCGCGCGGCGCGGGTTGGAGCGGGCGTTGGCGCTCGATCCGCATTACCGGGACGCCTGGGATCTGTGGCTGAGGCTCTATCGCGGCCACGGCGAACGGTCGCGCATGGTGGACGCCCTCCGCGCGCACGCGACGGACGTCGAGATCCGCTCGCGCGTCGCCGCGCTCTGGGTGGAGGATGGCGCCTGCGAGCTGGCCGACTCGGCGCTGGCGGAACTGGAGGCCGAGCGGATCGACCCGCGCTGGCCGGCCTGGCGGGCCGAATGCGCCTACGTCGAAGGTCGCGATGCGGAAGGCTGGGGGCACTACCAGCGGGCCATCGCGCTGGCCGCCGCCGACTCGACGGGAGCCCTGTGGGTGCAGGTCGCCTCCATCGCTCGGCCGGACGAACGCGCCGCCTATTCCGGTCTGCCACCCGAGGCGCGGGCGGAGTTTTACCACACGTTCTGGGCGCCGCGCGACCCGAACGTCCGTACCGCCGAGAACGAGCGCATCGGGGAGCACTTCCGCCGGCGCGCCCGGGCCCGCGACCTCTACCGGCTCCTGCACCCCATGTCGCTCTACCACTACTCGTACGAGTATCGCGACTGGGTCTCCCACGTATCCAGCGAGGCGAGGGACGCCTACGTAGAGTCGCAGTTGCAGCGTGGCTCGCAGATCGTCGAGGCGCTGACCTCATCGAGACGGATGACAGCGCGCGAGCGGGCGCTCGCCGCCGTGCGGCCAGACGCCCCCAGCCCCGAGCTGCTCCGCCTGCAAGAGCTCGACGCCGGCTTCAAGACGCCGGACCGCATGGGGCTAAGCCCCGAGATCCTGCCACTGGGTCGCAACCTGCTCGACATGATCGACGATCGCGGGCTGGTCTACATCCGTCACGGTCCCCCCGCGCGCAAGGAGTTTGGAAGGCCGAGCGAGCGGCGCGATGTGACGCTGTTCAGCTTCGATGTGGAGAGCTGGGTGTACGACAGCGGCCCGCCGTTGAGCCTGCGGTTCGATCGCGGCTGGTACCCGCCCGATCCGCCGCTGCCCGACATGATCCACCGGCCGATGACGAGATCGCAGGCCGTCTCGGTCAGCGTCGCCATGACGTCGGAACGCTCTTCGCTGGCGGCGCCGCTGGAGTTCGGCTTCTGGTTCGCCCGTTTCAAGGCCGACGTGGGGCAGGGAGCCGAGCTCTGGGTCTTCCCGGACCCGGAGCTCGCCGCCACCGGCGTGCTCTGGGACGGGGTCGGGCGCGAGCTGACCCGTGACAGCGCGCGGCCCGGGGGCGCCGTGCGACTGGAAGGCGTGGCGGGCCGGCTGCTGTTGGCGTTGGATGTCGAGCGCGGCGACTCGTTGGGCCGCTACCGAGGCGTGGTCGAGTTGCCCGAGTTCGCCGGCGACTCGCTGGCCCTCAGCGACCTGCTGATCGCCCGGGCCGGAGATGCCCGCAACGTCACGCGGCAGGAGGCCGCCGCCGCCGCGATTCCCACCCTGTCACACCCGTCCCAAGAGCCTTTCCTCGTCTACCTGGAGGTCTACGGCCTGCAGGCGGCTGACGGCACGCACCGATTCGAGGTGGTCTACGAGTTCGAGCAGCAGCGCGGCTGGTTGGCACGCCTGCTGGGCGGCGCCAAGCGGATCGCCCTGCGCTTCGAGCGCGTCATTGCCGCCCGCGACGATGGCTCGGCTGTCGAGGCAGTGCGCGTCGATGCCGGCGCGATCGGGCCCGGCCGCTACGAGCTGGCGGTCCACGTGCGTGATCTCTCTACAGGCGCTGCCGGCACCGCCCGTGTCGTCGCACTCGAGTTGCTCCCCTGAGCGCTAGTCGCGGAACTCTATATAGATGATCTCCGACCAGGGGATGCGAACATCCATAGCGAGCGGCGGGTAGTAACCACCAGGCACCACACAGCCGTCCGGGCAGATGCTCGTGACCTTCAGCTGCGGTTCGTCCGGGAAGACCAGGCGGAAGGTCATGAACTGACCGCTGAGGTCCGGGCACAACGACCTGGCAACCTTGCCGCCCGGGTAGAGTGCCCGGAGCTCGTAGATCGTGGTCAGGTGGCGCTTGCCATCTTCCCGGCAATGCTCGATGGCGCTGGGCTCGAAAAGGCCTTCGGCGAACCGCAGGTGGCGCCCGTCGATGGTGTGTACGATGACGTGAAAACCGTCGTCTAGACCGATCGGGTCCCGCGGCTCACGGCTGTCGCCGCCTGACCCCGTTCCGCAGCCATCGAGGATGACCACGAGGGCGAGTAGGAGCAAGATGAGGGTTCGGGTCGGAGGCCCTTGGCACCACACAGGCGCTCCCGCGACCGGGAAACTGCATCGTCGGTTGCTACCTATAGAATAACCAACCCGGGCGCCGCCGGCGAGGGTGGCGGAGGGCGGAGGGCCAGTTGACAGATGCGACGCTGCGGCTTATCAGGAGGCGTATCTCGCACACTATCAGCCCTGAGAACCGAGCCGTTCAGGGCGGTCTGAGAGCTCGGAAAGGTGTACGATCCATGAATCATTCCAGGTCTGTCATCTCACTACTCAGCGTCGGCGCCCTGCTCGCCACGTTCGAGGCGGGGGCGCTCGAGGCGCAGTGCCCGCTCGAGGCCAGCGAACTGACCAACGAGGCGGCCTACGAGATCCAGCGCGCCCGCGAGCTCGAGGAGGCGGCGGGTAGCGCGCCCTACTACCGGCGGGCGCTGGAGAA
>JBDHKD010000127.1:0-8968 GCA_039586575.1 Gemmatimonadota bacterium | reverse complement strand
TCGTAGGCCCCGTAGGCGGTGAACCCCTCGAGGCTCCCCACCGGCACGGGCCCCTGGCCCCCGAAGTTGCTGAAGGGAGCCAAGACGCCGAACCCTCCGAGCTGTGGCCACTGAATCATCGGGGTGAAGGCGCCGCGCGCCACATTCCAGTGGACATCGGTCGGCAAGCTCATCCCGGCGTACTCGGCATACGCCGCCGCCTCGTACCAGCTCACCCCCGAGACCGGATGCTCGCCCTGGCCCGGCGGATAGTCTCCCCCCAGCCAGGTCGAGGGACCGGGCTGGTCCGACGCGTCCACGAACACGCTCATCGCCTCGTCCCAGGTGAGCTGCCGCCCGTCCGTCACGAAGGGATGCTTCCAGTACTCCCGGTTCCTGTAGCCACCGGCGTCGACGAACGCCTTGTATTGCTGGTTGGTGACCTCGTGACGACCGATGAAGAAGTCACCCACGGTCCCGACGGGGGTCTCCGTCGCTTGCACCCGCACCATCCCCGGCGGGGTGCTCCCCTCCTCGTCGAGCGTGCGGACCAGATCGTAGGGGGAGAGGATGCCGTCCCCACCTCCAACGTTCCAGGTGGACGCCGCCGCCAGGACGGTCTCGTACCCCTCCTTCTCGATCTTCCAGCGGAAGATCCCGATCGGTACCCGGACCTCCTCCAGCGGCGTGATCCCCAGGTAGCTCCACCCGCCGTCGCGGTCCCCGTACTCCTTCATGTAGACCCCGGCGCCGGGCGGCTCCGTCAGGACGTCGATCTCCAGCGAGACCTGGGAAAACAGCTCCGCCAGCCTGGGGTCGTCCCCGAGGATGGCTTCGGCCTGTTCGGCGAGTCGGTAGGGCGCCACCAGGTTGCGCCACACGTCGTTCTCCCCTATGAGCCGCTCGATCTCGGGAAGAGCCACCTCCCCGGCCCAGCGCACCTCCGCCCGGCGCTGGAGAAACCAGAAGGAAAACCAAGCCAGCGCGAGAACGGCGAGCGCCGTCGGGATGGCCACCACGGGACGACGTAGACGGCTCGCGAGCCACCGCAGGTTGAACGCGCCGGCCGCTCCTGCGATCTGATGCTTCAGGCGCTCGAGCTCGGCGAGCAGGTCGTTGGCATTCTGGTATCTCTCGTCCCTGTCCTTGGCGAGGCATTTCAGGATCAGCTGAGCGACATCGTCGGGAATTTCTGCGTTGATCCCCCGCGGATCGGGTGCGGGTGTCGTCTGGTGCTCGACGGCCACAGCGATGGGAGTCAGGCCCTCGAACGGCGGCCGACCCGTCACCATCTCGAAAAGCACCACACCCAACCCGTAGATGTCCGAGCGCGGGTCGTCGGCCTTCCCGTCGATCTGTTCCGGGCTCATGTACGACGGTGAACCGGGCGACAGGCCCGTCTCGGTCAAGCGCTCTTCGAAGGACGCCGTCACCGCCAGCGCGATCCCGAAATCGGCCACGGCCGCATGGCCCTCGCGCAGCAGGATGTTCTCGGGCTTGATATCCCTGTGAATGACGTCCTGCCGGTGCGCCGAGCCGAGCGCGTCGGCGACCTCGATCGCCAGGTTGAGCGCATCAGTGATCGGTAGCCGCCTCTCTCGATCCAACCGATCACGCAGCGACTCACCCTCGACGTACGGCATCACATAGAACAGGACGCCGTCGGCTTCGCCGGAGTCCAAGAGCGGCAATATGTGCGGGTGATTGAGGTTGGCCGTGATCTTGATCTCGCGCAGGAAGCGCTCGGCGCCCAGGGCGGCAGTCAGCTCGGGCCGCAGCGCTTTGATGGCTACTTGCCGCTCGTGCTTGAGATCATAAGCCAGGTACACCGTCGCCATCCCGCCGCTGCCGAGCTCTTGCTCGATAGTGTAGCGGGCGGAGAGGGTGGTTCTGAGGCGCTCCAACTGGTCGTTCATCGGCGTGCGCTGTTATTGATTGGGTGCCTGAATGTACTGCGCGTTGAGCTCATCATAGACCTGAATGCGGTCAGTAGCGTTACCCTCCCGGTCAAACAATCCGCTTCTCCACCCGAGGGGTTCCCAGATCGCCGTTCCCTTACCCATATCGTCAGGAAGGTTGAACACGATGTCGTGAACCTCGCGCTTGAAATCGGAGTACTCGACGACGTTGACCGGCTTATTGTAACGGTCGACCAGGTCATGCAGGTTGCCGTAAAGGTCCTCGAGCGTTCCGTGCCAACGTGGATAGTAGGAGATGCCGATGATGTCGAACTCAACTCCCCTGGCGATCATGTTGTCCAACCAGAACCGCGCCTCGTCGTTTTGACCACCTAGCGCGATCTGCATCATCACCGGCAGCTCGGGATCGACGGCTGCGGTCCCTTCCACACCCGCCTGAAGGAGGCCGGCCAGCTGGTCCAGATTGCCGATATGGCCGTCCGGCCACAGGAGCCCGTGATTGACCTCGTTCCCGATCTGCACCATGTCGGGCAAGGTCCCCTGACCTTCCATCGCTCTCAGCACCGCCGTCGTGTAACTCCTCATCGCGTCCTTCAAGGCCTCGTAGTCGAGGTCGACCCAGGCCAGGGGCTTGTTCTGCTGCTGCGGGTCCGCCCAGTAGTCGCTGTAGTGGAAATCGAGCAGGAACCCCATACCGGCGTCTTTGATCCTCCTGGCCATGCTGAGCGTCGAGTCCAACCCGCAGAATCCCTCCCCGGGCGAATAGCCTTCCTCGTTCTCCGGATTGACGAAGATCCTCAGTCGTATGTAGTTGAAGCCGTGATTCCTGAGCAGCTCGATCGCATCGACTTCCTGTCCATCTTCGAAGAACTTCCCTTCCCCTCTGGCGAACCACCCTGCCCGGTTCTCGATCTGCGGCAGGAAGGAGATATCGGCGCCGATCATCCGGTCGATCGCTTTGGTCGTGGGAGGAAGCTGTTCCGCCGTGGGTGTTATCAGTCGGACATCGGCGGGAATGGTGTGCAGCTCGTGCGACCCCGGGAAGAGCGTGCCCGAACGGGCTTCGACCTTCACCCGGTCGGGCGACGTTCCCGCTCTGAAGGCCAGCGCAAGTACTCCATCCACCAGCTGCGCCGGCGTGTACTCTATGCCCGCCGTATCGGTCAGCACGGACAGAGTCTGGCCATCCGGCGTGGTGATCGTTCCATCGCCGCTCACATAGACGCGAATCGAATCGCTGGCCGAGGTGATCTCTCTGCCCAGACTGTCCGTTACGGCGATCCTCAACTCCGTCCAATCGCTCCCATCGGCCAGCAGCGTCGTACTGTAGCTGGTGAACATCACGGCTACAGGTGTGCCGGAGTCGACACGGCTCACGGAGGAATAGTCCGGAGCCCGACGCGAGTCCGGTGCGCAGTGGACGCAGAGCAAACCTGCTAACGCGGTCATTAGGATCGCTGATGTCTTCATGATACCGTCCCCCCAGCAGAATCGTGCGGGTGGTCTCGACGTACGATAGGGCCTAGGGCGGTGAGAGGCCAGCGGCCGAGCTCAGTTAGCCGCTCAGGCTACCATCGAAGAAGCCTGCCGGTTGACGAAAAGCTAAGAAGAGCTGCATGGTGTGATCTAACAGCAGCCCTGGGGAGGCGACGATGCGTACATGGATGACGGTGCTGGCGCTGGCGCTCGTGGCCTGTGGGAGACCGGAACTGACCGAGGAGGAGGCACGAACCCAGCTGACGAGGAGGCTGGTGCAGGTGAGCGGAGGACTTCATGGCGACACGGTTCGCGTCGGGGCGATCCTGCATGCAGGAGCAGACGTACGACACGTCATGGACTCCAAGGACAACGAGCAAATCGGTGTCTGCAACTGGGTCGATGAGCGATGGATCTGTCGTCTGGCACCTCGGGTGCAGAATCGGGTCGAAGACTACTACCGGATGGAAGCGTTGGTAGACCTCGCCTCACAGCGGCTCCAGTTCGTTCAAAGGCGGCTCGAAGTCGAAGAAATGCGTGGTTCGAGCATGGTGGCCCAAAGAGAACGTGACGGGTTCCTGCGATACCTGAACGAGTACGTTCCTTGGCTAAAGGACCTCTGCGCCAGAGCAGAGGAACACGCGTTCAGCCCCTCCACGGATCTCGGGGAGCGGTGCGGCCGAACCGCCTCAGATGGCCGAACCGCCTCAGATTTTGAAGTGCTGATAGCCGATACCGAGGCTCTGAACGCGGAAGCCTCAGGAGGTTGAGCGAGACGTATAAGAGAGGCGCCCTCGATGTTCTGGCCCCTTCCCGCAGGCGCCCCCTCCCCCGCTCCTTCACCGGCTCCCCTGACATCACCCTAGCCATACTCCAGCGTCTCTACCCGTGTGACAGCGCGGTAACGGCGAGGATACGCGCCTTCGCCATAGTGCGACCGCGAGCCAGCGGAAGTTCCGCTGGCTCGGGACCTAGGACGGAGGAACGATCATGAGGTATGCACTAGCACTACTTTTGGCCGCCCTCGCCGCCGGCCTCTTCTCGGGCTGCGGGGACAACGACCCGACCGGCCCTGCGGGCACGACGACGGAAGAGTTCGATTGGAGCGGGACCGTCGCGCCAGGCGACAAGATCGAGATCAAGAACATCGCCGGTGATGTGCGGGCGTCGTACACCTCGGGCGGCGAGGTCGTCGTCCAGGCGACCAAGACCGGGCGGGACCAGGACCCTGCCTCGGTAACGATTGCCGTGGTGGAGCACGCCGACGGTGTTACGATCTGCGCGGTCTATCCGGACGTCCCCGGTTTAGACCCCAATGAGTGTCTGCCGGGCGCTGCCGGTAACCTGAGCAGTTGGCAGAGCGACGTGCAGGTGGAGTTCACACTGCTGGTTCCGGCCGGTGTGGAGTTCGTCGGCCGCGTCGTGGGCGGCGATGTGGAAGGCAATAGCCTGCGGAGTGACGTCTTCGTAGTTGCCGTAGGCGGCGATGTCGACGTGACGACCACGGGAATCGCCGAGGCCACCTCGACGTTCGGATCGGTGAACATCGCCATCGGCCGGGCCGACCCCGGTCGTGACCTGGCGTTCAGGACGGCGCACGGCAACGTGACCGTGCGCGTGCCGTCGAACACCAACGCCGAGGTGCTGGCCTCCACGGCCAGCGGGATCATCGCATCGGAATTCCAGCTGGCGGGCACGTCGACCATGCGGACCGGCACGCTGGGCAGCGGCGGACCCAGGCTGACGCTATCTACGGCGGACGGCAACGTCAGCTTGCAGAAGGGGCCAGCCGCCCAACCCTGATCAATGCACGGCGTCGGGCTAGGCGCCGAGCCGGCGAAGCACGCGCCTAGCCCTTCGCCTCCATGAACTGCTGGTACGGTCTCAAGTCGCGCAGAGGCTCGAGGTCCATCTCCCGATGCAAGAGAACCGAATACGGATGGCCCCGAGCGTAGGCCTCACGCAGGAGGGCCACGGCGCGCTCGCGGTCGCCGAGCAGCGAAGCGATGCGCGCCTGCATGTAGATGTGACGTCCAAAGACACCCGGCGCATCGAGACCCGAAAGCGTCTCCTCGACCCTCAGCGCCGCTTCCCTATCAGCACGCCTGGCCGCCAGCGCACCCACATACACCTGAGCCTCAGCGTTGCCGGGGTCCTCCGCCGCCAGCTCCGCATACAGCGCGGCGGCATCGTCCCAGCGTTCGCGGAGGTAGTAGGCTCTGGCCAGCGAGAAACGGTTCCGCCCGGACTCCGCCTCCTCCACCGGGCGCGACCTGTGCCACTGAATCGCAAGATCGGCCACTTCGAACGCGGCCTCCGTGAACCCGTGTGCCCGTAATTCCTCGCCGGCGTTGATCATCACCCAAATAGCCTGCATGCCTTCGTCTGGAGGCAAGAGCAGGCTTTCCTCGAGCCGCTGCTTCACTTCGTCGATCCGTCCCAACGCCGCCAGCGCGCGCACCTCGGCCTCGAGCATCCGCATGCGCTCCGGGTATACCTGGCGTGCACGCTCCGCCTCCACCAGCTCGCGCCGGAAGTCGCCGAGCATGTGGTAGGCCTCGATCAACGTGAGCCAATGGAAATACCAATCGGATATGGTGGGTACGTCGGACAACGCATCCACGGCTTCCTGCGGGTGGTTCGCCCTGAGTGCCACGACCCCCACGTCCAACCCACCTCTGGCGCGCGCGGCCTCTAGCGCCCCCGCCCGATCCCCTCGGATGGCCGCCAGTTGCCAGTCCAGCGTGCTTCGTTGATACGGGGTCATGCGCGGCCTGTGGGGAACGAGGAGGTGCGCGTTGGAATCCGCCGCCTCGAACTCGCCCAGGTTCCAATGGGTGAAGAAGAGGTAGAAGCGTGGATCGAGGAACGACGAATCCAGTTCGACCGCCCGATAGAAGAACTCCTGTGCCAGTCGCATTTGCGGTCCGCTATGGTACGCGCGATGGCCCTCGAGGTACGCCCGGTAGGCCTCCAAGTTCGGAGGTTGACCCCCCGGCGCCGGGCGAGTCAGGCGTGAATCGAAAACCGAGGCGACCGTACCCACGACTCGCTGCCGTAGCGTGTCGACGACGGCGCCCGGCGCGGCCAGCGGTCCACCCACCGGAGTCACCGCCCTCAGCAATCGCCCGCTGCGAACATCGACCACCTGCGCCTGGAATTCGACGGCTTCGCCGCTCAAATAGTAGGCACCGGCGATGACCGTGCCCGCCCCCGTCGCCTCGGCCAACGCCCGCAACTCACCAGGCTCCGAGAGCCCGGGACCCAGCAAGTCGGGGCGCGGCGCTAGGCCCGTCGTGCTCGGCACCACGTCCACCACATCGATCTGATCGAGCCCCTGCGTCACCCAATCCGCCGCCATGCGGCCGAGCGGGTCGAGCTCGGGATCGCCCGTGCGATTCTCGAAGACGGCCACGACGATCCGCCGCTCTTCCAACCGCGACCCGCCACCCCTCTGGCCAAACGCCCAGACGATGCCGAGGCCTGTGACCAGGGCGGCGCCCGCCACCACACCGAGACGGAAAGCCTTGCCGTCCACAAGACGCGCCGCGCCGCGTGCGGCGACGCCGGCGCCGGCCACGGAGGGCGGCTCCGAGGTGGACGCAGCCGCCGCCGCGGCAGCATGCTCTGCCGCTGCGCTCGCCGGCGGACCCGCAACGCGACCCGGCCCAATCTCGCCGCCGGCCCGGAGCGCTTCGATCAACCTCTGTGTCTCCGCCGCCGGCTCCAGCTCCAACTCCTCGGCCAGTCGCTTGGCAAACGCCTCGTACTCGCGCACCGCGCCCGACCGGTCGCCCAACCTGCCGAGCATTTCGATGACTTGGCGAACCAGCTCCTCGTCGAGAGGCGCCAGCCGCAACGCCTGCCTAGACCAGCGAGCGGCGTTCGCCGCGTTCCCCGCGGCCTCGGCACCCTGCGCCAATTCCCAGGCTGCCACCCGCGCCCGCTCGCGCAGTTCATCGCGCCGCCCGTCCAGCCAGCGCTCGAACTCGGGGGCGCCGGCCAGGAAGAAGCCCTGCAATAGATCTCCCCGGTAGAGCTCGAGCGCCTCGTCCCCGGCCCCACGCTCCAACGCATCCTCGAAGGCCGCCACATCGCTCCAGAAGCGGTCCGCGTCCAGGCCGACCTCCTCATCGCCGCGGGTGACCACCACGCCCTCGCCGAGAAACTGCCTCAGGTGGTAGAGCGCCTGCCGCAGGGCGCCGCGCGCCCGCTCCTGGCTCAGCTCGCCCCAGAAAAGTCCGGTGATCGTATCGCGGCGCTGAAAGCCGCGGGGGCTCGCGGCCGCCAGGTAGGCCAGCAACCCGAGCAGCTTCGGCCGAGCGAGCACGGAGCGCAGTGTGTTGCCCTCCGGCCCCGTGAGGTCGGCGGCGCCGAGCGCCTGAAAACGGGTAAGCCGCTGCGAGGAACCGCCCATATCCGTCCGTTACATGGGAAGTGACGCCGGCGTGTCGGTCAGAAGACACGTCCGCCCTAGAGTGCCCCATGAAGCTACGCAGGCCCTAAACGACAGGCAATTCGGAGGTAATCATGATGAATGGAAAGCGTACGATGCGTGGCCGGGCAGCGCTCGCCGCGCTGCTCCTGGGTCTCGTCGGGCTCGCCTGCAGCGACCCCGCCGGCGTCGCGGACCGCGTGCCCACTGGCGTCGCCGACTTCGAGGCCGCCTGGTCGGCCGTCGATTCGGTCTACCCCTTCCTGGAGTTCAAGGGGATCGACTGGGACGTTGTCGGCGCAGCCTACCGCCCGCGCATCGAGCGGGCCATCGGCGACGAGGTCTACGTCGTGTTGCTCGAGATGCTGGGCGAGCTCAGGGACGGACACGTCAAGCTGAAGCCACCCGCCGGGGCGCAGATCCCGCTGCAGGACGGATGGGTCGAGCAGAGCGACGGGACGATCTGCCCGTACATCGGACCGCGCTGGTGGCGCGATCAAGATGTCTGGAGGGCCGATCTGCTGCTCAACTACCTGCACCCTGACAGTATCCACATTCCCGCAGACTCACTGGTCGGCTATGCAATTCGAGACGATGGGATCGGGTACGTCCGGGTCACCCAGTTCATGCCGCACGAGATTACGCGGGATTTCGATGCAGCGATGGGCTACCTGCAGAGCACGAGGGCGCTGATCGTTGACGTCCGGCACAATACCGGAGGCAACCACGACACGATCAGGGAGTTCGTCGGCCGGTTTCTTGCCGAACCACTCGATGCCATCGCCGTCTACATCCTTGGCGAGCTCTATCCGTGGCAGCCCGTCCCCCCCAGAGGGCCCTTCCAATACACGAACCCCGTGGTGGTTCTCATCAACGGACAGAGTTACAGCGGCGCCGAGGCGTTCGCGGAGATGATGAGACAGCTGCCGCAGGTCACCGCCGTGGGTGACACCACGGGAGGCGGCTCCGGCGCGGCCGATGATCGCGCTCCCGGGATATTCCGGCTGCCGAGCGGGGCCGAACTGAAGATCCCTACCGGGGACGTGCGCCGCTACGACGGATTGCCGTGGGAATGGCTGGGCATCCCGCCCGACATCCGTGTCGAGCAGACCGAGGCGGATCGGGCGAACGGCAGGGACATGCAGCTGGAGTCTGCGAT
>JBDHKD010000126.1:0-4952 GCA_039586575.1 Gemmatimonadota bacterium | reverse complement strand
GTTCATACTGGCCGACACCCGGGCGCGCCTGCTCGCCGAGCCGGGTGTCGACGAGGTGAAGATCAACGTCGTCTGGGATCCGCCCTGGACCAACGAGCGGCTGACCCCGGAAGGACGCCAATTGCTCAGAGCTTACGGTGTGAGCGCCTGATGGCCGATCGAGTCTACGTAGTACTCGCCCGCAAGAACCGCGAGGACCCGCTCCACCACATCGGCAGCGTCCACGCCGCCGACCCGGAGCTGGCCAAGGTCTACGCCTGGAAGACGTACGACGAGGAGCGCTGGTTCGAGATGGTCGTGGCGCCCCGCGACGCGTTTCATTCCGTCAATCGCGCCGAGGCTCCGTTCGACATCGCGCGCCGCGGCGCGCGCGGCGCGGAATCGACATGAGCGAGCCCGACATCCGAAAGGCCGAGGAGCTGGCACCCGAGTCACGTCAGGCGCTCGGCGACCTGATCCTGGCGCTCGCCGATTCCAAGCGGATCATCGGCATCCTCTACGCCGATTGGGTGCTCGGCGCGCCCGAGCTGGAGGCCAACATCGCCGCCTCCAGCATCTCGCAAGACGAGTGGGGCCACTCGCGCCTGCTCTACGCGCTGCTCAAAGACTTCGGCGACGAGCCCGAACGGCTCGAGCACGGTCGCGAGCCCGCCGAGTATCGAAACATGGAGGCGCTCGACCGTCGCTTCGAGACCTGGATCGACTTCGTCGTGGCCAACGCCGTCGTCGATACCGCGCTCACCGTCATGCTCGAGGCGCTCGCCGACTCGCGCTACGTGCCGCTCCGCCAGCGCGTCCAGAAGCAGCTGGAGGAAGAGCGCTTCCACTTCGCGCACGGCGCCGCCTGGCTGCGTCGCCTCGCCGACGCCAACGACGAGACCCGCGCCGCGCTGCAGCAGGCGCTCGACGCCCGCTGGCCGGCCGTCCTCCACTGGTTCGGGCCCGACGATCTGGGCGTGGCTCAGAAGCGCGAGGGCATCTGGAACGGCAGCGGCGGCGAGCTGCGCCAGCGCTTTCTGGCGCGCCTGGTGCCGCTCATCGAGGGGAGCGGCCTTCAGCCGCCCGCCGCCGACCTCGACTTCTCAACCTGGGATCCGGCCAGCCGCCGCTCGAGCCGCAGCGGGCCCGACCCGGAGGCGGTGGCCCGGGCACGCGGCGATCGGAATCGCGCCTTCCTGATGGACTAGTGCGACGGGTGATCAGTCCTCGGTGACCAGCGAACAGGAGAACTGACTCGTGGCGGGTGATCGGACGGACGACGGATCCCACTCGAGCGATCATCCCGAGCTCGCGGAAGATTATCCGCTCCCGAAATCACCGGAGTGTCCCTTCTGCGGTGGTACCGACACCGACCTTCAGTCACCCTTTGGAAGCGTCCTCTCGTCCGCCCAATACTACTGCCACCGCTGCCGCACCGTCTTCGAGTGGATGAAGCGTTCCGGCGGCCGATGACCGGCCGCCAGCGGCCCGACCCCCCAAACGCAAAGCCTTGACTCCCGGGCAGTTCTGATACAGAATAGTAGCCCACACCACACCGGCTTCGCCTTTCCCCCAACAGCCGAATCGCGGGAGGGATCTTCCTATGCGCAGGCACGTCGCACCTCTGAGCCTGGCGCTCTTGTTCGCCATGGCGGCGGCCGTCGGGGCCCAGCAGCAGATGGCGTCCGGGCTGGATGTCGCCGAGGCGGTGATCACCAGCGCCGTGGTGGACCGTCAGCCGAGCGACAATCTGACGACGGTCGCCAAGGACGTGGGTACGGTCTACTGCTGGACGCGGATCACCGGCGCGGAAGGCGAAATCCAGGTCGAGCACGTCTGGTACAAGGACGACACCGAGGTCGCCCGCGTATCGCTCCGTATCGCCGGCAGCAACTGGCGCAGCTGGAGCTCGAAGAACATCGACCCCATGTGGACCGGCAACTGGCGGGTCGATGTGGTTGGGCCGGACGGAACCGTACTGGAGTCGGTGGCGTTTACGGTAGGGTGAGAGGCCAGTAGGTCAGTAGGTCAGTAGGTCAGTAGGTCAGTGGTCGGTGATCCAGTGTCAGCGCAGCTCCTCCCGCCCGCTCATCACTGGGTCACCGTTCACTGATCCCCGCGCCTGAGCTCGCGCACGCCGCCCGGGCCGGCTACGACGACATCGGTCGCCAATTCCAGGAACAGCCCGTGCTCGACGATCCCGGCCCGTGCCTCGAGTATGACGGCGAGCGCGGGCGGGTCGGCGATCGGTCCGAAGTTGGCGTCGAGGATCCAGTTGCCCTGGTCGGTCACGAAGGGCTCGCCGTCTCTGCCGCGTCGCAGCACCACGTCGGCGCCCAGGCCTCTCAAGAACTCGCTTTCCGGGAACCAGGCGAACGACACGACCTCCACCGGTAGCGCCCACTTCGTCCCCAGCGCCGGTGAGAGCTTCGCCTCGTCGACGACGATGATCACGCGCCGGCTCGCCTGCGCGACGATCTTCTCTCGCAACAGCGCACCGCCGCCGCCCTTGATCAGGCCGAAGTCGGGCGCCACCTCGTCCGCACCATCGATGGTCAGGTCGACGACCGGGTGCTCCGCCAGGGTCGTCAGCGGCACGCGCAGGCGTCGCGCCTCCGCCGCCGTCGTCTCGGACGTCGGCACACCGACGATGTCTTTCAGCTCGTTCGCCTGCAGACGCTCGCCGATGCGCCGCACCGCGTAGCGCGCCGTGCTGCCCGTGCCCAGTCCGACGACCATCCCCGACTCCACGTGCTCTGCGGCACGCTCGGCCGCCTGCTTCTTGTAAAGATCGCTAGCTTCGTTCATCCGCCCGTCTCACCTTCGTGGTCCCCAGCACCGCGTTCTCCGGGTCGGCCACGATCCGTACCGGCGCGCCGGGGAGCTGCCACTCGAGCCTGCTCTCACGCTCCGCCACCCAGACGGTCCGCCGCAGGCTGTAGCCTTCGCCCTCGACCTCCAGCTCGAGCGGGAAGCGGAAGGGCGGCCACTGTTGGATCTGCGCGATCCGGATCCTGAGAGCGCGCGCCGTACCGTCCCAGGCGGCGGTTACCTCGACCTCGGGATAGCCCGGCCGCTCCAGCCACTGATCG
This sequence comes from Gemmatimonadota bacterium, assembly GCA_039586575.1. GTDB lineage: Bacteria > Gemmatimonadota > Gemmatimonadetes > Palauibacterales > KS3-K002. The sequence continues at coordinate 1,881 of JBDHKD010000126.1, read as the reverse complement.
AAGAACCAGCCGAGCTCCTGACCCGATACCTCCTCCATGGCCTGCCGCAGGTCGGCGCTCAACGCCGTGCCGTGCAGGTGCGCGCGGTAATAGCGGCGCACGCCCTCGAAGAACGCCTCGTCGCCCACCGCTTGCCTCAGCATGTGGAGCACCCAGGCGCCCTTCTGGTAGGCGTTGGCGTTCAGCACCTCGAAGAGGTTCTCGGGTTCCTCGTCGATCAACGGTCGCTCGACGCTTCCCGACTCCAGGTAGTGCGCCTCGTCGCCCTGGCGGCGCGCGGCGCCCACCGAGTCGCCGTCGACCAGCTCGAAGAACACGTTCTCGAAGTAGCTGGCGAAGCCCTCCGACAGCCAGACGTGCGGCCACTCGCGCGCGGTCACCGCGTCGCCGAACCACTGGTGGGCGATCTCGTGCGCCAAGAGGCCATCGGCCGAGCGCCGGCGGTTGAGTCTTTCCGGCAGGAAGATGGCGCTCGAGTTCTCCATCCCGCCGAAGCGCGTCGACGACTGCACCAGCGCCAACTTCTCGTAGGGGAAGGGGCCCAGCAGGCTATCGAAGAAGGCGACGATCGCGGGCGCGCGCTGAAAGAGCCGCGCTGCCGTCTCCTCATCTTCGGCGAACGTCCACTGCGTGATCCGCACGCACGACGCGGCATCGTCATCACACCCCACCATACCCAGCTCGCGCTCGACCAGCTCGCCGGCCCCCAGCACCATGGTGTAGACCGGGATCGGTCGATCGGTCGCCCAGACCCAGAGCCGGCGACCGTCGGGGAGCTCCGATTCCGAGACCAAGCGACCGACCGCCACGACGCTCCAGCGCGCCGGGGCGCGGACCCGGAACTCGACCGTCGCCTTGTCGCTCGGGTGATCGATCCCGGGGAACCAGTGGCGGGCGCGGTTCGGCCAGTTGTCGGCGAAGACGGTGGGACGGTCGTAGATGTTGCGCTTGATGATCAGGCCGTCGTCGGGCGCGCCGCCGTAGTGGACGGCCGCGACGATCGTATCGCCGACCGCGGCGCGGCGGCCCAGTCCGACCACTAGGTCGCCCTTACCACGCCGGTGCTCGGTACGCGCGCCGTCGACGGTTACCGAGTCGACGACCAGGCCGACAAGATCGAAGCGCGCTCGCACGCCCACCGCCGTCACGCGGGCCGTGATCTCGGCGACCGCCCGGAACGACGAGCCGGTACCCAACTCCAGCGAGATGCGGTAACCCAACACGTCGAGCGCCGCCGTGTCGGAAACCGCCGCCTCGGGCGCGGCCGAGGTCACGGGCTCGCGCTCGGTCGCCGGGCCCGCGCAGAGCCCCGCAGCCAGCGCCAGCGATCCGAGCGTGCTAGCCCTCAGCGCCGCCAACATGTCGTCGCACGAAAACCGCCAGCCGGCGGAAGTAGTCGGCGCCGCCCACCATGAGCATATCGTTGTGTCCGGCGCCCTTGATCTCGTACCACTCCTTCGGCTCCGCCGCCGCCTCGTAGAGCCGTCGGCCCATGACGACCGGCACGATGTCGTCCCGGTCGCCGTGCACGAAGAGCGCCGGCGCTTTGAGCCGCGACACCTTCGCGATCGACTCGAACTTGTGCGTCATCGCCCGGAAGAGCGCGCCGGGCAGGAACCCGTAGTGGATCGCCGCCAGGTCCTGCGCCGAGGTGAAGCACGATTCGGCGATCACCGCGCCCGCCGGCTGGGTCGTCCCCAGCTCGACCGCCACGGCGGCGCCCAGCGAGCGGCCGAAGATCACCAGCCGCGCCGGATCGACCCCACGCTCCTCGACCAGGTGGCGATAGGCCAGGAGACCATCGTCGTACAGCACCTGCTCCGACGGCTTACCGTCGCTCTTCCCGTAGCCCCGGTAGTCCATGATCAGCACGTTGAACCC
>JBDHKD010000053.1:0-19706 GCA_039586575.1 Gemmatimonadota bacterium | reverse complement strand
TCTACGAGCAGACGGTGGGAACGCAGGGTCAGGGCCCCGGCGAGTTCGGCGACGGGTTCCTGGGATTACTCGAGGGGCCGGGTGACACAATGGTGGTGCGCGATCCGACGAACGGCCAGATGCACACGATCGCGCCGGACGGTAGCTGGCTGGGCAGCTTCCCGACGCGGCCGAGCGCGGGATACTATCCGTCCGCCTGGGATAGCGACGCAGCCACGGGCCGCCTCGTGTCGAGCCTCATCCCGATGCTGCTACCCGATGAGCCTCCGGTCGACACGCTCGACATCATCCTGGCGCGCGACGTGCACGGCGCGGTCCTCGATACCGTGGCGCGCATTCCGACGTCGCAGAGGTACGCCCGCCAGGGCGACGCGAACCTCCGCTACTACTACCGCGGCGCCCCCGACTTCGACCTCTGCGGTGACGGCATCGTGACCGGTCGCAGCGACGAGTACCGCTTGCTCTGGTACGGCCCGGGCGGGACGGTCGTGCGCGTCTTCAGCCTACCATGGGAGCCGCTGCCGATGACCGATGAGGATCAGTCGATCATCGTGCGGCGCTGGGACGAGGTGTTTCAGCAGTATCAGGTCCCGCTGGATCGAGCGGCGGCGATCAAGGCTACGCTCCGCTTCGAGAGCACCTACCCCGCCTATCGCCGCTTCATCTGCGGCCCCGCGACCACCGTCCTCGTGCAGCACGTGCGGCCCGTCCGCGACCTGACGGGTGACGAGCGGAAGCAGTTACCGGTCGCGCCCGGGGGGCTCCCCGGCACTTTGGAATGGGACGTGTTCGACAGCGAAGGGCGCTACCTGGGCACGGCGGCCTTTCCGGGAACGGACTGGGTGGCGGGATGGCGCAACGCGAAATTCTTCCACGACGCGGCCACCGGGGCATGGTACATGTACTCGGTCTGGTCCGATGAGCTGGACGTGCAGTACGTGCTCGCCTGGCGCATCGACCGAGCCATGCCGGACTGAGAGTAAAGCGCGGCTGCCCCCGAGCCGTCAACACGGGAGGTTCTATGCTAGCCCAGCGAGTTCTATCAAGCGGACCCGGCGTAGCGTTGCTCGCCGCAGGCGCGATCACCTGCGCCGCCGTCGTGCTCGCCTGCAGCGAATCGTCGATCTCGGCGGCCGTCTGGGACGGCGTCGTGCGCGACAGCGCCGGCATAAGAGTTGTCGAGAACTTCGGCACGCCGCTCTGGCGCGAGGGCGAGCGCTGGGAGTTCACCGAGGTCCTGCGGATCGGAGCGGTGGAGGGCGAGCCCGAGTATCAGTTCGGCCAGATCACCGGCCTGGCCGTGCTGTCGGATCGTCGCGTCGTCGTCGCGGACGCCATGTCGCACAACGTGCGGTTCTTCTCGGCGGACGGCGTCTACGAGCAGACGGTGGGAACGCAGGGTCAGGGACCCGGCGAGTTCGGCGACGGGGGGTTGTGGCTGCTGCACGGTCCGGCTGATACGTTGCTGGTACAGGACTACACGAACGCCCAGAATCATACGATGGCGCCGGACGGGACCTTGCTGGGCAGCTTCTCCTTGCTGCCGAGCGGGGGCTACCGCGACTCCGGGTGGGATGAATACCGGCCCACCGGGCGCCTCGTGTCGAAACACACCCCACTCCAGCTGCCCGACCAGCCGGTCGACACGCTCGACATCGTCCTGGCGCGCGACGTGCACGGTGCGGTGCTCGACACCGTGGCGCGCATTCCAACGTCGCAAAGGTTCGTCCGTGAGGGCGACGTGTTCCTGCGCTACTACTACCGCGGCCAGCCGGACTTCGACCTCTGCGGCGACGGTCTCGTGACCGGTCGCAGCGACGAGTATCGGCTCCTCTGGTACGGCCCGGATGGAACGGTCGACCACGTGTTCAGCCTACCGTGGGAGCCGCTGCCGATGACCGATGAGGACCAGTCGGTCATCGTGCACCGTTGGGACGAGGTGTTTCAGCAGCGTCAGGTTCCGCCCGAGCGGGCGGCGGCGTTCAAGTCGACGCTCCGCTTCGAGAGCAGCTACCCGGCCTATCGCCGCTTCATCTGCGGCCCGGCGGCCACCGTCATCGTTCAACACGTGCGGCCCGTTCGCGACCTGACTGCCGCCGAGCGGAAGGAGTTTCGCGTCGATACGGCAGGCCTCCCAGGCACGCTGGAATGGGACGTGTTCGACAGCGAGGGGCGCTACCTGGGCGCGGCAGCCTTCCCGGGAACCGACTGGGCGGCGGGCCGGCGCACTCCTCGCTTCGTCCAAGACGCGACCACCGGCACTTGGTACATGTACTCGGTCTGGTCCGATGAGCTGGACGTGCACTACGTGCTCGCCTGGCGGATCGACGGACGCATGCCGGATTGAGGGAAAAGCGAGGCCGTCCGCCAAGACTGGCAGGAGGATCCTATGTCATCCCATCGAAGTCTCCCGATCGCGCCGGGCGCGGCGCTGCTCGCCGCCGCCTGCACGCTCACCTGCGCCGTTGTCGTGCTCGGCTGCGGCGAATCGTCCATGTCGGCGGCCGTCTGGGACGGCGTCGTGCGCGACAGCGCCGGGATAGAGGTGGTCGAGAACTTCGGAACCCCTCTGTGGCGCGAAGGAGAGCGCTGGCAGTTCACCGAGATCCTGCGGATCGGCACCGTGGAGGGCGAGCCGGAGTACGAGTTCGGCCGCATCACGGGGATGACGGTGCTCGCGGATCGTCGTGTCGCGGTGGCGGACGCGATGTCGCACAACCTGCGCTTCTACTCGGCGGACGGCGTCTACGAGCAGACGGTGGGAACGCAGGGCCAGGGACCCGGCGAGTTCGGCGACGGGCCCCTGGGGCTGCTCCATGGGCCGGGGGATACACTCTTGGTGCAGGACGTCAGGAACGCCCAGATGCACGCGATCGCGCCCGACGGGACCCTCGTGGGCAGCTTCTCCCTGCTCCCGGGCGAGGGCTACTACATCTCCGGCTGGGATGACGACCGGGGGGAGGGGCGCCTCGTGTCGAAACACACTGCGCTCATGCTGCCCGACACACCTCGCGACACGCTCGACATCGTCCTGGCGCGCGACGTGCGCGGCGCGGTCATCGATACCGTGGCGCGTATTCCCACATCGCAGGCATTCTCCCGCCAAGGCGACGCGACCCTGCGATACTACTACCGCGGTTATACCGATTTCGACCTGTGCGGCGACGGCCTCGTGACCGGTCGCAGCGACGAGTATCGGCTCCTCTGGTACGGTCCCGATGGAGCGGTCCGCCGCGTCTTCAGCCTGGCCTGGGAGCCGCTGCCGCTGACGGAAGACGATCGATCGATCATCGTGCGGCGCTGGGACGAGGTGTTTAGGCAGTATCAGGTTCCGCCCGAGCGGGCGGCGGCGATCAGGTCAAGCTTGCGCTTCGAGAGCACGTATCCGGCCTACCGCCGCTTCATCTGCGGGCCGGCGGCCACCGTCCTCGTGCAGCACCTCCGGCCCGTCCGCGATCTGACGGCGGACGAGCGGCGGGAGTTCAACCCCGGGTGGACGCGCCCCACGGGCACCCTGGAATGGGACGTGTTCGACAGCGAAGGGCGCTACCTCGGTGCGGCGGCGTTGCCGGGTACCGATGCGGTGGCAGCAATACGCACAGGTCGCTTCGTCCGCGACGCGGATACCGGGACATGGTACATGTACACGGTCTGGTCGGACGAGCAAGATGTCGAGTACGTCGTCGCCTGGCGTCTGGACGGACGCGTGCCGGATTGAGGGCAGCGAGGCCATCCGCCAAGACTGGCAGGAGGATCCTATGTCATCCCATCGAAGTCTCCCGATCGCGCGCGACTCGGCGCTGCTCGCCGCTGCCTGCACACTCACCTGCGCCGTCGTCGTTCTAGCCTGCGGCGAATCGTCGATCTCGGCGGCGGCCTGGGAGGGCGTCGTGCGCGACAGCGCCGGGATAGAGGTGGTCGAGAACTTCGGCACACCGCTCTGGCGTGAGGGCGAGGGCTGGGAGTTCACCGAGGTCTTGCGGATCGGTGCCGTGGAGGGCGAGCCGGAGTACGAGTTCGGCGAGATCACGGGCCTAACCATTCTGTCGGATCGTCGCATCGTCGCCGCCGATGGGATGGCGCATCACCTGCGCTTCTTCTCGGCGGACGGCGTCTACGAGCAGACGGTCGGGACACAGGGTAAGGGACCGGGTGAGTTCGGGGATGGGGTCCTGAGGGTGCTCCCCGGGCCGGGTGACACGCTGCTGGTGCAAGACGATTCGAACGCCCAGATGCACGCGTTCGGGCCGGACGGGACCTGGCTGGGCAGCTTCTCCACGCTGCCGGGCGAAGGGTACTATTACACTGGCTGGGACAGCGACGCGGCCACGGGGCGCATCGTGTCGGGCCTGGCCCCACTCTTAGGGCCCGACCGGCCTCCGGCCGACACGCTCGACTTGGTCCTGGCGCGCGACGTGCGCGGCGCGGTCCTCGACACCGTGGCCCGCGTTCCCACGTCGCAGACGTTCGCCCGTGAGGGGGATGCGACTCTGCGCTACTACTACCGCGGGCATATGGATTATGTCCTGTGCGGCGATGGGTTGGTGGCCGGTCGCAGCGACGAGTATCGGCTCCTCTGGTACGGTCCGCAGGGAACGGTCGACCGCGTCTTTAGCCTACCGTGGGAGCCGCTGCCGCTGACCGCTGAGGATCAGTCGGTCATCACGCGGCGCTGGGAAGAGGTGTTTCAGGAGTATCAGGTTCCGCTCGAGCGGGCGGCGGCGATCAAGTCCACGTTCCGCTACGAGAGCAGCTACCCGGCCTTCCGCCGCATCATCTGCGGCCCGGCGGGCACCGTCATCGTGCAGCACGTGCGGCCGCTCCGCGACCTGACGGCCAACGAGCAGAAGGGTTGGAGCCCCTGGTGGACAGGTCCCCGGGGCTCCGCGGAATGGGACGTGTTCGACGACGCGGGGCGCTACCTGGGTGTGGCGACGTTACCGGGAACGGACCTGATATTGGGGCGCGTGCCGCGTTTCGTCCGTGACGCGGAGACCGGGACCTGGTACATGTACACGGTCTGGTCGGACGAGCAGGACGTGCAGTACGTCATCGGTTGGCGCATCGACGGAGACTTCCCGGAGTGACCGACGCGGATTTGCGGGGTGCTGGGGTCGGGGGTCGCTCAGCGCCGCTTGGCGGCCGCGGCGTTGTCATTGGGAGCCGAGGGGTCGTCGAACGCAATTCGGAGCGCGGCGGCAGCGCAGCTGCCGCTCCTGCAACCGAGCCGCGCGACATGCAGTGAGACGACCCCTCGGCGACCCAAGCCGCGCCTCTCTAGCCGGCCGTCTCCTCCGGCGGCGTTCCCCCACCCTTCTCCACCTGGTCGAGGCGCCGCGCCAGGAACCAGGTGTAACCGCCGACGATGACCGCGGTGATCACGTAGGCGCGGATGATGAAGCCGGCGTCGCGCATGCCCGGCACGACGGCGAAGACGAAAACGATGGCCGCCAAGGCAACGATGGCAGCTACGAGACCTGATCTAGTCACCCGCCACCTCCAATCTCATGGCTTCCATCTCCTCTTCGCCGCGGATGCGGGCGAGCCTGAAGCGCTGGGTCAGCAGGAAGATGAAGAGCAAGACGAACGCCACCATCATCGTGCGCAGGGCCCAGACCATCGGCGCGTCGACGGTCTCCGGACTCGACTGCACCTGGTGCAGCGTGCGCCACCAGCGGACCGAGAAGTAGACGATGGGGACGTTGACGAAGCCGACGATCGCCACCAGCGCGGCGGCGCGGGCGCGGCCTTCCGGATCTTCCATGAAGGCGCGCAGCACTAGGTAGCCGGCGAAGGTGATCGCCATGATCGCGGTCGTGGTGAGCCGCGGGTCCCAGGTCCAGTAGACACCCCAGGTGGGCCGGCCCCAGAACGCGCCGGTGATGAGCCCCGTCACGTTGAACAGGAGTCCGATCTCGGCGCCGGCGAGCGCCACGTAGTCGTAGCCGGCGTTGCGCGTCTTGAGATAGGCGATACTGGCCAGGAAGGCCGTCAGGTAGCCGGCGGCGCTGCCCACCCAGCTGGGGAAGTGGATGTACATGATCCGGTAGACATCCCCCATGAGCCGTTCGGCCGGCGCCCAGACGAGGCCGAGATAGAGGCCCAGAGCCAGCAGCACGATCGTAGCAATCCCCGCGATCATGCCGGCCCGCTTCGCCGACGCCGCCGGCATCCGCACCAGCGCGGAGCCGAAATACAGAACACCGACGACGATCGCGGCGACGACCACGAATAAGATGATGTTTCCTAGCATAGGTCCCCGCTTAATCTTCTATCGCGAACTCGAACGTGAGCGTACAGACGGTCAGCAGCACGACGTCGATGAGGCCCAGAATACGCAGCCAGGTCCACATCTCGCCCATCGGATCCCCGCGGATGACGAGCGTCGTCGCCTTCACCGCCGACACGACCACCGGTACCAGGACCGGGAAGAGCAGGACAGGCAGCATGACGTCACGCGCCCGCAAGTTCGCGGTGAGCGCCGCGTAGAAGGTCCCCACCGCCGCAAAGCCGACGGTCCCCATAAGGGTGACGCCCATCAGCGCCGGCAGCTTGGTCCACAAGTCTATGTTATAGAGGATCGCCGATAGGGGGATCAGGATGAGCTCCATCGCCCCGAGAACGATCAGGTTGGCGACCAGCTTGCCGGCGAACACCGCCTTCTTGTCGCCCGGATAAAGGCGCAACGCCTCCATGCCGCCGCTCTCGATCTCGATCTGGAACGAGCGGCCGAGCGCCAGGATGCCGGTGAAGAAGATCGCCACCCAGAGCAGCCCCGGCCACAGGAACTGGAGCAGCGTGCCCGCGCCGGTGGCGGCCATGCCGGGCGCGTCGGGGCCGAGCGCGAAGCTGAAGATGAACAGCACCATGGCGGCGAAGAAGGCCATAGCGTTGAAGGCCGCTTTACTCCGCCGCTCGGTGATCAAGTCCTTACGGACCAGCGCCAGCGCGCGCCTGAAGTCGCCCATCAGCGCTTCACCTCCAGTCCGACCGCCTCCGTGGCGCCGGAGATCGCGCCTTCGTAATCGGAGGTCGGACCGTCGAAGACCACACGACCGCCGCGCAGCGCTACGGCGCGATCGCAGAGCGCCAGCGCCCGACCGATCTCGTGAGTCGCGATGACCAGCGTCTTCTGGGCGTCGCGCAGCTCGCCGATGAAGCTATCGACCCAGCCGATCCCCTCCACGTCGAGTGCGCCGTACGGCTCATCGAGAAACACCAGCTCCGGGTCGTGCAGCGTGGCGCGGGCGAGGGCGAGGCGCTTGCGCATGCCGCTGGAGAAGGTGCGGGCCTGGGCGTCGGCCACGTGAGCCAGACCCACGTGGACCAGGGCCTCCGTGAGCTCGGCCCGCGACGCATGCATCCCGTACATGGTGGCGGCGAAGCGCAGGTTCTCGATCGCCGTCAGCTCGCCGTAGAGGTACGTCTGGTGAGGCAGCACGCCCAGCCGCTCGCGCACGCCCTCCCCGTTGCGGGGCGGCGCCCCGAAGATCCTGACCTCGCCGTAAGTCGGCCGCGTAACGGCGGTGAGGACGCGGAGCAGCGTGCTCTTGCCGGAGCCGTTGGGGCCCAGCAAGGAAACCAGCTCGCCGCGCTGCACGGTGAGGTCTACGGCCCTCAGCGCCCAGGTACGCGCGTAGCGCTTGCTGACCTTCTGGGCGTGAACGACCGGCGCCGCCGGGTCCAGCTGCGCCCGGCCGGCGCCGGGGGCCTTCACGATTTCGGCCATCTATTCCCTATTCCCTCGAGTTCTGACGAAGCACAAGTAGTACCCCGAAGCGGCCAGCAGGTCAAGGTTCGGGCCGCCCATCTTGCCCCGCGTGGCGGCGGGCCGCAGTATACGCCGACTCCGACACGCCAACTCCAACCGGGAGCACCGACCGACCCGTGCAGGCACGCACCGTTACCGTCGCCGGCCTGGCGCTGCTGCTGGCCGCACCGCCGGCGGCCGGCCAGATCCGCGACCCCGAGGTCCAGTCTTACAGCTTCGTCTCCTCGGTCGGGCTGGCGAACGGGATCTGGATCAATCCCGCTGCCGCCGGCTTCAGCAACGCGAGCCACCTGATCGGCCACTACACGTTCGACCGACCCGAGGATTCCAGCTGGGAGACCGGCCAGTACCTGGTCGGGCTGCAGTCGAAGGTGATCAGCTTCGGCTACAGTCACGACGAGTTCGTGTCCGGCACCTACTCGCAGGGCGATGCCTACACGCTGGCGCTGGGTCTGGCGCAGGGTCGTAACGGGGCCGGTGTATCGCGGACCTGGCGCACGGTCGGCGAGGCGCAGGGGAGCTGGGAGGTCGGCTGGGTCAACCACAGCCCGTCAGGTGTCTCGCTGGGATTGGTGTGGCGCGACATCGGCTCGCCCGAAGTCAGAGACACCGTGCGTTACGAGCGGGTCATCGGCGCCATCACCTACCGGCCGCCGGGCGCACCGCTCTCCGTCTCGCTGCAAGCCGATTACCGCACCGACGGCGGCGCATTCAACGGCTTCCGGATCGGCGGCTCGTTCGGCATGCTGGGCACGCTCGACGCACTGGCGCTGGCCGAATGGGACGGCGACGGTGACTTCCTGGCCTTCCGGCTGGGGGTCATCGTGCGCGCCGACCGGGTGACCCTGTCGGGCGGCGCCGGGCTCGACTCGGGCGGTGACGCGCGCACGGCGAGCGCCGGGCTCGCCTGGAGGTCGCCGCACCGCTGATTCACCGCAGGTGGAGGAGGGTCGCCGAGTCAGGTCCTCTCGCTTCACGTCGCGCGACTCGTTTGCAGGAACGGCGGCTTCGCCGCCGTCGCGCTCCAAGTTACGCTCGAAGGCCTGACTCGGCTCCCACCCACGACCGAGCAGCGTTCCGCAACGACACACGAGTGTCACCCCAACACGCGCTCGAGCGCCCGAGGCCGGCCGTTTCGCCGCGGCAAACCGCAGCCACTCACGCAACGAGCGCGCGCTTTAGCTCGGCACGCCGCTTGCCAGACTCGATGCAGACCAGCGCAGAGGTCTCGGGGGAGCGCCCGTGGCAGTCCACGCGGCTCTACATCGCCCGCGGACCCGGCCCGGACTCTCCGTCCCTGGCCTCGGCGCACTGGCGGTTGGGCATGGTCTACGAGCGGCGGGGCGAGCTGGCGCTGGCACGCCGACAGTACGAGGCAGCGCTAGCACTCGAGCCCGAGCACGAGGAGGCGAAGAAGGCCCTGAGGAATCTCGGCGACTCGGCAGCGCGGTAGCCCTACTCGAAATCGAACGCGTACTGCACTCCGAGGAAGGTGCGCCGGTGGTGGGGCGTCGGGCCGAGTAGCTCGATCCCGGCGCGGTGGTCGCGCGTACCGTAGCCGGCGTTGCGCTCCCAGCCGTAGCCGGGGTAGCGCTCGGACAGCCGGACCATCAGCCGATCGCGCACGACCTTGGCGACGATCGCCGCGCAGGCGATGGAGTGACAGGTGCGGTCGCCCTTGATGATGGCGAGGTGGTCGCCCAGGCAGGGCTGCGGGCGTCCGTCGATCAGCACGGTGTCGGGGGTGAGGCGGAGGCGGCTGAGCGCCCGCTCCATGGCCAGCCCGCTGGCGCGGCGGACGTTCAAACGCTCGACCTCGCGGGCCGAAGCGGCGCCGACGCCGACGGCCAGCGCCCGCTCGTAGATCGAGCCGGCGATCTGCTCGCGCTGTGCCGCGGACAGAAGTTTGGAGTCGACGGCGCCCTTGATGCCGCCCTCCACGGGCAGGACCACTGCAGCAGCGACGACGGGGCCGGCCAGAGAGCCGCACCCCGCTTCATCGACGCCTGCGATGTAGTGAAAGCCAGCGCGCCAGTAGCGGCGCTCGGTGGTCAGTGGGATCGCCCGCCGGCCCACGACGCGGGTCCCGGCTAGGAGCGATCCTCCTTGATCCGCGCTTTCTTGCCGCGCAAGCCACGCAGGTAGTAGAGCTTCGCGCGCCTGACCTTCCCCTTGCGGATCACCTTCAGCTCGGCGATCGACGGGGAGTGGATGGGGAAGATGCGCTCGACGCCCACGCCGCCGGAGACCTTGCGGACGGTCAGCGTCTCGCGCAGGCCGCCGCCCTTGCGGGCGATACAGACGCCCTCGAACGGCTGCAGGCGCTCTTTGTCACCCTCCTTGACGCGGACCAGAATGCGCACCGTATCGCCGGGGCCGACGTCGGGGATGTCGCTCCGCAGCTGCCGCTTCTCGATGTCCTGTATTGCGTTCATTTCCGCCTCGACTCCGGCGCTCGCGTTCCTGGTTTGCGAAAGCCTGATAAGATAATCACGGCCGCCGGCTTGTCCAAGGGGCCGGCCGGCTACGGATCCCGTAGATCCGGCCTCAACCGCCGCGTCAACTCCTCAGCCGCGCGGCGGCGCCACTCGGCGACCGCGGCGTGGTCGCCCGAGCGCAGTACCTCCGGGACCTCCAGGCCCCGGTACTCGGGCGGCCGCGTGTAGGCCGGCGGCGCCAGGAGCGCCTCGTCGTAGAACGAGTCGCTGGCCGCCGACTCGTGGTCGCCCAAGGCGCCGGGGATCAGCCGGACCACGGCGTCCAGCAGGCAGAGGGCCGCCGGCTCGCCGCCGGAGAGCACGAAGTCGCCCAGCGAGTAGACCTCGGTCGCCAGCCCTTCGGCGACGCGCCAGTCGACATCTTTGTAGTGCCCGCAGAGCAGAGTGAGCTGCGGCTCCAGCGACAGCCGCACCGCGTCGCCGTGCCGGAAGCGGCGGCCGCGCGCATCGAGCAGCACGATCGGGCCCTGCGGCTTCAAGGCGTCGACCGCCTCGTAGAACGGCTCCGGCTTCATCACCATCCCGGCGCCACCGCCGTAGGGTTCGTCATCGACCGTGCGGTGCCGGTCGTGCGTGTAGTCGCGCAGGTCGACGGCGTTGTACGAGACGAGGCCGGCCCGTGCCGCGCGGCCCGGTATCCCCAGCGCCAGCGCCTCACGGAAGAAATCCGGAAAGATCGTCAGGATGTTGATGCGCATCACAGATCGAGCAGCCCGGGCAAGGGCTCGATGACGATGAGGCGTTCGTCCATGTCGATCTCTTTCACGATCCGGTCCGCGAAGGGGATCAAGCGCTCCCGCTCGCCGTCGGCCACACCCAGCACATGGCCGGAGCCCGTCTCGTAGATCTCCACGACGTGGCCAACGGTTACGCCGTCCACGGTGCGGACCTCCAGGCCCACCAGGTCGTGAAGAAAATACTCGCCGACCTCGAGCGGTCGGACGTCTTCGTGGGAGATCAACAGTGAGCGGCCCCGGAGAACCTCGGCGGCGTTCCGGTCACGGACGCCCTCGAAGCGACAGATCAGACCGCCCTTGAACTCGCGCGCGGCCTGGATCGTCAAGGCGAGCCCAGACTCGTCGGGCCGCCCATCGCGATCACCCAGTCGCAAAGAGCGGCCCTCTTCGAAGATGCCCGCGACGTCGTCGGTCACCGGGCTGACGAAGCACTCGCCTTTGATTCCGTGGGCCTTCCTGATCATGCCCACGATCAGGAGATCGGCCCTCGACATCTGTAGATCTCGGCTTTCTACTCCGCTGCCGGTTTCTCGGTTTCCGCCTCGGGCTCGGCGACATCGCCGGCCGGCTCGGCAGCCTCGGCCTCCGGCGTCTCGCCCTCGGTCGCTTCAGCCTCCGGCGCCTCGCCCTCGGTCGCCTCAGCCTCCGGCGCCTCGGCCTTCGCCGCCGCCGGGGGCGCCGGTTCCGCGGCGGCCTCGGCCTTCTCCGCCTTCTTCTTACCCGGCTTCGCCTTCGGCGGGTGCATGGTCTTGCCCTGCGGGTCGCCGATCACCGCCAGCCCCTCGCCCGCGGCGCCGTCGGCGAACTTCTTCAGGATGCCGGTCCGGCGAAACAGCGGCTCGACCCCTTCGCTCACCATGGCGCCCTGGCGCAGCCAGTAGAGGGCACGCACCTCGTCGATCTCTATGAATGCCGGCTCGGTCCGCGGGTTGTACTTCCCGATCGTCTCGGTGATCCGGCCGCTGCTGGCGTGCATGCTGCCGGCCACGACGATCCGGAACGACGCCTGCTTCTTCCGGCCGATTCTACGCAGTCTGATCCTGGTTGCCATTCTACTCCTTTGTTGCCTTCGAGAGAGCCGCGAATATTAGGCGAACCCCCGCGGCGTATCAAGCCCCTTCCGGCTACCCGACGTCGATGATCTGCCGTCTCCGTGTCCCGACGGACACGTAGCGGATCGGCAGGCCGGTGAGCTCCGAGATCCGGTCCAGATAGGCCCGGGCTCCCGCGGGCAACTCCTCCAGCCGCCGGGCCTCGGCGCTCGAGCCCTTCCAGCCCGGCATCGACTCGTAGATCGGCTCGATCTCGGCCAGCGCCGTGAGATCGGCCGGAAACTCCTCCAGCCGCTCGCCGCCCAGCTGGTAGCCGGTGCAGAGCTTGATCTCGGGCAGCGGGTCGAGGACGTCGAGCTTGCTGACCGCCAGGGCCGTGGTCCCGTTCAGGCGCGCCGCGTAACGCACGACAACGGAGTCGAACCAGCCGGTGCGGCGCGGCCGGCCGGTCGTCGCACCGTACTCGGCGCCCAGCTCGCGCAGCCGTGCCGCCTCTTCCTCGGGCAGCTCCGAAGGGAGCGGGCCGGCGCCGACCCGGGTGGTGTACGCCTTCACCACGCCGAGGACCGCATCGAGTGCCGTGGGGCCGAGCCCGACGCCGGTGGCCGCCGCGCCCGCCGTCGTGTTGGACGAGGTGACGAACGGGTAAGTCCCGTGGTCCACGTCGAGCATGGCGCCCTGGGCGCCCTCGAGCAGCACCTTCTCGCGGCGTCCCAGCGCCTTGGTCAGGGCGAGCCCGACGTCGCAGGCCATGGGGAGGATGCGTTGGGCGAGCGCCGACAGTTCGTCGTAGAGCGCGTCGGCATCGACGGTCGCCGTGGAACCCAGCGCCTTGAGCTTCAATTGCGCTCGCTCGGCGCCGGCGTCCACGAGCTGGCGGAGCCGTCCGGCATCGGCCAGGTCGCCGACCCGGATCCCCACCCTGGCCACCTTGTCCTCGTAGGCACAGCCGATCCCACGCCCCGTCGTGCCGATGGCTCCCTTGCCCCGGCTCGCCTCCTGCGCCTTGTCGAGCTGCTTGTGGTAAGAAAGGACCAGCTGGGTCCGCGAGCTGACCAGGATGCGATCCTCGACCTCGTGGCCGCGCGCTCTCAGCGCGTCGATCTCGTCGAAGAAGGTCAGCGGATCGAGGACCATGCCGTTGCCGAGCACGCAGCGCTTGCCCGGGTAGAGCACGCCCGAGGGGATCTGGTGGAGGATGAACTCGTCCTCGCCGACGCGGACGGTGTGTCCGGCGTTGGCACCGCCCTGGTAACGCGCGATCCAGTCGGCGTCCTTGGCCAGGACGTCGACGATCTTGCCCTTACCCTCGTCGCCCCACTGTGACCCGACCACCACCAGGCAGCGGACATCGCCATCGAACATGATGACCTCAATGAAAAAGCCCCCACTCGGGGGGCACGTTTTCGTGTATCCTTTGGCGGAAGCTAGATCCGGGGCGTCTTAGCGTCAAGACAGGGGTCGCCGACGGGGTCTCTCGCTCCAGGTCGCGCAGCGCGCTTGCGGGAAGGGCGGCTTCGCCGCCCCTGCGCTCCAACTTTCGCTCGACGACCCCGTCGGCTCCCGTACTCTGACCGGGCGGACAAGCGAGACTAACACGCCGCATTCGACCGGGCGTCCCAGAAGAGTGCCGTGGGACAGGCAACCGCCACCCTCAGATCGCCGCCAGAATAGACCGCGCGGCCGCGGTCGCCCGGTTCCTCCCGAGCCAGATCGAGAGGGCGTGGGGGCGGCTCGTCGAGCGGAGATGGGGTTGGCGACCCGCCCCGCCGCCCTCAACCGAACCACGCGACGCGGAGCGAACCGACCCCCACCCCACCCGCGCGGACGGAGCGAGCGCTCCCCCGACTCCGATCTAACTCCAGGCGGCGTACAGCCCGATGATGGCGATGGTGAAGCCCACGGCGATCTTCACCGCCGCGCCCGCTGCGCGCCCGAGCACGGCACCCCAGCCGGCGCCCAACGTCAGCCGGATGTCGGTGTCGGAGCCACGGGTGAGGATCGCGGCGCCAAGGAAGGCGCCGATGAACGCCCCCAAGATGTTGCCGACGACGGGGACCGGCGTGCCGACGACCGCGCCGACCAGGCCGCCGAGGAAGGCGCCCCAGCCGCTGCCGCTCGTACCGCCGTAGCGTTGGGCGAGCCGGAAGCCGAGCCACGCTTCCGCCAGCTCCGCCACCGCCGCCAGGACCAGGGCCGCGGCGAGCGTCTCCCAGCCGACCTGCTGGAAGCCGCCGAGCGCCGCGTAGCCGATCAGCGCCACGACCATCAGCCACAGTCCGGGCAGTCCGATCGGAATGAGGACGAGCCCGACGACGAAGGCCAGGGTGAGCAGGATGATCGGGACGAGCTCAGGCATCTTCGGCGCCGAGCAGCCGGGCGCGCGACAGCTCGGAGCGCACCTGGGCGCGGCCCTTCTCGTTCAGCGGCCTGAGCGGCGGCCGTGGCGATCCGCCGTTGTAGCCCAGCAGATCGAGGGCGTACTTCACGCCGGCGACACCCAGGTCGCGGACGATCTTGGTGTGCGGCGTCGAGATCCGACCTTGCGCAGCGCCCGCGCCCCCCGCGTCAGCGGCGCGGAATTTCTCGTACACGTCCACCGCGATTCGGGGCGCCAGGCAGCCGACGGCGACGATGCCGCCGGCGCCGCCCATCTCGAGGGCGGCGTAGAGCTTCGAGCCGGCGCCGACCAGGACCTTGCAGTCCTCCGGCGCCGCATCGAGTAGCGCACCCAGCACCTTCAGGTCACCGGTCGAATCCTTGATGCCGGCGACGTTGGGGTGGCTTCCGAGCTCGGCCAGCAGGCCCGGCGTGATCTCGACCGGCACGAACTGAGGCACGTTGTAGAGGATGACGGGCACGGGAATCGAGTCGGCGATCGCCTCGTAGTGCAGCCGCACGGTCTCCGGATCCATCCGCCCGCGGTAGTAGGCGGGCGGCCGGACCAGCACCGCATCGGCGCCGACCTCCGCCACGGCACGCGCGGCCCGCACCGTTGCGCGCGTCGACTCGGCGCCGCTACCGGCGATGACGATGCGCTCGGGCGGCACGATGTCACGCGCCCACTCGACCAGTCGAACGATCTCGTCATCGTCGAGCAGCGGCGCCTCGCCGGTAGAGCCGGCGACCACGAAGCCGTGGACTCCGGCGCCCAGCCAGGCGCGCAGGTTGTCCCTGAACGATATGGGTGCGACCTCTCCGGTGACCTCGTCGAACGGCGTCGTCACCGGCAGAATGACGCCTTCTAGCTTCACACCAGCCCCTGTACCAGCGCGTCGTCGCCCAGCGTCTTCAGCCGCAACTCGAAGTCCGCCGGATTGCTCGCCGCGTTCTTCGCGACCTCGTACTCCACCGAATTCGCTTTCACCAGTTCCATCAGGTGCTGGTCGAACGTCTGCATACCGTACTGCGACCGGCCTTCCTCCATCAGGTTGCGGATCTCGGAAAACTTCTCGGGCACCAGGATGCAGTCGCGGATCGCGCCGGTGACCACCATGATCTCGGCGGCCAGCACCCGGCCGTTCCCGTCGGCACGCGGCATGAGGCGCTGCGAGATGACCGCGACCAGCGACTCGGCCAACCGCACGCGCAGCATCTCCTGCTCCTCCGGCGGGAAGACCGAGATCGTACGGCTGATCGTCGTCGCCGCGTCCGGCGTGTGCAGGGTGGAAATCACCAGGTGGCCCGTCTCGGTCGCCTTGATCGCCGTATCGATCGTCTCGGTGTCGCGCATCTCACCGATCAGGATCACATCGGGGTCCTCACGCAGCGCGGCACGCAATCCGGTCTGGAACGAGCTGGTATCGGAACCGACCTCACGCTGGGTGATCGAGCAGTTGATATCGCGGTGCAGGTACTCGATCGGGTTCTCCAGGGTGATGACGTGGCGTCGGAAGTTCTGGTTGATGTAGTTGATCATCGCCGCCTGGGTGGTCGTCTTACCCGAGCCCGTCACACCGGTCACCAGGATGAGGCCGCGGGGCAGCGAGGAGATGTCCGGCAGCACCTTCGGCAGGCCCAGCTCATCGAACTTGGGGATCTCCACCGGGATGATTCGCAGCACGATCATGAAGCTGCCGCGCTGTTTCAGGATGTTGACGCGGAAGCGACCCAGCCCCGGCACACCCCAGGCGCAGTCGTAGTCGGTGATGCGATCGATATTGTTGCGATCGCGCTCGTTGGGGATGAGCCGCATCGCGACTTCGCGCGTCTGCTCCGGAGTCAGAAGCTGCTTGGTCATCGGGACCAGCTCGCCGTGGATGCGGGCCCGGAACACGTCCCCCGCCTTGATGTGAAGGTCGCTGGCGCCACGCTCGATCGCCGCCTTCAGTATTTTCTCCATAGCCCGCTCCTAATAACCCGCCTGCTTATCCACCACGTTGAGCAGCGGCTCACCCGCCAGGTAACGCCGTAGGTTCTCGATGATCAGCTCGGTCTCGCGCTCCCAGAACCGCGGGCTCACGCCCGCCACATGCGGGGTCAGACAGACATTTTCCAGCCCCCACAACGGACTGTCCGCCGGCAGCGGCTCGTCCCGATAGACGTCGAGGCCGGCCCCGCGTATCGCGCCGGCGCGCAGCGCCTCGACCAGAGCACTCTCGTCGACGATCGCGGCGCGCGCCACGTTGATCAGCACCGCCCCCTGCTTCATCGCCGCCAGCTCCGGCCGCCCGATCAGGCCGTCCGTCGCCGGCGTGTGGGGAACGGCGATCACCACGTAATCGCTACCCTTCAGGGCCTCCGTGAGATCCTCCGGGCCCAGCAGGCGATCGGCGTGCTCCGGAAGCGCGCCCCCGGCGCTGCGCTTGACCGCCCACACCTTCATACCCAGCCCTTTCGCCCGCCGGCCGATCTCCCGCCCGATGCCGCCGTATCCGATGATCACGACCACCGAATCCAACAGCTCGCTCACCGGGCTCGGCGTGCAGGCGATCCGGTCCCGATCCCAACGACCGCCGGCACGGCGGCCGGCCTCGGCGTGGTCGAGCGCCCGGGCGAAATACAACATCATCGCCACCGCGTGCTCGGCCACCGGTACCCCGTGCGTGCCGGCGGAGTTGGTGAAGATCACTTCGCTCTCGAGCATCTCCGAGTAGAGCGACCCGCCGACACCCGCGGCGCCCGAGTGCACCCAACGCAACTCCGTGCCCGCGGCGAGCACCTCGCGCGGGATCCCGAACCCGCAGTAGACCTCGGCGCCCCGCAGCGCCTCCAATAACGGCGCGCTCACCCGCGGCACCCCATCGCCCGAGCCGTCCGTCTCCTCCCGCACACGCACCAGCTCCCAGTCCGGCGGCAACGCGGCCGCGATCCTCTCCCCATCCTCCTCCGGCATGCACCAGAGCGGATATCGAGAAGAGTACATGTCGATGACGAAACGGCGGGGAGATGGGGGAGTCATGTACGAGCCGTCGGGACCAGCAATCATATTATAACGTTGGGCGCCGTTCCGTGTTGAGGGGCGTCAGCGGACTGTAATCCTTCTCACACCCTTGATCGACGCCAGTTCGTGGAGCGCCGCATCGCGCGTGCGGCTCCGACCCAGTATCTCGTAAGACGCCCGGAACCGCTCCCTCTGCTTCTCGACCTTCTCGGGCTTGGCGCGCAGGCCGTGTTCGCGGAAGTGGTTCACGAGCTGCTCCAGTACTTCCGCCTCGGGGTCGGTGGTGACCTCGACATGCACGGTGGTGCGACGGCGGAAGAGGAAGTCCTCGACGCGACCGAGGAAGACGAGCGTCAAGGCGACGAGCGCGGTGGCGCCAGCTGCCTCGACGTAGGCGTGGGCGCCGACGGCGAGGCCGATGGCGGCGACGACCCAGAGGGTCGCCGCGGTCGTGAGGCCGACGACGCTGCCGCGCATGACCAGGATGGTGCCGGCGCCGATGAACCCGATGCCCGAGACGACCTGGGCGGCGATGCGGCCGGGGTCGGCCGGGCCGACAGTAGCCGCGCCGGCGACCGCCTGCGACACGTCCATCAGCAGCGTCGCACCGACGCAGATCAGGATGTTCGTCCTCAGGCCGGCCGGCTTACCCGAGAGCTCGCGCTCGAGGCCGACGACACCGCCAAGCAGGGTGGCGAGCAGCAGCCGGCCCAGTAGGCCCAGGCGTAGCGTCTCGATCCAGGTCGGGTCAAGCCAGTCCATCGTTCAGCTCCATGCCCACTCGCAGTCCCATCCGTCGGCGCACTTCGGCCATCGTGTCGCCGGCGATCGCGCGGCAGCGCTGGGCGCCGCTGCGCAGGACCTCGACGACGTAGTCCGGCTGCTGCTTCAGTTCCGCGGCCCGCTCGCGGATCGGCCGCAGCTCTTCGATGATGTTGTCGGCCAGTCGACGCTTGCATTCGATACAGCCGATGCCGGCGGTCCTGCAGCCCTCTTCCGCCCAAGTCACGTCCGCGTCGCTGGAGAAGTGGCGGTGCAGGCTGAAGATGTTACAGACGTTCGGGTTGCCGGGATCGTTGCGCCGCTGGCGCGCCGGGTCGGTGAGCGCGACGCGGACCTTCTCCCATATCTCGTCCGGCGTCTCGAGCAGGCCGATCGTGTTGCCGATCGACTTCGACATCTTCGCCTGGCCATCGAGACCCATCACGCGGCGCACCTTACCGACCAGCGCTTGCGGCTCCGGGAAGTACTCTCCGTAACGCGCGTTCCACTTGCGAGCGATCTCCCGGGTCAGCTCGACGTGCTGTACCTGGTCCTCACCCACCGGCACCGCGACCGCGTGGTAGAGCAGGATGTCGGCGGCCTGCAAGACCGGATAGTTGAGCAAGCCGGCGAGCACCGATTCCTGGCGCGCCGACTTGTCCTTGTACTGCGTCATCCGCTCCAGTTCGCCCAGCGGCGTCACCGTGTTGAACACCCAGGCCAGCTCGCTGTGCTCCGGCACATCGGACTGCACGAAGATCGTGCACTTCTCCGGATCGAGCCCCGCCGCGATCAGGGTGAGCGCCACCTCGAAGATCTGCTGCGGCAGCTCCGCCGGCTCGAAAGGTTGGGTGATAGCGTGCAGATCGACGATCGAGAAGAAACACTCGTACCGATCCTGCAGCTCGACCCAGTTCTTCACCGCGCCGAGGTAGTTACCGATGTGGAGCTCGCCCGAAGGCTGGACGCCGCTGAAGATTCGCGGCTTGGGTTTGGACATCCGTCACCTGTTGAATACTTTGCAACCCGAACGGCCGAGTAAGTTACCGTACGATAACGACATAATCAAGCAATGAACTCCTTCGACGACCTGCTCCGCGCCGCCCGCCAGGCGGCGGACACCGCCGCCGAGGTCCACCGGCGCTCGCGGCCCCTCGACCCCGGCCACTGGACCGAGAAGGGCCACGCCGATTGGGTCAGCGAGGTCGATCTGGCGGCCGAGCAAGCCGCCGTGTCGGTGCTGCGCGAGGCCTTCCCGGGCCACGCGATCGCGGCCGAGGAGGGCGACTGGGGCGGCCCGGCGCCCGGCTCGGCGGAGGTGACCTGGTACATCGACCCGCTCGACGGGACGACCAACTACCTGCACGGCTACCCGTACCACGCGGTCTCCGTCGCGGCGGTCGACCGGGCGGGGCCGGCCGCCGCCGTCGTCGTCAACACCGGGCGCTGGGAGACGTTCACGGCGAGTCGCGGTGCCGGCGCCGAGCTGGACGGTCGGCCGGT
>JBDHKD010000197.1:0-2061 GCA_039586575.1 Gemmatimonadota bacterium | reverse complement strand
AGCCTTCTCATTGTCGGGGATGCTGAAAGTCCCGTGATCGTCTGGGAGCCCTATCACACCAAGAGCTGGCTCAGCGTCTGGGACGCGAGGACATTGCGTCTGATCTACACCATACGTGGCTGCGGGCAGGGCTCCTTCTCCCCTGATGGCACCCGTATCGTCGGCAGGAAAGCCGACAACAAGGTGCGCACCTGGAATGCACGAACCGGGAGGCAAACCGGGTCCATGAAGATAGCACCAAGGGCGGCTTTCGAGAACCCGCGCTCTAGTCTCGACTCTTGCCATTTACCCGGCAGCGGAGAGCCAGGTTTGGAGCTGTAGAATGCGTTTCCCGGGGGTTTTCTTCGACCCCGGTCTTCTGGCGGGGTCGAGAGAATTCGCCTCCGCCCAGCTCGCTTGCCGGAGCGTCGCCAGCATGTCGGCGAAGCTCGGTCCCCTCTTCTTGCGGTACCACGGTCGCCTCACGAACCACTTCTCGCGAAGCGCCTCGCCGTGCTCGGCGTACCAGAGCACGGTCAGGCTGTAGAGCACGAATGCCATCGGCGCGGTGCGCTCGACCGCCTTCCGCGACCACGACTGCGGCTCCTCGAAACCGAGCGACTGCTTCGCGTCGCGGAAAGTCACCTCCAGCGACCAGCGGCGCGCGACAGTCTCGATGATCCCGGGCGGCGTCATCGAGAGGTCCGTCGTGAAGAAGCAGTCGTCGCGCCTCCTGCCCGATGGGTCGCGGACCACGACTATGTTGAGCAGCTGCGTGCCGGCGGAGTTGTACCAGAGCGCGCGAAAGCTCTTGCACCACACCCGCACCTTGCGGCCGTAAATCTCCACTCGCTCCTTCGACCACGGGACCTTCCGGGACTTCGCGAACTCGGCCGGATTCGGAAGACGCTCGCCGCGCTTGCGGGGGCGACCCATCCGTCCCGGCTTCCGCGGCGGCGCCTCGGCGTAGAGCGCCGCGTTCATCGGCATGCGCCCAACGAGGTCGCCATTCGCCGGCAGCGGACGGCTCATCGACTTCCCGCTGTACTCGGAATCCCCCACCACTCGAAATCGGCGTCCGTCGAGCCATTCGGCCGCTATTCTCAGCATCTCGACTGCACTTCCGCTCGCCTTTCGGTCGCCCGGGCGGGCGCTTCTTCGCCTTCTTTCGGTAGAGCCGGAAGAGGATCGGGATCGCGAAGAAGCGGTGCCTGACGAACGGCACTCGGATGATGATCGAGAGCACCACCCAGCTGTGGCCGAAGGAGAAGACGGGGCGCGTCGGCGTCGACCGCAACGGATCGTGATGCATCCCCGCTCCCCAGATGTGCCTCCCCGTCTTCCTGCCGAGCGTGTCGTCGACGGCAAGCAGGACCGGTTCGTCCTCGGGGACGAAGCGCAGCGCGAGCTTGAGCAGGACGAGCCCGAGCGAATCGAGGTTCCATACGGCACGGCTGAAGAATCGGTGGAAGCTGGAGAAGTGCTTCTGCTCGATCGCGCCCGCCGCAACGATGAGCCCGGTCACGGTATGGCGGCCGAGGCAGAACACCCAGCCGGTGATAAGCGTCAAGAAGCTCGCGAGACTCGGCTGCGTGAAAACGGAAACGAGGCTCAAGGCGAGCTCCGCGAACGACGATACGAGGGGTATCATCATGACCCGTTCCTCCATGCAGGACTTGGACACCCTGCATTTCGGCGGAACGGGTCTTCGTCTTTAGCGGCATTTGCCGTACCCCTCAATAATGGCGAAACTCAAGGCTAGCGCCAGGGCTCGGGCTCGCCGTCGGGAGGGGGCGCCCTCTTCGCCGGCCTGGCGGCGGGGGCGGGAGCCTTCGGGCGCACTGCGGGCGGGCGGGGCGCGACGGGTCGGGGCTTCGCCGGGGCGGTGGGCCTCGCCTTCGCGCCGGACGGAGGCGCGCGGCGGACGGGCGGCTTCGGGGCCGGGCGGGGGACGGCCTTGGGCGCAGTCGGTCGCTTCCGGACGGTCGGTCGCGCAGTCGGGACGGCCGGGCGCGCCGGGCGCGTGAGGCGGGCCGGGCTCGACCTTGTGGACGGTCGCACGCGAATCTCGACTCGACGCAG
>JBDHKD010000012.1:0-62602 GCA_039586575.1 Gemmatimonadota bacterium | reverse complement strand
GATCAGTAGGTCAGTGGGTCAGTAGGTCAGTGGGGGCGGGCAACCGGGGAGCGGTGGATCAGTAGATCAGCAGGATAGCAGAACAGCAGGATAGCGGAGCGATTCCGGCTGGTCCGCCGATCTACCGTTTCCCGTACGCCTTCACCGCTCCTTCGATCATCGCCTTGGCCGTTCCCACGTGCTGCCATCCAAAGACCGCCGTCTCTTTGCCCTCGAGGTCCTTGTAGACCTGGAAGAAGTACTCGACCTCCCGCAACTGGTGGGCCGGCAAGTCGTCGATGTCCTCCACCTCTTCGAAGCGCGGGTCTTTGTCGGGCACCGCGAGCACCTTCTCGTCCTGCCCCTTCTCGTCGGTCATCAGGAGGACCGCGATGGGTCGGGCGGAGAGTACGCAGCCGGTGAACGTCGGGTCGGTGACGAGCACCAGCGCGTCCAGCGGGTCGCCGTCAGCGGATAGCGTGCTCGGTATGAACCCGTAGTCGCCGGGGTAGTGGACCGGTGAGTGGAGCACGCGGTCGAGGCGGAAGACGCCCGCGTCCTTGTCGTACTCCACTTTGTTGCGCGACCCTTTCGGAATCTCGACGACGACGCTGACGATGTCGGGCACCGCAGGCCCGGCCGGCAAGTCATACAGGCTCATGCTAGATCCCTCTTCGGCTCGGGTGTCATATCGGGAGTTGGGGGGTGGGGGAGCGTTGAGAGAGTGAGGGAGCAGTGGAGCCAGGGAGACTGCGAGTTCAGGGAGCCGCCAACCCCCAACTCCCCAGCTCCCCTGCTCAATTGCTCCCTCACTCTACTGGCGCTCCCTCCTTCCCTCACTCCCTCCCTCAATCCCCTCCGCCGTCCCTCCGAACAGCCGCAGCACCGCGAACAGGATGGCGATCCCCAGAGCGTAAGATAGGTACCACGGCACACCGAACGCCGTGGGTATGTCACCGACGGCCATCCCGACGACGGCGACCAGCAGGGCATAGGGCAACTGCGTGCGCACGTGATCGACGTGGTCCGAGGCCGAGGCCATCGAGCTCAGGACCGTGGTATCGGAGATCGGCGAGCAGTGGTCGCCGAAGATCGCGCCTGCCAGCACCGAGCTGATCGTCCCCAGCAGCACCGTGTAGTGAACCTCGGCGCTAAAGCCGATACCGCCACCCAGGCTGACAGCCAGCGGGATGACGAGCGGGATCAGGATCGCCATCGTCGCCCACGAGGTCCCGGTGGCGAAGGCGATCACCGCCGCGGCGGCGAAGACCGACACGGGCAACAGGTGCATGGGAAAGCCGGCGGTCTCGAGGAGGTGACTCACGTAATGGGCCGTCCCGATCACCTGCGTCGCCGCGCCGAGCGACCAGGCGAGGACCAGGATGACGATCGCCAGCAGCATGGCCCGCAGCCCTCCCGCCCACGCCTCGATCGCCTCCTGTAACCGCAGAATCCGCTGAGCGGTGACCAGCAAGAAGGCGGCCAGAACCCCGGCGAGCGAGCCCCAGAGCAGGGCGTTGAAGGCATTGGCTTCGCCGAGCACCTCGGTCAGCGTGCCGGGCCGGCCGAGGCTCGAGCGCCCGTCGATGTAAAGGCCCAACAAGACGACCACGACCACGGTGCCCACCGGGACTGCCGCGTTGTACCAGCGGTGCGGCTTGTCTGCCTTCGGCTCCATCATCTCGGCGCTCGTGTCGACCATCAGCATCGCACCGGGTCGGTACAGACCACCCTCGCTCGCCGCCCGCCGCTCGGCACGAAGCATCGGCCCGAAATCACGCTGCGTCCAGGCGACCAGGAAGACCATGCAGAGCGCCAGAATCGGATAGAACAAATACGGGATGCTGTGCAGGAAGACCGTGAACGGATTGGCGCTCTCCAGCTGCAGCGCCAGCGCCGGGTCCGAGCTTGCCACGTTGGCTGCCGCCGCGCCCAGGCCGTCGGCGATCAGCGAGATCTCGTAGCCCGCCCAGGTCGAGACGAAGACGATCGCCGCCACCGGTGCGGCCGTGGAATCCACCAGGTACGACAGCTTCTCGCGCGAGATCTTCAGCCGGTCGGTGATCGGCCGCAGCGTGTTGCCGACGATCAGCGTGTTGGCGTAGTCGTCGAAGAAGATGAAGAGGCCGGCCAGGTAGGTCGCCAACTGGCCGCGGCGCCGGGTCGTCGCCAGCGGCCGAACGGCTTCGACGATTCCGTGAGTGCCGCCGCTCCGGCCCATCAGGCCGACCATGCCGCCGAGCATCAGGCTGAATATGACGATGGCGGCGTGATCCGGATCGCCCAGGGCGGGCGCGATGAACGCATCGATGCTGCGGAGCGTCGCGGCGATCGGGTTGAGGCCGGCGACGAAGAAGGCCCCGAGCCAGATACCGGCGAACAACGAGATGATGACCTCGCGGAAGATCAGCGCCATAGTGATCGCCAAGAGCGGTGGCAGGATGCTGAACCAGCCGGGCAGCACCAGCGGCCGAAACTCACTCGCTCGGTCCGCGACCAGAACCCGCAACGGAGTATCGGCGCGGCGCGCGATGCGCAGCTCCACCACCTCGACCTCGTCGCCCGGCGCCGCTGTGCCCGTAGCCAGCACCGCGCCGCCCCGGTCGAGCACTTGCCACTGTGCCAACCCCGGTCCCCGATGGATTGTGAACCGCAGCTGAAAGGGCACCTGCGTGAGCACCGTCCTCGGGCCGCTGAGTCCGCTGACCTCTCTCTCCTGGCCCTGGGCGGTGACGGGCGCAGCGAGCGCCGAGAGACAGATGAGTGATAGCGGGACGAGTCTACGCATTAGAATGGGCAAGTCCGAAATTGGATTCGAGCAAGGAGAAGTTCGTTGGGAATTCTCGAACTTGGATTCGGGGATTCGGGGAGTTGGGGAAAGAGAAAGGTTCTGAACCCGTGTGCTTTGGTGCCTCCCCGATATCCCGACTCCCCGACTCGACATTCGAGAATCCCCAACGAACCTCCAATCTGGTCGTTCCCTCAGGTGAAAGCCGAGTGATCATAGGGAGAGGCGGGGTGGCCTGTAAAGGGATGGCGGGAGCGGCGATTGGCCCTAACACGTTGACCTTCGGCAAGTTGCCTGCTATACTGGCGGCGGCCCGCCGGGAAGTGGCGCGGTAGGGGGAGAGAATTGCAGACCGAGCCTGAGACGACAGTCATGGACGAGGGGGCGGTGCGCCGCGCCTTGGCGCGCATGGCCCGCGAGATCGTCGAGCGGAACGCCGGCACCAAGCGTTTGATCCTGGTCGGTATCCATCGGCGCGGCGTCGAGCTCGCCGAGCTGATCGCCGAAGAGATCGAGAAGAGCGAGGGGCCCAAGATCCCGCAGGGGACGCTCGATATCACGCTGTATCGGGACGACCTGAGCGTCATCGGCCCGCGTCCCATCATCGGATCCAGCGACATCCCGACCGACATCGAAGGGCGCGCCGTCGTCATCGTCGACGACGTGTGTTACACCGGCCGCACGGCGCGGGCGGCGATGGACCACCTGGCCGATTTCGGTCGCCCGGCCCGCATCTACCTCTGCGTCCTCGTAGATCGCGGCGGCCGCGAACTGCCGATCCAGCCCGATTTCGTCGGTCGCCACTTCGAGGTCACGCCGGCCGAGGACGTGGCGGTGCTCGTACCGGAGGAAGACGGCCGGCTAGCCGTGGAACTGCGCAAAACGGGATAGGGGTGACTAAAACGGTAGAGTTCGGGAAAGACCTGACGGGCCTCGAAGGGCTGAGTGTCGAGCAGATCAAGACCATTCTGGATGTGGCCGAGCCCTTCAAAGAGATCAGCGAGCGGCCCATCAAGAAGGTGCCCGTCCTGCGCGGCAAGACGATCGTCAACCTCTTCTACGAGCCCTCTACACGTACCCGAGTTTCTTTCGAGTTCGCCGAGAAGCGGCTCTCCGCCGACACCGTGAACATCTCGGGAAGCGGCTCGTCGATCGTCAAGGGTGAGAGCCTGGTCGACACGGCGCGCAACCTCGAGGCGATGCGGATCGATATGGTCGTCATGCGCCACGGCTCGTCCGGCGCCGCCCAGTTCCTCGCCGACCGGATCCCGTCCAACGTGATCAACGCCGGCGACGGTCAGCACGAGCACCCGACGCAGGCGCTGCTCGACATGCTGACGATCCGCGACCACATGGGCGGCATCGAGGGACGCAAGGTCTGTATCGTTGGCGATATCCTCCACTCGCGCGTGGCCCGCTCCAATATCTACGGACTGACCAAGCTGGGCGCCGAGGTCGCCGTCTGCGGGCCGCCGACGCTCATCCCGCACGGGATAGAGGATCTGGGCGTACGGATCTTCAAGCGGGTCGAGGAGGCGATCGAGTGGGCGGAGATCCTCAACGTCCTGCGCCTGCAACTCGAGCGGATGAAGGCGGGTTACATCCCGTCGCTGCGCGAATACAACCGCTTCTTCGGGATCTCGGTGGCGCGCCTGGAGCAGGCGCCGCGCGACATTCTCATACTGCACCCGGGCCCGATGAATCGCGGTGTCGAGATCGATTCACACGTCGCCGATGGGCCGCACTCGGTGATCCTCAGGCAGGTGACGAACGGGGTAGCGGTTCGCATGGCCGTCCTCTACCTGCTGGCCGGCGGGTCGCCGGAGCGGGCCGAGGCGGCGAAAAGGGAGAACCGATCATGACCCGGCCGATCCTGCTCAAGGGCGGTCGCCTGGTCGACCCATCGCAAGACCACGACGACGTTCTCGACCTGTTGCTGGTCGACGGGTTGGTGGCCGGGATCGGAGCGGGCCTGGAGGGACCGGAGGGCTGCGAGGTGGTCGATGTTTCCGGCCTGGTCGTCGCCCCCGGCTTCGTCGATCTGCATGTCCACCTCAGGGAACCGGGCGACGAGCACAAGGAAACGATCGCGTCCGGCGCGCGCGCAGCGGTGGCGGGCGGTTTCACTTCGATCTGCGCCATGCCGAACACCCGACCGTCGATCGACGACCCGGCGGCGGTCGGCTTCGTGCGCGCCGAAGGCGAGCACGCCGGCCTGGCACATGTCTACCCGGTGGGCGCCGTCTCGGTGGGACTCAAAGGTGAAGAGATGACCGAGATCGGCGAGTTGGTGGCCGCCGGTGCGGTGGCGATCAGCGACGATGGTCGGCCGGTCTGGGACTCGGGGCTGCTGCGCCGGGCGATGGAGTACTCCAGCGCCTTCGATATTCCGCATTTCTCGCACAGCGAGGACCTGAAGCTGAGCGCGGGCGGCGTGATGAACGAGGGCAGCGTCTCGACCTCGCTGGGGCTGCGTGGCATCCCCAACGCCGCGGAGGACGCGGGCGTGTCCCGTGACTGCATCCTCGCGGAACTTACGGGTGGTCAACTGCATATCCTACATGTCTCGACGCGCGGCGCCGTGGAGATCGTCCGGGCCGCAAAGGCGCGGGGCGTACGGGTCACCGCCGAGGTGACGCCACATCACCTGGCCCTCACCGATGAGGCGGTCCGCGGCTACCGCACCGAGGCCAAGATGAACCCGCCGCTCAGGGCGGCCGCCGACGTCGCCGCCGTTCGCGACGCGCTGGTGGAGGGCGTGATCGATTGCATCGCGACCGATCACGCGCCACACCACTATGAAGAGAAGGAGCAGGAGTTCGACGATGCGCCGTTCGGGATCGTCGGGCTCGAGACCGCCCTCGGTGTCTGTGTTCGGGAGCTCGTCGTCGGCGGGCGCCTGGACCTGCCGGAGTTGATCGACCGGCTGGCCTGTCGGCCCGCCCGGATCGCCGGGTTGCCCGCCGGAACCCTGGCGAAGGGATCACCCGCCGACGTTGTGGTGTTCGATCCCGGAGAGCGCTGGACCTGTCAGCCGGAGGAGTTCTACAGCCTGAGCCGCAACACCCCGTTCGCCGGTCAGGAGCTCGTGGGTAGGGTGGTGATGACGCTCGTGAAGGGCCGCACGGTTCACCACAGTAAGAAGAACCGTTAGGCCTCACGCGCGGTTGAGGTGAGCAAGATGCCTGATGATGTATCCCGGGAAGTAGACCAGCTTCTCAAGGACCGCGAGAAGTACGATCACTGGCTGCAGCGCCTGGAATCGGAAAGAGGTCAGGCGCCGGAGCGGGCGTACGACCGCGTCCGTGCCGACTACGAGAAGCGCTTGAATGAAGTCACCGAGAAGCTGCGCGCCCACAGCCAGGCGGTAGCCGGAAAGTTGCAGCAGCTGCAGCAGAGTGTGGCGGGTCTGGAAGCCGAGCGGGCCGCCCACGCGGAGGAGCTGGAAGAGGCGCACCTGCGACGTAGCGTCGGCGAGTTCCGTGACGATGCCGAGTGGGCCGGACTGGAGAAGCAGCTGCAGTCGGCCCTCCAGCAAGCGGACCGCAGGCTGGCAGGCGTCCGGTCGGAAATCGATCGGTTGAGCGGGATCATGTCGCTGGTGCAAGGGGCCGGAGCGCCGGCCGCGCGTCCCCAGCCAGCGCCGCCACCCGTGCAGCCGGCGCCGCCAGCGCAACCCACGCCGCCACCACCGCCGGTCGCCGAGCCGGTGCAACGCAGGCCGGCGCCACCACCACCGCCGGTCGCCGAGCCGGCCGCGTCCGAGCCGGTCGATGAGGAGGGTTTCCTCTCCCTCGAGGAGCTCGTGCTGGAAGATCGGGCGCCGGAGGAGTTCGGGATGCCACCGCTGCGGTCGACCCAGCCGGAGCGAGCCGTGCAACCGCTGGCGCCCGAGCCGGGGGCAGGGGAGCCGGGCGTGGGGGACGAGCTGGCCTTTCTGGAGTCACTCTCTCTGGACGCCGGCGGCGAAGCGACGCACGACTCCTTCTCCTTCCTGGAGCAACACGGCAGCGGCACCCCCCAGACGATCATCTGTCCGCATTGCTCGGCGGCCAACGATCCGGCGGAGTGGTACTGCACCGAGTGCGGGGAGGAGCTACCCGCTGAGTGATGTTGTAGTGGGAGCGATCGAATGACGATCCGGGGAATCGGGGAGTTAGGGAGGAAAAGAGAAGGGGCGCCGACCGACGTGGGTGGCGCCCCTCTGATTTCCCTGGCTCCCTAATTCCCCGATTCCCCGACTCCCTACGGCGTCCCGCCGACCTTCCGGACATGCGCCGCGAGCCGCCCCTTGGAACGGGCTGCGCGGTTCTTATGGATCAGACCGCGGTTGGCCGCGCGGTCGAGTATCCTGACCGCCTCGCGGTAGAGACGGCTGGCTTCTTCGCCCTCCGACGCGGCTCGCACCTTCTTGACGGCGGTCTTGAGCCGGCTGCGGGCCGCCTTGTTGCGGACGCGGCGACGCTCGTTCTGGCGGAGACGTTTGCGGGCTGACTTCGTATTCGGCACTGAATCTCCAGGTCTGTGTCCAGGATCCGGAGCCGGTCCGGCAGGTCGGACCTGCGAGTCCGCCAGCGACGGAAGCGCTCCGGTTGAAAACCGGCGAATGATAGCCGGGGTCCCCCGGGGTGTCAAGCTGAGAAGTCCCTGCTTTACAGGCGTTTTCGGCGCCTTTAACTTCACCCACAGTGAACTCACAGCGTCTGATCGTTCAACCGTTCCGGACCTTCAGCCACATGCCGGTGCCGCCACTGGCCGGTGCAACCCGGGGCGCCTCGCGGCCGCCGGGTCCCGGACCTGAGAGAGGGTGGGGATGAGGTTACCGACACCGGTGAGCTCCCGAGCCGCCGAAGCCGATGAGGGCTTCCTGGTCGATCTTGAGCAGTTCCAGGGCCCGCTCGACCTGCTCCTCCATCTGATACGCGAGCAAGACCTCGACATATTCGATATCCCGATCGCCACGATCACCGCCCAGTTCTTGGCCGTGATCCGCGATGTCGAGCAACGGCTGACGCTGGAACGGGCCGGCGAGTTCCTGGAAATGGCCGCGACGCTGGTCCGCATTAAGGCCCAAATGCTACTGCCGCGGCGTGGCGACATGCTGGAGGACGAGGACCCGCGCTCCGAGCTCGTTCGCCGACTGATCGAATACGAGGTCTTCCGGGAGGTCGCCTACGGTCTGGCCAATGCGGAAGCGGAGCGTGCCCTTCATCGCGGGAAGGGCTACATCGAGCCCCGACCGCCGGCCAAAGCCTCCGAGCTGCCGCTGGAGTTCAGTATCGACGATTTCATCGAAGCGGCGCTCTCGCTGCCCGCGCCGCCGGAGAAGCGCCCACATCGGGCGCCCGTGCGACCGGTGACCGTCGACGAGAAGATCGAACTGTGGTTTGCGGCCCTGAAGCGGAAGGCGGGCGTCCAGTTCAGCAAGTTCATCGGCCGCTGGAAGACCCGTATCCATGCCGTCATGTCGTTCCTCGCCGCCTTGGAGCTGGCCAAGCGCGGTCGCGTTCGCTTGCGCCAGGAACGTCACTTCGGAAACCTGTGGATCTATCCGAGTGAAGACGACGAGGATAGTTGAGGCGGTGCTGTTCGCCAGCGAGGCGCCGCTGACGTCGGTGGAGATCGCCCGCGCCAGCGGCGATCTCAGCGCCGCCGATGTCGAGGCGGCGATAGGCGAATTGTGCCGCGAATACGAAGCTCAAGAGCGGGCGGTCCAGATCTACCCGCTCGCCGATGGCTATCAAATTCTGACCCGGCCCGAATACGCTCCGTACCTCGAGCGGTTCGACTCGATTTCGCGGACCCAGCGGCTGTCGCGCGCGGCGCTCGAGACCCTGGCGATCATCGCCTACCGCCAGCCGGTCAGCCGTATGGAGGTCGAGGAGGTACGCGGCGTCAGTGCCGCCGGTGTTCTGAGGAACTTACAGGAGCGTGGGCTGATCGAGGTCGTCGACCGGGCCGAGGGACTCGGCCGCCCGATGCTCTACGGCACGACCGCCAAGTTCCTCGACCACTTCGGCCTGCGCTCGGTGGATGAGCTGCCGCGACCCGACAATCTAGAGATCGCTTTGAAACCTGAGGTATGACCGCAGACGAGGCGTGGCGCAGAGAACCGGTCCGCCTGCAAAGATACTTGTCGCGCGCGGGCGTCGCGTCGCGGCGCGAAGCGGAACGCCTGATCGCCGAAGGGCGGGTCAGTATCGATGGGGTAGTGGTCAGCGAGCCCGGCACGCGGGTGACCCCGGGCGAGCAGGTGGTCAACGTGGACGGCGTGCAGGTTGAGCCGCGCTCGCTGCGCTGGCTTGCCGTATTCAAGCCGGCCGGGTACCTGACGACCCGCAAGGACGAGCGCGGCCGGCCGACGGTCTACTCGCTCTTGCCCAAGGGCAACGAAGACCTCTTTCACGTCGGCCGGCTCGACCGCGAGACTGAAGGGCTCTTGCTCTTCACCAACGACGGTGAGACGGCTCACCGGCTGATGCACCCGAGCTACCAGATCCCGCGGCGCTACCGTGTGGAAGTGGTGGGCGAGGCGGGGCCAGCGGAAGCCCGGCGGCTGGAAGCGGGCTTGGCCCTCGAGGATGGCGTCGCTCGTGCCGAGAGTGTGAGCGTCGGATCGCCGAAGCGCCGCGGCCGGCAGGCGGCCTCCGAGATTCACCTCACCTTGCGCGAGGGGCGCAAGCGCGAGGTGCGCCGCATGATGGAAACTCTGGATCTCCGGGTGAGGCGACTCGTACGCCTTTCGTTTGGACCCGTCGAGTTGGGTAGCTTGCGACCGGGAACGTGTAGACAACTGGCCGCTGAGGAAGTGCACGCGCTGCGGGCGGTTGTCGGCCTAAGGGAATCCGATGGAAATACGTGATACGAGGGTCTTGATACTGGGCGGCTCCGGGCTCGTCGGTATGGCCATCGCGCGTCGCATGCTGCGTCACCAGCCGGCAAGGCTGACCATCACCGCCTTGACCAAGAAAGAGACTGAGGAAGGTTTCGCCGAGCTCAAGAAGCTGGCCGCCGGTAAGACGCAGATCGCGCATAATTGGGGCGACCTGATGGTCGCCAGCGAGTTCAAGGACGAACCGCGCCGCAAACTGGTCGAGTCGCACGAGATGCGGCGTGTCCTGCTGGACGACATCTACGGACCGCTGACCCGCGAGCGCCTGGAGCGCTCCTTCCTACATCAGCTGCTCGTCGACGAGCGACCCGACATCGTCGTCGATTGCGTCAACACGGCGACCGCCATCGCCTATCAGGACGTGTTCAGCAGCGTCAAGCAGGTACGCGAGGCGCTGGCCGGCGGCGACGACGTGACCGACGTCGTCGAGCGGCACCTGGCCATCATCTACATGCCGCAGCTCATCCGCCATGTGCATATTCTGCTGGAGGCGCTACGACAGGCCGGCACGCAGTTCTACTTGAAGGTCGGCACCTCGGGTACCGGCGGCATGGGACTCAACATACCCTTCACTCACTCCGAGCGACGGCCGTCCAGCATGCTGCTCGCCAAGTCCAGCGTCGCCGGCGCTCACTCGCTCCTGCTCTTCCTGACCGCCCGCACGCCCGGCGCGCCGGCGGTCAAGGAGATCAAGCCGACCGCGGCGATCGCCTGGAAGAGCATCGGCAGCGGGCCGCTGAGCTGGCGCGGCAAGGCGCTCAAGCGCTACGACGCGACGGAGGCGGTGCCGTTCGACGAAGCGCTCGATGATGGAAAAAGCTGCTGGAAGAAGCTCGACGGACAGCTCGATGCCGTCTACATCGACATGGGCGAGAACGGGCTGTTCAGCCGCGACGAGTTCGAAGCGATCTCGGCACTCGGGTTGATGGAGCTCGTGACGACCGAGGAGATCGCTCAGGCCGTGATCCGCGAGATCCGCGGCAAGCCCACCGGGCTCGATATCGTCGCGGCGCTCGATAGCGCATCGATGGGCCCGACCTACCGGGGCGGCGTGCTGCGCGAGCTGGCGTTGCATCGTATCGAGGAACTGGAAGCGGAGACAGGGAAACGGAGCGTCGCCTTCGAGATGTTGGGGCCACCGCGCCTCAGCAAGCTGCTGTTCGAGGCGCACATCCTGGAACGACTCTACGAGACGGTCGACGCGGCGGCGAAGCTCGATCCCGAACAGACGGCGCAGGATGCCGGTGCGCTGCTCGCCGAAGACGCGGAGCTGCGCGTCGGTATCCTCTCCATCGGTCTGCCGATCATCAGCCCGGACGGTGCCGAGGTCTTCCGCGGCCCCGAGCTCAAAGTGCGGCCCGAGGACGGTGGCGCGGTCGACGAGAAGCTGATCTCGCGTGGCTGGGTCGACCTGCGCGCGTCGAACTGGAAATTCTGGCGTGACCGCATGCGCAACTTCATGCGAGAGGTAACCGAGGCGCCGAGTCCCGACTTGGGCTCGATCGCCGATGTCGACCAGGCGAGCCGTAGCGACAAGATCCGGCCCGGCGCGGCCGTCGCCTGGATCTTCAAGACCGAAGACCGCGGCGAGCGTTCGAAACGCTGAGCAAGGTACCTACGTTGTGCTTAATGACATCTAACTGAACAAGTCGAGCGCTATTCAGAATGGCCGACGAGGCGAAGCTGCAAGAGAAGAAGACCAGGAAGGGGAAAGGCAAGGAAGCGAGCCCCGACCCGGCGGTGAGCACGGCGGGACGCGAGCTCGCCGAGGCGATCCGTAGCCAGGTGGCAAAACGGATCGTCGGCCAGGAACATATGGTGGAACGTGTGCTGCTGGGCCTGCTTACCGGCGGTCACGTCCTACTCGAAGGCGTGCCCGGCCTCGCCAAGACGATGACCATACGTACCATCGCCGAGACCATCGCCACGAGCTTCCAGCGAATTCAGTTCACACCCGACCTGCTGCCCGCCGACGTCATCGGCACGATGATCTACAATCAGAAGACGGCTCAGTTCGAGCCGCGTCAGGGCCCGATCTTCGCCAACATCATCCTGGCCGATGAGGTCAACCGCGCGCCCGCCAAAGTGCAGTCGGCGCTGCTCGAGGCCATGCAGGAGAAGCAGGTGACCTTCGGTGGTCAGACCTTCGCGCTCGACGAGCCGTTCCTCGTCCTGGCGACACAGAACCCGATCGAGCAGGAAGGAACGTACCCGCTGCCCGAGGCGCAGGTCGATCGCTTCATGCTCAAGGTGAAGATCGACTATCCGGAGCGGGAAGAGGAGAAGGAGATCATGAGCCGCTTCGCCGGCGGTGAAGAGATCCCGGTCGGCGCGGTGACCGAACCGGGGGCGATCCTCGAGGCGCGGGCTGATATCGCTCGCCTCTACATGGACGAGAAGATCGCCGACTACATCGTCGATCTCGTGCACGCCACACGCCAGCCGGCGGACTACGGATTGCCCGAGCTCGTTCCGCTGATCGAGTACGGTGCTTCGCCGCGCGCCACCATATACCTTGCCCAGACCGGTCGCGCGCACGCCTACCTGCGCGGCCGCGGCTACGTCATCCCCGACGATGTGAAGGCGGTGGCGCCGGACGTGTTCCGGCATCGCATCATCACGACGTACGAGGCGGAGGCCGAAGAGGTCACCTCGGACGAGATCGTTCGCCGGGTCCTCGAGGCCGTGGAAGTGCCGTAGTCGTCGTACAATGTTCGATGTTCGTTTCGTCTGACGGTACCTGCAATTGACCACGAAGACCGTTCCCAGAGAGGTCCTGCGCCAGGTCAAGCTGATCGAGCTGCGGACACGCGGGCTGGTCAACACGCTGTTCAGCGGCGAGTACCAGTCCGTGTTCAAGGGGCAGGGGATGGAGTTCGCCGAAGTACGCGAGTATGCGCCGGGCGACGATTTCCGCACGATCGATTGGAACGTGTCGGCCCGCATGGGCCATCCCTTCGTGAAGAAGTACGCCGAGGAACGCGAGCTGACAGTGCTGTTCGCGGTGGATCTGTCCGGCTCGGCCCAGTTCGGCACACGCGGACGCTTCAAGGCGGAGGTGGCGGCCGAGATCGCCGCGGTGATCGCCATGGCCGCGATCAAGAACAACGACCGCGTAGGCCTGCTCTTGTTCACCGACCGGATCGAGAAGTTCGTGCCGCCCAAGAAGGGACGGCGCCATGCTCTGCGGCTGATCCGCGATCTGCTCGCCTTCCAGCCGGCCGGCCGCGGAACGGATCTGTCGGTCGCCCTCGACTATGTCGGGCGTGTCTTGCAGCAGCGAGCGATCGTCTTTCTCATCTCCGACTTTCTCGACACGGGGTTCGAGAAGCCGCTGAGGGTAATCGGGCGCAGGCACGATCTGGTGGCCGTCACCGTAGCGGACCCGCGGGAGCGGGAGTTGCCCGATGTCGGTTTCATCGAGTTCTACGATGCCGAGACCGACGAGAAAGTCGTGATCGACTCGGGTAACC
The DNA here is from genome assembly GCA_039586575.1 of Gemmatimonadota bacterium. Taxonomy (GTDB): domain Bacteria; phylum Gemmatimonadota; class Gemmatimonadetes; order Palauibacterales; family KS3-K002. Next base: position 49,470 of record JBDHKD010000012.1, on the reverse strand, counting down.
GGTTCGTGCGGGAGCAGTTCGAGTACCTGGCGACCGAGGAGGAGGGGCGTCTGAGTCGCCTACTGAGGCGACTGTCGATCGATCAGATCGAGATCCAGACGGACCGCTCCTACGTGCCGCCACTCATCAGTTTCTTCCGAGCGCGGGAGCGAAAACTGGCGCGATGAATCTCGCGGCACTCGCCATCCTGGTCCTGTACGTCCAGGCCGTCGGCGCGATCGAGACGCGCACGGTCGTGGCGCCGGACTCGGTACGGATCGGTGAACGCTTTGTCCTCGCGATCTCGGTCGCCGGCGTCACGCGTGATGCCGAACTGGTCTTCCCGGCACTGCCGGACACGGGCGTTGTTACCGCTCTGGGGCCGCCGCTGCGGTTCGACGACGACGGGTCGCCCAGCGCCCGTTACGAGTTGGTGGCGTGGGCGCCCGGTGACCTGGCACTGCCGGTCGGTAGCATCCGGGTGGTCACCGGCGGGGCCGAGCTGACCATCCCGTTGCCCGGCGTCAGCGTCCACGTGTCCTCGGTGCTGCCGGTGGGTGCCGATGCCGACACGCTGGCCTGGAGGCCGCCGGCCGAGGTGCTGGGCCCGAATTGGGGCTTGGGCGAGAAGCTCGCGGCCGCCGGTATCGCGCTCGCGCTCGTCATCGCCACGCTCCTCTACTCGAGGCGCCGCGCCGCAGTACTGCCCGTACCGGTTCCACCGACCCAGTCGGCGCAGGCGCGTGCCCTGGAGGCGCTGGACCGGCTCGAGGCGAGCGGTCTGATCGAGGCCGGTGAGCTGAAGGGCTTCTTCTCGGAACTCTCCTACGTGCTGCGCGAATTCCTCTCGCAGGTCGACGAGGCCTGGGGTCTGGACTTGACCACGAGCGAGCTGATGGGTTCGGTCTGCCAGGATGGTGTGTCTCACGGCCATGTGCTGACGCTGGACGGGCTGCTCGATGGCGCCGACCTGGTGAAGTTCGCGCGTCGCCGCCCATCGCGTGCGCAGGCCGCCCGGGCGCTCGACGCCGCCCGGCGCTGGCTCGTCGAGTTCGAGCGCCGTGTCCCGGAGCCGGAAGCCGAGGAAGCGGACGCCGGGTTCGAGCTCGCCGCGCTTACCGAGATGGACGAGATGTTCGCCGAAGACGAAACCGGCAGCGAGCTTGCCGGCGAGGCGGAGTCGTCGAAGCCGTGAACTTCGAGAACCCGTGGGCGTTCGCCCTGCTTCTGGCGTTTCCGCTCTGGTGGCTCTGGCGGAAGGAGCGGGGCGGCTTTCGTTACTCACGCGGCGAGGTTGCGGCGCGGGCGGGACGCGGCATCAACAAGTGGATCGCCTCGACACCGCCCCTGTTGCGTAGCTTGGCCGTGCTTTGCTTGGTCTTCGCCCTTGCCCGGCCGCAAACCGGCGTGACGACCGAAGAGGTGGAAGCCGAGGGAATCGCCATCGCCTTGGTGATGGACTTGTCCAGCTCGATGCTGGCGCTGGACATGCAGCCCCTGGATCGCCTCGAGGTGGCCAAGCGCACCGTGCTCGAGTTCGTCAAGAACCGCAAGTACGATCGTATTGCGCTGATCATCTTCGCGGGCGAGGCGTTGACGGCGGTGCCGGTAACGATCGACTACAGGGTGTTGGAGCAGGCGATCCAGAACCTCCGGGTCGACATGCTGGAGGACGGCACAGCCATCGGGACGGCGCTCGCCACTGCTGCCAACCGGCTGCGCCGCACGCCGGGCAGTTCGAAGGTCGTCATTCTTCTGACGGACGGCGAGAACAACCGGGGTGAGGTGGATCCCTTGACCGCTGCGCGGGCTGCCGCCGCCTACGACATACGGACCTACACGGTCGGTGTCGGCAGCGAAGGCGTGGCACCGGTTCCGATCGGGCCCGGACCATTGGGCACAGAATACGCCAACATGCGCGTGCATCTCGACGAAGATCTGCTGCGCCGGATCGCCTCGATCACCGGCGGGCAATACTTCCGGGCGACGAACGCCCGGGCCCTCGAGGAGATCTACCACCAGATCGACGAGCTCGAGAAGACTCCGGTGTACGTTAAGAGCTACATCGAGTTCAGCGAGCACTTCCGCCCCTTCGTCTTGCTCGCTGTCGTCTGTGTGATCGCCGAATGGATCTTCCGGGTGAGACGACACCCGCTATACGCATGACGGGCGCAGCCTCTTCTCTGCGAGGTGGTCGGTGAGACTCGAATACGCTGCCTGGGTTTGGATCGGCTTGTTCGCCGCCGGCTGCGGCGTCGTGCTGGTCTATCTCTGGTCCCGGCAGCGCCGGGCGGCGATCGATGCGCTAGGTAGCTCGGGCATGCTCGAACGGCTCACCCGCATCGACCTCACCGGCACGCCGTACCGGCGCGGCGCCCTGATCGCGGCGGCTCTGGCGCTCATGGGGCTGGCACTGGCCGGCCCGCAGTGGGGGGCACAGGAAGTCGAGGAACAGACGCGCGCTCTGAGTGTGGTGCTCGCGCTCGACATCTCGGAGTCGATGTGGGCCGAGGACGTGAGACCGAACCGACTGGAGCGTGAACGGCTGGAAGCCCGGCGGCTGGTCAACGAGCTCAGGGGCCACCGTATCGGATTGGTCGCCTTCGCCGGCTCCGCTTACGCGCTGTCCCCGCTGACCATCGATCACGGCGCCCTGCACCTGTACCTGGATGCGCTCGACCCGACCCTGGCGGGTACCCCGGGCTCCGCGCCGGCGGCGGCGATACGAGAGGCCGTGTCGCTTCTGCAGGATGACGGGTCGGAGGGCGGCGATCGCGCCATCGTCATTCTCAGCGACGGTGAGTCGCACGACGACGAGGGAGACATCCGCGACGCCACCCGCGCGGCCGCGGGTCAGCGGATCCGGATCTACGTTCTGGGTATCGCGACAGAGCAGGGCGAGCCGATCCCACGCTTCGACCGAACGGGTGAGCGCGTCTCCGGCTTCAAGCTCGACCAGGCCGGCGAGGTCGTGCTCAGCCGTCTGCACAGCGAGCCGCTGGCCAGCACGGCTCGGTCGACCGGCGGCTTCTTCGCCCGCGTCGATGAGGGTGGGGTCAGCCGGGTGCTGGTCGCGCTCTCGGAGCTTCGCGAAGGGCGTGGCGATGTCACGCGGGGAGTCCGTTGGACACCCAGGTTCCAGTGGTTCGTCGCCGGCGCTCTCTTGCTGTTGATGATGGATTGGGCCTGGGCCTGGAGGCGACAGCGATGAGCGGCGTCTCCGTCCAGCGTCTCGGGCTGGGTCTCCTGCTCTCAGCGGCGGTCCTGGGCTTCCAGGCTTGGGGCCAGGGCGAGCGGGGTAATCGCGCCTACCGCAGCGGCGATTATGAGAAAGCCGAAGAGCGCTATCGCGCCGCGCTTCGACGCGCCGGCCCCGACGAGCGCCTGCAGTACAACCTCGGCACGACCCTCTTCCAGCTCGGCCAGTCTCCGGAAGCGCGCCTGTTGCTCGAGAGCGCGCTGACGGCCCAGTCACCCGAGCTGCGCGCCCGCGCCTTCTACAATCTGGGCAACGTCCTGGCGCAGAGTGGCACGGCAAGCGAGGTGAACCTGCCGGCCGCCATCGAGGCCTACCGCCGGTCGCTCTTGCTCGAGCCGGGACGCGATGATGTGCGCTGGAACTACGAGCTGGCGCTGCAAAGGCTGGAGCGGCTCGAGCAGAGCCGGCAGCCCCTCGCCGGCTCTGGAGAGCAACCGCAAGAAGCGGGTGCCGGCGAAGATCAGCAGCCGCAGGCCGGCGCGGGTCAGGCGCCACTGCCGGAGCCGGGGGCGGCGGATCTGGAACGCGATGCGGCGGGAGATCCGCGTGATTCGCCGTTTCCCCTGGAGCTTGCCGAGCAAATACTGCGGGCTGTGGAGGAACGGGAGCGTGCCTTGCAGCGCGAGAAGCTGAGACGCCAGCCGCGTCGAACGATGGGTCCCGACTGGTGATGATGCGACTGATCGCCGTGGCGCTCCTGCCGGTGCTGGCGTGGCAGGAGCAGGAAGTCGAGGTGAGCGCTTCGCTGAATCGCTCGACCGCGCAGGTCGGCGAGACGGTGTTGCTCACGGTGACCCTGCGTGCCCCAGGCCTGCGGGGTCCCGAGATCGAGGACCCGCAGCTGGACGGCTTCGAGGTTCTGTCGACCACCGACCGTTCGACGTTCCGTTATTCGCCGTCCATCGGCGCGCTGCGCGAGCTGTCTCGCGAGTACGCGCTCCGACCGCTGCAAGTGGGTGAGTTCACCATCCCGCCGATCCGTGTCTCGATAGACGGTGCGCTCTACGAGACCGAGGCGCTGAGACTCACGGTGGAACAGGGGGGCGCGGCGGCCGACTTGCCGGGGGACTTCGGGCCGCGGCCGGAAGAGGAGGTCGCCGTTCGGTTATGGGTGGAACCCGAGACCGCCTATGTGGGCCAGCAGGTTACGCTGACGGTCGGCGCCTTCTTCGATCCACTGGTCCGCAGCCGTCTCCAGCGTCAGCCCGAGTATCGGCCGCCTGAGCTTCAGGGATTCTGGACGGCGGATCTGCCGGGATCGGCGCGACCGGAACGCCGCGTAGTCAATCGGCGCGAGTACTTCGTGCAAATCTACCGGCGCGCGTTATTCCCCTTGAGCCCGGGCACGAACAGAATCCCACCAGCCGCCGTGATCTACGAGGTCCGGCGCGGGCTCATCTACGCGCCCGAGACCTTCCAGGTCGAAAGCTCGCCGGCGGCCGTGTTCGTCCGTCCGTTGCCCAGCGCCGGCATGCCGCCCGATTTCGCCGGCGCGGTCGGTCGCTACGAGGCAGAGGTCTGGTTCGATCGGTCAGACCTGCGAGCCGGCGAAGCGGTCAAGCTCATCCTCGAGGTGCGCGGGTCGGGCAACCTCAGTTCTCTGGCGCGACCCGAGTTGCCAGAGGTTCCGGGTATGCGGGTCTACGAGGATGCCGAGGACGCGGAGGTCAGGCTGCGCGGCATCGAGTTTGCCGGGCATAAACGCTTCTCCTGGGTGCTGGTCCCGGAGCGTGCTGGGCAGTACGTGCTCCCGGAGCTGCGGCTGCCTTACTTCGATCCGCGTGAGGCCGGGTACGTGGTGGCGCGAACCGATCCGGTGACCCTACTCGTCGAACCCGCTCCGCCCACCGCGGTAAGCGCCGGCATGGTCAGCGGCACGGCGCTGCGCTTCGTCAAGGCTCGCCCCGCTAGACAGCCGCGCGAGTACTTCCGGGCGCCACTCTTCTGGGTCGTTCAGGCGATCCCACTCGCGGTGCTCATCGGTTTCCTCGCCCTCGGCCGCTACCAGAGGCGCGCGCCGGTGCTCGCGCGCCGCCGACCGCGGCGTCGCAGACGAGTCCTGCAGGCGCTGAGGCCGCTGGCGGAGTCTGGCGACACGGCCCTCTTCGGCAAGTTGCGGGTGGCGGTGCTCGATTGGCTGGGCTGGCGGCTCCATATCGCCGAGTTGCAGAAACAGGGTGTCGTCCAGGTCCAGCACGCTCTCGAGGATAGTGGCGTGCCGCCGCCCCTCGCCCTGCAGGTCATCGACCTGCTGGAAGAGTGCGCGCGCCTGCGCTACGCGCCCGAGCCGCCCGGCGAGAGGGTGGCGCGCGAGATGCTGGCCCGTGCCGAAAAGCTGTTGGCGTTGGTCGACAAGGAGGCTGTGGCGGAGAAGCGCCTGCGTTCGTCGCCCGGGAGCGGCAGCTCGGCTGCCGGCCTGGCCATCGCTCTCCTGATGCTGTGGCCCGCCAGCTCCGCCGCTCAGTCGGCTGGCGGGCTCGACGCGGCGGCTGAGCGCTGGTTCCTGGAGGGCGTCGCTGCTTACGGGCGCGGTGATTATGCCGTTGCTGCGGCGTTGTTCGAGCGCACGCTGGAATCGCGACCGCGCGACCCGCATCTCCTCTACAATCTCGGCAACGTCTACTACGAGTTGGATGATCCGGGCAAGGCGGTCGCCTGCTGGGTCCGCTCGCTACGTCTGCGGCCGCGCGACAGCGATGCGCGCTTCAACCTCCGGCTCGTGGTCGAAGACGACCCCGTCGTGGGATCGGCTCTGCCACCGGTCCCACTCTCGCGCGACGAGCTGGCACTTCTGTTCGCCTGCTTCTGGATCGGCGGCTGCTTGGCGCTGATCTTCCGCCAGCGTTGGCGGAAGGCGTTCCTGGCGTTTGCCGGCGGCACCGCTCTCACCATCGCCGTGCTATGCGCGGCACTGATGCTCTACCCGCAGTCGCGATACGCGATCATCGCCGCGCCAGACGCCGCTCTGCGCGCCGGCCCCGTCCGGCAGAGTGAGGTGCTCGCCACGCCGGTACCGGGCGTTGGCTATGTAGTTCAGGAAGAGCGTGGTGATTGGTTGAGGGTCTCGCGCGGCGGCGAGAGTGAAGGCTGGGTCGAGAGGGAGCAGGTCGAGCTGATCGAGTAGTCGTTCCCACGACCTGCACTAACCGGTGTCCTCGATCAACGGTACGAACCTGCATCGCGTGATGAACCGCCGCTCGTAGCTGTTCCCCTGGCGCCGGATCTGGTAGAGGTCTTGGTCCGGGGGACCGCCGACGGGGATGACCAGGCAGGCCCCTTCGGCGAGCTGCTCGAGCAGCGGGTCGGGAACACCGACCGCCGCGGCAGTGACCATGATACCGTCGAACGGAGCCGCGTCGGGCCAGCCTTTCGAGCCGTCGCCGACCACGAACTCGATGTGCGCGTAGCCGAGCGACTCGAGCACGGCGCGGGCGCTCTGTGAGAGTTCTGGCAACCGCTCGATGGTGAACACCTGCCCGGCGATCTCCGCCAAAACCGCTGTCTGGTAGCCGCTACCGGTGCCCACTTCCAACACCCGGCTGCCGGGCGTCAGCTCGAGTGCTTCGGTCATGGCGGCGACCATGTACGGCTGAGAGATCGATTGACCGGAACCGATGGGCAGTGCGGAATCGTCGTAGGCGAGCCGCTGATAATCCTCGGGTACGAAACGGTGACGCTCCACCCGCTCTATGGCCAGCAGGACGCGCTCGTCGGTTATCCCACGACGCCGGATCTGCTGGTCGACCATTTCTCGCCGCGCTGCGGCAAACGGGTCGCTCTTCAACGGGCCTCCGTTCCGTAGCAAACGGATAAATGATACTGACCAGCGCGATCCGATTTGGCAAGCGCGCTTGACCCACGCTCTGTCGGTTCGGTACGTTCGAGCCACGATGAATACCCCGAGCTCTGAACGCGTGCGGCTCACGCAATACAGCCACGGCGCCGGTTGAGCCTGTAAGCTAGGTCCGGCGGACCTGGCCAGCGCGCTCGCGGCTCTCGGTAGCGAGGCGGCCGACGATGTTCTCATCGGCCTTGATGCTGCCGACGACGCCGCCGTCTACGCCTGGGATGGGGAGCGCGCACTCGTCTCGAGCGTGGATTTTTTCACGCCGATCGTCGATGACGGCTATACGTTCGGGGCGATCACCGCCGCCAACGCGATGAGCGACATCTACGCGATGGGTGGAAGGCCGCTGTTCGCGCTTAACATCGTCGCGTTCCCGGCGGACCTCGATAGGTCGATCCTGATCGATATCCTGCAGGGCGGCCGCGCAAAGGCCAACGAGGCGGGCGCGATCATCGTGGGCGGTCACTCGATAGACGACAAGGAACCGAAGTACGGCATGGCCGTTGTCGGCGTCGTCCATCCCGATCGCATCCTCCGCAAGAGCGGTGGCCGGCCCGGCGACCAGCTGGTGTTGACCAAGGCGGTCGGGACAGGTGTCATCGCCACGGCCATCAAGCGTGGCGCGGCGCCCCAGGAGGCCGTTGACGCCGCCGTCGACTCGATGCTCAAGTTGAACGCTCAGGCTCTCGACTTGGCACGCCGATATGACATCGGAGCGCTCACCGACGTTAGCGGATTCGGTCTGCTGGGCCACCTTTCTGAGCTGGCCGCCGCCAGCGGCCTCGCCGCGACGCTGGCAGCAGGCGCGGTGCCGTTGCTGCCCCAGGCACTCGACCTGTCGCAGGCGGGGCACGTCCCCGGCGGCACGCGCCGCAACTTCGAGTACGTGGACCCGAAGACGCGCTGGGTCGACCCACTGGATGAGCCGATCAGACTGCTCCTCTGTGATGCCCAGACGTCGGGTGGCTTGCTGGTGTCCGTGGCCGCGGCAGCCGGCGAGGCTCTGAAGGCAGAGTTGCGGGCCGCTGGCCATGCCGCCGCCGTGGTTGGGCAGCTGCGGCCGGGCCCGGCGGGCGAGTTGGAAGTCGGGGCATGAACCACGCCGGTGAATCACTCAGTATTCGCGAGATCGCGCGGCGGACGGGCGTCCCGGAATCGACGCTGCGCTACTACCGGAGCGTCTTCCCGGAGCTCATTCCAACCGTCGGCAGCGGCCGGCAGCGGCGCCATCCGGTGCAGGCGATCGATGTCTTCCAGCGCATCTCGCGGATGTTCGCGGCCGGCGAATCACGCAGCTCGGTGCGGCGCGAGATCGAGAGCCCGTCCCGCAACAGCAGTCCCGATCCAACGCCGACCCGGGACCCGCACGCGGATGTGGCTCGTGCCTACCCCGTCGAGCTGACCCAGCCCGAGGGGCAGCTGGAACGTCAGGACCTGGAACGCCTGCTCACTGCGATGATGGTGCGAGACCGCGAGCTGGTCACCATGCACCGCGAGCTGCTCGAGCTACTCGAGAGGCTGATCCATTCACTCGGTATGCTGGCGGGTGCTCGGTCGACCGAGTGGAGGCACGCGGGGCGACTCGAGCCGGCCAGCAGGTCGCCAAGTGGCGAGCCGCGTGCCGAGGCGGAGCGAGCCGCGCGGGTCGCCGAGTCGCTGGGAACGGAGTCGCTGGAGCTCGAGAGATTGCGTGAGAGCCTGCAACGCGAGCGCGAGACCGTCGAGCGGCTCCGCCAGGCGCGCTTGGAACTCGAGCGCCGGCTGACGCGACTGGAGAGGGAAGAGAAAGGACGCGAGAAGGGACGCGAGAAGCGGCGCCGTTGACTGTCACCGGCTCAGCGGCGCCAGAACTCCGGGTGGAACAGCACGAGAACCGTGTAGATCTCCAAGCGACCCAGCAACATTAACACGCAGAGGACCGCCTTACCCAGCTCCGGCATCCACGAGTAGTTCTCCGCCGGCCCCACGCTCGCCAACCCCGGCCCAATGTTCCCGATCGCTGCCGCCGACGCGCCGGCCGCCGTCACTATGTCTACCCCCAGCACCGCCAGCAACAGAGCGCCGAGGATGAACGACGCGACGTACAGCAACATGAACGCCAGTATGTTCAACATGATGCCTTCGGACACGACCCTGCCACCGACGCGCGTCACCATTACGGCTCGCGGATGGAGATGCTTGCGCAACTCGACCACGCCCTGCTTCAAGGCGGCCCACAGCCGTAGCGTCTTCATGCCGCCGCCCGTCGAGCCTGCCATTCCGCCGACGAACATCAGGAAGAAGAGCACCACCTGCGTGACGGCGGGCCAGGTCACGTAGTCGGCGGTGGCGAAGCCGGTGGTCGTCCCAATTGATACGACCTGGAAAGCGGACGCCCGGAACACCTCTTCCAGCGAGTCATAGGTGCCGGCCAGCAGATGGGCGGCGAGGACGATAGTGAGGGCGACCCCCAGCAAGATCGTGTAGAACCGCCATTCTTCATCCTCGAGCAGCGAGCGCGGCTTGCCATGCAGCGCCCGGTAGTGCAGCGAGAAGTTGACCCCCGCCAGGTACATGAAGAAGATCGTCACGTACTGGTGGTAGGCCGAGTAGTAGCCGAGTGATGCGGTACGCGGCGAGAAGCCGCCCGTCGGCATCGTACCGAACGCATGCGTCACCGCATCGAACACGCTCATGCCGCCGAGCAGGTAGAGGATCACCTGCGCCGCCGTCAGTCCCACATAGACGCGCCACAGAATGCTCGCCGTCTGGCGGATTCTTGGTCGCAAGCGCTCCGGCGTCGGACCGGGCACCTCGGCCCGGAAGAGCTGCATGCCGCCCACGCCCAGGAAGGGCAACACCGCGACCACGAGGACGATGATCCCCATGCCGCCCAGCCACTGGCTCATGTCGCGCCAGAACAGGATCCCGGGTGGCAACGCGCCCGGGTCGGGAAAGATCGATGCGCCGGTCGTTGTGAAGCCGGAGATCGACTCGAAGAACGCATCCAGGGGAGTGGCGAAACCGGCCAGCCAATAAGGGAGGGCGCCGAAGAGCGCCGCGCTCAACCACGCGACGGTCACGATGATATAGCCTTCGCGGATCGATATGTCGTCGGGCGTCGCGGTCAGCTTATTGGCCGCCAGGCCGACGGCGACCGCGATCCCGGCCGACACGGTCAGCGCGACCGCGCCCTCGCCCTGATACAACAACGAGATGATGGCGGAGATGCCCATGGCGACGCCAACCGCCGCCACGATCGGGCCGACGACGTGGATGACGTCGTTCGTCGAGCTCGTTTGCTGACGGGTCACTGGAAGAGCTTCTCGACGTCCTTGACCGCGTCCGGCAAGGCCAGCACGGCGACCTTATCGCCGTGGGCCAGCGTGAGTTGACCGGTCGGCACGATCACGTCGTCGCCGCGGATCACCGAACCGACCAAGCTGTTCTTCGGGAAGTCGATGTCGGCCAGCGTGTGGCCGGCGATCCGGCTGCCTGGCTCGACGCTGAACTCGATCACCTCCGCCTCGATCCCGCGCAGCGCCGCCACCGAGACCACGATTCCGCGCCGCACGTACTTGAGGATCGTGTTCACCGCCGACATTCGCGGCGAGACGGCGGCATCGATGCCGACCTTACCGACCAACGGGATATAGTCGATCTTGTTGATCAGTGCGACCACTTTGCGAACGCCCAGGTCTTTCGCCAGCAGGCTGCTCAACATGTTGGTGTCATCGCTGCCGGTCAGCACGACAAAACCGTCGAGGCCTTCCACTCCCTCCATCTCCAAGAGCTCCATATCCGTCGCATCGCCGTGCAGGATGAGCGTCTTCTCGAGCTCTTCGGCCAGCTCCACACAGCGCGTCCGATCGGCCTCGATGATCGTGCAGTCGATGTCGTGGTCTTGGAGGATCCGTGCCAGATAGACCGAGGTCCGGCCGCCGCCGGCGATCATCACGCGTCGCAGCTTGAACCCGTGGTAGCCCGCCAACTCGAGGACCCGCGGCATCTGCTTCGACTCGCCGATGATGTATACCTGGTCCTCGGGCTCGAATCGGTCCTTACCGCGCGGGATGATGGTCTCGTCGCCCCGGCGGATCGCTACCGTCAGGTAGCGGCGGTCCGGCTCGGCCGCCGCGATCTCGGCCAGCGAGCGTCCGACCACCGGCGCGCCCTCGTGTACGGTGAGGCCGAGCAGCTGCACACGGCCGCCGGCGAAGAAGGCGAGCTCGCTGGCCGCCTCGGATTGCAGGAGCTGAAAGGTCTCCCAGGCGCACTCCAGCTCCGGATTGATCATGACATCGACGCCCCGCTGGGCGTTGCGGTGCCGGAACCGCTCGCTGAAATACTCCGGGTTGGAGACGCGGGCGACCTTCGTCGGGACGTTATGCTGGCCGGCGGCCATGCAGGCGATCATGTTGACCTCGTCCACGTTGGTCACCGCGGCCAGCAGATCGGTCTCGGCGATTCCCGCCTGCTCCAGCACGGCCAGGCTGGCGCCGTTGCCGACCACCGTCATGATGTCGAGCTGGTCCTGGGCATAGGCCGCCCGCTCCCGGTCCGGGTCGACGAGCACGATGTCGTGGCCTGCCGCGGATAGGTGGTGCGCCAGATGGAAACCGACGGCGCCAGCGCCGACGATCAGTATCCTCATTGAGCGTCCTTGTAGTTGGCCCGGGCAGCGGCGGCGGCTCCCCCTGAGCGTCCCCTCCGAGCCCGGTCCCTCGGCCCTAACTTCGCGTGGGGGACACCGGTGTCAAGGCGATCAGGGTTGACGTTCCGTTGTCTGGTCGGGTATAGTCGAAAGCGGGCGGGGCCCGTAGCTCAGGTGGTCAGAGCAGCCGACTCATAATCGGTAGGTCGCAGGTTCGAGTCCTGCCGGGCCCATCGGGTTCAGTGTTCCACGGCTCAATAGCTCGTAGCGCGCCATGCCGATATACGCTCGTCGAATCATCTACAGCCTGTTCGCCGCGCTCGGCTTCCTCATGATCGTCCCGCTCATGGTCAGCTCGCGGCGCCTGGGCGCCCAGATCCAGCGGGGCGGCATCGACGTCCAGACCGGTATCGACTTTTCCGTGATCCCCGGCTACGAATGGCAGTCGCTGCTCGCAATCGTTGGGCTGTCGCTCGCCGCCGGATTCCTCTATGCGGCGCTCTCGACTGGGCATCCGCGGGCCTGGCGACCCCAAGAGAACGGCGCTCCGCGCTGCAATCGCTGCGGGGCCGAGGTCCCGTTCGCCGTCCGTCGCTGCCCGTCCTGCGACCAGCACCTTATCTGGTAGCCGCGCCGCTTCCCGCGCCTCTCAGGATTGACAACTACGGGTCCGGCAGCCACGTTTCCGGCTTCCGACCCAGCAACAATACGAGGAAGGATCGCTGAGAGGATGTTTTCGGGAATACGTGGACGTCTCCTCGTCATCGGAGCTGTGTGCCTCATGTGCCTCTGGGCGCTCGTGGGGCCCCTGCTGACGGCGCAGAGCGAGGAGGACAAGAGTCCGATCAAGCTCGGCCTCGACCTTCAGGGTGGGACTCACCTCGTGCTGCAGGTGAGCGACCCGGACCGTGCGATGTCCGCTGAAGCGCGTACCGATGCGGCGAACCGGGCACGCGAGATCATCGGCAACCGGATCGACCAGTTCGGTGTCCGTGAGCCGACCATCCAGCGGGTCGGCATCGATCGTATCATCGTCGAGCTCGCCGGTATCCAGGATATCGACCGCGCCAAGAGCATCATCGAACAGACGGCGTTCCTCGAGTTCAAGATCGTTACCGACGGACGCGAGTTTCTCGATCGCCTGGCGGGCATCGATAGCGCGATCGTCGCCGCCGTGGGCGAGCAGGCGATCCCGGAGGAGGCGCGGATCGAGACTACCCCCGGTCTGGAAGACCTGTTCCAGCAGCGCGACAGCGCCGAGGGGTCGACGCCGGCTGCCCCGCAGACCGAATTGCGCCCCCTCACCCGCCTCTTGCTCGAGGGACAGCAGGGCCTCGGTGTTTTCCTGATCGAGTCGCCCGAAGTGCCGAGAGTGCAGGAGTATCTGGCGTTGCCCGAGGTGCGCAGGCGGATCCCGGATGATGTCGCAGTGCACTGGGGCACCGCCGAGCGAGCCGTCGCCGGGAAGACCTACACGCCGCTCTACGTGACCGAGGCCGAGCCCTTGGTGACCGGCGAATACCTCGTGGACGCGCAGGCGATCCGCGACCCCCAGTACGGCACGCCCATCGTTCCCTTCCGGCTGACGCGGCAGGGCGGTCGCATCTTCGAGCGCGGCACCTCGCGGCACGTGGGTGACTACATGGCCATCATCCTCGACAGCAAGGTCCAGGGTGACCCACCGGTCATTCGCGACGTGCTGGGCGACCGCGCCCAGATCGAGCTGGGCGCCGGCTCGACTCTCACGGAAGCGCAGGACATCGCACTGGTGCTGCGCGCCGGCGCACTTCCGGTGCCGATGGAGATCATCGAGGAGCGCACCGTCGGACCCTCGCTGGGTCAGGACTCCATCGACCAGGGCAAGGTAGCGGGGATTATCGGCGTCGCCCTCGTCATCCTGGTCATGGTCGCCTACTACCGGTTGGCGGGCGTCCTATCGGTACTGGGACTACTGATCTACGTGCTGATCGTGCTGGGTGGACTCGCCGGCCTGCAGGCGACGCTGACCCTGCCCGGCATCGCCGGGTTGATCCTCTCGATCGGGATGGCGGTGGACGCCAATGTGCTGATCTTCGAGCGAATACGAGAAGAGCTGGCAGGCGGCAAGACTCCGCGAACCGCGGTGGATACCGGCTTCCAGGCGGCGCTGTCGGCGATCATCGACTCGAACCTGACGACCTTGATCACCGCGATCATCCTCTATCAGTTCGGCACGGGGCCGGTCAAGGGATTCGCAGTCACGCTTTCCATCGGTATTGTCGCCTCGTTCTTCAGTGCGGTGTTCGTGGTGCGGACCTTCATGCTGGCCTGGCTCGAGGCACGTGCGCCGAGCGCCGAGCTGAGCATTTAGCAGTAGCAAGGGAGCCTATCGATGCGGCTGTTTGCCAGTGCCAACTACAAGTTTCTCGTGAAGCGGAAGACCGCCTATCTGATCTCGGGCGCGCTGGTCGCGTTCGGCATCAGCTCCATCCTGCTGCACGGCGGTCTCAATTACGGCGTCGACTTCACCGGCGGAACGCTCTTCCAGGTGCGTTTCGATAACGAGGTAACGGCGTCGGACGTGCGCAGCGCCCTCGGCGCCGCGGGTGTCACCAACCTGCAGGTGCAGGGCTTCGGTCGTCGGGGAGAGTTCCTGATCCGCATGGCTGAGTTCGTCGAGGGTGGCGACCGTGAGCTGGCTCAGCGGGTCGACCGAATCCTCAACGAGCGGTTCGGCGCCGGCTCCTTCGAGGTTGTGCGCACGGAGGCCGTCGGCCCCAAAGTCGGCACCGAGCTGAGGGAACGCGCGGTCGGTGCGGTGTTGATCGCCTTCTTCCTGACCCTGATCTATCTCGGCTTCCGCTTCGAGTGGCGCTTCGGATTGGCGGCGATCATCGCTACGGTCCACGACATCATCATAGCCTTCGGTGTCATCTCGCTCCTGAACATCGAGATATCGCTGCCAACGGTTGCTGCCATCTTGACGATCATCGGGTACTCGCTCAACGACACGATCGTCATCTTCGACCGCATCCGTGAGAACCTGAAGAAGCATCGGCGACTGCCGTACCTGGAGATCCTCGACCTGTCGATCAACGAGACGTTGCCCCGTACCGTGATGACCTCCGGTACCACGTTCGCCGTGCTGTTGGCTCTTGCCGTCTTCGGCGGCGCGGTGATCCGCGAGTTCACCATCGTGCTGATGGTCGGTGTGATCATCGGGACCTACTCGTCGATCTTCGTGGCCTCGCCCGCGTTGCTCGAGGTCGAGCGCCGTTCGGGCGGCGTGCGGAGCAAGACCGACCGCAGGAGAGTGGCGGCCGCCCGCTCCGACGCGTGAGGTTGTTCGACTCGCATGCCCATCTGACCGATCAGAGCTTCGCCGCGGAGCTCGACGATGTGCTCGCTCGCGCCGCGCAGCGCGGCGTCGACGCGATCGTCACCATCGCCAGCAATCTCGAAGACGCCCGGACCGGCATACAGCTGGCCCGGGCAACGCCGCGACCGCAGATCTGGGCCACCGCCGGCCTCCACCCACACGAGGCGGATTCCTTCTCGTCAAAGCTCCTGGTCCAGCTCGAGGCCCTGGCCGGCGCGGATGTCGTCGTCGCCATCGGCGAGACGGGCCTCGACTTCTACTACGAGAACGCACCGCGCCAGCAGCAGGTCGAGGCCTTCCGCGCTCAGCTCGACCTGGCGGCGCGCCTCGATCTGCCGGTCGTCGTCCATTCGCGGGATGCCGATCAGGCCACGGCGGCGCTGCTCTCCGAGTTCGCCGGCCGCACCGTCGGCGTCCTCCATTGCTTCTCCGGCGGCCCGCAGCTGCTCGAGGCGGGCCTCAGTGCAGATTGGTATGTGTCGTTCTCCGGGATGGTGACGTTCAAGAACTTCACAGGCGCCGATGCGCTGCGTCGCGTGCCGGCCGATCGCCTGTTGCTGGAGACCGACAGCCCCTATCTGGCGCCGGCGCCGAAGCGCGGTCGCCGCAATGAGCCGGCCTTCGTCGAGCACGTGGTCAGGCGAGTCGCCGAAATACGCGGGCAGGAGCCCGAGGCTGTTGCGCAGATCACCTACCACAACGCCCGCCGGTTCTACAAACTTGATAGCTGATCGTCCCTGAAATAGCTTCGCCACATGCAACGCCGCATTCACATCCTGCCCGACCACGTCGCCAATCAGATCGCGGCGGGCGAGGTCGTCGAGCGGCCCGCCTCGGCCGTCAAAGAGCTGATCGAGAACTCGCTCGATGCGCTGGCCGAGCTGATCGAGATCGAGATCCAGGGCGGCGGCAAGACGTCGATCCGGGTGTCCGATGATGGTCAGGGGATGGTGCGCGACGATGCGCTGCTGGCGATCGACCGGCATGCTACCTCTAAGATTAAAGAAGACAAAGACTTACGCAGCATCAGGACGCTCGGTTTCCGCGGCGAGGCGCTGCCCTCCATCGCCGCCGTCTCGCGCTTCGAGCTCGAGACGGCGGCGGCCGAGGGTGGGGAAGGGACGCGGATCAAGATCGAAGGGGGTCGTGTCGTGTCGGTCAATGAGATCGCCCGGCGGCCCGGCACTTCGGTCTCGGTGCGCTCGCTCTTCTTCAATCTGCCGGCCAGGGCCAAGTTCCTGCGGTCGGCTGCCGCCGAGACGCGTGCGGTTTCCGAGGCGACGATCCAGCTGGCGCTGGCGAACCTGAGCACCGCGTTCCGGCTGCGATCGAGCGACCGCGAGCTTCTGGATCTGCCGCGGACGGCTGATCTCGCCGCGCGCGTTGCAGGCATCTGGGGCGAGGAGCTCGCCGCGACGCTCATTCCGATCGATCACGTCGCCGCTGGGATCCGCGTCGCCGGCCTGATCCAGCGGCCTGTCGACACCCGGCCAGGCACTCGCCGGGTCTATCTGTTCGTGAACGGACGGCCTTTCGTCGACCGGTTCGTGGTACGCGCCGCGGAGGAGGGTTACCGGACGACGGTGCCGCCGGGTTACCGGCCGGCGCTGTTCATCTACCTCGAGCTGCCGCTGGACGAGGTAGACGTGAACGTCCACCCCACCAAGGCCGAGGTCCGCTTCCGTGACAAGATCAAGACGGAGGCGGCGGTGACGGAGGCGGTCCGCGCCGGCCTCGAGGGTCTCGAGAGCGCCCCCAGCCTGGGCCGCTACGACCTAATCTCGCAGCTCGTCCCCGGCGCGCCGGCGACGAGCTGGCCCCGGCCGGGACGGTCGCCGGAGGCGAGCCAGATGGCGCTGTTCGTGCCGGACGCGTCATCGGCGACGTCGTCAGCGGCCGCTGCAGAGGCAGAGGCTGTCTCGACCGCACGGCCGGGCGCCATGTGGCAGCTCCACAACTCTTACATCCTGGCCGAAACGCGGAGTGGCTTGATCATCGTTGACCAGCACTCGGCACACGAACGGGTGCTGTTCGAGCGGATCATGCAGGACTACGACGAAGGCGGCGCGCCGTCGCAGCGATTGCTCTTTCCACTGACGATCCGCCTGTCGCCGACCGAAGCTCAGGCGGTGGAGGAGTTGGCGGCGATTCTGAAGCAGGTTGGCTTCGAGATCGAGGCGTTTGGCAACAACACGGTAATCGTCCAGGCTGTACCGAATCCGCATCCTCACTTCGATGCCGAGCGTTGTTTCCGCGAGATGATCGCCGAGCTGGCACAGGGCTCGCCCCTGGTCGACTCCGCCCGGAACCAGCACGAGCGGGTCGCCAAGTCGTTCGCCTGCAAGGCGGCGATCAAGGCGGGCCAGCCGCTCTCCGAGTTGGAGATGGCCGAGCTGTTCGACCAGTTGTTCGCTGCGGAGCTTCCCGGCCACGACGTGCACGGCCGGCCCACCATCCTCCGCCTCTCCCTGGATGAGCTCGCGCGCCGCTTCGGCCGTAGCTGATAACCCGGTGTGACGAGATGAAGCCGCTGACGACGCCCGACGCGTTGGTGATCACGGGTCCCACCGGCGTCGGCAAGTCCGCCCTCGCCGTCGAGCTCGCCGAGGCACTGGACGGCGAGATCATCTCTGCCGACTCGCGCCAGGTCTACCGCCACATGGACATCGGGACCGCCAAGCCGGCGGCAGAACTGCGCCGGCGCGTACCCCACCACGGCTTGAACCTGCTCGAGCCGGATGAGACATACAGCGCCGGTCGCTTCGCCCGCGACGCCTGGGCCACCATCGAAGAGATTCGCGGCCGCCGCCGGGTGCCGATCATCGTCGGCGGCACCGGCTTCTTCATCCGCGCCCTGCTCGTGCCCCTGGGACCCGAGCCGACCGTCGAGGCGGAACGACGCGCTCGACTCCGCGGTGTCCTCTCCGGCCTCGCGGTCGATGAGTTGCACCGCTGGCTTCGGCGCCTCGACCCGCCGCGAGCCGAACAGTTGAAAGCCGAGGGTGGACGCCAGCGTCTGGCCCGGTCGCTGGAAGTCGTACTCGCCTCGGGGCGCAGCCATTCCTGGTGGCTCGGCCAGCCGAGCCCGACCGAGGCGCTCAACGCCTCCGTGTTCTGTGTCTCGCTGCCGCAGGAAGAGCTCTACCGTCGAATCGACGAGCGGCTTGACCGGATGATGGCGAGCGGCCTGCTCGACGAGGTGCGGCGGCTGCTCGAGCGTTTCCCCGCCAGCGCGCCCGGTCTCCAGTCGGTGGGCTACATCGAGCTGATCCAGCACCTGCACGGCGATTGCTCGCTCCGCGAGGCGGTCGACGCGGCCAAACGCAGCACGCGCCGCTACGCCCGGCGGCAGATGACCTGGTTCCGCCACCAGCTGCCCGGCAAGACCGTATGGCTCGAGGGGGATCGTCCCCGGGCCGAGTTGCTGGAAGAGATCGCTCGCGGACTGGCTCAACATCGAACCGGGAAGTAGCTTCTCTCGGCGAAACCACGAGCTAGCGATATGAGAATCGGAATCTCCTGTTATCCGACCTACGGGGGGAGCGGCGCCGTCGCCACCGAGTTGGGGATGCGTCTGGCCCAGCGCGGCCACGAGGTCCACTTCGTGTCTTACGCGCACCCGTTCCGGCTACCGCGCTTTCTGCGCAACACCTACTTCCACGAGATCGAGGTCTCTCGCTATCCGCTGTTCGAGTACCCGCCCTACTCGCTGGCAGCGACCGTAGCGATGCACGAGGTCGCCACGCAGCGGCACCTCGACCTTTTCCACGTGCACTACGCCGTGCCGCACGCGACTTCCGCCTGGCTGGCGAAGCAGATGCTCGAGGACCCCAGCGAGCTGAAAATCGTCACCACGCTGCACGGCACGGACATCACGCTGGTCGGACAGGACCCTTCGTACGGCTCCATCGTCAAGTTCTCGATCGAGCGCTCCGACAAGCTGACCGCCGTCTCGGAATTCCTGAAGCGTGAGACGCTCGCCGCCTTCGGCTGTTTCAGCTGTGATTTACGCGTCATTCCGAACTTCGTCGACACCGAGATCTTCGGCCGCAACACCAGCGGTCGGCGTCGCAATCGCAACGCACTCGCCGATCCGGACGAGAAGATCATCATGCACATCTCCAACTTCCGGCCGGTCAAGCGGGTGGGCGATGTCGTCCGTGTCGCGGCCCGAGTCATGGAGAAGGTGCCGGCGCGACTGATCTTCGTGGGCGACGGGCCGGACCGCCACATGGCGGAGGAGATGGCACGCGCCCGGAGCATCGGCGACCGGGTGGTCTTCTTGGGCAAGCAGGAGTCGGTGGCGGAGCTGCTCGCCTGCGCTGACCTGTTCCTGCTGCCCAGCGAGTCCGAGTCCTTCGGTCTCTCGGCGCTCGAGGCGTTGGCCAGCGAGGTCCCGGTGGTGGGTACGCGCTGTGGCGGTCTCGAGGAAGTGGTCAACGACGGCGTCAGCGGCCGCCTGTTACCGGTCGGAGCGGTGGACGCGATGGGCGAGGCGGCCATCGAGATCCTCGCGGATAGCGAGCGACAGGCGGTCATGGGGCGGGCCGGGCGCGCCGAGGCGGAGGAGAAGTTCTCGGTGGAGCGCATTATCTCGATGTACGAAGGGCTCTACGAGGAGGTGGCGGGGAAGTGAGGCTGGCGCGCTGACGCGATGACCCTACTCGAGGCGATCGTTCTCGGCATCGTGCAGGGGCTCACCGAATTCTTCCCTGTTTCGAGTTCCGGACACCTGGTGCTGGCAGAGGCCGTGCTCGGCGTTAACCCGCCGGGCGTCGCCTTCGAGGCCTTCGTGCATCTTGCCACGCTGCTCTCGGTGGTGGCGCTCTACCGCCGTCGGATCGCCGAGCTGATCGCCGGCACGCTGCGGCGCCGGCCCCAGGAGCTGCGCTACGTCGGGATGCTCGCCCTCGCCTCGATTCCCGCCGCGATCGTCGGTACGACGATGCCAGGCGCCATCTCTTACCTGTTCGACCTGCCGCTGCTCGCCGCGTTCAGCCTGCTGGTGACCGGTGGTGTGGTTTACGCCACGCGCTGGCTGGTGCAGCGCGGCACTCGGACCGATCCGGGCTGGGCCGGTGCGCTGCGCGTGGGTATTGCCCAGGCGGCGGCGCTGCTGCCCGGCATCTCCCGGTCCGGTTTCACGGTGGCCGCAGCGCTGCACGCGAGAACCGGCCGCGAGGTCGCAGCGGAGTTCAGCTTCCTGCTGTCGGTGCCGGCCATACTCGGGGCCTCGGCGCTCCAGATTCCAGGGCTCACCAGGGCGGACGTCAACATCGGCTTCCCGGCGCTCGCCGCGGCCGCGCTCGCGGCTTTTCTGGCGGGACTGCTCGCTATAGTGCTCTTCGTTCGCTGGTTGCGCGCTGGCAGTTTCCACCGCTTCGCCTACTACTGTTGGGCGGTAGCCGGAGCGTATATCGTCTACGCAGCTGTGACGTCTCGAGGATGAGCGAGGTTATGGGGCCGCTTTCGGATGACGTTCGGCGCCGTATCGCGGAGGCGCTGGCCGAGGACATCGGAGCGGGCGACTGGACCACCGAATGGTGTGTCGACGTGGCGACGCGGGCCGAAGCGGCGATCGTCGCCAAGGCGAACGGAGTGATCGCCGGGCTCGCCGCCGCCGCCGAGGTCTTTCGGCAGCTGGGTGGTGCGGAGTTGCGGGCGGGGCTGGAGGACGGCGACGAGGTGTCGGCCGGCATGACGGTCGCTCGAGTCAGCGGGTCGGCCCGTGCCATACTCACGGGCGAGCGGACCGCACTCAATCTTCTGGGACACCTGTCGGGTGTAGCAACGCTGACACGGAGCTACTTGGCGGCCATCGAGGGTACCGGCGCCAGCATCACGGATACGCGGAAGACGACCCCACTGTGGCGTGAGCTCGAGCGGGCGGCGGCCCGGGCGGGCGGCGCGGTTAGCCACCGTCCCCGCCTCGACGCTATGGTCCTGATCAAGGAGAACCATCTGGCTTGTGCCGGAGGGATTGCCAGGGCGGTGGAGCGGGTGCGGGCCTCGAACCGCCAGGGTCTGAAGGTGGAGGTCGAGACGACGAACCTGGACGAAGTGCAGGTCGCGCTGGCAGCGGGCGTCGATCGGATAATGCTCGACAACATGACGCCAGACGCGGCCAGGGCCGCGGTCGACATCATCGCTGGGCACGATCCGCGGCCCGAGATCGAGGCTTCGGGCGGCGTGACTCTGGAGACCGTGCGTGAGTTCGCTGAGGCCGGCGTCGACTACATCTCGGTCGGTGCCCTGACCCACTCGGCGCCCGCACTCGACCTGTCACTGCGGCTGGTAAAGACAGGCTCATGACGCGCAAGACATCCAGCTGGGAGGGCCAGACGCTCAAGGCGCTACGTGAGCGTTGGGACAGGCCGCATATCCACATCTACTCGCGGATCGACAGCACGAACTCGCAGGCGTCGAAGCTGGCCGAGGAGAACGTCCCCGCCGGTACCATCGTAATCGCCGATGAGCAGACCGCCGGCCGCGGTGTCTCCACCCGCCGCTGGCATTCGCCCAAGGGCGCCGGCCTGTACCTGTCGATTATCCTGCGGCCGCAACAGGTGCCCAACCCGCTGCTCATCCCGCTGCTTGCCGGGCTCGCCACCGCCCGGGCGATCGAGTCGCTCATCGGCGGTGCGCCCGTGGCGGTCAAATGGCCGAACGACCTGATCGTCGCCGATCGCAAGGCCGGGGGGATCCTCAGTGAGGCTGCCTGGACCGGCTCGCAGCCCCGTTGCGTGGTGGTAGGTATCGGAGTGAACGTGCACCAGAAACGGACGAGCTTCCCGCCGGCCCTGCGAGACGTGGCGGTCTCGTTGGATATGGCCGCCGGCACCGCCGTTTCCCGGCTGGAGCTAGCCGACCGCGTCATCGACGAGGTCGAACGGCGCTGCGTGAATCCGCCCGAGATGCTCGATCGCGAGTTCCTCAGGCTGTTCGATGAGTACGACTGGCTGCGCGATCGCCGCTGCGCCCTGCAACAGGCCGACTCGCGGCCGGTCAACGGCACGGCGGTTGGGATCGCGCCGGATGGTGCCTTGCTGTTCCGGCCCGACCGCGGCGCGCTGGAGCGCGTAACCTCGGGACACTTGCTGGTCGATGAGCTTCCGACCCCGGACTTCTAGTATGAGCGAACCGCTGCTGACTATCGATGTCGGTAACACCGAAACCGTGCTCGGGCTGTTCCACGGGCGCGAGCTGGTGAGGCACTGGCGAATCTCCACCGAGGTCCGCAGGACACCCGACGAGACGGCTCACCTGTTGCGCGAGCTGGTTGCGGAGCAGGGGGTGGGTGCCCCTCTCAGGGGCATCATCGGCTCGGTGGTCCCGGCTCTGGACCCTGTCTTCACCCGGGCCTTCCGCCGGGCTTTCTCGCACGAGCCGCGGCTCATCGCAGACCCGGCCCGTTTGACCGCAAACGGCGGCCCGTTACCGATCCGCCTCGACGTCGAGGAACCGCATACGGTCGGTGCTGACCGGATGCTGAACACGCTGGCCGCCACCGAACTGTACGGAGTGGACGTCATCGCCGTCGATCTCGGCACCGCCACGACCTTCGACTGTATCACCGGCGACGGAGTGTTCCTCGGCGGCGTCATCGCCCCGGGTCCGCGAGCCGGGATCGAGGGGCTCGCTCAGCGGGCCAGCAAGCTGCCCTTCATCGATCTGGTCCCGCCCGATATCGTCATCGGCCGTCGCACCGACGACTGCCTGCGCTCGGGTTGCTTCTTCGCGATCGTGGATGGGATCGACGGGATGGTCAGGAGGATCAAAAACGAATGGGAGCGTCCGGACGCCCTCGTGGTCGCCACCGGCGGCCTGGCTGCCCTGATCGCTCCCTACTGTGAATCGGTCGACGCCGTCGAGCCCTACCTCACGCTCCACGGCCTCGCCATCGCCGAGCGGCTGCTCGCCGACTCCGACGATATCTGACTACCGACGCCCTCCAGGTCAGGCGACCCGCCGGACCTTCGATCGGATCTTGTTCACAGCCCGGTCCGCTGTGTCCGGGCTGATCAACTTCACGATGAAGTAGACCACGGCCAGGAAGAACGCCAGCTTGATGATGGCCACCAGGAACGCCGTCAGCAGGCCCAGAATCGGCAGCAGCACGGCCGATGCCACGGCCAGCGCCACCAACCCACCGACCAACAAGGCCCCCAGTGTGAACATCCCTCTCAGCATTCTCCGTCTCCTCCTATCGGTAACGCGGCGAACCGTGGGTTCCCCCCCGGGACAGAGGGGGGTCTCCTGGCCTCCACCATCCTCTACGCGCCGGTACACTCAAAAGTTTCACTTCCGGCCTCGTTCCGCAAGCCGCTCCCCGAGATTCGGCCACAACTGCAGACCACCGGGGCTCTTTTCTGCCAGCTTGACAGGTCCGAAAGCCTTTACTTGTGGCACATTTCCTGCCATCTTCCCCGTTTAGCTAACGGAGCTAACCCGGTAGATCGCGAACCATCGCACGGCGGCCCTTCGGGTCTTGGGCCGGGTGTCTCCGGTATATACGGTCGTAACGATATCCGAAAACGGAACAGGAGGGAAGCGCCCATGCAGATCAAGCCTCTCGCCGATCGAGTTGTTGTGATGCCGCTCGAGGAGACGGAGCAGATGAAGGGCGGCCTGTACATCCCGGACACGGCGAAGGAGAAGCCCCAGCAGGGCGAGGTCGTGGCGGTCGGGCCGGGGCGGATGAGTGAGGAGGGCAAGCGGATCGAGGTCGAGCTCAAGATCGGCGACCGTGTGCTCTACGGGAAGTACAGCGGTACCGAGGTCACCGTCAGCGACCAGGAGTATCTGATCCTGCGCGAGTCGGACGTCCTCGCGGTCATCGCGAACGGCAAGAAGTAGCGCCCTTGAGGGCATGAGCGCCGGGGAGCGATCGGAACACTGGCGTTACCGCGGCACGTAACAGAGATAAACAGGAGGCTTTTTACGATGGCGAAGTTGCTTGAATTCGACACCCAGGCGAGGAACAAGCTGAAGATCGGTGTCGACACGTTGGCCAAGGCCGTCAAGGTGACGCTCGGCCCCAAGGGCCGAAACGTCGTGCTCGAGAAGAAGTTCGGCAGCCCGACGATCACCAAGGACGGTGTCACGGTGGCGAAGGAGATCGAGCTCGAGGATCCCATCGAGAACATGGGTGCGCAGATGGTCCGTGAGGTCGCCAGCAAGACCAGCGACGTGGCGGGCGACGGCACCACGACAGCGACCGTGATCGCCCAGGCGATCTACACCCAGGGCCTCAAGGCCGTGACCGGCGGTGTCAATCCGATGGCGTTGAAGCGGGGCATCGACAAGGCGGTCGAGACCGTCGTCGAGCAGCTGAGGAGCATCTCCGTCGAGACCAAGGGCAAGAAGGAGATCGCCCAGGTCGGCGCCATCTCGGCCAACAGCGACACGGAGATCGGCAATATCATCGCCGAGGCGATGGAGAAGGTGGGCAAAGACGGCGTCATCACCGTCGAGGAAGCCCGCGGCATGGAGACCGAGTTGGAGACCGTCGAGGGGATGCAGTTCGACCGCGGCTATCTGTCGCCCTACTTCGTCACCGACCCCGAGAAGATGGAGGCCGTCCTCGAGGATCCCTACATCCTCATCCACGACAAGAAGATCTCGACGATGAAGGACTTGCTGCCGGTGCTCGAGAAGGTGGCTCAAACCGGTAAGTCGCTGCTGATCGTCGCTGAGGACGTCGAGGGCGAAGCGTTGGCGACGCTGGTCGTCAACAAGCTGCGCGGCACGCTCAAGGTCTGCGCCGTCAAAGCGCCCGGCTTCGGCGATCGTCGCAAGCAGATGCTGCAGGACATCGCGATCGTCAGCGCCGGTCAGGTGATCAGCGAGGAAGTCGGCTTCAAGCTCGAGAACGCCGTGCTCAGTGACCTCGGTCAGGCGAAGCGCGTCGTTGTCGACAAGGACGCCACGACGATCATCGACGGTGCCGGCACCGAGGAATCGATCCAGGGCCGGATCTCCGAGATCAAGACGGCGATCGACAAGTCGACGTCCGACTACGATAGTGAGAAGCTGCAGGAGCGGCTCGCCAAACTGGCCGGCGGTGTCGCGGTCATCAACGTCGGCGCGCCCACCGAGACCGAGATGAAGGAGAAGAAGGCTCGTGTCGAGGATGCGCTCCACGCGACCCGCGCCGCGGTGGAAGAGGGCATCGTGCCCGGTGGTGGTGTGGCCCTGCTCTGGAGCCAGAACGCGCTCGACGCTCTCAAATTGAAGAACCATGACGAGCAGATCGGTGTGGAGATCATCCGCCGCGCCATCGAGGAGCCGACCCGCCAGATCGCCGGTAACGCCGGCAAGGAAGGCTCGATCGTCGTCGAGCGGATCCGCGAGAAGAAGGACCTCAGCTGGGGCTACAACGCGGAGACCGACAAGTACGAGGACCTGGTGAAAGCGGGCGTTATCGACCCGACCAAGGTCACACGATCCGCGCTGCAGAACGCCGCTTCCATCGCCGGCCTGCTCCTCACCACCGAGGCGGTGGTGGTGGAGAAGAAGGAGAAGGAAGACAGGCTTCCGAGTCCCGGGCCGGATATGGGCGGGATGTACTAAACCGCAGCTCACTGCGGCAGCGAAGGGCCCGGCCGGTCGGTCGGGCCCTTCTAGTTCCAGGTTCGGAACGAACGAGGTCGTTGGGAATCCCCAAGTCAAAGTTCGCGAACTCCCAACGCAATCCCCAACTGCAACTTGCAACTTCCCACCAGCAGGTTTGCTGGCCTCGCGTGCCGCGACTAGATTCCGCGCATGTTCATCCGTTCGGTCCCGACGCCTCTATCTCGGTGAGGCTGAAGCGGTGTCCGTCTGCACCCACTGCGCCACACCGCTGCCTGACGGTAGCCTCTTCTGCTCCCAGTGCGGCACTCCGGTGCCCGGCCGCAGACCGGAGGATCCGACGTTCTCGCCGCAGGGGCGTGAGATCTTCGAGCGATTGGTTGAGGCCACCGAGGGAAAATACGAGGTCATCCGCGAGCTGGGGCGTGGTGGGATGGCGGTCGTCTTCCTCGGCTACCAGAAGTCACTCGACCGCCAGGTCGCCATCAAGGTGCTGCTCCCACTGCTCGGCTACGACCCCGAGATCGTCGAGCGCTTCATGCGGGAGGCGCGCACGCAGGGTAAGCTCGACCACCCCAACATCATCCAGGTCTACGAGATCTACAACGCGGCCGGTCTGACCTTCTTCACCGCGCCCTACATCTCGGGTGAGAGCTTGCGCACGTTCTTGCTCGACAACCCCCAGCCACCGCTCGAGAAAGTATTCCGCTACCTGACGCAGGCGGCGGACGCCCTGGCCTACGCCCACCGTCGCGGGGTCGTGCACCGCGACGTCAAGCCGGACAACATCCTCATCGATACCGAGCGGGATCGCGTCATACTCACCGACTTCGGGATCGCCAAGGCGCTGGCCGCCGAGAAGACGCTGACCACGCCCGGGGATCTCTTGGGCACGCCCCAGTACATGTCGCCGGAGCAGGGGGAGGGACGTCAGGACCTCGATGGACGGGCGGACCAGTACTCGCTGGGTCTGATCGGCTACGAGATGCTGGCTGGCCAGCGGCCGCTCCAGGCCGACAACCTGGCGGAGCTGATGTACAAGCACCGCTTCGAGGAGCCGCCGGGCATTCACGGGCTGCGGCCGGACGCTCC
The DNA here is from genome assembly GCA_039586575.1 of Gemmatimonadota bacterium. Lineage (GTDB taxonomy): Bacteria > Gemmatimonadota > Gemmatimonadetes > Palauibacterales > KS3-K002. The sequence continues at coordinate 22,730 of JBDHKD010000012.1, read as the reverse complement.
ACGGCATCTGCTCGACGCGATCACACGCGCGATGAGCAAGGACCGCGACGAGCGCTTCCCGACCATGGATGCCTTCCTCACCGCTCTAGAGGGTCCCTGGGAGGTCGAGCTCGAGGAAGAGTACGCCGCGGGCGAGACCGAGACCACGCCGATGCCGACCCCCGGCAGCGAAGCGACAACCGTCAGGGTGCCCACGCCGCCGGGAACGCCGAGACCGGGCCCGGTCGATCGCACGGAACCGGATTCGACCGAGCCCACCGTGAAGACGCCGCCCCCCTGGGAGGCCGAGCCCACGCTGAAGACACCGGAACCGGCGCCGACGCCTGGACCCCCGTCCTGGATCGAGCCCGCCGCGGCGGCCGAGCGGGGAGCGCGGGAGGCGGCGCTTGTCGGCACGGCACGTCGACGCGGCGTGCCTCGGGCGCTCTTGTTCGGCGGTGGTGCCGTGGTCCTCCTGGTGGTGGTGCTCGTCGTCTTCGGGCCGCTCGGCCCGCAGCGTCCCTCGACACGGGAGGAGCAGACACCCGGCAGCAGCGCGGCCGTGACGCGTGCGGAAGGCGAGGAGATGGCGGGACCCGATGCCGGCGGCGAAGCGGTGGCCGACGAGCCGACTGTCGGGACGCCGCCGCCTGTCGCCGAGGAGACCACCACCGGAGCCGCGGCACCAGGACAGCAGGCTCCCGCGGCCGAGGCGGCGATCGCCGAGCCGGTCCCTGAATCGTCGCCACCCGAAGTGGATCGGGCCGCCGACCCGCGGGCGCAACTCGCCATGGACGCCGCACGGCGCTGGCGTACGAACGCGCTCGCCGCCGGCGCGGCGGATTTCGATCGCGCCAGGTTCGATGCGCTGGACGGCAGGCTCGCCGCCGCTGATCGGCTGTTGGAGGGTGGCCGCCACGACGAGGCCCGCACCGCCTACTCGGCCCTCATCCTCGACTACCGGGCGCTGGAGGAAGACGCCCGCCAGGCCCAGCCGGCCGCCGCAGCAGAAGAGCCGCGCAACTTGGCGCTCGAGGCGCAAGCGCGAGCGAACGCGGCGCGGCAGGCGGCACTGGCTGCGGGCGTCGCCAACGTCTTCGCCGCCAACCTGGAAGCGCTGGATGGCCGGCTGCAGCAGGCCGCCGGCGCGCTCGAGCAGGGCAGTTTCGATGACGCGCGGGCGGCGTTCGAGCACCTCGCCGGCGAGTACGAGTCGCTGGCCGACCGGGTGCGGACGGAGATGCAGACGCGAGCCCAGAGCGCCCAGAGCGCGATGCGGGAGCAGCGCCAGGCCGCCGTCGCCGCCGGTGCCGAGGATCAGTCGGCAGATGCTCTGTCGGCGGCGGATGACATAAGGACACAGGCGATCGCCGAGTACCGCGGCGAGGCCTACGCGACAGCCATCTCGCTGTTCAACGAGGCGCGTGACGCCTACGGAGAGCTGGCTCAGCAGCTGATCGCCGCGGCCGCCACTGCGGAAGCCGCGGCCGAGGAGCCGGCCCCGGCGGCCGAACCGGCGGAGTCACCTGACGCCACGATCAGGGCCCTGATCGAGATCTTCCGGCAGTCGTTCGAGCAAGAAGATCTGGATCGGATGGGCGCTGAACTCTACCGCGGGCCCGTGCCCGATGGCGACGCGCGGACCTTCAACGTTTACTTCGACCGGGCGAACGATCTGCGCGCTGAAGCGACGATTCGTGACCTGCGCGTCGAAGGCGACGAGGCCGTCGCCGAGATCGGGCTCGATCTTGGGTTCCGCCAGAGCAGGACCGGGGAGCCGGGAACCATGAGTCAGAGGTTCCGGCTCCGGTTCGTTCGCCAGACCGGCGTCTGGCGCCTGCAGCAGGCCGAGCGGCGCTAGACCCCGAAAGCGTACTCGAACCCGGCGGTGATCAGCAGGTCGTTCTGAAACTTGGAGTCGAGCGGCTCCTCCTGGAACGAACTGATGTAGTCTCGCACATCGCCGCGCAGCCACAGACCGCGAGCCACACCGTACTTCAAACCGAAGCCCCAGGTCCCGGCGACATCGGATGTCCCCTCGAACGGGTCGAACCCGTCTCCGCCGCGGCTGACGAAGCCGAGGCCTGCGGAGACGTACACGACTAGGGGTTCGAGCGGAGGCCGGATGAGCGCGAAGACGACGTTCAAGCTGCCCATGAACGCGTTCGCGTCGAACTTGGCCGAACCCTCGTTCAGCCCCAGGACCTGAGGTGGGCCGGGGTCACGCACCACGGGTTCCAGTACGTCCGCCTCGAGGTCGCTGAGCACGTAGGCGGCCTCGGCCTCGATGCCGAAGCGCTGGGTCGGCCAGACGGTGATACGGCCGCCGAAGTTGAAGGCGACTTTCTGTCTGAACGTGGCGGCCACCTCCGTTCCCCCGAACTCCTCGAGCGGGAAGACACCAGTCAGCAGATCGGAGGCTGGCAGGAACGCTCCGCCGAAGCCGCTGACGGCGACCTGTGCCTGCGCCGAGAGCGTTGACGGTACGAGAGCCAGCATGAGCGCGAATACAACCGTAAGGTAACGGCGCATCGGGGAACCTCCGTGCTGTGGGTTAGCCAGGCCAGTCGGCCGGGCTCCCAAGATAGCACCCCACTACGTTGAGGGGAAAGTACGGCGCGGTCTGCCGGCGATCACGAAATTGACCGCTGGCCGAGTTCCGCTTATCTTGCTGTGGTTGTTATCCTTCCCCGCACGACCCCCCGAAGTCCTTCTGATTACCACACGTGAGAGGTGGACGCCGTGCACAGGAATACGCCTAGAGCGATCGTCGCCCTGACCCTCGCCGCCATGGCTGCGAGTTGCGGCGGAGCTGACACCACGGGGCCGGTGGAGGACAAGAACAATGGTGGGATCGGCAACCAGACGCTTCTCGTCCAGGCCGAAGTAGACCTTGAGCCGCGTACCGGCGGCTTCTTTGCCGACTTCGTCGTCAGTGTGCGCGACGGGTCCAACGATCCCGTGTCCGGGGCCGACGTGACCATCGTGTGGAACCGCTCATCGGTGACCTTACAAGAAAGCGGCTCGGCGGGCGTCTACACGGCTGCGGTCAGTGGGGCCGCCTCGGGAGATTTGAAGCTTGACGTCGTCAAGGACAACATGTACGTGCACGACGTGACGCTCGGTAACATCGGGATCCACGCCATCCTCGAACCGCAGCCCAACACTACGATCCCTGCCAATCAGCCGCTGAACGTTCGCTGGGTCTCCGATAGGGAAGCGCCAACCGCCTCGCTGTTCTCTCCGGACTACGACTTCGATGTGGCCGATGACGGAGAGTTCGTGGTGCCCGGCGACGAAAACGTTCCACGCTCGAGCAGCTGGATCGAGCTGGAGCGCTACAACGAGGTGACCATTACCGGAGGGCTGAGCGGCTCGTACTTCTTTATGGAAGTCGAGTACCGCGTCGAAGGCTTGACGATAGACGGTATCTAGACGAGGTCAGAGCGTGATCTCGAGACCGCCCGTTATCCAGATGTCGTTCTGCAGCTCCGCGTCGAGGTCACCGCCCGGCACAGACTGAGTGTAACGGGAGATGTAATCGCGGACGTCGACGCGGACGCCCAGCCGCTGGCTGAAACCGTAGCGGAAACCGAGGCCCGCAATCGCCGCAACATTCATCCCGCCATCGAGCTCCTCGAAGAAAAAACCACCCTCGTCGAAGAACTCGCCACCGCGGTTCACCACCGCCAGGCCGCCCAGGAGATGGATCCCGAACGGGGTGAAGGGCGCCCGGTAGAACTCCCAGAGGAGGTTGGCCCCCAGCGTCAGGACGCGGCCGCCGCCCGTCATCGTCGGCTCGGGCAACGGTTCCCGGCGCGTGCCTGTAATCTCCACGTCGCTGGTCGCGTACTGAAACTCGACCTCCAGCCACACGCTGCTGCTCAACGTTCGGCTGCCCCGCACCCCCCAGGCGAACCCGCTCTTCTGGGTGATGGTGATCGTCTCCGGGTCGATGGGACCCGGGTTCGGCACAGCCTGATTATTGGCCAGGTCAGAGGTCGGCAGGTAGAAGCCGGCGAACGGCGTCAGGGTGGTATACTTCTCGTCCTGCGCCGCGGCAGGGCCCGCCCAGGCGAGGACCAGAAGAAGCACGGCGCTGATCAGAGTAGTACGCATCACGGATCTTTCTCGCTTCTGCGATGTAGACTGTGGTAGAGGAGTTTCCTCGAACCGGTGCACATGGGGGAGGGACCTACAGGCAGGGGTTGGTGGCTAAGCTAGGTAGAGACCGGCCTTTGCGCAAGGAAAAGCCGCAGCCGTGGCCGCCCTTGGGGGTGGAAACATCTGGCGTTGCCCGCTGGCCCCGCGGGCTGTAACTTTATATCCCCTGTGTGCCAGCCTATGACCTCCCTATATACAGCTCCCCCGCTGTAAGCGATATGGCGACATCCTGTCTCCGTTGCGCGGCAAAACTGCCGTTCGACGGCGCTCCGTGTCCCGAATGCGGATCGCTCGCTCCGGCCCCCGAGTTCTACCTGGGGCCGGCGGAGCGGCCATCCATCCACGAGGAGCTGCTCGAGCACCTGCGGGTGGTCACCAGCGGCGAGTTCGAGATCCTGGGTGAGATTGGACACGGCGGGATGGCCCGGGTCTACCTGGCCAATGAGGTGGCACTCGATCGGCAGGTCGCTCTTAAGGTCCTGTCACCGCTGTTCGCTGAGTACCCGGAGATCGTCAAGCGCTTCCAGCACGAGGCGCGTACCGCTGGACAGCTGAATCACCCGCATATCGTGCCGGTCTTTGCCGTCTACCAGGGCGACGGGCTCTCCTTCTTCACCATGCCGTTCGTGAGGGGGGCGAGCTTTCGGGAGATCCTGCACGAGTCGGCCCCGCTGGAGACCGACGAGGCGCTCCTCTACCTGCGGCAGGCGGCGTCGGGCCTCGCCTACGCGCACCAACACGGCGTGATCCATCGAGATGTCAAGCCCGAGAACATGATGTTGGAGGAGACGACAGGGCGGCTCGTGCTCACCGACTTCGGGCTGGCCAAGGCGCTGGGGGCCGAGTCGTTAACCGTGCCCGGCGACATGATCGGCACTCCTCACTACATGGCGCCGGAACAGTGCGAGGGTGACGGTGAGGTCGATGGCCGCGCCGACCAGTACTCACTCGCCCTCGTCGCCTACGAAATGCTGGCGGGCGAATACCCGTTCGAGGTGAATGGGTTTCGCGAGATCCTGATGAAGCAGCTCACCGAGGATCCGCCTCCGCTGGAAGAACGGCGCCCCGATCTACCGGATTGTGTCTGCGAGGCCATCCATCGGGCGCTCTCCAAGTCGCCCGACGATCGCTTCGACTCGATCGACGACTTCGCCCGCGCTATGCTCGGCGGTGACGCTATCGAGCGGCCGAATCCGACGCGTAGACACTTGAAAAGAAAGCGCCGGCTGTTCGACGCCAAGACGGTATGGATGCGCGATCGCCTCCTCAGATTGCACCGCCGGCGTCGACTGCGGAAATGGACAGGTCGCGCCGCGCTGACCGCCGCCGCCTCGCTCTCCTTCTACCTGGCCGTGGCCGCACTGTCGCGCGGTCTACCGGCCGCCAACAGCGATGGCGCCGCCGGGATCGTCGATCCGGGCGGCAACGGCTCCCCCGAAGCGTCGGCTGACCTCGTGTTCGTCGACATCGCTCCACCGCTCGCCGGCGAGTTGACGACCTTTGGACCGCCCGCTCCGGTTGACGATCGCGCCGAGGACACGCCGCCGCTGCGGCCGTCGGCAGACGAGTCCCCGGCCCGTCAACCATCGGCGACCCCGACACGTCGTGCCGGGAGTGGTCGGCAACGACCCCAATCGACGCCCGTTACGGAGCAAGTCGTCCAGAACGAGCCGGCGACGCCCGACCCGGCGGCGGTCAGGGCCGAGGAGGATGACGAGCAGAGCACGCCAGCCTCGGGCGACCCCGACCCGGTGGCGGAGCAGCCAACCTCTCAGCCCGCGGAGGCCGAAGCGCCACCGGCGGCCAGCCGCATCACTCCAGAAATGGTGGTGGAGCGCTATCGGTCGGCTCTGGAGACGGAGGACGTCGCCGAGCTGGCCCAGCTGTACGGTGGCGAGGTGCCGTCACAGGACCTCGAGATGCTGACCCGGATCTTCAACAGCGCCGAGGAGATCCAGGTGGAGGCCAACACGCGCGATCAGCGTGCCAACGGTGACCGCATGACCGTCGACGTCGATTTCGCCATGCGCTACGTCCTGGCGCGGACGCAACGCTCTCAGAAGTACACCTTGAAGCTACGGATGACGCTCGCCGAAGGCCCGTCCGGCTGGCAGCTCGTCGAGCTCGATCAGCGATAGTCCAGACGTGCTGGCCCTTTCTTGTATAACCACACACACAAGAGTAACTTAGCTGCGCTGCTCCCCCGCGAGCTCAGGTTCCCGAGAACGCGTCCGCTGGATACGTTTCGTTGATGGACACGTGCTCTCAGTGTAACACAGAGCTCTCTCGAGACACCCTCTTCTGCCCGGCCTGTGGCAAACCGGTTCCCGGCCGTGAGGACGATGAGCTGCTCGCCTCATCCGCCTCCGACCCGACGGGCCTGCTCGATCGGTTGCGGGCGGCGACCGCCGGCGAGTTCAAGATCATCCGTGAGCTCGGGCGTGGCGGCATGGGGCGCGTGTACCTGGCGCAACAGATCGCGCTCGACCGCCGCGTCGCTCTGAAGGTTTTGCCACCGGCGCTCTCGGAGCACGCACAAGTCGTGGAGCGATTTCAGCGCGAGGCGCGCACCGCTGGCGGTCTCAACCACCCCAACATCGTCGGCGTCTACCAGGTCTCGGAGCGCGACGGCCTTCACTTTTTCACCATGCCCTACGTGGCGGGGCCGAGCCTGCGCCAGGTTCTCGCGCAGACCCCACAGCTCGAGATCGGGCTCTGCCGCCGCTACCTGCGCGAGGCGGCTGACGCGCTCGCCTACGCGCACGGCCGCGACGTCATCCACCGCGACATCAAACCGGAGAACATGCTGCTCGAGGGCAGTCGGGACGGCCGGCTGTTGCTGACCGACTTCGGGATCGCCAAGGCGCTGGGCGCGGCGACGACGCTCACGCGTCCCGGCGATATGATGGGGACACCCTACTTCATGTCGCCCGAGCAGTGCGGTGAGGCGGATCACATCGACGGTCGTGCCGACCAATACTCGCTCGGGCTCGTCGGCTACGAGATGCTGGCCGGTCGCTTTCCATTCACCGCCGACTCCCTGGCCGGACTCGTCTACAAGCACCTGCACGAGTATCCCGAGCCTCTCGACCAGGTGCGAGCGGACGTTCCGGAAGACCTGCGCGCGGCGATCGAGCGGGCCATCCGCAAGAGCCCGGACGAGCGGTTCCCCGACATGGACGCGATGCTCCGGGCGTTGGGAACCAGGCCGGGCCAGCGCACCGCCAAGCCGGCCGCCCAACCTGCCACACGTCGGAGGCGCGGGCCAGCCCGCTGGGGCCGCTGGGCCGCGCTGATCAGCGTTGCGGGGCTGGCGGCCGCTGCCGGCAGCTTCGCGATACGGTATGGGAGCGGGGAGCGCGATGGCGGCCCAACCCTCGAGGAGATCAGCCTACCGGCCACCAACGATGGACGGCCTCAGCCGGTCGGCGCCGGCGTGCTCGACTCGGCGCAGACGAGTGGCCAGGCGGAAGGGGCGGCTGACCCTGGGGTCCTGCCGGCCGTCGTGCCCGCCGGGCAGCCGCCCGCAGAGGGACGCGACGAGCGGTCGGAGGATCGCGCGCAGGCGGAGCGTGCTCGGCGGGAGGCGGAGCAGGCGCGGGCGGCGGCGCGGGCGGCGGGCGCCGATACGATCTTTGGGCTGGCCTTCGCCCAGGCCGACAGCCTGCTCGCCGGCGGTCAGAGCGATCTGGGAAACGGGCGCCTGATCACGGCCGCGATGATCTTTGCCACCGTAAAGGAGGACTTCGAGCTGCTGGAGCGACAGGCGGAGCGTCGCCTGCAGGAGTTGCAGGACGCGGCTGCGGCGGCCGCCGACGAAGCGACGGCGGGCCAGGACAGCCTCGGGGCCGTCGGTCCCGGTGAGCAGCCGGCCGAGCCGCCTCCGGTGACACCGCGGGAAGCGATCGCCGCGCTCCTCGAGCGCTACCGTCAATCCCTCGAGGCCGCCGACCTCGTCGGGCTGGCACGCGACGTCTACAGGGGAACCGTTCCTGAAGCCGATGCCGAGCTCTACAACTACTGGTTCAGCAACGCCGACAACATCTCGGTGTCTATCGACCTGTTGAACGAGGACATCCGCGACGACGACGCCCGACTTCAGGTCAGGCTGAGCATGAGCTATGAGCTGCGGCGAACCGGTGACCGGCGGCGGACGGATCAATCCCTGGAGATGCTCTTCGAGCGGACGGCCGCAGGCTGGCGCTTGCTGCGTGCCGAGCGGTGACCATACTAGAGGGCCGGTGCGAAAACGAACTCCAAGCCGATCGTCGCGACTACATCGTTCTGCAGCTTCGAGTCGAACTGCTCCGTCCCTCGCGTCGGCGCGAACGAAGATATGTAGTCCCGTAGATCGAATCGTAGCTGCGTCACCCGGCTCAGTCCGTAGCGAACCCCCACGCCCAGCGTGCCTGCCAGGTCAGTCGTGCCTTCGAAGATGTCGAAGAAAGCACCGCTCCGGCTCACGATACCGCCACCGCCCGAAACATAGATGCGTAGCGGGCTGAACGGCTCCTCGTGCAACACATAGATGACGTTGAGCGAGCCGACGAACGCCCCGGCGCCATCGTCCAGGCCGAGGTCGACGATCTCCTGTGGAAGATCCACCTTGGAAAACGCGTAACCCGCCTCCGCATCCACAGCGAACCGCGACATCCACACTGTGACGCGACCGCCCAGTGTGATACCGGGTTGCTGTCCCACATTCGATACGATCCGGCCCGCCAGCCGCACCTCGTCGAACAAGTCACCAATCGGCACGAAGCCGCCGGCAAACCCGGAGAGACCTACCGTCACCTGGCCATGGGTTGGAAGGGCGAAGGCGCCCAGTAGAACGGCGGTGAGCGCCAACCGGCGAAGGGTTCTCGATACGCGCTGCAGCTGGCCTGCTGGCATAAGTGTAGAAGCCCCAACACCTTGGGCAGCGGGGGAAAAGACGCGTCGGCGTTTTTCAGTGGCAGGGAATCGCTAAGCTAGTCCCTAATCCGCGGGAGCGCAATCCGCTCGCCCCGGCCACCCGGCCGTGGCCCGCGCCGCCTAGCGCGGACCGTAGAGATCGTTTCTGAGATCGCGCAGGAACGGTACGTGACGGCGCGTCACTTCGATGACACCGCGGTCGATCTCGGTGATCAGCAGTTCCTCTTCGTCTGCCGCCGCCTTGGCCACGATCATCCCGTCCGGGCCGGCGATGAAGCTCTCGCCGAAGAACTTCAGCTCGCCGTCGATACCGGCGCGGTTGGCGACGGCGATGAAAATCTGGTTCGCCACGGCGGCTGCCTGGATCTCGATCTCCCACACGTCGCGGAACGCTTGCTCCGACATCGAGGTGGCGGTGGGCACGACGACCAGCTCGGCGCCGCCCAGGGCCAGCGCCCGGAAGTGCTCCGGGAAGTGTCGGTCATAGCAGATGGCCACGCCCAGCCGGCCCGCCTTCGTCTCGTACACCGGCCAGCCGCTATCGCCCGGCCAGTAGTAGAACTTCTCGTTGTATCCGGGCTCCTCGGCGATGTGGAGCATGCGGCTCACACCCAAGAGCGCACCGTCGGCGTCGATGACCGGCGAGGCGTCGTAATAGCGGCCCGGCGCCGCGCGCTCGAACACGTTGATCACGGTGACGATCCCGTGCTTGGCCGCCGCAGCCTGGAAACGCTCGGTCGTCGGTCCCGGGATCGGCTCGCCCCAATCGAAGTAGCTGGCGTCGGCCCGAACCTGCGGGAAGAAGAAGTCGAAGGCCAGCTCCGGAAAGACGATCAAGCCGGCGCCCGCCCCGGCGGCGCGCTCGACCCACTCGAGGGCTTTCGCGATGCTCTTCTCCCTCTCACCCACATGCTGGAACTGCGCACACGCAACCTTCACGGCTCTTCCTCCGTTGACGGTTCGGAAGAATGGGAACAGGGGAAGGATCAGACAAGACTTGCTCAGGGGGTTCTCGAGAATACGAGAATTCCCAACGACTTGACACCTCCAGATTCCCCAATCACAATTCGCTTCGTGGCGGGCGCCCCCGGGCCGTATCCGCGGGCGCCCCGGTTTTTTCCTCGAATCACCGGTGGGTCAAAGTGAGTGCGGGAAAGCTGAAGCTGGTGCTCCAGGACGGCTCCGAGGTAGAGGTCGAGCACGGTATCTCGGCCCGCGAGCTGGCGGAGCGGATCGACGGCGAGGTCGCCGAGCGGGCGATCGCCGCCAAGCTGGACGACGAGATCATCGATCTCGCCCGGCCGGTCGAGCGACCCGGGTCTATCCGGTTCCTCTTCGAAGACGACGACGACGAGGACGCGCTTTACGTCCTCCGACATTCGGCGGCCCACGTGCTGGCCACGGCGGTCAGGGGCTTGTGGCCGAACGCCGGGATCGGTTTCGGCCCGCCGATCGCCGAGGGCTTCTACTACGACTTCGACGTTGAGCAGCCCTTCACACCCGAGGACCTCGAGAAGATCGAGGCGCGGATGGCGGAGGTGGTGGCCGCAGATGACAGCTTCGTGCGGCGCGAGGTCGAGCGCGTCGAGGCCGAGAAGCTGTTCGCCGACGACGCCTATAAGCTCGAGCGCCTGGAGGAGATCGCCGAAGCTGACGTTATCTCCGTCTACCGCGACGGCGAGTTCCTCGACCTCTGCCGCGGGCCACATCTGCCCTCCACCGGCCGGGTGAAGCACTTCAAGGTCCTGCACGCGGCGGGCGCCTACTGGCGCGGTGACGAGCGGCGCCCGATGCTCCAGCGCATCTACGCGACCAGCTTCTTCGAGAAGTCGCATCTCGAGGAATACCTGCGGCGGCTGGAAGAGGCGCGCAAGCGGGATCACCGGGTGCTCGGCAAAGAGCTCGACCTCTTCAGCATCCAGGAGGACGTGGGGCCGGGCCTCATTCACTGGCACCCCAAGGGCGCGATGGTCCAGTTCGTCCTTCGCCGGTTCCTCGAGGACGAGCTCTTGCGACGCGGCTACGACTTCGTCTACACACCGCATATCTCTCGCGAGCGACTCTTCCGGCGGTCGGGGCACCTGCAGGCCTACTCGGAGGTGATGTTCCCCGCGATGGAGATGGAGGGGGAGAAGGACAACTACCGGGTCAAGCCGATGAACTGCCCCGCTCACATGGCGATCTATGACGCGCGGCAGCGCAGCTACCGCGATCTCCCCGTCCGCTACGCCGAGATCGCCAGCGACTACCGGAACGAGAAGTCCGGCACCCTCCACGGCATGCTGCGCGTTCGCGGGTTGACCATGGACGACGCCCACATCTTCTGCCGGCCCGACCAGGTGGAAGACGAGATCTACGCGATGCTCGACCTGGTCGACTTCATTTACGGCACCTTCGGCCTCCGGTATCGCCTCGACTTCGCCACCCGCCCGGCGAAGCGGATCGGTGCCGACGAGGTCTGGGACGAGGCGGAAGACGCCCTCAAGGCGGCCATCGAGCGGCGCGGTCTGACCTATGCCGTCGATCAGGGCGGCGGCGCCTTCTACGGTCCGAAGATCGACGTGAAGTTCCTCGACGCCATCGGCCGCGAGTGGCAGGGCTCCACCATCCAGCTCGATTTCGTGCTGCCCGAGCGCTTCGACCTCAACTACGTCGGGGCGGACAACCAGAAGCACCGGCCGGTGATGATCCACCGTGCCATCTACGGCACCTTCGAGCGCTTCGTGGGAGGCCTGATCGAGCACTTCGCCGGCGCCTTCCCGGTCTGGCTCGCACCGGTGCAGGCCAAGGTCTTGCCGGTCTCCGACGAGCTGGCCGGCGCCGCCCGCTCGGTCCAGGAGGCCTTACACGAAGCCGGCTTGCGGGCCGAGCTCGACGACCGGTCCGAGACCCTGTCCTACCGGATCCGCGACGGCGAGTTGCAGAAGATCCCCTACCTGGCCGTGGTCGGGAAGCGGGAAGCCGATGCCGGTACCGTCGCTGTACGGAGACGCGGGTCGGAAAAGAAGCAGGTCGTCATGCCCGTGGCCGAGTTCGTCCAACAGCTAGCCGAGGAGGACCGTAGCCGCGCGCTGGGTTAGCCACGAGCCCCGCCTGGAAGCGGGCCCGTTGACATTTGGCACCGTTTTCCCAAGTTTCCCGGTCACAATGAGGAAAGCGGCGGTTTGATGGAGACCGTCCACCTTTCGGCCCGCACCATAACGTGCGGTGCCGCCGGGTCTGAGCAAGAGCATCTCGTGTCGCTTGGTCCGATCGATCCGCGGCCGGCGGGATGCCGGCTCGGTCCATCGTTTCTTGTTGCTGGCACCTGGAAACCTTAGCGAAGGGAGCGCGATTATCGATAGAAACGAGCCCCGCGTGAACGACCAGATCCGGATCAGTCCGGTCAGATTGGTTGGCGTGGAAGGCGAGCAGATAGGGATCGTCTCGATTGATGAGGCCCGTGCTGTGGCCGAGGACCGGGGCCTTGATCTGGTAGAGGTGGCGCCGTTGGCCCGCCCGCCCGTAGTTCGGATCATGGACTACGGGAAATACAAGTACGAGCAAGCGCGTAAAGCGCGCGAGTCTCGGAGGAAACAGCACCAGGTGAAGGTGAAGGAGATCAAGCTCCGCCCGAAGATCGAGGATCACGATCTCAACTTCAAGGCGGGGCATGCTCGCCGTTTTCTGGGCGAAGGCAACAAGGTCAAACTGACAATGCGGTTTCGCGGCCGCGAGATGAGCCACTCGGAGTTGGGCAAGGAAGTGTTGGATCACTTCGCCGGGATGCTCTCCGACGTGGGTCAGATCGAAGAAGACGCCCGGATGGAAGGCCGCAACATGACGATGCTGCTGTCACCGAAGCGACACCAGGCCGCAACGTAGCCAGTACCGACAAACGTAGCCAACAAACGGAGTTCCGATGCCGAAGATGAAGACGCACCGGGGCGCTGCCAAGCGGTTCCGAAAGACCGCCAGTGGCAAGCTGAAGCGCCGTCGGGCATACAAGAGCCACATTCTGGAGAAGAAGTCGCGCAAGCGTAAGCGTCGCCTGCGCCGACCGGCGCTCGTCGCCGCGAGTGATGAGAAGCGAGTGAAACGTATGCTCGGTTCGTGATGGTATACGGCGCGCGCCGTCTGCGATCACGACGTAGAAAGGAGTTATAGATGCCTCGGGTCACGAATCAGGTCGCACGACACAGGAAGAAAAAGAAGATACGCCAGCTTGCGAAAGGCTATCGCGGCGGGCGCTCCAAGCTCTACAAGACCGCCAAGGGTGCTGTCGAGCGAGCCTGGAGCTACAGCTACCGCGACCGTCGCAACCGCAAACGCGATTTTCGGAGACTGTGGATTACACGCATCAACGCGGCCGCCCGCCAGCATGACATGACCTACTCGCATTTCATGGCCGGGCTGCGAACCGCCGGCGTCGAGCTCAATCGCAAGACGCTGGCCGATATCGCCGTCAGGGATCCGAGCGTCTTCAGTGACCTCGTAGCGGTGGCGAAGGAAGCTCACGCCAAGTAGCGCGACTCCCGTGATGCAGGATTTCCTGTCCAGCCTACGCGAGCTCGAGGATTCGGGCTGTGCGGCCATCAACGCCGCCTCCGCTCCCGAGGAGCTCGAACGGGTGCGAATCGAGTACTTGGGTCGCAAGGCGCGCCTCACCCAGATACTCCGCAGCGTCGGTGAGCTGCCGCAGGCTGAGCGGCGCTCGGCCGGCGCCGAGGCTAATCGCGTCAAGAGCCGGCTCCAAGAACTGCTGGACGCCAGGGCCGAGGAGCTGAGCGCGACGACCGGCATGCTCGAGGTCGGGGTCGATCTCACGCTGCCCGGCCGCCCGCGCTGGCCTGGCGCCCGCCACCCCTGCACGCTTGTCACCGACGAGGTTTGCGGCATCTTCCGAGAGCTGGGCTTCGTGCGGGCCAGGGGACCCGAGGCGGAGACCACATGGTACAACTTCACCGCCCTCAATACACCACTCGATCACCCCGCAGCAGACGAGCAGGACACCTTCTACCTGGCCGACGACATGGTGCTGCGCACGCATACTTCGCCGGTGCAGGCGCGGGTGATGGAGAGGGCCGAGCCGCCCGTCCGCATCGTGGTGCCGGGCGTTGTCTATCGACGTGACCCGTTCGATGCCTCACACGCCCCGGCCTTCGAGCAGATCGAGGGGCTGGCGGTCGATGAGGGGATCAGCTTCGTCGACTTCAAGGCCAGCATCAGCTACTTCGTGCACCGGTTCTTTGGCGAGGATACGGCGACCCGCTTTCGGCCATCCTTCTTCCCGTTCACCGAGCCGTCGGCGGAGGTCGATGTCTCTTGCTTGTTGTGCCACGGCGACGGCTGCTCGGCCTGCAAGGGCACCGGCTGGATCGAGATCATGGGGGCCGGAATGGTGGATCCCGCGGTCTTTGATAACGTCGGTTATGACTCCGAGCGCTATACCGGCTTCGCCTTCGGGATGGGTGTTGGCAGGATCGCCATGCTGCGCTACCGAATCCCGGACATCCGGCTGCTCTACGAGAGCGACGTGCGCTTCCTCGAACAGTTCGGGCGCGCTTAGCCATGAACGTTTCGTACCGCTGGCTCAAATCGCTAGCGCCTGCGCTGAAAGAATCGGCGGCGGAGCTCGCCGAACGGCTGACCTACACCGCCGTGCCGGTCGACGAGGTCGTGTGGCTCGGTGAGAATCTGGCAGAACTGGTCGTCGGCCACGTGCTCCAGGTGGACAAGCATCCCAGCGCCGACCGCCTGGTCATCTGCCAGGTCGATATCGGCCGCGACGAGCCGGTGCGGGTCGTGACCGGCGCCCCGGTCGTCGTCGAAGGTGGCTACTACCCGTACGTCGGGGCGGGCCAGGCGCTGCCGGGCGGCCAGCTGATCAAGAAGGTGAAGCTGCGCGGCGAGTCCAGCGATGGGATGCTCTGCTCGGAGCGCGAGCTGGGCATCGGCCGCGATGCTGCCGGCATCATGCTGCTCCACGGCGAGTTCACGCCGGGACAGCCGTTGCTCGAGGCGCTCGAGTTGGACGATTATCGGCTCGACGTCGATGTGACAGCGAATCGCCCGGATCTGTTGGGCCACTGGGGCATCGCCCGTGAGCTGGCGCCCGGCGGTGAGGCCGACCTGCGGCTTCCGGACTTCAGTGGCCATGTCCGCGCCGAGTATGCGCTCGAGCGGGTCGCGACGGAGGGCAAGACCGCCGGTGTGACCGTGCGGATCGAGGACCCGGAAGGCTGCCCGCGCTACCTGGGTGCCGTGATCCGCGGCGTCACGGTCGGCCCGTCACCCGAATGGCTCGCCAACCGGCTACGCGCCATCGGCCAGCAGCCGATCAACAACGTAGTCGACGCCACGAATTACGTGCTGCACGAGCTGAATCAGCCCCTGCACGCCTTTGATCTGGCGACCCTGGCTGGCCCGGCGGTGGTGATCCGCAGGGCAAGCACGGGTGAGACGCTCCGAACCCTGGATGGAAAGGAGCGCGACCTCGAGCCCGAGATGCTGGTGATCGCCGACGCCGAGCTGCCGACGGCGATGGCGGGTCTGATGGGCGGAGAGGAGACCGAGGTCACCGAGCAGACGCGGGACCTGTTCCTCGAGTGTGCCTACTTCGATCCCAAGCGGGTCCGTCGCGCGGCCAAGGGCTTGGCCCTCGACACCGATGCTTCTTACCGCTTTCAGCGGGGCATCGACCCCGACGGCCTGCCGCGGGCCATGCAACGGCTGATCGACCTCATCCTGACCTTGGCTGGCGGCGCGGTCGATGGCACGCCGATCGATGTGAACCCGAAGCCGGCGCGCCGTCGGACGGTCAGCCTGCGGCTGCAGCGGGTGGTTCATCTACTGGGCGTCGAGTTGGAATCCGACACGATAAGAGGTTGCCTCGAGCCCATCGGCTTCGAGGTTCGTGAGGGGAAGGGGGACGCTCTGGATGTCGAGGTACCGGCGTGGCGGCCCGATGTGGAGCGCGAGGTCGACCTGATCGAAGAAGTCGCCCGCCGACACGGTTACGACAAGTTCCCCGACGCGATGCAGGACTTCCGGCCCACCACCCTGCGAGACGACAGCTACGCGGATCTGTCGCACCGCCTCAGGGATGCGCTGATCGGGGCCGGATTTCTCGAAGCGAAGACGAACCCGTTCGCCCCGGCCGGCGAGGGAGACGTTCGCCTGCTCAACCCGCTTTCCGAACGAGAGGACCACCTGCGTCGCGATCTGCTGACCGGACTCGTCCATCGCGTGGAGTACAATTTCGCACGCGGCCAGAAGGATGTTCGGCTGTTCGAGATCGGGACCGCCTTCAGCGCCGCCGAGGGCCCGACGCCCGCGGAGAGCATCCGGGTCGCCGCCGCCTGGACCGGGCAGCGCACCCCCTCCCACTGGGCCGGGTCGGATGAGGAATGGGACGTCTGGGACCTCAAGTGGCTACTCGCTACCCTGGCCGGCCAGGCGGCGCCCGGCGCCGAAGTGCGGCCGGTCGACCCTCAGGCGGACTCGGGCAGCCTGGAGCTGGCGCTTGCCGTCATCGCGCCCGACGGCCGGACGCTGGGGTGGGGCGGCCGCCTCCCAGCCCAGAGCGTCGAGGCGCCCCGCTGGGCCGGCGCGGTCTGGGGACTCGAGGTCGAGCTCGTCGTCGTCCCGCGCCAGGCCGTGGCCTACGCAGCGCTGCCGGTCTATCCGGCGGTCGAGCGCGACCTGGCGCTCCTCGTCAAGAAGAGCGTTCTCGCGGTGGAGCTCGGGACCGTGATCCGGGAGGCGGCCCCAGCGAGCCTCGAGTGCCTGACGGTCTTCGATGTCTACGAGGGTGAGAGCCTGCCCGCAGACACCCGCTCAGTGGCCTGGCGCTTGAGATTCCGCGCGCCGGATCGTACCCTAACAGACGATGAAGTCGACGGGGCCGTGACCCAGATCACCTCCGCGTTGCAGGAGAAGCTCAATGTCGGGATCCGAGGAGCGTAAACCCACCATCGAGTTCCCCAAGCTCGATGCCCTCGAGGCGGCGGTGCGGCGCGCGCTGCGTCAGCTTGAGGTCTGGCGCGAGCGCGCCAACGCCTCAGAGGCAGAGCGGCGACGCCTGCAGGAGGTCGTCGACAATCTGGGTCAGGTCGGTGGTGAGCTCGATGGCCCGGCGGCGGCCGCCGAGCTCGAGCGGCTGCGCGCCGAGAACCAGCAGATGCGGCAGCAGCTGGAGGCGGGCCGCCTGCAGGCCGAGAAGCTGGCCCGCGAGGTGGAGTTTCTGGAGGATGCCCGATGAGTGAACAAGCGAGCGGTGGCAAGGAAATGGTCGAGGTGCAGATCCTCGGCGAGACGTACACTCTCAAGTCCGAGACCAGCACCGACTACATGCGGCGTGTGGCCCAGCACGTCGACCGCACTGCCAAGGAGATCCGCGAGGAGAGCGGCGTGGTGGACCAGAAGAAGATCGCCATTCTCACTGCCCTCGCCGTCACCGACCAGCTGTTCCGCATGCGCGAAGGCGTCGATGTCGTGAAGGGGCTGGCCGAGAAACGGGCCGAGCGCCTCGTGGCCGAAATCGGTGCCGTCCTCGAGCAGGGCGCCGGCGACTAGCTTGCCAAATCCTCACGCAGTAGTCTATTATCCCATTCGGCCCTCTGGCTGTCTGGGAAATGGCAATTATCGCTCAGGAAGCAGTTTCGCATAGTGATCGAACCCGTTCGATGGTCTCAGTCCTCTTTACACCCGGTGGTATCTACTGGGTGAGCGCCTTTAGAACCGTCAGACGGTAGCTCGACCTTTGATAGCCGGCATCGGTGCCGGCAGCTGATCTGTTTCCGGCTAGCGCGTGGTTTCCAGCGGCAGGGTCTAGGGCCTTGCCGCTTTTTGTGTTCGGGCCGCTCCGACGGTCCCGGACCGGATAGAGGAGATATGTCGTGGACGTGATCGTTGCCCTAATCGCCGTGGTGGCCGGGGCGCTCATCGGGTCGGCCGTCACCTACTTCCTTGTGCGGCGATTCGAGTTCGGACACCTCAAGCATCTGCGGGAACGTGCCGAGAAAGACGCGGCGCGTAGCGTGGAGGATGCGCGAGCGGCAGCCGAGAACGTGAAGCGCGCCGCGGAGCTGGCGGCCAAGGAGGAGATCCTCCGGGCGAAGGAGAGCTGGGAGGGGGAGCTGGCCAAGCGACGTGGCGAGATAGAGCGGACGGAGCGACGTCTCGATGATCGGGAGAGCATGCTCGACCGCAAGTACTCGCTGCTCGACCAGAAGCACGAACAGCTCGACCAGCGCGCCGCCCAGCTGGAGGAGCAGGAGGCGGCCGTCGAGGAAAACCACACCCGGTATAAGAATCTGGTCGCCGAGCAGAACCGTCGGCTCGAGCGTATGGCCGGGATGTCGGCGGAGAAGGCCAAACGCGAGTTGATGCGCCTGATGGAGGAAGAGGCGCGCGGCGAAGCGGCCAAGACCGTTCGCCTGATAAAGGAGGAGGCGACGAGAAGTGCCGAGCGGGAAGCCCGCAACATCGTCGCTCTCGCGATCGAAAAGATCGCCGCCGACCAGGCCGCCGAGGCGACCGTCTCCGTGGTTCCTCTGCCGAACGACGAGATGAAAGGCCGGATCATCGGGCGTGAGGGCCGCAACATCCGCGCGTTCGAGAGTTCTACCGGCGTCGACGTGATCGTCGATGACACGCCCGAGGCGGTTATCCTCTCGGCCTTCGATCCCGTCCGCCGCGAGATCGCCCGCATCGCGATGGAGAAGCTGGTCGCCGACGGCCGTATCCACCCGGGCCGGATCGAGGAAGTCGTCGATAAGGCGAAAAAAGAAGTCGAGCAGAGCATGCAAGAGGCGGCCGAGGAGGCTTGCTACGAATTGGGTATCCACGGCCTCCATCACCATATCATGGAAACGCTCGGCCGCATGAGGTATCGGACCTCCTACGGCCAGAACCAGCTCCAACACTCGAAAGAGGTCGCCCGCTTGACCGGCAGCATGGCCGCCGAACTCGGCCTCGACGCCGCCATGGCGAAGCGCATGGGCTTGCTCCATGATATCGGTAAAGGCATGACTCACGAGCACGAAGGCACTCACGTCGAATTGGGCTACGAGCTGTGCAAGCGCTGCGGCGAAGCCGACCCCGTGCTGAACGCGATTCGTGCCCATCACGGCGAGGAACCTGCGCGCTACCCCGAGACGTTCTTGCTCACCGCGGCCGACGCGATCTCGGGAGCGCGGCCCGGTGCGCGCCGTGAGTCGTTCGAGGCCTACGTGAAACGGCTCGAGAAGCTCGAAGAGATCGCTACTTCGTTCGAGGGCGTCGCCAAGTGCTTCGCCATCCAGGCCGGCCGCGAAGTCCGCGTCATGGTCACGCCGGAGGCCGTCTCCGACGAGGAGATGGCGGTGCTCAGCGAGCAGACCGCTCGGCGCATCGAGCAGGAGTTGCAATACCCGGGACAGATCAAGGTCGTCGTCGTTAGGGAAACGCGAGCCGTCGATTTCGCTCGCTAGAGCCGGCGCAGGCACGACCGGCGGCCAGCCGCTCGCCGCGCCTGCGCGGCGGGCATCCTGCATATGAGAATCCTCTTCATCGCCGACCTGGTGGGCAGGCCTGGGCGTCAGGTTGTCCAGGCGCTCTTGCCGCGCCTGCGCAAGCACAAGAAGATCGACGTCGTGGTCGCCAACGGCGAGAACCTTGCGGGCGGCTTCGGGGTGACGGCAAACACGGTGGCGGATCTCCTCAGTTTGGGCGTCGATGTCGTCACATCCGGCAACCATATCTGGGACCGCTATGAGGGTGTGACGCTGCTGGAATCGGAACACCGCCTGCTGAGACCCGCTAACTATCCCCAGGAAAACCCCGGTAGCGGCTCCCACATCGTCGAGCTCGCATCCGCCCGCGTGGCGGTACTGAACTTGCAAGGACGCGTGTTCATGCCGGCGATCGACGATCCGTTTCGGGTCGGTCGCGCGCTGGTCGACGAGCTGCGAGCGGAGACCAATATCATCGTCATCGATTTCCATGCCGAGGCGACGGCTGAGAAACAGGCCTTCGCCCGCTACATGGATGGTCTCGTCAGCGCGATTGTCGGCACGCACACACACGTGGCGACCGCCGACGCCCGCATCCTTCCCGGCGGCACGGCGTACGTGACCGATCTGGGGATGACGGGCGCCCACGGCGGTGTGATCGGCTATGTCGCGAAGCAGGCGATCCAGCGGGCGGCCCTGGGCCGCAGGGTTCGCCTCGAGCCGGCGGACGACGAATTGAAGCTCCAGGGCGTGATCGTCGATGTCGATCCTGGCTCGGGCCACGCGACTCACATCGAACGAGTCGACTTGGATCACAAAGAGGAGTGACGAGGGTGGCTGAGGTAATCGATGGTAAACAGATTGCGGCGGAAATCCGCGGGGAAGTCAAGGACGCCGTCGAAAAGCTCCGGGCGAAGGGCGTCACCCCGGGGCTCTCCGTCGTGCTGGTGGGTGAGAATCCGGCCAGCGGCGTCTACGTTCGCATGAAGGCGAAAGCGTGCGAGGAGACGGGCATCAAGTCCGAGGTCATCAAGATGCCGGAGGAGACGACACAGGAGGAGCTCGAGGCGGTGATCGACCGGCTCAATGGCGACGACTCGGTTCACGGCATCCTCGTGCAGCTGCCGCTGCCGCCGCAGATCGAGGAGCGCGACATCATTTTCCGGATCGCGCCGCAAAAGGACGTCGACGGTTTCCATCCGGTCAGCGTGGGTCGCATGGTGATCGGCGACCCTACCGCCTTCCGTCCCGCGACGCCGGCCGGAGTCGTCGAGCTGCTGATGAGGACCGGCAATGATCCAGCGGGGAAACGTGTGGCGATCATCGGTCGGTCGAACGTCGTCGGCAAACCGCTGGCGGTCCTGCTAGCTCAAAAGATGAAGGGCGGGAACGCGACCGTGACCCTCGCCCACAGTCGCACTCCCGACTTGCCCGCCGTGCTTCGCGAGGCCGACATCCTGGTGGCGGCCATCGGTGTGCCCGAGTTCGTCAAGGCGGACGCCGTCAAGCCGGGCGCGGTGGTGATCGATGTGGGCGTGAACCGTGTGGACGACCCGAGCACCGAGAAAGGCTACCGCCTGGTCGGCGATGTGGCTTACGACGAGGTGGCGGAGATCGCCAAGGCGATCACGCCGGTGCCGGGCGGCGTCGGTCCCATGACCATCGCCATGCTGCTGACCAACTGTATCCAGGCGGCGCGGGAGATTTCCGGCGTTTCGTGAATCACGAGCTGTTCTTTCAGGCGGCAAACGCGCGCGCCAGCGGGAGCGATCGAGTACCACAGGTCTGGAGCGTCAGCCAGGTAAACGCGCTGGCGCGCGAACTTCTCGAAGGCTCTCTGCCGCCGCTCTGGGTGGCCGGCGAGGTATCGGGCTTCAAGCGCTACCCGGCCGGCCACTGCTTCTTCACACTCAAGGACAAACGCGCGCAGCTCGGCTGCGTGATGTGGCGTGAAGCCGCCGCTCGATTGCCCACCCAACCGCCGGAGGGTATGGCGGTGCATGCCTTCGGCTACCTGACGCTCTACGAGCGGGCAGGCCGTTATCAGTTTGTCGTCCGTGAGCTGGCCGCTAAAGGCGAGGGCCTGTGGCGGCTCGCGCTCGAGCGAGTTCGCGCTAAGCTCGAGGCCGAGGGGCTGCTCGATCCTGCCCGCAAGCGGCCTTTGCCGGACTACCCGTCCTGCGTTGCCGTCGTGACATCGCCTGAAGGTGCCGCGATCCGAGATATCGTATCGATTATCCACCGTCGCGCCCCCTGGGTCGATGTCTTGGTCTTTCCCGCGCGGGTGCAAGGCGACGAGGCGCCGGGGTCGATCGTGGCGGCCCTCCGCCAGGCCGGGAGCGCGGCGCGCCCTGAGGTGCTCATCGTTGGACGCGGCGGTGGTACCCTGGAGGACCTGCGGGCGTTCAATGACGAGCGGGTGGCGCGCGCGATTGCTGCGTCGCCACTACCGGTCGTCTCGGCGGTCGGCCACGAGACCGACGTGACGCTGGCCGACCTGGTCGCCGATCGGCGCGCGCCGACCCCGTCAGCGGCGGCGGAGATCGTGGTGCCTGAGCGGGACGGCCTGCGGGCGGCGCTCGCGGGAGCAGGTGAGCGACTCGGCACGGCGTTGCGCAATAGGGTGGTTCGCGGTATGCAACGTGTCGGGCGGCTCGAGGAGCGCCTGCTGCGAGTCGTGGGTGGACGGATCGAGCATCGCAAGCTGGTCGTCGATGGATTGCGGCAACGCCTGCTCGCCTTGGGTCCGATGGAAGTGCTGGGGCGGGGATACGCCCTGGCAGTGGGCGAGGACGGTAGGATCCTGCGGAGCGTCGCCGAGTTTCACCCGGGTTCGGAATTCGACCTGCGCCTGAAGGACGGGCGCGTGAGAGCGCGCACTGAGGCCGTGAGCGAGGAAGACCGAGACGCCGATGACAAAGAAGCTCAGTCTGGGTAAGGCGATTAACCGCCTGGAAGAGATCGTTGGGCGGATCGAGCGCGAGGACCTCGAGCTGGAGGAGGCGCTCAAGCTGTTCGATGAGGGTATGGAGCTCATCCGAGCCGCGGAACACGAGCTGATCGAATCGGAAGGGCGGGTGAAGCAGGTGCTCATCGATCGCCAGGGCCGGCAGCGCGAGCGGGATCTGGAGCTCGGCGATGAACCGGAGGAGGAGGGGTCAGTGGGTCAGTAGACCGGTGGATCAGTGAGTGAGTCAG
>JBDHKD010000125.1:0-5167 GCA_039586575.1 Gemmatimonadota bacterium | reverse complement strand
GGGTGGAGCCCGTGGTGACCATGCAGGTGGAGTGATTTGACCGAGAGTGATAACTGACGCTTGCGAGATCACGCCGCGAGTTGCATTTTGGTAAGCTGATTGACGGCCCCCCGTGTGGCCCCGCCTCTCGTACGCCCCGCCTGCACCCGCCCGACGACCAACCCGCTGTGGCGCTGACGGAGTAAGAAGTCCCTAGCTGGAGGTCCAACGCCATGAAACGCTGCGCCCTCGCTGCCTTAGCCGCCCTGGTTCTTGCTGCCTGTGATGACGCCACTCAACCGGAGCTGACCGCCCCGATCCCGGCGCCGCAATTCGCGATGCTCAACGTTCCGGGAGAGTATCCGACGATTCAGGCGGCCCACGATGCCGCGAGCTCGGGTGACACGATCCTCTTGCAGCCCGGGGTCTACGTCGAGCAGATCACCATCAGCAAGGCGATCACTCTGGGCTCGCTTTACCTCACTACCGGCGACGAGAGTTACATAAGCACGACGATCCTCGACGGCGGCAATAGCTCCTACACGATCTCGATCCCGTCCGGCGCTGAGGAGCGGCCTACCATCCAGGGTGTCACTATCCGGAACAGCGACGACGGCATCACGCCGCGCGCCAAGTTCAACCTGTTGAACTGCCGGGTGACGGACACCAGCGACGGTGTGGACTACGAAGACGGCAGCGGTGGTCTGGTGCAGGATTGCATCTTCGAGCTCAACAGCGACGACGGCATCGATCTCGACAATTCCGTCGACATCGTCATCCAGGACAACATCATCCGGAACAACAATGACGACGGCATCGAGATCCGCATGCAGAGCCACAGCGGGTCGACGCTGAACATCATCATCACGCGGAACGCGATCCACGGTAACGGAGAAGATGGGATTCAGCTCATCTGGTATGACGTGCTGACCGATCGCTTTTTCGAGATCAGCCACAATTACATCTACGACAACGTCGACGTCGGCATCGGCATGATGGATGGCTCGACGACGAGCGAGGACTTTCGCGCCGCCAGCATCCCCGAGCGCATCAACATTTTCAACAACACGTTCGTCAATAACAGTCATGGCATCACCGGCGGCGACAACACGGTCGTGCTGAACAACATTTTCGTCGGTCACTCGGTGCTCGCGGTGAAGAACGTGGACGGCCAGTCCGAGCTGGCCTACAACCTGTTCTTCAACAACGGGACCGATAACAGCGGGTCGAACGTCGACGTCGGCAGCACCGTCTATGCCGATCCCCTGCTCACCGCGAATTACGAGCTACAGGCGGGGAGTCCGGCGATCGACGCCGGCACGGCGTCCTATGTCTGGCAGGGCACGACGGTCCTGGATCTTCCACCGGAAGCGTATTCCGGTCTGGCTCCCGACATCGGCGCGTTCGAGTTCGACAGCGGAACCGGTGAACCGCCCGACCCGCCGGTCCTGACGGCACCGGCGGACGGGGCTGTGGATGTCGGTCTCACGCCGACCCTCATCTGGACCGGCGACGGCGACAACTTTGCGGTCGAGGTCGCGAGCGATGCGGCGTTCGCCAACATCGTCGACGCCGCCGTCGTCACGACCCCAGAGTACACGGTGGCCGTGGGCGCGCTGGATCATCTGACGACCTACTACTGGCACGTCAACGCATCGAACGCCAACGGCACAAGTGACTTTTCCGCCGCCTGGAGCTTCACCACCGCCGCCGCCAGCGCGCCGCCCGACCCGCCGACCCTACTCTTGCCGGCCGACGGGGCGATCGACGTGCCGCTGGAAGCGACCCTGGAATGGGCCGGCACGGCCGACGACTTCGACCTGGAGGTGGCGACAGATCCGGGCTTCGTCGATGTGGTTTACTCCAGCAACGCGACTGCGACCACGGTCACGCTGCCGCCCGGCACGTTGCTCTACGAGACCGCTTACTACTGGCACGTGCGCGGCAACAACAGCTTCGGCGCAGGTGAGTTCGCCACCGCCTTCGCGTTCACGACCGCCGCCGCACCGGACGTCACCCCACCGAGTCAGCCGCAGAATCTCAGCTCGCCGGCTCAAACCGGTACGACGATCGATCTGGTTTGGGACCCCTCGACCGACAACGTCGGCGTCTCCTATTACAACATCTACCGTGACGGCGAGGTGGTGGCCAGCGAGTCGAGCACCAATCACACCGCCGTCGGCTTGGTCCCCGCGACGACGTACGACTTCCAGGTCTCGGCGGTGGATGAGGCCGGAAACGAGTCGGAGCTGAGCGCCGTCCTCGCGGAAACGACACTCGACACGGTCGAGCCGACCGCCCCGGGGACGCCGACCCTCGATTCGAAGACCGAGACGACCGTCTCGATCAGCTGGACGGCCTCTACCGATAACGTCGCCGTAACCGAGTATCGGGTCTTCCGCGACGGCGCCGTGGCAGGCACGGTCGCCGCACCGACGACCTGGTTCACCGACACGGGGCTCGCCCCGGGGACGACCTATGCGTACCACGTGACTGCTCTGGACGCGGCCGGTAACGAGTCGCCGGCCAGCGGAACCCTCGATGTCACCACCGATCCGGGCCCCGAGCCGGGAATCCATGTCGGCGGCATCACGATGGAGATGCGGAAGGCCGGTAAGTGGAATTATGCGAGGGCGGTGATCAGTATCGTCGACGAGGGTGGCAACCCGGTCAGCGGCGCCACGGTAGCGGCGAGTTGGAGTGGGCTCACCTCAGACATCGAATCGGGGACCACCAGCGGCGGCGAGGTTCAGTTCGACTCCGATAAGGTGGACAGATCTGTGTCGGGGCAGTTCATCGTCACCGTCACCGACGTCAGCGCGAGCGGGTTCGTCTACGATCCCACGGCGAACGTGCAGACGGCCGGGTGCATCGACACCGCGGGCAACACCTGCCCGGTCGGACCTCCCGACACCGATCCGCCGGCGGCTCCCACTTCGCTCGTGGCGACGGCCGGTGCGGGCTCGGTCTCGCTCGATTGGGACGACAACACGACCGACCCCGACTGGGCGAGCTTTTCGGTCTACCGCTCGGAGACGGCGGGGTCCGGCCATGCCCTGATCGCCGAGGGCCTGACCAGCAGCCAGTACACCGATACCGGACTCACCGGTGGCACGACCTACTATTACGTCGTGACGGCAACAGACTGGAGCGGCAACGAGTCCGCCCCATCGAACGAAGCTTGGGCAACGCCGACCGCACCCCCCCAGCTCTCCGTTCACGTGGGCGACATCAGCGTGGCGATAGTGCAACTAGGAGTGAATTATCTCGGCAGGGTGACGGTGACGGTTCTCGATCAGGACGATATGCCGATTTCAGGAGTGGAGGTCGTGGGCTCCTGGACCTATAACTCGACGGATATCGGCTCCGGCAGTGCGACCACTGACGGCAGCGGCGTGGCGACCTTGGATTCCTCCAAGCAGAAGGCGGTGAGTGGAGACGTCTTCACGTTCAGCGTGACGGATCTCATCCTGAGTGGCTACACGTATGATCCGGCGGACAACCTGGAGACCTCCGATTCCGCGACGGTCCCGTAGGGGATCGCACGCTCAACTCTTCAGAACCAACCTCAGCACCGGGCGTGTGGACTTGAGCCACACGCCCGGTCGCACATACTCTACGTGCTCCCTCGTTCGGAAGCTCTGCCTGCGATACGCGTTCCAACCCTGACATCCATCCGGGTGTTCAAGAGACCAGAGGCACAACGCGTTTCCTGCCGAACCCGAATCCGGGTTCCATCATACGAGAATCCATCACGCTGTTTTCAAGTTGGCTTACGGACCTGCGGGTCGGCGTCCGCGTCATGAAGCGTAGCCCCGGGATCACCGGGGTGGCTGTGTTCACCATCGCCCTGGGGATCGGGGCCACCACGGCCATCTTCAGCCTGGTGAACG
This sequence comes from Gemmatimonadota bacterium, assembly GCA_039586575.1. Lineage (GTDB taxonomy): Bacteria > Gemmatimonadota > Gemmatimonadetes > Palauibacterales > KS3-K002. Next base: position 1,295 of record JBDHKD010000125.1, on the reverse strand, counting down.
GCATTATCCGGGCTCCGGTATATTGGACCTTGCGAAGCGTGGAAGGGTTGGAGGGACGCTATCGCCGGTCGCGCGGCGTGAGGTAGCCCTCAGGGCAACGTTCCTATCGGCTCACCAGCCCGAGGTAGCGGTCCAGCCAGGCCAGGGTCTCCTTGATGAACTCGTTGCGCGGCGGGATGTGGTCGGTGTCGTAGAGGATGAGCCGCTTGTGCTCCGCCGGGGTCCCCAGCAGGTCGAACATCGGCCTGACCCGCCTCTCGAGGTCGAAGAGGTTGTCATACCTGCCGTTCAGCATCAGGGTCGGGTTCCTGACCCGGGTCAGGTAGTTCAGCTCATGGGCCTCGGGCCTCCCACGCCCGCCGAGACCTCCCGCCAGCAGGATATTGGCGCTGAGCCGATCCTCCACCGCCGGGATGATGGCGCCGAGCGCGCCGCCCCAGCTCATGCCGTAATAGGCGAGCCGTTCGCTGTCGATGTCCGGCCGGGTCTCCAGGTAGTCGACGCTGCGCCTGAAATCCTTGACCACCTGGGTCAGGAAGTCGGTGTAGGCGTGCGACTCGGCTCCGGCGTGGAGGGTCATGAAAGCCGGACCTCCACGCTCGAAGGTCCCCTTGTAGACGGGATAGAGGACAGCCCGACCGTTCCTCACCAGGAAGGAGAGGAACATGGTGAACTCGTAGTAGCTCTCCAGGCCCTCGCTCGATGGCATCCAGGTGGAGGCGCTACCGGGGAAGTAGATGACCGTCTGGAAGGGAGGCGGCGTGTTGGCGGGTAGGAAGAGGTAGGCCAGCACCCGCTCGTCGCCGTAGGCGGCGTCGAAGGAGATCTTCTCCCAGATCCACCCTCCCGGGCTTTCCTCGCGCTGCTCGACACGAGCGTTCAGTTCCGTCTCGTCGTAGGAGAACTGCTCCTTGTAGACCTCGAAGACGGCATCGGCAACGGGCTCTTGCGTGCGGAAATCGCGCGGCAGACTGAGAGGTTGGAAGGCGAACGCCGCCGCGGGCACCGCTTCGGGGTCGGGATAGACGGCCAGCCGGAACCCGTTTCTGGCAGACCGATCCATGGGCGGCGCCTGCCGAGCATTACGGAACTCGTAGGTGTTGTCGTTCCAGGCACCGCCCCGGATGAGCCTTCCTTGTGGGGTCTCGTTCCAGCACCATTCCCGCACGTTCCCCGCCATATCGTAGGCCCCGTAGGCGGTGAACCCCTCGAGGCTCCCCACCGGCACGGGCCCCTGGCCCCCGAAGTTGCTGAAGGGAGCCAAGACGCCGAACCCTCCGAGCTGTGGCCACTGA
>JBDHKD010000124.1:0-5208 GCA_039586575.1 Gemmatimonadota bacterium | reverse complement strand
CCTCCGGGTCGGCCGGAGCGAGCGGTCCCCCGGCTCCGGCCCCTACCCGAGTCAGTCGCCACCCAGATCCCGGTCGATCGTACCCCAATACACGACGCGGGCGGGCCCCTCGAGCTCGAGATCGGAGAAGCCTCCGTCGGCCTCGCGTCGGAAGCGGACGGTGAGCCGGTCACCGCTCCTCGTCGTGACCTCGACCGGCGACTCGACGCGGCCGGCCGCGCAGAGAGCTACAGCGGCGGACATCGAGCCGCTGCCGCAGGCGAGTGTCTCCGCCTCGACGCCGCGTTCGTAGGTTCGAATGCGAACGCGATGCCGGTCGATGACCTCGACCAGGTTGACGTTCGCGCCGGCAGGACCGAGCTCGGGTGCAGAGCGCAGCGGTCGGCACAGCCGTTCGATGGGCCCTTCTTCCATCGTGTCCAAGGGGACGACGAGGTGAGGGATGCCGAGCTCGACGAAATGTGCCGTGCGCTCGCCGTCGCCGCCGGTTACTGAGCGGTCGAGCTCGATCGTCGGTCGTATTCGATAGCGGAGCGCGACCTCCGAACCCGCGACACGAGCTTCGATATCGCCATCGTCGGTATCGATGACCATCTGCTCCGCCGCCAGCTTCTCGAGGGCGGCGAAGCGGGCGGCGCAGCGCGTACCGTTCCCGCAAGTCCCGAACTCTCTGCCGTCCGGGTTCCAGAAGCGAACCCGGACGTCGGCGTCCTCCCGCTCGCTGGGCCCCACCACTATAAGACCGTCGGCGCCTACCGATGTCCCCCTTCGACAGAGTTCCAGCGCCAGGTCGCCGAGATCGGGCACCTTCGCGGCTTCTGCGGCGTTAAGCAGGATGAAGTCGTTCCCGGCTCCCGAGATCTTGCTGAATCTGAGGCGCATATCGGCCTGTTCGCTCATCATGGGGCTCAAATCTCGGCGGGCGCCTCGTCGTCTTCTGCGGGCTCGTACTCGACTTCGCCCTCGGCGGGCGACTCGATCGCGCCGGCGACCTCGGACTCAGCGGCGCGTCGGCGCCGGCCCAGCCTGATTGCCGTACCGGCGACGCCGATGACGAGCCCGGTGAGCAGCGGGACCAGCGTGATCAAGGCCAGCGGCACCTGAAAATTCCAGAACAGGAATTCCACTTCGACCGCGTGCAAATTCTGGCCGGCAAAGAAGATGATCGCCGCCGTGAGCAACATGAGAGTGATCTCTCGCGCCCTGATCATACGCTCTCCCGTGTCGCGGGACATGTAGCGGAGATGTCCCGGCTGAGAAGGTTGTCAGCTGTTACCGGGACAAGCTAACTTGGGCCGACTCCAAACGGTAGAACTCGAGCGATTAGCCATGCGTTTCACCACCTACTCCAAGTACAAGGGGCATCTCCTCGAGTCGCTCAACCTGCAGGGGCTGCTCGATCAGCTCGCGGACTTCCTTTTGCAGAGCGGGTTCGCGGGTGGACCGTACTATCACCCGTTCTGGGGCGACTTCGGGGCCGACGAGCCGCAGGACAACCTCGAGGCGCTCAAGCAAGCGATCCTGCAGAAGCTGTTGGAGACCGGGCAGGTTACGCCCGAGATGCTGAAAGCGCTGGCCGAGGAGCCGGACGAGGAGGGCGCGCGCCAGCTGGCGGAGCTGCTCGACGATATCGTTCAGCGATTGATCGAGGAGGGCTATCTGACCACGGAACAGCTGCCGCAGATGCCGACGGAAGGACAACCGGTGACGGGGCCGGGCAGCATCGGTAAGGGCGCGTCGCGTTCCATCAAGTTCAACCTCACGCAGAAGGGCCTCGATTTTCTCGGCTACAAGACGCTGAAGGCTTTACTGGGCTCGGTCGGCAAGTCGAGCTTCGGCGCTCACGAGACCCCTGAGTTGGCGACGGGCGTCGAAGCGGAAGCGGCCTCGAAGAAATACGAGTTCGGTGATACGATGAACCTTGATGTGCCCTCCACGCTCAAGAAGGCGATCGAGCGGGAAGGGCTCGGTGTGCCCCTCAACCTGGACTACGACGATCTGCACGTGCACCAGTCGGAGTATCGCTCGTCGTGTGCCACCGTCCTGATGCTCGACTGCTCGCACTCGATGATTCTCTACGGGGAAGACCGCTTCACGCCCGCCAAGAAGGTCGCGCTCGCCCTGGCGCATCTCACCCGAACCCAGTATCCCGGCGATACTTTGAGGGTCGTTCTGTTCCACGACAGCGCCGAGGAAATCCCGCTCGCCGAACTGGCCACGGCGCAGGTCGGGCCCTACCACACCAATACCGCCGAAGGGTTCCGGCTCGCGCGACGCTTGCTACTCGCGCAGAAGAAGGACATGCGCCAAATCATCATGATCACCGACGGCAAACCGTCGGCGATAACCGTCGGTCCGGGGCACGTCTACAAGAACCCAATCGGGCTCGATCCCCGCATCCTCAGTGAGACGTATCGCGAAGTGACGCTCTGTCGCCGGTCGGGCATCCAGGTCAACACGTTCATGCTGGCGCAGGACTACGCGCTGGTAGAGTTCGTCAAGAAGGTGTCGGAGCTCTGCCGGGGTAAGGCTTACTTCACCTCGACTGTCACGCTCGGCCAGTACATTATGATGGACTTCCTACGCCGCAAAACGCGCCGCGTCTCCTGAACATGGTGCGCATCGAGGCGCGGAGCGGTGGTGTCGCGTTCGAAGTGCGGGTCCAGCCCCGAGCGTCCCGCACCGAGGTCGCCGGCACACACGGCGAGGCAGTTAAGATTCGCCTGGCGGCTCCGCCGGTCGAGGGCGCGGCCAACGCCGCACTGGCGGCGTTCCTCGCCAAGCAACTGGGGGTGTCGAAGTCGGCGGTAAGGATCGTGAAGGGCGAGCGCGGACGAAACAAGGTTGTAGAGGTCGACGGGGTCACTCGAGCTGATGTGCAGGCGCTGCTCCGCTAGTCCTGGCTCGGCCCAGAACCGGTTCCCGACGTGAACCAAGGGGCACGTCTTCGCCCGCTGACCGTTGCCGCCTACGGCGCGCCGGGCCTGGTGCTCGCCGCGCTGGCACTCACTTTCTACGTCTTCCTACCCAAGTACTATGCCGATGTCCTCGGCATCGACTTGACCGTGCTCGGCGTCGTGGTGCTGGTGTCCCGGGTCTGGGACGCGGTCATCGACCCGGCTATCGGGGCGTTGTCCGACCGCACGCGATCTCGCTGGGGCCGGCGCCGCCCCTGGATGGTCGTCGGCGCCGCACCGCTCGCCGTCTGCTTCGTGCTGCTCGTCGTGCTCCCGCGATCTGCAGAACCGCTGGCCGAAGGGCTCTACCTGGGCAGCCTCACCTTCCTGTTCTTCCTGTTCTGGACGATGGTGACGGTGCCGTACGAGGCGCTGGGCGCCGAGCTTTCCTTCGACTACGATGAGCGTAGCCGGCTCCTCGGCACCCGCGAGGCGGCGGTGTTGGCCGGGACGCTTATTGCAGCGGTGATTCCTATCGCGGTCGGTGTGGGTAGCGATCTCACGGGTGACCTGGCGCAGGAACGAGCCCGCTATCTCGATATCGCGCTGATCTACGCGCTTCTCGTGGCCGTGTCCATCGGTGGCTGTGTGCTCCTGGTCGGCGAGCGCCGCTGGGCCGAGTCCCAGCGGCCCACAGCGTTTCTCCGCAACCTCGCCGGGATCTGGCGAAACCGTCCCTTCCGGATCCTGCTGAGCGCCTATGCGGTCAGTGCCCTGGGCTTCTCTGTGGCGGCGACCGTCATCCTGTTCTACGTGCAGTACGTGCTGGGCAGCAGGGCGGGCCCGTTGTTACTCGCGATCTATCTGGGGATCGGCGCCGCGACCGTCCCGTTCTGGATCTTTCTGGCGCGGCGTTTCGAGAAGCGGCGCGCCTGGCTCCTGGCGCTTGGCGTGAACACGGCGGCGTTCGCCCCGGCTCTGTTGCTGGGCCGGGGTGACGCGGGGATCTTCGGCGTCATCGTCGTCCTCTCGGCGATGGGCGTGGGCGGCGTCATGGCGATTCCGCCGTCGATGCAGGCGGACGCCATCGACTACGATGAGTGGACGACCGGCACGCGGCGCGAGGGTGAGTACATCGGCTTCTGGTCTATCGTTAAGAAGCTGGCCGCGGCTCTGAGCGCAGGTCTCGCATTCCCGATCCTCGACTTCTCCGGCTATGTGCCGGGTTCGGGGGAACAGGCGCCGGCGGCGGTCTGGACGCTCCGGCTGCTCTACGTGGGGACACCAAGCCTGTGTAACTTGATCGCTTTGGGTATCGCCTGGCGCTATCCTATCGACCGGCGGACGCACGAAAGGATTCGCGATGAGATCGACGCCCGGCTGGCACCGAGCACCACAACTCTAACGGCAACGGTATGATGTTCTCCATCGCCCTGGCTGGTTTGGCTGCAGCGGTCGGCATGATGACGCTGGTCTGGATCCTGAGCCTGGTACAGCGCAACGCGGGCATCATCGACGTCTTCTGGGGATCGGGCTTCGTGCTGGTGACCTGGCTCTATTTCATCATGAGCGAGGGCGCAACACCAAGAAGATACGTCGTGCTGGGCGCGGTGACGCTCTGGGGCCTTCGTTTGTCGCTCTACATCCTCAACCGCAACTGGGGGAAGCCCGAAGACTATCGGTACCGCGAGATGAGGGAGCGAAATCCGCGCACCTTCCCCTGGCGCAGCCTCGTTACAGTTTTCTGGCTGCAGGCCTTCCTCCTCTGGGCGATATCCATGCCGCTGCTCCAGGCGCAACGCGCCGCGTTGCCCGCCGGCTTGAACTGGATCGACGCCCTGGGCGTTCTCGTATTCGCGGTCGGCTTCGTCTTCGAAGCCGGCGGTGACTGGCAACTGGCGCGCTTCAAGAGCGATCCGGCGAACGCCGGCCGGGTCCTCGATCGCGGATTCTGGCGATACACGCGACACCCCAACTACTTCGGCGACGCCGTGGTCTGGTGGGGGTTCTTTCTGTTCGCCGCGGCGACCCGGGGCTCGCTGTGGACGATCTACAGCCCTGTGCTCATGACGGTACTCTTGATGAGGGTGTCGGGTGTAACGCTGCTCGAGAAGAGGCTGTCGGAAGTTAAACCCGGGTACCGGGACTACGTCGAGCGAACCAACGCCTTCTTCCCCTGGTTCCCGAAGCGAAAGGCCTGATCCTGACTGTCGAATGAGGCGAACGACAACGGCTGTTTCGACCGCTTTCCTTCTACTGGCGGCGTTCCTCGCCTGCCCCATCCAGAGACCGCCCATCCCCTGGGAGTACT
>JBDHKD010000052.1:0-35557 GCA_039586575.1 Gemmatimonadota bacterium | reverse complement strand
TCGAGGTTCGGGGCGTCCAGCACGCAATAGATCCTGTCATCCTTCTCGCTGAACAGGATGTCGTGGTGCGTGACCCCAAACTCGTCCGGCGGCGCGTCCTGCAACTTGCTCAGGACGTCGGCCGTGAACGGCTTCATGGGATGGACATCGATGAATTTCGGCACGGTCGTCACCTCCTCCTGCCGGGACGGTGGATAGTTGTCGAGCGCCTCCTGACGACGCTCGGCCCGGGAAATGAAAGGCGTTCCGTTTTCAGCTTAGCGGTTGGGTCGCCCTCTCTCGCTAGAACTTATTACTATTGTTATTGCCTGAATCGATTATACAGTGAATTAATAAAATAAGCCAGGCTCCATGTTTCTGTGTGATAGACCACCAAATTCTGGGGACCTCCGGCTGAAAGGGTGAGAGAAGGTTGGGAGCCCGAGTTTCCCGGGCACGCTAGAACGGCGCGGGCTCCACAGTCCGCGCCGTTTCGGTCGATGACGTCGGCGGTGACCTCGCTAGGGAAGCGGCAGGTCCGAGTTCGAGATGTTGATGGCGATCAGCCAGGACCCGTCCGGCCCTCGGCGCAATATCCAAACGAGCTTGCCCTCGTTCGTGGCCGCCCCTTCGTAGTCCAGCAGCAACGAGAACGTGGCGCGGACAAACGCGAGATCGCCGCGGCCGTCGATCTCGACCGGCGACACCTCGTATTCTGCCCCGCGGTAGAGCTTCACTTCCCTGAGCGCCGCGAGCCCTTCGATGGCCGGGCGGTTGGACCACATGACGACGGCATCGTCAGCGTAGTGCGAGTAGAAAGCCTCCCAGTCGCCGGTGAGCCCCGCTTGCACGTGTGCCGCGATGAGGGCTTCGATCGCCGCCACGTCCGCCGCGGAGAGCGGACCGGCCTCCTCGCCCGATGGCTGGCAGGCCGTGCCCGCCAGGCCGAGCGTCAGCAGCGTGAAAAAGGTTGCGCGTGGTCTCATGGATACCTCCGGCCAAAGTGGGCTGGGGTTCGCTCAGCTCTCCGGGCTCGCCCCTGGAAGCGGCAGGTCGGAGTTCCACGAGACATGGGTCGTGAGCCAGGCCCCGTCCGGCTGCTTCCGCACGACTGCCAGATACTTGATGGTATCACTCACCGGCGCCGGCATTCCCTCGATCGTCCCCGTCGCTGAGATGACACCCCGCACATAGGCGAGATCGCCACGACCGTCGATCTCTACGGGCGTGTTGGTATACCCGGTGACCGTAATCGGCATCGCTTCGTACGACGCCTGAATCGCTGCTCGTCCTTCGATCAGCGGCTCGTTCGGAGCCATCATCACCGCGTCCTCGGTGTAACCCGAAGCCACGGCGGCCCAATCATGCGCCAGCATGGCCTCGGCGTACGAGTCGGCGCGGGCCCGGATGACCGCTATGTCCTCTTCGGATAGCGGCCCCGCTTCCTGAGCGGGTGGCTGGCAGGCCGCACTCGTCAGGGCGAGCGCCAGCAGCGCGAGCGGCACGTTACGCGCACTCATCGTGACCTCCTGGGTTCTGGGCGGTGGGGCACACGAAATATAGGGGGCCGCGATCGAGCGCGTTAGCCGCAATCGACGGACGTCGGACTAGCAGAGACACGGGCCCGGCGGCGATCCGCCGGGCCCCCCGCTGTGGTAGGCGGCCGCACGCAGCGGCCCGGATGGTGGGGCTACGGGAGGGGCACCGCGCCTTGCACGAGGACAAGCGCCACGTATAACCAAGAAGTCACGAGCAGCGCGAACAGTAGTCCTTTAGACGGTTGGGCGAGCCGATCATGGTACTTCATCGTGGGCCTCCCGATTGAAATGCCTCCCACGAAATCCACGCGCCCAATCTAGCCGCCGGGTATCAGGTAGGTGTCTGGTGAACTATCATGCCGAGAGCGTCCGAATCAGGCTGGCGGCGCACCCGATCAGGCACCGATCATGTGGGAGCTCCCGGCCCCGACTGCCGTTGGCGAGAGGCCATCATGAAACCAACCGAACCAAGCACCGACGCGCTACCTGACAAGGACATCGCGGCCATCCAAAGCACCCTGCAGTCGCTCGTACGGGCCCAGCTCGCCGGCGATTGGGACGCCGCGGCGCGGTTCTGCACCGAGGATCACGTCGCGATGCCGCCGTTTCGCCCCGCCCTGGAGGGCCGCGCCGCCTGGCTCGAGTGGGTCGGCTCCTTCGATATGAGCTTCGCCGACATGCGCGCCGAGGCGCTGGCGATCGACGGCCGCGGCGACCTCGCTTTCCTGCGGGGACGGTATTCCGAGGCGTTCACGCCGCAGGGTGGCAGCGAGACGGTTCAGCGAACCGGCAAGTTCCTCTGGATTCTCCGCAAGCAGCCCGACGGCTCCTGGCTCGTCGCCCTAGCCATCGGCAATCCGGACCAGCCGCCGCCCGGCTACCAAACCCCCGGTAGCAGCCGGTAGCGGACCCGGCGCGCGTACTCGGCGTAGCCGGGAAGCTCGTCTTTCAGCGTGCGGTCCTCGAGCGCCGTACGCACCACCATCAGCGCCATCGTGATCGCCGCCGGGATCAGACCCCAGAGCGAGCCCAGCGCCAGCGCCAACCCGCCCACCATCATGTACCAGCCCACGTAGCCGGGGTGCCGCACGTAGCGGTAAGGACCCGTGGTCACGACGTAGTGACCCCGCTCCTCCTGTATACGCACCATCTTGGCGAAGAACTTGTTCACCGACATCGCCCACACGAAGACGAGATCGCCCGCCAGCACCAGCGCCAGCGAGACGATCTGCAACCAGAGGGCGAAGGGCGGCGACCAGCCGTACCGTCGATCGAACCCGCCCAGCAAGAGCATCGCCAGCGCGAAGGGGCCCATCGACCCCGCCACGATCTTGTCCCACTTCTTGACGGCCTTGCCCCCGTGCATCCGCTCGCGAATCACCTCCGGGTTCTTCCTTGACAGCACGCTGACGTTGATCGCCAGCATGACGGCCATCGTCCCGAGCAGCGCCCACGCCATCGGCCAGTCGAAACTCCCCGCGCTGAGGAAGAGAATCGCCCCGAGCAGCACGAAGCCGAGAACGATCCGCACCGCGCCCTCGACGATCAGCGCCCTGCGGCTCCGCCTCCTCGTGCTCGTATCGTCCATGCTCCACGCTCCTAGGTTCCCTGCCCCAGCCGTCCGCTCAATGTCAAACCCACTACGAGGCGCGTGCTTCCCGTGTTCGGATAACGATTATCGCTCGCACATGCCAGCTGCCGCCAGGCACTGAGTTGTTGAGGGACCGACGGCCAGCTAACGTTCAGACCATGGCGGACACCCACGGCGGCGGTCGCCGCTACACCGATCGCGAGACGGCGCTCATCCTCAAGCTGGCATCCGAGCTGGACGCCGCGACTCCGCCCGGGGAAGGCCATTCCCTATCCGAGATCCAGGAGATCGCCGCCGAGGCGGGTATCGACGGCGACCTCGTCCTGCAGGCGGCGCGCGCCCTGGAGGTGCGGCGAAACCCGGGCGCGGCGTTGGCCGGTGCTCCCACGACGTTCGAGTTCCAGCGAACACTCGACGGCGAGCTGGCGGATCCGGCGTTGGGTGCGTTGCTGAGCACGATCCGCCGCGTCACAGGCCAAGAGGGCGAGGCGGCCCGGCTGCTCGATGTCCTCGAGTGGCGGGCCACGAGCGCTGGCGGCGGCACCACCCACGTCGAAGTCTCGCGGCGCGGCGGCCGCACGGGACTGCGCGTCAAAGGCACCTACGAGAACGTCGCCGCCTGGCCCTACCTGTGGGCAGGGATCCTCGCGGCGGTCGTCTCGGTCGTCGCCGGCACCGAGATCCAGGCGACGGTGCTCGTGGAAGCCGGGGTGATCGCCGGAATCTGGGGATCTTGCTACCTGGGTGCCCGGGCGATCTGGCGACGGATGGCGCGCAGGCTCGAGGGACGCTTGCATAGCCTGCTCGAGACCGTGTCCGCCCAGGCGGCCCAAGCGCTGGCATCCTCACCCCAAGACCCGGGGCGGCTGCCTGAGAACTAGAACCGCGCCTCTCCTTGTAATCTGGGCGTCAAGTCCTAATTTTCAGTCACCCCCCTTGCCGTTGCCCTAACGCGGAGAGTCGAGGAGGCTAATGGGAGATCAGGGCCGCGGTAACTGGCGCCGCACTATCAACAAGTACATCGGCTTGGCCACCGCCATCGTTGGCATGGCCATCGTCCTGAGCAGCTTCCTGTTCCTCAGGAACCTGTTCGCCTGGTACGCCACGATCATGATCGGGCTACTGGTGGTGTTGGCCGGTTTCCTTTACGGCGCGCATCCCTTCCTGACCAGCGAGCGCCGCTACTACGCGCTGCGCGAAGAGGTCGACCGCTTCATCGGCCTGGTTCGCCGCCTCAACGCCGCGGCCGTGACATCCAGCAGCGGACCGGAGTTCGAGCGAGTCAAGTCGGAGATGCTCAAGTCGGTGGAGCGGATGACGGAGTTGGCCGGCAAAGAAGGCGAGCCCGCCAAGACGCCGGGTTAAGCGGCCGACAGCCTCGCTTTCCGCCATTCTCACCAGAACCCGACCCGTCGAGTAGCCCCCAACCCCCGGGGAGCAGGCTTCGCTTGCCCGACTCTCGGGACCTCGGCAGTTTGGGAATAGCCCCCCACCTCGCAGGAGTGTCCGCAATGCATGAGATGAATGAGACGTCCGGCAGGCGCTTTGCCTCCCTGGTCGCGCTCGCCGAGCGCGCGCTCAGCACGTTCTTTCGATTCCCGCTCTCAATCGTCTCGGCCGTGGTCGCCGCGCTCGCCGCTCACCTGATCGTCGAGTTCGACGTCGCCGACAACCCGGCGATCGATGCCCTGTGGCCCATCGTCATGGTCGCCATCCTGGGCATCCCGCTCTTCTACGTACTGCGCGTGTTCGTCGAGAGCCGAAGCTGGTCGAAATGGGTCCGGCTCGCGGTCACGCTGGCCGGGCTCGTGGCCCTGGTGGCGTACTACCTCGCCCTGCCGGTCCGCGTCAAAGGCGCCGACGTCGTCAGCTTTCTCCTGATCCTCGCGAGCGTCTTGCTGGCGGCCTCTTTCCTACCCTTCCTCGGCCGTCCCGGCCAGGAGAACGGCTTCTGGCAGTACAACAAGTTGATGTTCTTGCGCCTCGCCGCGGCGGCCCTCTTTGCCTTCGTTCTCTGGACCGGCCTCAGCCTGGCGCTCGCCGCCTGCGACGCACTGCTCGGCTTCGACGTCGACCCGGAGTTCTATCCCCAGCTCTGGTACTGGGTCACCATCGTCTATAGCGTCTGGTTCTTCCTGGCCGGCATCCCGCGTGACGTGGCCGCACTGCAGCAGGCACGCGACTACCCGGCCGCACTGCGGGTCTTCGCTCAATACGTGCTGATTCCGCTGGTCGTCCTCTACCTGATCATCCTCTACGCCTACATGGTGAAGATCCTCGTGCAGTGGGATCTCCCGCAGGGCTGGGTGGGCTTCCCGGTCATCGGCGTCTCGATCTCCGGATTGCTCGCGCTGCTGTTGGTGCATCCGGTCCGCGAGCAAGCGGAGTACCGGTGGATCAAACCGTACGCGAGATTCTTCTACTGGGCACTCTACCCGCTGATCGTTTTGATCGCCGTGGCGATATGGACGCGGATCGGCGAATACGGGATCACCGAGAAGCGCTACCTGGTAGTGGTCGCCACCGCCTGGCTCCTGGGGATCGCTCTGTACTTCACCTTCAAGCGGACCTCGGACATCCGCGTCATACCCGTCTCGCTCTGCTTGGTCGCGCTGCTCTCCGCCTTCGGACCGTGGGGCGCCACCAGCTTCGCGCGGCGCAGCCAGCTGGGAAGGTTGCAGGAACTGCTGATCACCGAGGAAGTCACGAGCGACGGTGCGCTGACCCGCACGGTCAAGCGCGTACCTTTCGAGAGCGAGAAGCAGATCAGCGATGTCGTCCAGTACGTGATCGTGTACCACGGTGCCGACCGGATACGCGCCTGGTACGCCGAGCCCGAGCGACTGCCCGAGGTGCTCACGCCGCAGGTCGCCCTCGAGGAGATGGGTCTCGAGTACATCGGCCGCTGGCAGCGTGAGCCGGACGCCGCCTACGTCGGGGTCGCCCTGCCCAACCCGCTGCCCTTGGCCGAGTTCGACTACCTGTACGTCCTCGATTGCCACGACGACAGCATCCGTTTCCGAACTCTGCTCCCCGACGGGAGCGAGCTGTCGCTGGAGCAGCAGATCCTGCGGCTCGGCCGTCTCGACGAGCCCCAGGAGCGGCTCGAGGTGGACCTCGCGCCGCTGCTCACGCGTTTGCGCGACAAGGAGGAGGGTGGTGAGGACTACGGGCCGGACGAGGCGCGCATCGACGCGGAGAACTCAGCCTATCAGCTGCTCATCTACGTCAGCGAAGCCACGCTCGGTGGCGAAGGCGACTCGCTAAAGGTCGAGGGGCTCAAGGCGTCGCTGCTGATCGCGCTTCGCTGAACCGGAGCCGCGTCCTTGCCAACGAATCAAGACGGCGCGGCGATGGGCGGCATAGCCGTGTCCCCGCGCGCCTGCTGCCGCGCCAGCACCTCCTGGCGCCGGCCCAGCCAGTAGCCCACGGCCAGCCAGAGCCCGCAGATCGGCACCGCGACGAAGGCGATGGCCGACATGCCGAGGCCCAGCCAGACCATGGCGCCGTATGACCAGGCGCCCACCTGGTCGCCGCCCCGGTAGACGAAGGTGTCGATCAGGTTCTTCGCCTTGTACTTCTCCGCGCGACTGACCACCGTGTACAGCACCTCGCGCGTCGGCCGCGCCACCGCGTAGTTCCCGGCACGCCGCAATACCTGGAACACGACCAGCACGCCAAGGAGCGGCCAGACACCCAAACCCGCGAACCCGAGTACGCAGATCGCCGGCAGCACCGTCAGCGTCACCGCCACACCCAGCCACTTGATGAAGCGCCCCGTCAGGAAGGCCTGGGTGAAGATCGCCAGCACGTTCACCGCCAGATCGATCTTGGCGAAAAACGCCGTTCGCACTACTCGATCGGCGATGGTTTCCTGAACGATCCACGTCTGCTGGAAGTAGAGGAAGGTGGCGGCAATCGTGTAGAGCAGCATGTAGCCACAGATGCCCAGCAAGTAGGGCGAGCGGAAGACCTGCGCGACCCCCTCCAGCACCCGGCCGCCGATCGGCTCTTCCCCCGCGCTCCGCCGCGTCGGCGTATATCCCCGCCCCGGTTCCGTCTCCGGTAACCCCGCTACCCTGATCCCCGACTCCTCCGGCACCCCGCCGGACGCCGGACCGGCAGGCGGCGACAGCCAAAGCACGCAACGCACCGCCAGCTCCAGCAGCCCAAGCGAGATCAATATCAGATGCACGGGCCCGATCACTTCCACCAGCGAGGCAGTTGTCGCCGCCCCCACGATGGCCCCCAGCGTACCGCCCAACGCCATGAACCCGAACAGCCGTTTACCCTGCTCGTTGTGGAACACATCGGCCATGAACGCCCAGAAGACCGAGACCACGAAAAGGTTGAAGACGCTGACCCACCAGTAGAATGCGCGGCCGACCCACAGGTTCGCGCTCTCCGGCCCCCACTTGAGCAGCACGAAAAAGACCAGCAGGTTCGCCGCGAAGAAACGGTACGTATACGAAACGAAGCGGATGCGCGGCAGCTTCGACACCAGCGCCGCGAACGGTGGGTGCGCCAAGAGCATCAAGACCAGCGTGCCCGTGAACATCCACGGCAGGCTGCGCACCCCGCTCTCCACCGCCACCTCGTCACGGATCGGCCGCAAGATGTAGTAGCTGGCCAGAATGAAGAAGTAGTAGGCGCAAGACAGTACGAGTGCCTTGACTTCCTCCGGCCGCACGTCCACCGCGCGCCGGAGAAGGCGGACCAGGGCGCGATTATTGCTCACAGATCACTGATCATCGATCAGCCGTCCGCCCGTGCGTGCCAGGCAGCGAGCACCTCTGCCTCCCGCTCGGCCTCGAGACCGGCGCGCGGCGCGGCGCGCCCCTCCTCTGGCAGCGTCTTCCACCAGTCGAGCGTGTCCTTCGCCGTGACGGCGAGCGGCCGGTAGCCCAGCCCGGCGGCAACCGCCCGAGCGTTGCTGAAGGCGCCGAAGCCCTGATAGCCGTCACGTGGCGGTATCCAGGCCGTCATGTGCGACCACGGCTGGACCTCGTGCTCGGCCAGGAAGTCGGCATCGACCCAGGTGAAGGAGATGTCGTTACTGACCACGGCGCGCATTCCGTACAACAGCTCGGCCATGCTGAGCGGTGCCAGCGGTCCGACCGCGCTGTAGGTGCCCACGGCGCGGCTCTCGATCAGGTGGATGTCGAACTCGGCAAGATCGCGGGCGTCGATGTACTGGGTGGGATCGTCGGGCGTACCCGGTGCCATCACTTCGCCGCCACGTTCGATCCGCACCGGCCAGTAGGTCCAGCGATCCGAGCGGTCGCCGGGGCCGACGATGAGATGCGGCCGCACGATGATCGCCCGATCGGGGAACGCCTGCCGCGCTTCCTCCTCACACAGCGCCTTCAACGCGCCGTAGGTCTCGCCGGTAATCTGCTCGATCGTCGGGTCATCGATCGTCGCCACGGGATCGTCTTCGGTGATCCCGATCTTGCTGTTATCGGCGTGAACCGAAAGCGATGATGTGAAGAGGTACAGATCGACCGAGTCCTTGAGCAGGCTGGCTGTCTGGCGTACCCAGCGCGGCAGCGACGCGGAGTTGTCGATCACCGCGTTCGTCGTCGCGATCGCCAACCAGTCGCTCGACCCGATCGAACAGCTCCTCGTGCACCGTCGGCTCCGTCCGGCCACGATTGAAGATCGTCACCTGATGCCCGCGGGCCAGCGCGCAGTCGATCTGGTGCGGCCCGGTGAAGGCGGTTCCGCCGAGGATGAGTATGCGCAGCGACGTCCCCGCCCGGGGGATATCGCGCTGCTTAGCGCACGCCGCGACGAGCCCACCCATTCCGAGGGCGCCGCCCACAGCAGCCGTCGCCAGCAGAAACTCTCTTCGCGTGCTAGACATCCGCTGCCCCCATTTCTCGATTCGGTGCCTTGTCGTCCCCCGATTGGCGCTGAGTGGCGTGAAAGCTAAGCGCGCCGACATGGCCCGACCAGACACCAACCTCAGAGACACTCCGCCTGGCGATGCCGCTCCGTTCGTTGACGGCTGTGGCGCGGCGCCCCTAGATTCCGCCCGCACTAAAACAATGAGCTCAACGCGTCTCGTGGGCGGCCGGTGCCCCTGGCTCGCCCAGCATCGAATACGGGAGGTTAACATGATGAGATTCAAGCTCGCCGGCCCACTGATCCTCACGCTTCTAGGGTCCGCCTGTGCCGGTCCGAGTCAGGGCCCTGCCCATCTCTCCGAGCAGGACGCGGCCGCGATCCGCCAGATCGTCGAGGTCGAGTTCCCCAGACTGCTGGCCAGCCACGATCTACAGGGTATTGGCGCCGTGCTCGCCGACGAGGCGATCATGATGCCGTTCGGCGAGCCCGCCCAGCAGGGTCGGGCGCAGATCCTCGACGCGATCGACCGGAACTGGGGGGCCCTACCGATCACCGAGCTCACACAGAACGCCGTCAAGATCGACGGGCGCGGCGATCTCGCCTACGCGCTAGGCACCTACGCGATCACCGTCGAGGGCGAAGGGATCCCGCGGATCGAGGATCGCGGCAAGTTCGTGTTGATTCTCGAGAAGCAGCCGGAGGGCGCGTGGCTGATCTCGACCACCAGCTACAGCCGAAACATCCCGGCGCCCGAGGTGGGCGGCGCGTGAGCCGCCGCCCTCCTCCGCACACCCATCGGCCGGGGCCGCGAGCGACCGCGTTGCGATCCCTCAGCTTGAGCGCCGCGCTGCTGGCTCTCACCGTGCCACAGCCCGCCGCCGCACAGCACCAGCAGATCGACGCGGCCGTGGCCCGCTACGCGCCCGAGATCATCGAGCTGCGCCACCACATCCACCAGCACCCCGAGCTCGGCAACCGTGAGTTCGAGACGGCCCGGCTGATCGCGGCGCCCCGCCCACCATCAACGACCCCCAGCTCGCCGCCCGCATGGCACCCACCCTCTACCGCGTGCTCGGCGAGGCCAACGTCCACATCCTCGAGCCCTTCATGACCGCCGAGGACTTCGCCTATTTCGCCAATATCATCCCCGGCTTCTACATCAGCCTCGGCACCACCAAGCCGGGTACCAGCTCCGGCTGGAACCACACCCCCAACTTCATGGCCGACGACGCCGCCCGGCCCTAGCGGCCCAAGCCCCATCCCCACGCGACTCGGTGATTGTCCAAGTATTGTCAATCTATAAAGATGGACGAATCCTTGACATATCGGCGACGCCACCCTATTATGCTCGACACGGATTGGACAGGCGCCCGGCGGGCGCCGGCACGCAGACCGGAAGTGGAGGGAGAACGAGACATGACGAGCAAAGTGAATAAGCTGCTGGTGGCCCTGTTGGGGCTCACCCTCGTCGTCGCCGCCTGCGATGACGACGATGACATCACGGGTACCCCCGATCCCGAGACGACCGTAGCGCTGCGCGTAGTGCACGCGTCCCCGGACGCACCGGCCGTCGACGTCTATGCTGAGGGTGTGGACGAGCCGCTGCTCGAGGATGTCGCTTACGGCGATGTGACCAACTACCTGATGGTGCCCGAGGGCACCTACAACATCCAGCTGCGCGGCGCCGGTGATGCGGCATCCAGCCCTCCGGTCTACGAGACCGGCGAACTGACGGTCGTCGAGGGTGACGTGATCACCGCCATCGCCACGGGCTTCTTAAGCTCGGCCGATGCCGCCGACGAGTTCCGCGTCTTGCCGTTGTTCGAGGAGTTCGCAGCGGCCGGCTCGGCGGCCCGCGTGCGAATCGTGCACGCAGCGCCTGACGCGCCGACCGTCGCGATCGATGTGGGCAATGACGGTACCCCCGAGATCAACGCCCTGGACCGCTTCGCCGACAGCGGCGCGGAGGGCGTCGAGCTGGCGGCGGGCGCCGTGCTACAAATCGGCATCTGGGCCGGGGATCCTCTAACGCGTGTGACGGCGTTCACCACGCCGGCGCTGCCTGCGGGCGGCGAGCTCTTCCTCATCGCGATCGGCAGCCTCGAGTCGCTCCCGCGTGAGGAGACGGGCTTCTCGCTGCTCGCTGTCGGCTCGACCGGGGCGATCGGCGTCATCGGACAGAATCCGCTGGTTTACGCGCTGCACGCCGGACCCGACGCGCCTGCAGTGGACATCTTCGCCGGGGATACCGAGTTGGTTGGCAATCTGTCGTTCGCCGAGCTGTCGGGCGGCATCCAGGTTCCGCCGGGCAGCTACACGCTCGACTTCTTTGCCACGGCTCCGGGTTCTGATCGTCCCGGCGGCGATCCCGCCGCTTCCTTCGACACTCCGGAACTCGCGGCGGCACAGCGTTATCTGGCGATTGCCACTGGCTTCCTGAGCCCCGACATGGGTGAAGAGGCCTTCACTCTCGTGGCGTTCCGCGACGATCTTGATATCGATGAGAGCGTCGCGAAGATTCGTGCGATTCACGCTTCTCCCGACGCTCCGCCCGTCGACATCGGCACCGTGAGTGGCGGAGAGATCGACCAGATCGTGTTCCAGAACCTGGCCTACCCGGCTTCGCAGCCCGACGCGGGTGCTTCCGTCCCGCCGGCGGCGCTGACGCTGGGAGTGGCCCAGACGGGGTCGCCGAACCCGGTCGCCACCTTTGACGTCGTCGCCGAGGCAGGCCTGCGTGCCTTCGCCGTGGCCATCGGAGCTTTGGCTCCCGGCGTGGGCGAGGAGTCCTTCCGCCTCGTGTTGATCGATACTTCGGTGGGTGCGTGGACGGCGACTTCGGTCAATCCGAACTAACTCACCAATTTCCTCCAACGGCGGGCGAGCGCGTAGTGGCGCTTCCTCCCGAGCGTCGCGCTCGCCCCGCCAAACCTCCCGAGCTACACCGTTGGCAGGTCGGCCTCCCCGATCGCTGCACTTTCCGCCTCCCGTGACTCGAATTCGGATTCCGGTAGGTGGAGTGACCACCATTCCCGGGCTACCTCCGCCGTCCAACCTCGACCCAGGTCGCAGGCGGCGAGCCTCTGGTCGAGCTCGGCCGCGCTCTGCGGGCGGCCCGCCGGCTCCTTCTCGAGGCACGACATGATGATTTGCTCGAGCACAGCGGGGATCGGCAGCTCGCTGCGCTGCGACGGTGGGACCGGCTCCTCCTGCACGTGGGCGAGGATGGTCGCCAGCGAACCGTCGGCCTCGAAGACGCGCTGGCCGGTGATCATCCAGTAGGCGACGCAACCGAGGCCGTAGATGTCGGCGCGGCCGTCGATCTCGGCCTTGCCCAGCGCCATCTCCGGCGCCATGAAGGCGGGTGTGCCGGTGGCGACCCCTTCCCTGGTGAGCTCGGTCGCTCCCGGCTCGTCGGCTCTTACCGATTTCACCAGCCCGAAGTCGAGCACCTTGACCACATCGTGGTCGGGGCCCACGCGGCAGACGTAGATGTTCGCCGGCTTCACGTCCCGGTGTATCAGGCCGCTCTCGTGCGCTTCGCCCAGCGAGCGGCAGGCCTGTCGCAGCAGGTGCACCGCGCGCTCCGGCGACAGCGGGCCGAACCGCCTGACGAAGCCCTCGAGGTTCATCCCTTGGAGCAGTTCCATGACGTAGTAGAACGCACCGTCCTCGGTGACCCCGAAGTCGTACAACTGGATGGTATTGACCGAGCCCAGCATCGCCGTAGCGCGCGCCTCGCGCTCGAAGCGGCGCAGCGCGGTCCGCCGCGTCGTCTCGTCGCTTCCCAGCGCCTCCGCGCGGATCAGTTTGATCGCCGCCGGCCGCGCGAGCAAACGATGCTGCGCCAGCCAGACCTCGCCCATGCCGCCCGTGCCCAGCGGCTTGACCAGCCTGTAGCTACCGATCTCGCGTGCCTGCCTCAGCTGGCGGCCGAACTTGTAGATGACGTGTGAGATGAAGATCGCGAGCCCGGCGCAGATGTAGGTCGTGAAGCCGAAGTAGAAGAGGAAGAACCTCATCGGCGCCTCGGGACTCGTGGCGCCGGCCGCCTTCGACAAGAGGATCGTCAAGAGGCCCGTGGACGCCGCCGCCACCGAGGCGAGGCCAGTCTTGCCCGGCGTATTGGGAGCGAGGAGCGGGAAAAGTACTATCCAGACGCACTCCCAGGGGACGCCGTAGTATCCCCTCTCGAAGAAGTCCGGGCTCCACTGCGGCGCGAACCCCCAGAACTGCGACATCGAGATGCCGAACGCGCCGATCACCTCGAAGACCAACCCCAGGTCGAGGAGCAGGTCGGGCCGGATCCTGGCGTAGCGGGAGAGCAGGAAGACGGCGATTCCCACGCCGATCGATATCCAGGAAATCGTGAGCTGCACGGGCCCGTCCCACAGCTCGTTCTCCGGTATGACCGACGTTCCGACTCTGACAAGGTGCGGCGCGATGGCCGCCAGGAAGAACGTCGCGGCATAGATGAGCGCCGCCCAGCCCAACCGCCTAGACGCCTCCTGTAGCAGGTCGGCCGGCAGCCCGCTCGTCGAGACACCGATCGCCGGGGTCGGCGTCTCCGTCGCCTTCTCGAGTCTCCTCATAGCCTCGTTCCGCCGCTCACCGCTCACCGGACGCCCGGTAGCGGAACGACTTGTCGGGGTGTGACGGCGGTGGCGGCACCGGACGCGGATCCTCGCGGATCAGCTGCTGCAGGTGCTCCACCGCGGCGCGTAGCTGCGCGTCGTCGCCATTATATGTCGCATGCGGCAGGTTATCGACCTCGATGTCGGGATCGACACCGTGCCCCTCGATCAGCCACTCGCCTTCCGGGCCGTAGACGCCGAACTCGGCCGCCGTCGCGATGCCCCGATCCACCAGCACATTGCTGCTCGTCAGCCAGATCTCACCGCCCCAGGTGCGCGTGCCGATCAACTTGCCGACCCCCAGCCGCCGGAAGCCTTCCGCCACCGCCTCGCCGTCCGACGCCGTACGCTCGTCGATCAACATCACCACGTGACCGCGAAACGCGTAGTGCATGTTCCAGTACGGGTCGCCGACCCGCGGCTGCCAGTAGAACCAGGCCTGCCGCAGCAGCTTCTCGAGGATCCAGCTGTCGATGTTGCCACCGTTGTTGTGCCGCACATCGATGATCAGGCCCTGGCGGTTGAACACAGGATAGAAGTGCCGGTACCACTCCGCCATGTTGCCACTGCCCATCGCCCGCAGGTGTACGTAGCCGATTGCGCCGCCGCTCAGGCTGTCCACCCGCAAGCGCCTCGTATGTTCCCACTCGTCGTAACGCAGGTCCCACTCGCGGCTCTGCGAGATCGGGGTGACGATCACATCGCGTGTCGCCCGGCGAGCCGCCGGGCGCACCGTCAGTCGGACCTGCTCGCCGGCCTGGTTGCGGAGCAACGCCCCGAGCTCGTGTACCGAGGTTGTCGGTACCCCGTTGATCGCCGTGATGACATCACCCACGCCCACATCGACGCCCGGCCGGGCGAGCGGCGACAGCTCGTCAGGATAGTCGGGATCGGCGCGGTAGATGTGCTCGACGCGGAATCCACCCGCCGCCTCGTCGCGCGCCAACAGCGCGCCCAACGATGCGGGCTCTATCTGATCCTTCCCCTCCCGATGATCGCCGCCGTACACGTAGATGTGCAACGCCGAGAGCTCGCTCACCATCTGCGCTTGCAGGTCGCTCAGCTCGCCGCGGTTGGTGACGCGATCGACCAACGGCAGATACTTCTGCAGCATCGCCGGCCAGTCCACACCGTGCATGTCGCGATCGTAGAAGTAGTCCCGCTCGAGCCGCCACGATTCGACGAACATCTGGCGCCACTCCTCGCGCGGCTCGAGCGAGAACTTCCAGTCCGAGAGGTCGACCTGCGCATCGCTCAGGTCCGCCGCGGCGCCGGCCGACGAGTCCAGCACGTAAAAGCTGTCACCCTTGCGCACCAGAAACTTCTTGCCGTTTCCCGACAGCTCGTAGTCCCTGATCCCCTCCACCACCGTCTTCGGCTTCGGATCATCGTTGCCGATGTCGAGCGCGATCAGGTTGCGCGTCCGCTCGGCTCCCGTCTCCCGCTCGATCCAGAACAGACGACTCCCGTTCACCGCGAGACCACTGTAGTTGCCGGACGCGGCCGGTACCTCGTACAGCCGCTCGGCGATACCGTTTAGGTCGAGCTCCACTCGAACCGCGTCATCGCCGTCGTCCTCGCCGTTCTCCTCCGGTGGCTCGAACAACTCGTCGTCCGCCTGGAACGGGAAGCGCAGCCCATCTCGCACCGCGAGCGCGTAGACCTTCGTCTGCTTGTCGAAGAACGGCTCCGGTTGCCGCGCGCCCCAGGGGCTCCCAACCAGGGAACGGAAGTACCGGTCGGAGAGGAAGTAGATCCAGTCGCCATCGGGGCTCCAGGCCGGGCTGTAGCTGTCGAAGCGGTCGCTGGTGATCGGCGTGTGGGTGTCGCTCCGTACGTTGTAGAGGAAGAGCTGCATGAACGAGTTGGCCGCCGGCACGCCGTAGACCAGCCAGCGGCTGTCGGGCGACCATACCGGTCCACTGAAGCCCCACAGCGCTGAGAACGCGACCTTCCTCGACTCACGGGTCTCGATGTTGTAGAGCCAGAGCTCCTGGTCCTGGTCGCGGTGCGCGATCCAGTTCCCGTCCGGTGAGGCGACGCCGTAGAAGCGCAGCACCTTGCCGTCGCTCGTCAGCTGTTCCCGCTCGCCGATCCCGGTCGCCGGCAGCCTCCACCATTCGACTTCGCCACTCTCATCGGACAGGGCGATCAGCGATTCGCCGTCGGGCATGAAGCGCGCCTGCCGGTAGCGGACGTCGGGCGCTCGGGTCACATGTACGAAGCGCCCCTGTTTGACGGGGGCAACGAACACCTCGCCCCGGGCCGTGAGCACGACCCGGTCACCGTCGGGCGACAGGTAGGCCGACGTCAGGTACTCCAGCGGCTCGTCCACCCATTGCTCCCTCATCTGATCGAAGTCGGAGGCGAGGGTGATGGGGATCTGACGAGCTTCGTCCGCCGCGATATCGTACAGCCAGAGGTCGGCACCCAGCTGGTAGACGACGCGACCATCGTGCAGGTCGGGATCCTTGACATCCCAACCGCTGTGAAACGTCTGCTGGCGCACATCGCCGCCCTCGCGGTCCATCGACCAGAGGTTCATCGTCCCATCCCGATCGCTCTCGAAATAGACGCGACCACCCCAATACATCACTGTCCGGCTGGTCCCCGGATAGTCGGCGGTCAGCGGCACGGCTTCCTCCGCCCCCATCTCGAACTTCCAGATGTTCTGCGCCGTGCCTCCCTGGTAGCGCTTCGTCCTGCTGCCTTGCGGGTGCAGGCGGGTGAAGAACAGTGTGCCGGTCTCCGGGTCGTAGGCACCGTCGTACGCCTGGGCCAGCGGCACCAGCGTCCCGGTCTGCGTTACGGGATCGAGTCTCACCAGCTGCCAGTTCGGTAGCGTCGAGTACTTGGTGGTCGTGTACAGCACCTCGCCGTCGGGCGTCCAGCCGATCACCCGTGTGCCGCTGCCGCCGTAGGTCAGCCGCGTCGGCAAGCCGCCGTCCAGCGGCATCGTGTAGACCTCGAATGGGCCCTCGTAGGAGGCCGAGAAAGCCACGGTGGCGCCGTCCGGCGCGATCGCGGGGTAAAGCTCGGACTCGGCGTGGCTGGTCAGACGCCGCGCCAGGCCACCCTCGACTCCGACGCGCCACAGGTCGCCCTCGGCGGCGAAGACGACCGTCTCACCGTGGATGGCCGGGTGGCGGTAATAGCCCTGCTGCCCCTGGGCTTGAAGACCCGCCGGGACAGCCACGCACAGAATGGCAATCGGGAACCAGCGCATGACGACGACTCCTGGACTGGGGTTGATCCGGGCTGCGCTCAACGGCGCACCCGTCGCGGTGAGCTTCGCGACGGCGCTCTCTCGTTTGGACGGGTCACAGTATGTCAGGGTTGGAGACTGCAGGGCAAGCTCAGCGGCCACGCCCTTGCGGTAGCCTGCGATCGCCCCGCATGCTAAGGCGTCCGAATCACCACTGGCTCATCCGCAAGTCCAGAAGCGAGGCCTCCATGAAACGTCGCGCCTTCCTGCGTACCGGATTCGCGCTCGGAGCCGGGGTCGGCGCCGCCAGCTTCACGAACGTCGCCGTATCCTCCCCTCTCTCCGACGCCTCGACTTCGCGACCCGCTCCAACCTTGCGGCTCAACTCCAACGAGAACCCGCTCGGCCTGGCGCCCGCCGCCCGCCGCGCCGTGATCGACGGGATCGGCGAGGCCAACCGTTATCCGCGGGTCAGCCGCGCCGAGCTCGTGGAAGAGTTGGCGGCACTCCACGGTGTCACGCCCGAGAACGTCGTGCCCGGCTGCGGCTCCACCGAGGTCCTCCAGATGGCGGTGCAGGCGCTGGCCACCCCGGACGGGCGGCTCGTGCTGGCGGAGCCCACCTATGAAGACGTGCCGTGGTACTGCGAGCCGTTCACCTACAAGCTGGAAAGGGTTCCGCTCGACGATCGCTACGCCCACGACCTCGAACACATGCAGGCGCGCGCCGCCGCCGCGCCGGGCCGCGTGCTGATCTACGTCTGCAACCCGAACAACCCGACCGGGACGCTGACGCCCAGCGCCGAACTCGACGATTGGATCGAGTCGGCCTCCGCCGACGTGTATTTCTTAGTCGATGAGGCGTACTACGAGTACTGCGAGGCTCCGGGCTATTGGTCCTGCATGAAGTGGATCGCCGATCGTCCCAACGTCATCGTCGCTCGCAGCTTCTCGAAGGTCTACGGCATGGCGGGCATGCGCCTCGGTTACGGGGTGGCGCACCCTGAGACCGCCCGACTCTTACGCAGCTATATCGGCCGTAACAACGCCAACCACCTGGCCCTCGTCGCCGCGCTCGCCTCGCTCCGCGATGCCGAGCTGATCGAGCGCAGCCGTGCCGCCAATACCCGAGCGAAGACGATCCTCCACGATTGCCTCAACGAGCTCGGACTCGAATATCTGCCCAGCCACACGAACTTCGTCATGCACCGCATCACCGGCGACCTCCAGTCCTATAGCCGGCGCATGGAGGAGCACGGAGTGCGCGTCGGCCGGCCGTTCCCGCCGATGCTCGAATACAACAGGCTCTCGCTCGGGCTGCCGGAAGAGATGGAGCGCTTCGCCGAAGTGCTGCGCGAGTTCCGCTCGCAAAGGTGGGTGTGAGGGGAGTTTGGGAGCTAGGGAGCGCTAAGTGAGTGAGGGAGCAGTGGAGCAAGGGAGCTGGGGAGTTGGGGATTTTTGAGAAGATCACTCCCGAACTCCCGCGCTCCCCTGCTGAATTGCTCCCTCACTCACTTAGCGCTCCCTAATTCCCTCAACTCCCAAGCGAGATTGTCGCCATCACCGGAAAGTGATCGGACAGGTAACGCCCGTCCCGCGCCGCCCGCACGATCGCCGCCCACCCGACCTTCCACTCGCCGCTCACCAGAACGGCGTCGATCTTCGGGCCCGTCGTCTCACCACGAAAACCGTTGAACGTTCCGACCTCCATCGCGTCGGGGAACAGCGCGCGATAGCTGTCGCGGAGATCCAGGCCGCCCCTCTGCCGTTCGCTGCCCAGCAGATACATCATCGCCGGGTTGTCCTCGCCGGCGTTGAAGTCGCCGGTCACCACGACCGGATCGGGATGCGCGCGGCCCTCGATGCGCTCGACCAGCAACCGCACGCTCCGCTCGCGCGACTCCTGCGATTGATGATCGAGATGGATGTTATAGACGTAAAACGCGCGGCCCGAGCTTCTGGCCACCAGTCGCGCCCAGGTGCAGATGCGCGGCAACCCCGCGCCCCAGCCGACCGAACCGGCCGTCTCCGGCTCGTCTGAGAACCAGAACGTGCCGTGCTCCGTCACGTCGAAGCGGTCGGTCTTGTACAGAATCGCAGAGTACTCGCCGGCCTCGAGGCCGTCGTCACGGCCGACCCCGATCTCACCCAGACCCGAGAGCTCGCCGCGCAGCTCGTCCAGTTGGAAGCGCAGGGCCTCTTGCACACCGAGCACGTCGGGGTCGAGCTGGCGGATGAGATCGATGACGAACTCGCGACGGTAGGGCCAGCTGTTCTCGCCGTCGTCAGCCGTGCCGTACCTAATATTGAAGCTCATCACCGACAGCCCCAGTGCGTCATCGCCTCCACCTACGCCGCAACCGCCGGCCAGCGCGACCGTCACAACCAGGACGCCCGATAACCAGAGCCGTCTCATTACCATCCCTATCGCCATCATCATCGTCATCGACACTCAACGATCAGCGTTGCGATCTCATACGGCCTCACCGGCACCCGCACCGTGGTCCCGCGCACCGCAACCTCCTCACCGCGATCCTCCAGCAGATTCGCCCGCCACACCCCCTCGACCCGACAACCCAGCCGCACCTCGGCCTCGGACGCCTCACCATGCCATTCCACCAATCGCAGTACCCAGGCGTCGGAGTCCTCCGCCCGCTTGAGCCAGGCCAGCTCGACGTTGGCGGGCTCGGCACTAGCGAACGACACGCGCTTGCCGAGCTCGCCGGCGTGCTCCGCCTCCAGCCCGGCCACCATCGGCACGTTGTACTCCGCGGCGCGTCGCACCGTCTCGGCCGCACGCCAATCCCCGGCGTGCGGATAGATGGCGAAGCGGAAGCGATGCGCACCGCGATCGGCCAGCGAGTCCGGCCATACCGGCGACCGGAGGAGCGAGAGCCGCAACACGTTTCCTTTATAGTCCCAACCGTACTTGCTGTCGTTGAGGATGCTGACGCCGTAGCCCGCGGCCGAGACGTCGGCCCAACGCTGGCCCGACACCTCGAACTTGGCACGCTCCGCCTGGGTGCGCGGCCTACCGGTGCGGCCGACCGTACCGTAGGGGATCTCGTAGGTCGCCGAGTCCGCGTTCACACCCAGCTCGAAGGCGACCTTGAGCAGCTTCCGATGTTCGTGCCAGTCGACTTCGTTGACGACTTCCAGGTAGCGCGACCCACGCGCCAGCCTCAAGGTCTGCCGGAACCGTGAATCGCCCCAACGGCGCTCGACTTCGACTCGCGCTTCCCGCTCGTCCGCCGCGACCTCGACCTGCCCTACGTCCTGCACGTCCCAGCGCTCGCCCCACAGCACGATGTTCCAGGCGTCCCACTGCGCCGGCCGGTCGTCGAATATCTGGAGCACGTTCGCCCGACCGCCCGGCGCCAGAGCCTCGCGCCGGTTCTCCTTGTCGTGGAGCCGGACGATCTCACCGGTCAGCGTGTCGATCTCCACACGCAGGTAAGCGTTCTCGATCCAATCGGGGCCGGCCCGCGGTGCGCGAAGCCGGCTCTCCCGCTCCGACATCGCGTCACGCGGCAGGTGGACCACGCGGGCGCCGAACGGCGGGACCTCACTCACCGTGATCGTGCGCTCTCCACTCTCGTCTCGCAGCGTTACAGCGCCGTCACGCTCCCAGCCCAACGGGTTGAAGACGACGACCGGCTGGCCGCGCCCGCGGGTATCCATGCGGCGGCGCAGGTCCGCGAAGGCGGCTGCCCTCAGCGGCTGGATGATGGCCCAGGCGCTGTCGTAGAAGAGCGCGGCATCGTCGTAGACCTCTCGGATGCCGGACCCGGGCAGGATGTCGTGGAACTGGTTGAATAGCACGAGCCGCCAGGTCGCCTCGAGATCCTCCCTCGGGTATGGCCCCGAGCCTACCGTCGCCAGCGCCTCAACCGTTTGCAGCATCGCTTCGCTGCGCCGGTTCCTTTGCTTCGCCAGCGCCTGCGTCGTGTAAGTCCCGCGGTGGTACTCCAGGTAAAGCTCGTCGCGCCACGCCGGATAGCCGGCCGCTGGCTCCCCTTCACGAACCGTCTCCAGCGACTCGAGCGGCCGGTCGAAGACCAGCGCCGGGAAGGTGGGCACGCGCCGCAGGTCCTCGGCCCGCTGCAGCATCGTGATCGTCGGGCCACCGCCATGATCGCCGACGCCATAAAGCACGATCTGGTGGTTGATCCCGGTTCGCTCGCGGTCTTCCACCCGCTGTTGCACCAGGCGGCCGGGATCCAGGTTGTGCGTATAGCCGTACGGGTTGTAGGTCAGCACCCGGCTGCCGTCCCGGCCCTCCCAGTAGAACGCGTTGTAGGGGAACTCGGTGGAGTCGTTCCAGCGGATCTTCTGAGTGACGAAGTACTCGAGCCCCGCTCCCTGCAGGATCTGCGGGATCGTCCACGGGTACCCGAAACAATCGGGCGTCCAGGCCACCCGCGAGCGGCGGCCGAAGCGCCGCTCGAAGTAGCGTTGCCCGTACAGGCCCTGGCGAACCAGCGATTCGCCCGACGGGACGTTGAGGTCCGACTCGACCCACCAACCACCCACCGGAACCCAACGCCCGCTCTCCACCGCGGCGTGCAGCGAGTCGGCCAGCCCGGGCTCGACCCTGTCCAGCATCTCGTAGTACGCCGCCGAGCTACCGCTGAAGATGTAGCCGGGGAAGATCTCGGCCAGTTTCAACGACGTGCGCCACGTGTCGCGTATCACGTCGCGCGTCTCGCTCCACGGCCACAACCAGGCGGCATCGATGTGCGAGTTGCCGATCAGATGCAGCGTGTCGCCCCGGATCTCGGCGGCCAGCGGCGCATACGCCTCCTCGTAGCGTCGCAAGAGACTCTCATATTCCGCGGTCGCGGGCGCGCCCAGCGCTCGCAACCACTCCAAGGGATCGGGACGCTCGATATCGGGGGCCCGCCCAGTCAGCGCCTCCGCGTACTCGTAGCCGTCGGCGTACTCGGCGTAGCCGATCTCCCGGACCCGCACCGCCGGCATCATCCAGAGCGGCCTCCCCGACTCCGGCACGATCTCGAGGCGTAGCGCGTCACCGGCACGGCAGGGCGCGCAGAGCTCGACGCTTCCCGCCCACCACTCGGCGGCCCGGCCGTTCACCCGGTACTCCGCGCCGGGACCGAGGCCCAGCGCCAGCAGGTCAACGCACGTGCCGTCGAGCGGCTCTGGCACGACGAGATCGGCTGCCATGCCCGTGACCGCGCCGCCCGCCGAATCGATCACCAGACCGCCAACGGCGATGCGACCCCCGGCCATTCGCAGGAGGTGATCGGCGTCCACGTGGACCGCCGAGCGGTCCGATCCTCCGCTCCATTCCGTGAGCGCCAGGAGCGGCGACTCGCCGGTCGCGGCGCGCTGCAGCTCCGCGAAGCCCAGCCTGATCGCCATCTCCACCGGCGCCCCCGGCGCGACCTCGGCGAATTCGCCACCCTCCAGCGCGCGGCCGCCTTGCGTCAGTCCCAGCCTCACCCCTCGGAAAGGCTCCGCACCCCACGCCGCGATCGGCAGGCGCGCCTCGGCCACCAGCTCAGAGCCGCGCCAGCTCAGCGCCGCGCCCAGGATGAGCGGGCCCACCGTCACCGTCGCCCTCGGATGGTTGTGGGCGACGAGTCCCGGCGGCTTCCGGGTCGACAGCAACAACCCTTCGCGAGGCGCCAGGCGCGCCAGCATGCCGAAGCCGCCGCCGCGGTTCAGCGGCTTCAGCAACAGACTGTTCCACCCTTCGGCCAGCCGCACCGTGACCGAGTCGCTGCCGCCGCCCAGCCCGCGGGCCACCTCGTGCACGAACACGCGCTGCCCGTTGACGTGGACCACCAGATCATCGTCGCTGTCCGCCACCAGCAGCACCGTCCGGTCTTCCGGCGCGAACACGTACACATGGCCGTAGGCGGCGCTCCACTCCGTGCCCTGACCGCGGAACACGTCGTTGAGGTCGAGCCGGCCGAACGGGTCGGTCGAAACCTCGATCCAACCCTCGTCACCCAGCGTCGGCAACGCCGAGCGCTCACCGCCCAGCTGATCCGCCACCACCCGCGAGTCGTCCCTGCCCGATGGGATCGGACCGTGGATCAACCACCTGTCGATGACGAGGTCTTGCGAGTGGAGCGGAGGCGCCAGCAGCAGTAGACCGATAAGTATCGTCGAGCTTCGCATGGCCCGTACCGTTTCGTCCGGGTTGTTCGGCTCGTAGCTACACTTTGGGCTACGGGCCGTTGCACTTTGGCTTCTTCGAAACCCAAAGCGCCTGCAATCTGTCGTCGGCGTCAAATCGCTCCATCGTGCCCACCATCCGGCCCGAACGCAAGCCTGGTGCAGCGCGGGCTCACCGTGTAACGTGCAGCGACGCTGCCGGCCACCTCGATCTCACACTGCAAACCCTACCGTATGCCGAGAGAAGCCGAAGACGTAGATCGGATCTACCGGGAGCGCGCCGAACGGTACGATGGTTCGCGCGACCGCTGCGTGAAACGAGCCCGACAACTGACCCACGCCCGGCTCGCCGTCTTTTTGGCAGCTTCCGTCTCTTTCCTCCTCGTTTTCGAGGTCGGGGCGCCGGCCAGCTACCTTCTCCTGGCGGCGAGCCTGGCACTCGCCGTCGCCTTCCTCGTCCTGATCGTCCGGCACAACCAGATAGAGCGACGCTGCCGCTGGTTCGACCAGCTCGCCGCGTTGTGCCGGGATGGGCGCGCGAGGATCGCCCGCGAATGGGACGCCTTACCCGTGCACGATCCAGTCGCGGTCGGCGACACGGAGCCCTATGCCGATGACCTCGACCTCTTCGGCCACGTTTCACTCTTCACTCTGCTCGGGACCGTGGCCACCCCACCCGGCCGTACCCGCCTCCGGAGATGGCTCTTGGATCGTGCCGACCGTGACACCATCCTCGCACGCCAGGAGGCGGTCGCCGAACTTATTCCGCTCATCGACCTCCGGGAGGAGATCACCGCTAGGGGCCGCAGCATGTCGAAGGCGACGGCCGCCGGAGCGGAAAGCTTCCTGGCCTGGGCGGAAGACCGACCGTGGCTGGCCCAGCGGCCGCTGATCCTCTGGACCGCTCGCTCGCTGCCACCGCTGACCCTGCTGCTTATCGCGCTCAACGTCGCCGCGATCGTCCCCTACGCCGCCTGGGTCCTCGCGCTGGCGGTCAATCTGACCTTCAGCTACACCGTCGGCGCTCACGTCCACCGGATCTTCGACCGCGCCTTCGCTCGCGAGAACGCTCTCCAGGGTTACGCCGAGCTGATCGGGCTCGTCGAGCGTGCCCGTTTCACCGCACCGCTGCTGCTGCAGATCCAGGACGCGCTCTCGGCACAGCAGCCGTCGGCCTACCTGCAGATGAAGCGGCTGCACCGCCTGCTGGCGCTGGCCGAGGTGCGGCTCTCGATGCTCCACGCGGCGATTCAGGCTCTCACGCTCTGGGACTTCCACGTGCTACGCCGTTTGGAGCGCTGGCAGCTGACGGCTGGCCGACACGCTCGCGGCTGGCTGGCCGCCCTCGGCGAGCTGGATGCGCTGGCCGCGCTGGCGGGGTTGCGCTTCGAGAACCCCGGTTGGCCTTTTCCGGAGATCTGCTACGACCGCCCGCAAACGGTGGAGGCGACCGGGCTGGGCCACCCGCTGATCCCCGAGAGCGTGCGTGTCGCCAACGACGTGCAGGTGGGACCGCCCGGCACCTTCCTTTTCATCACCGGCTCCAACATGTCCGGTAAGAGCACCTTGTTGCGGGCGATCGGCATCAACGTGGTCCTGGCGCGTACTGGTGGCCCCGTGTGCGCCTCCTCGATGCGGCTACCCCCGCTGTCACTGGCCACGAGTATGCGGGTCTACGACTCCTTGCAGCACGGCCTATCGCATTTCATGGCCGAACTGAAGCGACTCAAGCGCGTGATCGAAGCGGCACGCCACGCTCGGGAGGTCGGGGAAGGACCGCTGCTCTATCTGCTGGACGACATCCTGCAGGGCACCAATACCGGTGAGCGACAGATCGCTGCCCGCAAGGTCATTGGCCAACTGCTCGCCGAGGAGACAATCGGCGGCGTCACCTCTCACGACCTGGCGCTCGCCGATACCGAGCCGCTCGCCAAGGCACGTCACGCGGTGCACTTCAGCGAGGAGATCCGCGAGGAACCGGACGGCACGCGCATCTTCTTCGACTACAAGTTGAGGCCGGGAGTGGCGACTTCGAAGAACGCTCTCAAGCTGTTGCAGATCGTCGGCCTCGAGCACAGTGCCGAAGGAGGCGCAGGAAATGCCACCAACTAGGAACCGGGTGGCTTTCCTGCTCGCGTCCTGCCTCGCCCTGCTGGCACCGGCTGCGGCGATAGCCCAGCAGGGCACCGGCACCTTCGACTTCCTCCGCCTTGACCTCGGCCTCGTCGCCAACGTCAACCGCAACGCGCTTCACGACTACTGGAGTCCGGGACCCGGCGTCGAGCTCGACATCGAAACCCCCTTCTACTTGGGACTCGTTGAGTTGGGTATCCAATACGCCTCGTTCGACGCGCGCCAGGCTGAGCAGCCCGACTTCGTATCGCTTTTCCCCTTCCTCGGCTGGGGCCTCGAGCTTCCGCTCTCCGAGCAGCTCGAATGGTACAACGGGGGACGAATCGGAAGCTTCCTCATGCGCTTCGACACCCCGGGAGCCGGCGGGCACGAGCAGGAGCTCGCCATGGCCCTGGCTTCGCGTCTACGCTTCGCGGTGGGCGATGCCTGGTCGCTGCACCTCGCCGCCCAGTACCAGTTAGTCTTCACTCGCGAGCGCATGCGCCTGCTCTACATCGCCGCGGGCTTCAGCCGCTCCTTCACGACGCCACGCTGGCTCAAGGAGTTCCTCGATTGAGAGCCGCGGCGATTTGCATCTGGCTCATCTCGCTGGCGCCCGCCGCCGCCGGCCAGCCGACACTTACCCGGCCACAGGGTCGCCAGGTGATCACTGCGCAAACCCTGCACGCCGCCGGTATCCGGCGACTCAGTGAGATCTTCTCGCTCATCGACGATTGGGACGTCACGACCACACAGGGCTTCGCCTGGGACGCCAGCCCGCGCGGACTCGCCTCCTACGGGCGGCCTGGCTGGAGCGTGATGCTGGATGGCCAGGTTGTCGACATCGCCCTGTTCGGTGTGACGGGCCTCGACCGTTTGCCGGTGACGCTGGGCCAGATCGATTCGGTGACGGTCACGAGCATGCCGCGGCTGGTCAACGGTGAGCTGGCCGATGCCGGCAGCCTACACATTCACACCGGTCGGCCGGGCGGCGGCCTCGCTTTTCAGGCACAGGCCCAGACGGCGAACGCAACGGGCGATCCCGGCCCCTTTCGCTACACGGAGCTACGCACGCCGAACATCGACCGGATAGGGTCGGGCGGTTCGGGCGTAGTATCGTACGCCGGGGCTCATGCCTACATCGAAGGCAGTGCCCTCGTGCAAGAGCATTTCGTCACCGACCCGCCGATTCGCCAGCGCAATTTCGACATCACCGTCGACGGCGAGTACCCGATCGTCAAGCAAAGCGCCGCCGCGCTCGCCGCCGGCTTCAGCGCCCGAGGCTCGCAACACCGGCTCTATCTCGGCCACTCTTCCACCAAAGACTATTTCTTTCTCAAGAACTATGGCCGCGAGGTGCCGGTCGAGAGCCCCTTCACCCACCTCGGCATCGATGGGACGTTCCGCCTGCCGAGCGCCACGACCCTCGGCTATCGCGTCACCTACTCGCGTAACGCCCTCGACAAGCACGCCAACGCGCTCGACCTCGACTACGACTGGCAGCTCGATCGCTGGCACGCCGACTTCGAGGCATCGCGCCGTCACCACTCCTACCGAGCCCGATTGGGCGTCGCGATCGAGTCGACCTCCGCGATGACAAGCTATGAGCTCTCCGACGACGGGTTCACTCTCTTCGGCTTCTACGGCGAGTTAGCCTACCCGCTCGGCAGCCAGAACGACCAGACCCTCAGCTTCCAGCTCACCGGTAGCTCCGCAGATATCGCCGTCAAGGCCGCGCTGACCCACCGCTGGCGGCCCGCTCCCGGCCATACGCTCGAGGCCGTCCTAGCCTACCTGGAACGAGTTCCCGAGGAAGACGGGCGCATCGGGTACTGGATACAGCGCGGCTACGACTTCCTGCAGGACAACGGCGTGCCGGTCAGCGTCGACGGCGAGCCGGTGAAGGCCCGCAACGCATCGCTTGACCTGCGCTGGCACGGACAGTTCGATAGAGGCCTCCGGCTACGGCTTGGCACCTACTTGCGGGCGCTGTCCGGCCTATCGCTCGAGGACCAGCCCTTCCAATACGATTCCGAGAGCGGCGCCTTCGCGGGGCCGGTCACACTGGTGGCGGACAGGAGCGGTGAGATCGGCGGCGCTGAGATCGGCGTCGATTGGACGGAACCGCGAGGCCTATCGCTCGGTGCCTACTACCGCTACCAGGACGTACTCGGCGGCGACGACGCAACCTTCGAGAAGGCCTGGCGGACCGTGCCGACACACAAGCTGCGTATGTCTGCGCACTACACTCCCTGGAGGACCGTTGACCTCTGGGCGGCGCTACGCTACCGGAGCTCTAGCCGCTGGGCGGACTACGGCGCCGCGGAGCAGGACTCCGACGGCGCCTACAGCGCCACGGCCGGTGAGGCGCTCAACCTCGACCTGGGTGCCCAGAAATACTTCTGGGATCGGCGGCTGCGCCTGCACCTCATGTTGCGCGACATCTTCAATGACGCCACACCGCACCACCCCATCGGTCCGGCCTACGGCTTGACTCTCGTCGTGCAGGGGGAGCTGTTGCTGGAACAACTTGATTACTAGTTGTGAAACGGGGGACTCATGATCGATCCGCTACTCATACCGATCGTCGCCATCACGTTCTCGGTGGGCGTACCGGCCATCGCGCTGGCCACCCATCTCGTCCTCCGCCCGATGGTTCGCGACATCACACAAGCGATCATGGCCGGCAAGCAGGGGACCGACGGCGATGTCGAGCAGCGTCTGGCCAAGCTCGAAGACGCCTACTATCAACTCGACCAGAGCGTCAACCGCTTGCTGGAGGCCGAGAACTTCCGCCGCGAGCTCGAGAGAGGTAAAGACGAAGAGTACGGGATTCGATCTTAGTCGAGGCGCGTGGTGGCGCCGGACTTGCGCAGGCCGGCGCCACCCCGCTTTTCAGACTACAGCCGATAGCCGAGACTCAGGACTAGAGCCAGATCGAGTACATCCTTCAAGTCCTCATCCAGCGGAACCCGGAGCTGCGCGCCAGGCTGGAACTGGCCCAGGTTCACACTACCCATCAGTCCGAGCTCATGCAGCGTACGGTCGCCGAGGTTGTCCAGATCCTCGCTCAGCCAAGCACGCCCGCTGAAGCCCCCGCCCACGGCGAACTTCTCGCCGTTGTACCAGAACTGAGCGCTGTACAGCGCCCAGAGCTCGACCGTGTCGCCACCGTTACCCTCGGTGTCGACCCAGAGTATAGGCGCCAGCCGCAACCGCACCCCCAAGCCGTTGACCGGAAGTACCCTGTAGTTGACTGCCCCGTGGATCGACAGGATGTCTGGCGTGAACGCCTCGGCGCGGTCAACAAAGTCGCCCAAGAGCCCCAATTGCGAAGCCAGCGCGCCGTCCCCCTCATCACTCGCCAACGGCACGCGGATCCCGAACTCCCCCATGACGTTAGACTCACCACCCCCGAACTCGAGACCGGCATAGATGTTTCCGATCGTCGTACCCGACTGCGACTCATCGAGAAGCTCGTACTCGACCTTGGCATAGGAGAACGGTAACTCGCCGACGAGTGCCACCTTGTCGCTCACCGGTATTCTTGTCGCCAGGTACCAGGCCGATGTGGGAAACGCTACCTCGTCTCCGTCGCTGAAGCTCGGCCTGAGTATCTCGAGGTAGACGACGCGCTCGCCGTGCGGTTCCAGCCAGATCGACTGCGCTGTGAGCTCTCCCGGCCAGGCGCCAACCAGCACCCAGACCACTGCGGCGGCCACTACGTACTTCAGGCGTCTCATGATGCCTCCTCCCGGTTGCTGCACGGTACTGCTCCGGCAGACGTTGGACCCTCTTCGCCGCGACGCACAACAGCAGGCAATAAGCCCTCGATCGGTCCAGAAAGAGTCAAGCGGGTCACTTCCGTGTCCCGGCGGGAAGCGAGGCCGGGGCTAGCTAACAATAGGGCGCTTGCCGCCTGCGCTGCCAGCCGGCTAGCTTCCAGGCTCGTTTGCACCGAGTCCTCATGCGAGACACGAGCTCTGCACCAGGGAGGTTGTATGCGTAAACCCCATTACTACACACTGTTTCTCGCGCTTGCGGGCCTGGTCGTCGGCAGTACACCATCGAGGACTTCCTCGGCACCACCAATGTCCTCGGTAGTTCGTTTTCACCGGACAAGAGCAAGATCCTGGTGAGCAGCGATGAGACCGGTGTCTACAACGCCTTCGCGATTCCGGTCGACGACGGCGACGCGATCCAGCTCACCGCATCGACAACCGACGGTATCTTCGTGAGATCTTATTTTCCCGAAGACGAGCGCTTCATCTACCTGGCCGACGTCGGCGGTAACGAGCTCGATCATGTCTACGTGCGCGAGCTCGATGGCTCGGTCACCGACCTGACGCCCGGTGAAAGCCTGAAGGCCGACTTCCTCGGCTGGGCCCAGGACGATCGCTCCTTCTTCATCAGTACGAACGAGCGTGATAATCGCTACTTCGACATCTATGAGATCAGCGTCGACGGTTACGAGCAAACACTGATCTATGAAGACGAGACCGGCTACCAGTTCGCCGACATCTCGCCGGACAAGCGTCACATCGCGTTCGCGAAGCCCAATACGACAAACGACAGCGACATCTTCTTGTACGACCGCGAGACCGGCACGATGGAACATCTCACCCCGCACGAAGGTGAGGTGAATCACCAGCCGCAGACGTTCAGTCCCGACGGGTCGAGCCTCTACTTCCTGACCGACGAGGGCAGCGAGTTCACCTACCTGGTGCGCCTCGAACTCGCCAGCGGCGCGCGTGAGATCGTCGTGCAGCCCGACTGGGACGTCTGGTACGGGTACTTCTCCAAGCACGGGAAGTACCTGGTGGTGGGCATCAACAACGACGCCCGCACCGAGATTCGCGTCTACGATGCGGAGACCATGACGCCGGTGCGGCTGCCAGAGATCCCGGCCGGTGACATCACGTCCGTCGGCTTCTCGGGCGACGAAGCGGTCATGGCCTTCTACGTCAGCGGCAGCCGGAACCCACGCGACCTATTTGTATACGACATGAGCGGTGATGAACCACACCAGCTCACCAACACACTCGACGCTAACATCGACCCTGACGAGCTT
This sequence comes from Gemmatimonadota bacterium, assembly GCA_039586575.1. Classification (GTDB taxonomy): domain Bacteria; phylum Gemmatimonadota; class Gemmatimonadetes; order Palauibacterales; family KS3-K002. The sequence continues at coordinate 5,431 of JBDHKD010000052.1, read as the reverse complement.
GTCGACGCGGAAGTGGTCCGCTTCGCGTCCTACGACGGCGTCGAGATCCCCGGCGTCCTGTACCGGCCGCACCAGGTGAGCCGGGAGGCCAAGGGGCCGGCATTGGTTTGGGTGCACGGCGGCCCGGGCGGCCAGTCCCGCGTCGGCTACAGCGGCCTCATCCAGTACCTGGTCAACCACGGATACGTGGTCTACGCCATCAACAACCGAGGAAGCAGCGGCTACGGCAAGACGTTTTACAAGATGGACGACCGGCGGCACGGCGAAGCGGACCTGGCCGACTGTGTCGCCAGCAAGGAGATGCTGATCGCAACAGGTTACGTCGACCCGGATCGCATCGGGATCATCGGGGGCAGCTACGGCGGCTACATGGTGCTCGCCGCACTCACTCTGGCTCCGGAGGAGTTCGCCGTCGGCGTCGACCTCTTCGGGATCTCGAACTGGGTCCGCACGCTGGAGAACATCCCACCCTGGTGGGAGTCGTTCCGCCTGGCGCTCTACACCGAGCTGGGTGATCCGGCGCAGGACAGCGAGCGTCTACGCAGAATCTCGCCACTGTTCAGCGCCGCGAACATCACGAAGCCCATGATGGTGCTCCAGGGTGCCAACGATCCGCGCGTGTTGCAGGTGGAGTCGGACGAGATCGTCGCGGCCGCCGAGGCCAACGGTGTGCCCGTCCAGTACATCGTCTTCGAGGATGAAGGCCACGGCTTCATCAAGAAGGAGAACCAGCTGGAGGGTTACCGGGCGATTCTCGAGTTCCTCGATACCCATCTCAAGGGCGTACCTGCGGCGACGATCGCCGAGTAGGAAGGCCTGGCGACGCTCAGGTTGACGAGACGGTGCCGCGTCCCCTCGACGCGGCACCGTCTTTATGCGGCGCGAGGATCTGCGACAGGCGGAGCTGCTGAAACTCGCCATGTGACGCGTCCGTAGAGGCAGAAAGAAGGCGTGTCTCTCGCAGCCAGATCAGTGGAGGGTTGAGTGGAGTACGAACTGGTTCCCATAGTCGCGATCTTCTTCACGATCGGCGTCCCCAGCCTGGCGCTGGCCGCCCACCTGGTCCTGCGACCCATGGTACGCGACATCATCGGCGCTATTCAGGCCGGCAAGGCCGGCGCGAACTCCGAGCTGGAACAGCGAGTGACCAGACTGGAGGAGTCGTGCTCGAGCTTGGAAACGCAAGTCACACGCCTGCTCGAGACCGATGACTTCCGTCGCCAGCTCGAGTCCGGCCGCATCGAACGGTGATCGGACGCGATCCGGCCCGAGGTTAGCTCCCAACCATCCCCAGAACCCGCCGCGCAGTCTCGCGACCATCGCGGACGCAGTCCGGGATGCCGATACCGCGGTACCCGGCCCCAGTAAGCTCAAGACCCGGAAGCTTCGCCAGGACGTCATCGAGCTCCCCCGCCAGGCGCGCGTGACCAACATCGTACTGGGGGCCCGAGTCCTTCCAGCGGTAGACGCGCGTGAACAGGGGCTCGGCGGTGACTCCGGCGATCTCGCGCAGCTCCTCCCTGCAAGTCCGCACCAGCCCGTTGTCGTCCGCCTGCAGCTCTTCGCCGGTGCGGTCACCGCCGATGAAACAGCGTGCCAGAAAGCCGTCTTCCGGCGACCGGTGGGCGAACTTGTTGCTGATCCAGGTGGCGCCGTTGATCCGCCGGCCCTCGCAGCCCGGCACCAGGAAGCCGTAGCCGCGCAGGCTCTGTCCCACGTCTTCACGACGGTAGGCGAAGAAGACGGTCGCCGAGCTGACGTAGCGGATCGTCTTCATCTTGTTCGATACATCAGGCGCGATCCCATCCAACATCCGCGCCGCGGTCCAGGCGGGAGCCGCCAGAATCACTGCCGCGTAACCCTCACGCCGGCCGGCCAGCGTGTGCAGCGCATAGCCCGCGTCTCCTTTCTCGACTGCGGTAACCGGCCTGCTCAGGTGGATCTGCGCGCCGTCGAGCTGCTCGACCAGCGCATCGACCAGGCGACCCAGGCCGTCACGCAGCGAGCAGAAGATCGGCAGCGTGCGGGCCCCCGAGCGTGTGCTCTGCGGTGCCCGGAGCAGCGACAGCAGAATGGAGCGGTTCTTCGCCACCAGTTGCGGGAAGCGTGGGAAGGTACTGTAGATGCTCAGCCTGTCGGGATCGCCCGAGTAGATCCCGGCGATCAAAGGATCGATGATGCGCTCGACGGCCTCCCGACCCAGACGCCAGCCGAAGAAGTCGGCCATCGACTCATCCTCTTTCGTCGCGCCGCGCGGCAGCACCAGGTCGGCCGCCATCCGCAGCTTCGCCGGCCACGAGACGACGCCGCTGGTCACATAGGACTTGATCTTCTTGAGGGCGCTGGAACCGGTGCCGTACGGGAGCGCGCGCAGGGCGCCGCGCGAGTAGAGGGCGACGCCGCGGTGCTCGTCTTGGGTCGGGATGATCTCGTCTTCCAGGCCGAGCTCCCTGCAGAGCTCGAGCCCCCACGGCTTCAGGGTGAGTATCGCGTCCGGGCCGGCATCGAGAACGTACCCGTCCGTACGTTCGGTGAGGATGGCGCCGCCCAGCCGATCCGACGACTCGAAGAGCTCGAGCGACAAGGCGAGCCCCCGCTCGCGCGCTCCCTTGCTCAACTCATAGGCGGCGGAAAGCCCGGCGACGCCGCCGCCCACTACGGCGATACGGAGATCCTCGCCCCGCTTACCGGTCATGCGTAGGTCGGATACGTCGGCGCCTGCAACTCGTCGCCGGGCAGCGATACGACGTCGGCGTGCTCACCGTTCTCCGCTCTCCGAACCACCTCAGCCAACGCCGCGATGTACCTATCGCTCGTCCCCAGCGCCGCCGCCCGATAGAAGGCCAGTCCGCGCGCCTCGGCGTCTCGTTTCCCTTCAATGTCGAAGTCGTATAGCGTCTCGAGGTGCTCCGACACGAATCCGACGGTGCAGCACATCACCGCCTCGTGACCCTCGGCCGCCACCTCGTCGAACGCCTCGGCCAGCGTCGGGCCCAGCCACTTGTCCTTCGTCGCGCCCTGGCTGGTGAACGCGAACTTCCAGCTGAGCCGCTCGAACCGCTCGGCCACCAGCCGGCTGGTCTCCAGCAGCTGCTCCCTGTACGGATCGTTCGCCTTGAGGATCTTCTCCGGCAGGCTGTGGGCCGTGAAGATCACCGGTAGGTCGGCCCGCCGTTCCTCCGGCACCCGCTTCAGCGCCGCGCGCAGCTTCTCCTCCAGCGCATCGATGAACAGCGGCTGGTCATGATACGACTTGACACAAAGGATTTTGATCGACCGCTCCAGCCCCTCCAACCCCTCGCGCACGTAGTTCAGATACTGCGCGATGCTCATGGTCGAGTAGTGCGGCGCCAGGGTGATCGCCACCGCCTCCGCGATCCCGTCCTCCGCCATCTGTCTCACCGCATCCGGGATGTACGGACGCCAGTGCTTCATCCCCAGGTACCCGCGATAGCCACCGTTCGACCAGTTGAGTCGCTGTTCCAGCGCCTTCATCTGATCAACCGTGGTCTGGTACAGCGGCGACGGACCACCGATCTGACCGTAGCGGCCCTTGAGATCCTCCACCGCCTCGTCCGCCGGCTCATGACCGTGCCGGATGTGCGTCAGATACGGACGCACATCGTCCAGCCTCTCCGGCGTCCCGTACGCCATGACCAGCAGTCCCTTCACACTCCTACGCGCCATATGCGACTCTCAACTCAAGTACTCTCTTACTCAATTACTCAATTACTCAATTACCCTATCACTCCCTCACTCCCTCACTCCCTCACTCCCTCACTCCCTCACTCCCATACTCCCCTACTCCCCCAGTCTACTAGCGCTCCCCGACTCCCTAACTCCCCAGCTCCCACCCATGAACCGCCTCGATCACCGCCTCCACGCTCTCCAGCGGTGTCGGTGGCAGCACCCCGTGACCCAGATTGAAGATGTAGCCGTGCTTCGCGTCCGCCTCAGCCAGGATCGCCTGCACCCGTCCCACCAACAGCTGGCGCGGCGCCATGAGCAGCAGCGGATCGAGGTTTCCCTGCACGGCGAACTCTGGGCCGATGATCTCGCGCGCCCGGCCGATCGGCAGTCGCCAATCCACACCGATCACCTCGGCGTCCGCCTCTTTCATCGCCTCGAGCAGCGTTGCCGTGTTGGTGCCGAAGTGGATGCGCGGTACGCCGTACTCGGCCAGCCCTTCCAGCACCCAGGCGGAATGCGGCAGCACGAACTCGCGATAGTCTTCCGGTGAAAGACACCCGACCCAGCTATCGAACATCTGGATGGCCTGGGCGCCCGCCTCGATCTGCGCCGCCAGGTAGTCGCGCGTCATCTCGCGCACCCGGCGCATCAGGCGGTCCCAGGCCTGCGGGTGCTGGTACATGAACGACTTCATCAGCAGGTAGTTCTTCGACGACCCGCCCTCGATCATGTAGCTGGCCAGCGTGAACGGTGCGGCGGCGAAGCCGATCAGCGGCACCCGGCCCTCCAGCGCGACGCGCACGATCTTGATCGCCTCCAGCACGTAGCCCAGATCGACCGCCGGATCGAACGCCTTGATCCGGCCCACGTCCTCGGGCGCGCGGACCGGGTTCTCGATCACCGGACCCTCGCCCTTGGCGAAATGGAAGCCGACCCCGAACCCCTCCAGCGGCAGCAGGATGTCGGCGAAGATGATCGCCGCATCCAGGTCGAACCGCTTGATCGGCTGCAGCGTCACTTCGGCCGCCAGCTCCGGACTGTGGCAGAGCTCCAGGATCGTGTACTTCTCCTTCAGCGCCCGGTATTCGGGCATGTAGCGGCCCGCCTGGCGCATCAGCCAGACCGGCACTCGCTCCACCGGCTGGCGCCGGCAGGCCTTCAGGAATGTGTAGTCCTCGCTCATCACCTATCGGATCATGCCGCGCACCGGGAGGCCGGGCGCGGCTCTGGTTGGCACTATCTCAGGCAAAACGGGTGCCAGAAACGAAGCGCCCGAGGCCCTGCTGTCAAGGGAATCCGACCCGCCGGCGCTCGCCATCTCGTTGCCCCTGCACCACCGAGGTCTCATTATGATAGCGACATGATCAGCCAGGCCCCGTAGACCCGATCCTTCTGGAGGGGCCATGCCGCGCGCCGGGGGGTTCCTGCAAGAGCTCCGGCGACGCCGCGTGTTTCGCGTCGCTCTGGTCTACGCGGCCGTCGCCTTCGTCATCTGGCAGGCCGCGGACTTCGCCCTCCCCGCCCTGAGAGTCCCCGAGTGGGCCCCGACCCTCATCGTCGTCCTCACCCTGCTCGGCTTCCCGATCGCCGTGCTCCTGGCCTGGGCGTTCGAGATCACGCCGCAGGGAGTGAAGCGGACCGAGCCATTGGGCGAAGACGCGGCTGCCCCGCAGACACGCCGTTCAGCCATCCTCGTGACCGCCGGAGCGGTCCTGCTTGTGGCCGTCGTCGCCGTCGCCGG
>JBDHKD010000051.1:0-27686 GCA_039586575.1 Gemmatimonadota bacterium | reverse complement strand
CTGAGGGGGATGAGGAAGCGGCTCCCGAGCCCGAAGGTCCGGAAGCCGCGTCACGTCAAGGCGGAGGGGGTGGGATTCGAACCCACAAGCCCGTGAGGGCGCCGCATTTCGAGTGCGGTGCATTGCCGTTCTGCCACCCCTCCGTGTACTTCGCGCGCCGATTGCGTTGTCAGCTGCCGTGCCTCGGCCGGTTCAACCCCGTTCTGCCACCCCCCGGAAGGCCAGTAGTCAGTAATCAGTGGTCAGTAATCAGTGGTCAGTAATCAGTACCCTCCGTGTTGCTTCCCAAGAACCGGGCGTCGCCGGTGCCGTCGAGCGCAATTGGGAGCGCCCCGGCCGGGCCGCGATGTCTCGGCGCCACCGCGCGACATGGAGCGAGACGGCCCGGCGACGCCCCCCACGGACGGGGTGGGATTCGAACCCACGAGGCGCTTGCGACGCCCACACGCTCTCCAGGCGTGCGCCTTAAACCACTCGGCCACCCGTCCAAACAACACAGGCGCCGAGAACCGGACCCGGCTCCGGCACCCAACGCCTCTTTCCCTTCCAATTGCCCCGCCAGGGTTCGAACCTGGAGTCTCTTGGTCCAGAGCCAAGCGTGTTGCCAGTTACACCACGGGGCAGCACAACAACTTACGGCTTGCTCGGGGCTCAACTGTGCGTGCTTCTGTGCGAGTGACTCGCCCTAAACCGCCTCGCAGCGCCCCAACCGCGCGGGTTGAATCTACAGGAAATTCCCAGGCTGACAACCGCCAGGTCGCCCAAACCCCGTAGGCTGCCTCACTATCCCGCTACGTCCTATCCCGCACCACCCTCCGCGACCACCCACGTTTCCAGGCGCTCGCAGAAAGTAGAACCGGGGCACTGGCGATGAGTGCCCCGGTCCTTTCCCCATCCCGGTTGGCGTACTTCGCTAGTTGAGTAACTCGATGGTAAAGAAGACGTCGAATGCGAAGTCCTCATGATCCGTCAGGTTGAACTTGTGAACCCCACCGTTATCCCGGAAGTTGTCTCCGAGCATCTCATAGCTACTGTATCCTTGGTCATAGCCGATTACGTCCCATTCTCGCCCCCACCCTCGCAGTACGAGCCGTGTCAGGCCGAAGTCATAAGTCTCCACGACGTCAGGGGTGCTCGGATCGTCACCGGTGCGTATTGTGAAATCGAGTGAGCCGCCGAATTGGTTACCCCCCATCTCGGCTAAGGTTCTGCTGCCCCCGCTCGGCACGGTCCATTCGCCTGAAGTCGACCAGCACCATACCCGCGAGCCATTGTACCAACCATCGCCACAGCTAAGCGCCGCGCCGTTCCGGTCCCCCGTCATGTCGTTCACTCGGACACCGGGATCGCTAGCACTTTGCTTGTTATACGCGTTCAGCCATATCCCGAATCGATCCATGTCGACATTGTTATCGCCTTCGTCATCGGACATGGTGCACACCAACGAGTCCACCGTCAGCCTGACCTGCTGCAGAATCCTGATGGGAATGACGAGCGAGTACTGAGACGTCATAGTGACGAGAGCCAAGGTATTGTCGAGAACGTGACGGAACTTGTAGACCAGCGGGACGCCGGGGGTGGTTGGGCCAAAGTTTTGGCTCTCTGCCACGATTTCCATGAATTGATCGATGTTACCCCCTAGGTCGATATGCCCAAGTCCCGCCGTCGAACCGCCATAGACCACGATTTCCATAGACGAGCTTTGCAGAACCTGCGCCGCTGTCACCCCCGCCTCCACTTCAACGTCGAGCAAGCCCTCATACTTTGCTTGCAGCGTCGCCTGCATCGTTTCCTCGCTGTAGTCCGACTCGATGAACATGAGGGCCATCATGCCGTAGTCCACACCGGCGACGTAGATGGGCATCGATCCTGGGGGTATGGCTGACCGCAACTCGTCGACGGTCATCGAAGAATCGAAGAAGTCGAGAGGACTTTGCGGTTGGTCGATGTCGATCGAATAGTATATCTGCTTGTACTTGGCGACGATCTTGTTCTTCTTGGTGGTACTACTCCAATCGAATCTCGTATTGAGTTCGCCCAGCCCGTACGAGACATCCGCACCTACAAACATGCTCAAGTGTGATTCATTGTAGACCTGTCGTAGACTAGCCTCCGCCCTCGCGGGGACGGTGGTACCCGGAGTAATAGCCTGTGCCAGAAGATCCGCGATTCCCTGCCGCATCGTTGAGAGCCTGGGGTTGTCCACCGAGCGACTAACGGTCGGAGCTTCACCTGAGGCACCCAAGGAGGAGATGGAAATAGTGACAGGTTGACGGTCGACTATGATGGGCTCGTAGACGAAGTCGTGAGCCCGGTCGCCTCTCACCATGTTTCCCGGCCAGACGATATCATCGTTCAGGCCCAGATAGCTGATCCCCTCCTTGTTTTCCAGCACATCGTGATACTCGGTCACGTACAAGAAGTCGCCTGTGACTTCTTCCTCGGTGGTGACGGAATCTCCCTCATCGCCTTGCGGCGACACCTTCCCCGCTTGCGCGAGGACTTCCATGGCCCCTTCCGGATCGAGGCCTGTGAGCTGATCGTCACCACAGCCGACGGATAACAGCAGCAAGGCCAGCGTCGGCGCAAGCACGCCAACGACAAAGGGATTCTTATTCATGGCTCTTCTTCTCCCCTGTTGGATGCACGTGCATCCGCCACCGCGTCGCCTTCCAGGCAATCCAGTTAGCTGGTTGCCACGGTCACGAGTGCGCGAAGCGGCACTACTCTGCAAATGCGACTTGTTGGACTCCTAGGCGCGTCGCCAGACAGACGGGTGACCCTCGCCGGGCCATGACTAGCGAATGGCTTTCGGCGGGCTAATCTCCAACCTCAAAAGCTTCCCTTGATGGCTTCAGTATGTTGACCTCGTCACAAGAACACAACAGCTAGTACTTCTGCTTATCGTTATGGTCTTTTGAGGCTCGAACTCGTGTTCAAGTCGCTGCGCACGCAGCGACGACTTGTCCGCGACCGTGCGTGTTACTGGGTTAGTTGTTGCGTGCGAACCTCCTGCGCACGCCAGCGCGTGATGTCCTTATTCACTGGGATTTGTGGGGATCTCCTACGAGGCAGGTAGGGCGGGTATTCGGTCCAGAGCCAAGCGTGTTGCCAGTTACACCACGGGGCAGAACCCGCTCAGGGGGACTCAGTTTACCGAAAAACCGGCCCCAGACAACCGCTCAGGTCCCCGGCGTCGGCTGGGCGCAGAGGAAGACGAACGCCGCGACGACGGCGATGATCACGACGACCCGTACCGCTACCTTCATCTCGCACCAGCCCTGAGAGAGCCCGAGACGGCGGGGCTTCCCTAAGCTACTCAACATTCCGCCCGGGTGCCAGCCGAGCTATTATCAACAATCATTTGACGTTAGGGCCATACTCTTCCTAAATTGGGTGAGGCCGATCACGGCTCCCGCCTGAACGATCCGGCTATACACGGGCGGTGTGGGGAGGGGGGACCATGAGGATCAGTGCGCCGGCGTAACCGCAAGCTGAGAGACCCGGACCAGTTCGACCTGTTCGAGCCACCGCACGAGCGTTGCGAGGACGGGCGGGGTGCGTATCTGCAGTTCCTAATCGCACCGCCCACGGAACTGGGCGAGCCAGGACCGTGGGCGGTCGAGACGGCATCTTACGGTTCTTCTACCGGCAGCTTGTCGCTTCGATCTGCTGGATCGTGCCGGCCGGGAAGACGTGTATTGCGCCGTTGATGTCCTCGATCTGTAGCTGACCTTCCTGCTCCAGCTCGGCCCAGAGCTCGGCATACAAATCGCCAGGATTGTTCGCGTTGTAGTAACGCGGATCGATCTTGATCTGGTACTCGCTGCCATCGACCGTACGCAGCCAGAGCCCGACGCAGCTGCCCTCGACGAAGCTGTAGTCCGCCGGGTAAGCCTGTGCGGCGTTCTGCCAGCTCACCAGCGTCGCACCGCGGCCATCCCACCAGCTGTAGCGGTAGTAGTGATGATGGTGGTGCACGTACGGGTCACCGATCACGATGGCGAAGTGCCAGTGACCGTGATAGAACCCGAACCCGCCGAAGTGGTAGCCGAGGACCACGTGCGGGCCGTAGTAGTGCCGGTGACGGTAATAGTGGTTGTGGACGTAGCCCACATGATAACCGCGATGGTGCCCGCGGTAGTAGCCCCAGGTATAGCCTTCGCGGTAACCGCTCCTGTAGCCGTCGCGATAGCCGTCGCGGTAGGTGTGACGCGGCGCCCGGCGAACCGTGTAGCGGCTCGTCCCCCGCTCCGTACGCTGGCGGATCGCGTCGGCCGGTTCCCGATCGTCACGACCCGGGCGACGGCGCAAGGTGCCCGCATCATCAGACCGCGTGCGGGTCTTGTCGCTGGCCACGTTGATCGCCGGCCGTGTGAGGACCTGCCTCGAGATCGCCGACCCCTGCGTCCTCACCGTCCGCTGCGTGCGAACGTCGCTCACACCATTGCTGCTCGCCGCGCGGTTCACCCGCACCGTGTTGCGCAGCTGCGCGGGCGGCTGATTCGCCGCAATACGCAGCCTGGTTGTACTGGATGTGCGCACCGACTGCGCCTGCGTGCGCGTACGCGATGGCGCCTGCGGACGCGCCTGCGCCCGCGTGGTCGTGCGCGTGGTTCTCGTGCTGACACGCACCGTGCTCGGACGGCGGGTGCGAGTCGTCGTCTTCGACGTCTGCGCCTCCGCCGGCACGGCGATGGTCAGCACGCACGCGACGCCGAGCGTCGCCACGAGTGTACGGTATGCCTTAAGCATGCTGACCCTCCTTTCCTCACACGCCGTCGCCGTCAAAGGTGTATGACTGCTTACGGCGCTGTGGGCGGCCCCCTCGAAAGCTCGTTGCGGAGGTGGGGCCTATAGTCACGTTACCCTCAATTCTGTAAAGACGCAACGAGCGCTTCCTGAGTTCAAACGCCACCCCGCCACACACCGCTTCCGATGGAGATCAGGGCAGGCATCGTGCCGAGCGACGGGGAGGCGAAATGGCCGAAAACGGGCCCGATAATGAAGGCCAGCTCACGGCGGGATCGTGGAATGTGTGTATGGGACGCGGCCTGTCGTGTCGGCGCGACACGTGGTGCGACCGGGCGTGGGCGCCGGCGCCCGTACTTGAACTCGGCCGCAGGGACACCTATCGTCCGCCGTCAGCCGTTTGAATTCCCAGGGATCAAGGAACATGCGACTCTTTCACCTCTTACCCGTACTTCTCGTGCCGCTGGCGGTGGCGCTCGACCTCGCCCAGGCGCCGGCGACGCTGGTCTTCCTCGCTAGTGCGCTGGCGATCGTGCCGCTGGCCAGCCTGATGGGGCTGGCCACCGAGGAGCTGGCGGCGCGTACCGGCCCGACCTTCGGCGGACTGATGAACGCGACGCTGGGCAACGCCGCCGAGCTGATCATCGGCATCTTCGCCTTGCGTGCCGGGCTGATCGAGCTGGTCAAAGCCTCGCTCACCGGCTCGATCATCGGCAACCTGCTCCTCATCCTGGGCCTCTCGCTGTTCGTCGGTGGGCTGAGACACCAGACGCAGAGCTTCAACCGGCAGGCGGCCGGGATGAACGTGGCGCTCTTGGCGCTGGCGACCGTAGGGCTCGTCGTGCCGGCGCTATTCGATTTCACCCACCCGCAGGGTGATGCCGTGGCGCTGGAGCGCTTGTCGGAGACGGTGGCGGTCGTGCTCCTCGTGATCTACGTGTTGAGCCTGGTGTTCTCGCTCAAGACGCACCGCGAGCTTTTCCGTCCCGAAGGCGCGCACGAGCCGCCGAGCTGGCCGCTGCGGCGCGCCGTCGCCACCCTGGTCGTCGCCACCGTACTGGTCGCCTGGCTGTCGGAGATCCTGGTGGGCGTCACCGAGGAGACCATCGCGACCCTCGGGGTCAGCGAGTTCTTCCTCGGCGTCATTATCATACCGATCGTCGGTAACGCGGCCGAGCACGGCGCTGCGGTGATGATGGCGGCGAAGAACAAGATGGACCTTTCGTTCGCCGTGGCAGTGGGCTCGAGCACCCAGGTGGCGCTGTTCGTCGCGCCGCTGCTCGTCTTCGTCTCGCTGCTGGTCGGGGAGCCGATGAACCTGGCGTTCACCGCCTTCGAGGTGGCGGCGGTGGCGCTGGGCGTCGGAGTCGTGACGGTGATCTCGCTGGACGGCGAGTCGAATTGGCTGGAGGGCGCGCAGCTGCTGGCGGTCTACGGGATACTGGCGGCGGCGTTCTTCTTTTTCTAGGAGAGGCGAAGGCCAGCCATGGCGGCGGCGCGAGCCGCAATGGAGGAGATCATGCTGAATCTGGGTCTAGCCGTTAAGAGGTGGCGTCCCCGCATCAGCCCGCGCACGGCGCCGGGCACGGCCCCCGGTACGATCCTGGCACACCCTGAGGCGCCGCCGCCGACGATCCGTGTCATCGGCTGCAGCGCCGACGATCTGGCAGAGAGTACGATCGAGGAGCCGAGCGCCCTGGCGGCCTTCCTCGAGCGGTGGCCGCTGACCTGGGTCAACATCGACGGGCTGGGCGACGCGTCGGTGATCCAGGCGATCGGCGAGCTGTTCGGCCTGCACCATCTGGCGCTGGAGGACGTGGCGAACGGCAACCAGCGGCCCAAGCTCGAGGACTACCCCAACTGCATCTTCGTCGTCACCCGCATGCTGCAGATGCACGAGGGCGCGCTACGTACGGAACAGCTCAGCCTGTTCCTGGGCCGCGACTTCGTCGTCACGTTCCAGGAGCGGCCGGGGGACTGTTTCGAGATGGTCCGCAAGCGGCTGCGCGAGACGCCCAGGGCGCGATTCCTCCAACCGGACTACCTCGCCTATGCGCTGCTCGACGCGATCATCGACAGCTACTTCCCGGTCCTCGAGAGGTTCGGCGAGCGACTGGACGAGCTGGAGGAAGAGATCGCGCACGACCCGACGCCGCAGGCCGTCAGCCATGTCTTCCAGATCAAGCACGAGCTCTTGTCACTGCGCCGTGCCGTCTGGCCGGCCCGCGACATCCTCAACGCCTTGATACGCGACCCGCTGCCCTTGATATCCGACACGACCCGGACCTACCTGCGCGACTGCCACGACCATGCCATCCGCATCATCGACCTCTTGGAGTCGTACCGCGAGATCAACTCCGGCCTGATGGAGTTTTACCAATCGACCGTCGGCCAGCGGATGAACGAGGTCATGAAGGTGCTGACGATCATCGCCACGATCTTCATACCTCTGGGTTTCATCGCCGGCCTCTACGGGATGAACTTCGACACGCAGATCTCGCCATTGAACATGCCCGAGCTCGGTCTCTACTGGGGTTACCCCGCCGCGCTCTTGCTGATGGGCACGGTCGCCCTCGGCATGTTGTTCTACTTCAAGCGTAAGCGGTGGATCGGATAGAAGGGGACGGAACGATGCGAGGCTTGAAGACGATACTGGCGGCGACCAACGGCAGCGAAGAGGGCGGCTGGGCGGTGGCGAGTGGCGCCGCGCTGGCTCAGCGTGCCGGCGCAACTCTCTCCGTGGTAAGCGTCGTCGACGAAACGGCGCTGCCCGGCCTCTACGGCCTGAACTCCAAGGAGATCGCTGATTACCAGAGGACGCTGCTCGCCGAGGTCCGCCGCCGGGCCGCGGCGCAAATCGAGCAGGCCGAGGCGCACGGCGCCGAGCTGACCGTAGGAAGTGGCGTGCCCGCTAGTCTGATCGTCAAGGCCGCGGACGAGGTCGGCGCCGACCTCATCCTCTTGGGGGCCCAGCACAGATCGGCCTTCGCCCGCCTGCTGGCGGGGTCGACGGCCGAACGCGTGATTCGGCTTGCCCGCTGCCCGGTCCTGACGACGACCGCGCTCATGCGCGAGCCACTCCAGCGCGTGCTCGCAGCCATCGACCTGTCGCCGCAGTCGAATCCGGTCCTCGAGACGGCGGCGACCCTCGCGGCGCTCGACGGCGCCAAGCTGAGAGTCCTCTACGTCAGCGAGCCACTGGACGCGATGATGCGGAGCCTCGCGCTGTTCGATGACAAGGTCATGCACCGAGGCGCGCGCAGCCAACTCGAGCGCTTCGTCAACGGCCTGGCGCAGCGAGCCGGCCTCGCCGTCGAGAGCGAGATTCGTGATGGTCGGGCGGGCCAGGAGATACTAAAGGAGGCCGAGGTTTGGGACGCCGACATCACCGCTATCGGTACACACGGCTTCGGCTTCTTCGAGCGGCTGCTGCTCGGCAGCACGACGACCGACGTGCTGCGCCTGGGGCGCCGGCCGACCATCATCGTGCCGCGAATCGACTAGCCGTAACTAACGAGGGCGCCGCTTGCGCTTGGGCTCGGCCCGGTAGACAGGGTTCACTCCGTACTGCGACGCCGCCCACAGCCCGAGGATGATGCTGACCCCCGCGATCGCACGCTTCTCGTCATCTCTCCGTACGACGAGACCATAGGTGTCGGCGACCAGGTGCATACGCTCGAGGGTTCGCCGCGCCGCGCTCACCTTGATTTCGCCGTGCCAGTACTCCAGTTGATCGAGGATCATCACCTCGTGACGCCGCAAGAACTCGCCGAGCGAGATCACTTCCTTGCTGAGCGGGGTGCGCGGCCGGCAGATCGCCAGCAGGTCCTCCACGTACTCATCCCACAGCTGCGCGAACTCGCGGTTCGACTTGCGCCGCAGATAGCGCGCCAGCTCCAGCGAGAACTTCGCCCGCGTTCGGACGCGCCCCTTGGGCACCAGGGGATGCAGGTCGTAGATGGTGTGGATCTTCTCCTCATCGTACTCGTCGGGCTGACGGAAGACCCACATCCCCCTGAGCTGCGGCCACGACGCGATCATCAGCACGGGCCGCTCCTGGCTATCGAGCAGGATGAACTGGCCCTTCTCTTCTTTGACCACCGTCACCCAGTGACCCCACTCCTCGATGCACACGAGGCAGGGGATGCCCTTGCGCAAGTACCCCGATAGCTGACGCCGCGCCCGCTCCGGCTCGTGCTTACGGATCATCAGCAGACTACAGCCGTAGCGGCGGGCCGCCTTCGCCAGCTTCACCTCATCGGTGCCGTACTGGTTCGTCCCGGCCACCCGCGAGATCTCCGACTCCGGCACCAGGATGCCGTGCACCAGCAAGGCATGCTTCAGCGCGAATGGGCCGCACTGCCAGCGGTTGGGCTGTTGCGATATCCCCATGGGCAAGTACGTCCTCGGTTCCGGCCGTCAAGATAAGGTTCGCCCGCCGATCCCAAAAGCGACGCGCGGGCGGCCGCCCCGCCCAGTCAAGCAGCGGCCAACGCCCGCGCCCCATGTGTAAAGCAGGCTTGACACTCAGCCGGCGCTCCCCTACCTTATGTCAAGTTGACTTGACACCCGGGGAGGCCGATGAGCACCCGCGTTCGCAATCACGTCAAAGACCTCAGGGTCGAGAAGGGCTGGACGCAAGAGCAGCTGGCCAGGGCGGTCGGGGTCTCGCGGCAGAGCATCAACTCGATCGAGCGGAACCGCTACATCCCCAGCCTGCCTTTGGCGCTCAAGTTCGCCCGGGTCTTCGCCTGCTCGACCGACGAGATCTTCACGTTGGAGGAACGGAAATGATCATCCCGATCTTCGGAGACGAGATAGACGAGCGGTTTCTGGTGCACCGCCTCAAGTCGACGAGCCTCGCCGGAGTGGTCGGCGGGCTCGTGGCGTGCGGGCTCTTCATCTACCAGTACTTCGCCAATCACATGGCCCGCTGGGATCTACTGGCGGTGGCCGTGACCATCGCGCTGGTGAAGCTGGCCGGGCTGGCCTACTACCGGCTAGTGGACTGAGGCCGACGGCATGAGGATCGTGAAAGGCACCTGGGCGGGTCGTGACCTGGTCTCACCCGGCGCTCGGGTGAGAGCCACCGCCGAGCACGTCCGCGACCGCTGGCTGACGCTGCTCGCCCGGTCGCTGCCCGGTGCCCGGGTCCTCGATCTCTTCGCCGGCTCGGGGGCCCTGGGGCTGGAGGCCCTGTCGCGCGGAGCGGCGAGCGCCGACTTCGTGGAGAACGGGCCGGCCAGCCTCCACTCGCTCAAGGCCAACGTGGCCGCTTTCCGGGTGCGCGACCGGGCGCGGATCTTCAAGCGGGACGCCATCCCGTTCGTCGAGGCGCTGGAGGCCGGGGCCTACGATATCGCCTTCGCCGACCCGCCCTACGGATCACGGAAGGCGGACCGGATCGTCACGCGCTGGCTCGAGGTGCCGTTCGCGCGGATCCTGTCGGTCGAGCACGCCGCCGACCATCCGCTGCCCGGCAAGGGGAAAAGCTACGATTTCGAGGAGACGCGGCTAACGATCTATAAGGCGAGATGACGCTCTCGTTCTCCTACTCTGCCTCCTGCGACTGGCTCGCAACCGCCGCGTCCAGCGCTTCGGCCCCCTCGGGCAGCTCGAGGTTGGTGATCTCGTCGGTCACCACATAGTCGTAGGTCGGGTAGTCGTAGAGCGGCATGCGCGGCTCGGTCTGCCCCATCGAGTAGCCGTAGACGTTCTCGTACTCCGGCACGCTCTCGCCCATCTCGTTCAGCTGCGCCAGGTACTCGCCGATCGACTTGGACTCAATGACGATCACCTTGCCCATCTGGTCGATGATGGGGCTGTGGGCCCGGGTGCGGTCGTGGTCGAACTCCAGCACGCGCCGGCCGTAGCGCGTGATACCGATGACGCGGAAGGTGAGGCTCTTCCCCACCGCCGGCAGGTTGAGCATGCTGCGATCGGTCGCCAAAAACGGTACGCAGCATTTCCCCCGCAGGTCGCTCACGTCGTGCACCAGCCGCTTGGGATGCTCCGGCAACTGCCGCACCGCTTCGTAGTAGCGCTCCGGGATCCGCCCGATCGACTTCTCCTCCAGCTCCTCCTGCACGACCCGCGCGACCGGAGTGTAGTTGAAGGCGTTCTCCCGATAGCCCTTGACGACAAAGGTGTAGTAGGACAGCACGCCGATCTCGTTCAGCACCTCGCGCAGCTTCGCCGTGTGTCCGCGCCGCGAGGCGGCGGCGGTGAACACCAGCTGGTTCGTCACGACCCAGCCGGCGCCGAGCAGCCGGGCGACGGCCTCCCGCGCCTCGGGGGTAACCTCCATGGGCGACTCGATGTGCGTCTGGATCACAAACTGCTTGACGCCGATCTTGGCCGCCTTCTCGCGGAACCGCGCGAGGATGTCGGCCAGCGCCGGCGTTATGCGCTGCGGCAGGTACACCGGGAGCCGGGTCCCGAGTCGCACCCGCACGATCTCGGCGTACTTGCGCTCGCGCCGCTTGTTGGCGTCGCGCTTGGCCTTGGCCATCTCGTAGATCGCGTCGAGGACCCGCTCCAAGGCGACGTCGGTGCTCATCAGCGCATCGCCGCCCGTGACGAGGATGTCCTTCAGCTGCGAGTCCTGCTCGAAGTACTGCATCAGCTCGCCCAGCTTCTGCGGCCACGTCTGCTTGGGCGCGAGCTCGTCGAGCTCGAAGTCCAGCTGGCCGTGCTGGAAGCCGTACATCCGCTGGCAGGCGGAGCAGAGGCCGGCGCAGGCCCTACCCGTCGTATCGGGGATCAGGATCGCCACGTCCGGATACCGCCGGTGCACGTTGTCGTACGGCGGCAGCAGCCAGCCGGCAGCGTTGGGCTTGCCGGGCTCGATCTCGTCCTCCTTCTCCCAGGCGCGGATGTGCCCGAACTCCTCCACGAGCTGCTGCGAGTAGACCACGTAGTGCCGGATCGCCAGATCGGCGCCGATCGCGAAGTACGGTACCCGTACGTGCAGTAGCGAGAGGTAGTAGGGGTTGACGAAGAACGGGATGCCCGACTCCTGCGCCTGGTAGAGGATCCGCAGCGCGTCGGGGTCCAGCGAGTCGCCCAGCATCTCGTTCAGCAGCTCGGGCGAGCGCACGGCGAACTGCAGGTGGAACTGCGGATCCTCCCACCATTCCAGCGCCCGCTCGAGCTTCTCGGCGCGCGACAGCTGGGGATCCAGCGTGTATTTCTGGCTGCGGATCTCGCCGCGGTCCATCCGATCGATGAGGATGTTGAGGATGCGGTCGCGATTCTCCTCCCTGAGCGCCACGATGCGCGGGTCGAGCCCGGCGGGAAAGCGCTCCATCCAGCTCTCGACCTCCTCGCGAGTCGTGACGCGCAGCGTGCTCCGTCCCGTGAACTGACGGAACAGGTGCAGCATATCCTCGAAGAAGTCGGGCTTGGCGCCGCCGGTGCCGCGGTTCACGGCGAGCCAGAGCTGGCGGATCGGTGTGCTGACGGCGATCGCCCCGCGCAGGTTGAGATCCCGGAACTGGCGGCCGGCGTGGTCGACGTAGTCGAGCAGGCGGATGGCGGCGTAGTCGCTCCAGGAGAGCGCCTCGAAGGCCTCGCGGCCGGTGGCCTTGCCCTCGTAGAACGCCTGGGCCTGGGGCCGCTGCCGCAACTCCTCGAGCACCCACTCACGGATCCCGATGCGCGCCTCGATCTCGTTCTTCGAGTTGCGCATGATCTCTTCCAGCTTCGGATTCTCTTTGAGGAGCGTCTTGAGAAGCCGATGCGACTTGACGGTGATCGCGATGCGATCCAGTTGCTCGATCAGGGTCATGGCCATCCACTCCTGGCCGCCATATGAGCGCACCCGGCCCACTTTGAAAGCTAAAAAGCGGCGGGCTGGGTGACCAGAGCGGCGCGGGTAGCGGCAGGCCATCCGGCCTGCTCAGCTGACGGGCTTCGGGGCCGAACGCGCGGGTACCCTGCCAGTGCCAGAACTCTACTCGTCCTCTGCCGGGGGCTTCAGCCGCTTCGAATCCGCCAGCTCGCGGATCTCCCGGCGGTAGCGGGCGTATTCCGCGGAGTCGTCCGGGCTGTAGTTGAGGTTCTTGTAAAGGCTGATCAGGCGCGTGAAGAAGTCGCGTGCCTCGTCCCGGTCATCGATGGCGTAGTCCGCCTCGATGATCTCCTTCACCAGGTCGAAGCTCCTCTTCTGGCGCTCCATCGACGTCGACGTGTCTACCGGGTCGTAGGCGTCCTGCTGTAGGAAGACCATGTCCAGAAAGACCGACTTCTGCCAAGTCAGGAAGTCGTCCATCGTGATTCCTTCCTCACCCGTCACCTGCATCATCTGGTAGATGGCGTCGCCCCGGTGAAGGAGGTCGTGGGCCGCCTTTACGTCCTCCACCCAGGTGGCGGAAAGGTTCTCGCTGTACCACGCCCTCATCTGGTCCAGGTAACGCGACCACGATATGAGGGGATCGATGGCCGGGTAGAAGCGCTTGTATGCCCGCTCGTCCGACAAGCCGAGGAAGGTCTTCACGGTGGCGAGGGTGGCCTGGGTAACCGGCTCGTCGAAGTTCCCGCCAGCCGGTGACACGGTGCCGATCAGCGTGACACTCCCCACCTGACCATCGGGGCCCCTGATCAGACCCGCCCGCTCGTAGAGGTTCTTGATCGACGAGTCGAGGTAGGCTGGGAACGCCTCTTCTCCCGGGATCTCCTCCATCCGCCCGGAGGTCTCGCGCATGGCCTGGGCCCAGCGGGAGGTGGAGTCGGCGATGCAGAGGACGTTGTAGCCCATCTGCCGGTAGTACTCGCCCATGGTGATCCCGGTGTAGATGGACGACTCCCGCGCGGCAACGGGCATCGAGGATGTGTTGCAAACGATGATCGTGCGCTTCATGAGGGAGTCGCCGGTCCTGGGGTCCATTGTCTCCGGATACTCGGTGATCGTCTCCACCACCTCGCCCGCTCGTTCGCCGCACGCGATGATGACGACGATGTCCACCGAGGAGTGGCGGGCGACGAGGCTCTGGAGCACCGTCTTCCCGGATCCGAAGGGTCCCGGGATGCAGGCCGTGCCTCCACGGGCGACCGGGAACAAGGTGTCGATGATCCGCTGGGTGGTGATCAGAGGCTGCGTCGGGTAGATGCGCTCAGCCAGGCGCTGGCGAATCATGGCGCCGGGCAGCGGGCGGCGCACCGGCCACCGCTGAGCCATGGTGAGGGTTCGCTCTTCTCCGTCCGCGCGGCGGATCCGGGCCACCGGATCGTTGATGGTGTGGTTGCCTTGGGCTACCCAGGTCACCTGCACGGGCGCCGGCTCGTTGAACGGCACCATGATCTTGTGGGTGTAATTCCCCTCAGGCGTTGTCCCCAGGACCTGTCCCGCCACCACGGTCTTACCTGGACCGACCACGGGGGTGAAGTCCCACTGCTTCTCGCTGTCCACGGGATCCATCGCTTTGCCCCGGGGCAGGAGGTAGCCGTACTTCTGGGCCAGCGCGCCCAAGGGGTTTTGCAGCCCGTCGAGGACGGTCCCCAGGAGGCCGGGAGCGAGTGTGACCGATAGCATCTCCCCAGACAGCTCCACCTCGTCGCCGACGCGGACCCCGGAGGTGTCCTCGAAGACCTGCAAGTCTGCCAGCCGGTTCTGGACCCGGAGCACCTCGGCCTTGAGACGTTGGTCTCCCACGAGAACGTAGCCCACCTCGTTCTTCATCACCCGGGTGCCGCTGACGTCGATGGTGACCAGGCTCTCCTTCACGCCCACGATAGGAGCGCGTCGCTTGCCGTCGGAGCTCGCGACGCCCGGGTCAGGCGAAGAGGTTCTGGTAGTCACTCGTCGCCTCCGATATCAGTTCGTCGAAGCGCTGTCTCGCCGTCGCGGCGTCATATGATAGCCATCGGTGCAGGATGTCCCATTTGAACGCGAAGGCGAAGACCTGTTCGAACCCAAACGGGTGCCTGTCGGTCACCTGGCTCAGCTTCGTCCAGAGGAGGCCCATCAGCAGGCTTTCCAGCTCCATGGCGTTGCCCTGGTCCAGGAAGGTCCGGGCCTCGGGGATCCACGGGAAGACGGCGGCCAGCCCGAACTCCGGATCCGCCCAGCGGGACTCGATCATCTTCGTGTAGCGACCCACACCCCAGCGGCCGGAAGGCAAGCCCCTCCCCATACGTTTCAGCCGCAGGGCGACCATCACGGTCCGAATGTCCATGCGGAATTCGACCGTGCTCCTGAGCGCCCGGTTCCGCGTCGCGGCCATGATCTCCTCGTACATGGCGGCGATCTCCGCCGTGGTCCGGTTGATAGGCTGGCGACGCCAGCTGACCAGGCTGACGGCCATCCTCAGATCCGCCAGGTCCTCCGGGTGGAGAAGGGCGAGGCGCTCCTCCAGCCGCCTCTGGCTCAGGGGCAGGAACTTCGTTCGGCGAAAGTCGCGCAGCGGCGGGAGAGCGGCGACCAGCTGATAGTAGCGTCGCTGCGGTGTCATCCAGGTTGGCAGGCGCCCGCGGATCGCCGGCAGCGGCGCTTCGCCGGGTACCGCGTCCATGATACGGCCGATCACTGGCTCGCCTCCGCCAAGATGGCCCGATAGCGGGGCACCAGAAGCTTCAGCATCATCTCGGACAGCGCCTCGTCGGTCAGATCGATCTCCAGATCGTCGTCGACCAGCCGTACGCGCGCTCCACCGCTGACCTCGCTCGAGGGAATGAGCTCGACCCCGTTGCGCAGCACGTCGGCGGAAAGCGACAGGGCCGACTGTCGAAGGAACTCCTCCAGCTCCGGCGGAGCCTCGCCCGCCAGCCGCTCGGGTACGAGGATCGCGGCCTTGCGGTCTTTCATGAGTTCCTCCGCAGCCCTCCCGGCCAGGACGAGGATCATGTCCCGCAGCACGGAGCGGTCGGTCGTCACGTCGGTGACAAGACGACGAACATGCCGCTCGAAGGCCGCCAGCACCGCGGAGCGCAGCTCGAGCTCGGTGTCCCGCGCCGCGATCCGGAGGGCTCCGATGGCCGCCGTCCGCTCAGTCTCGATCGCGACCGCCGCTTCCTTTCTTATGGCCGCTGCTTCCGCTTTGGCGCTGGACACGATGCGGGCGGCCTGCGCTTTGGCTTCGCTGAGAATCCGCTCCGCCTCGTCCCGGGCAGACTGAACTCCCTCGTCACGAATCCGCTCGACGAGTTCCTTGACGCCCGAGGATTTCACTTCTGGCTCAGCCATACGTCACCTCACCTCGGAATGGAGCCTGCGAGCACCAGAGCGAAAACGAACACGAAGACGGCGAAGCCCTCGATGACGGCCGCCGGTGCGATGGAGATCCCGAACACCTCGGCCTTCGACTTCGAGGCGTTGATCGAGGCGGCGCAGGCCGTCCCCTGGGCCAACCCACTGATGAGCAGGGCCAGGCCGCTGAGAACACCCATAACGAAGAGCCCCGGCGAGTTGGCCAGCGAGACGGGACGGTTCAGCGTCAGCATCACCACGATGCCGTAGATGGTCTGGGAGGACGGCATCGCCGCCACGCCGACGAAGCGGCCGTAGCCGGCCTCCACTTCGAGCATCGCGCCTGCTGCGGCGAGCCCGCCCCGGCCCACGCCGATCATCGAGCCGATGGCGCCCAGTGCCAGGGGGGAGAAGATCCCCATCCAGCCCATGGTCAAAACGAGCGGTTCCAAGAATCACGCTCCTTTCTTCTTGAACGGCCGGAAGAGAGAGCCCTCCTCCGGGAGTCCCCAATTGAAGAACTCGATGACATTCAGTCGCAGGCCGTGGATAAACCCGCTGGCGACGGCCAGCAGCAGGTTCAGGCTGTGCCCGATGACGAGGATCGCCACCGCCGCCAAGAGACCCACGCTCGGGATGGCCTCCCGGACGCTCGCGGCCATGTCGTTGAACGCGATAGCCAGCGACGCGGAAGCAAGCCCCAGCGCAAAGAGCCTCAGGTAGCTCATGACGTCACCGAAGGCCGCGGTGATCCGGGTCAACGCCACCAGCCCTTTCCCCAGACGGCCCAGGGGACCGGCCCCGTACCCCGCGAAGGCGAAGACCAGAAACAGGCCGCCGAGGGCCGCCGCCGTGGCGGGTGTCCGCAACGCGTCGGCTCCGGCCCGCCCGGCGAGAAAATACGTGTAGCCGGCGACGACGAACACGGCCCACCCCAGCGACGGGAGGGCCCGGGGGCTCCATCCGTGGCGCCCCGCGTCCATCAGGTTCCCCAGCACCACGTGGAGCACGCCGATGGTGATCGAGAGCCCCATCATGGCGGTCGTCTCCGTCATGTCGAGGATAGCCAGCCGCGCTGCGAGGCTGCCCGGGGCGGGCGCGACCCCGAAAAAGGAGCCCACCAGCATGCCGTAGCCAATCGTGGCCCCCACGAGGGTGAGCAGGACCCATCGCCAGCGGCGCCCCGCCGGCGATCCCGACATCCGCTTCCAGTAGTGCGCGACCACCAGGGCCAAGATGAGCCCGTAGCCCCCGTCCGAGATGATCATCGCGAAGAAGACCGCGAACGAGTAGAGGACCACGGCGGACGGATCCCAGCTGCCGTAGCCCGGGGTCTTGTAGAAGTTGACGAGGTCCTCGCCGCCCTCTCGACGCTTGGCGTTGCGCAGCAACGTGGGCGGCTTGTCCTCGGGACCGGGATCCGAGACCTCGATGGCCAGACCCTGCTCCTCGGCGTAGGAGCCGACGGCTCCCAGGGCTTCGCTCGGTGCCCAGGCCTGCAGCGCGAAGACGGGATGGGAATCGTAGCACTGCACGGCCGCATAGTTTCGGGCGGCCCGGTCCTCGAGTGCGTCCAGGCTCCGGGACAATAGGGCGCGCCAACGGGTGAGGCGGACCCGCTCCAGGTACGCTTCCTCGAGCTCCAGCTCCACGTCGTGCAGCCTTCGCTCGAGCTTGCGCCGGGACACCTTCCCCGTTCGCACTCGGGGAGCCGGAACGCCCTGTGGCTCACTCTCGGAGATCACGATCACGTAGGCGTTGCGGCCGTCGCGTCTGACTTCCTCCCAAATCAGGTCCGATAGAGCCAGCTCTCGCACCCGGTTGCGGGGCACGACGTAGAACCACAACCGCTGTCCCGCCAGATCCTCCGCGGGCGGGAAGTCGAAGTCGCCCCAAGGGGTGAGGGCCTCGATACGGTGCACGAGGGTGTCACGCTCGAGCTCCAGCCGGTGGATGCGATCCTTGAGCGCCAGGACCTCCCCCTCTACCCGTACCGGATCGAAGTCGGTGGCGTTGGTCCAAGGGCGTTGCTTCTGGGGACAGCGGTCCAGGTAAGCCAGTACCTCCCGGCTCTGTTTCGAGGGGTCCTCCAGGGGAGCGGCGTCGGGCGCGAGCGAAACGATCTCCAGGCAGCCCAACTCCTGCAGGTCCTCCAGGACCTGATCCCTATCGGCCTGGTGCCCCACGAGCGTGAGCTTTTTCAGGGGGACGATGGCCACGCCGTCCTCCCTTCCTGGCGGGCTTTCGCCAGCTTCGCCTGGACCACCGCTGTCCGCTCCTGGTCTCCCAACCAGATCTGGATGCGCTGGATGTTCTTCCGGGTCCTGGGGATCAGGATCTTATCGAACAGGTTCACCCGCTGCGTGATGCGCCGCTCCGCCCGCGCGAGGATACGGACCCGCTCGGCAACGACCTGGATGCGGGTTCGCGCCTCCGCGGCATCCCGGAGGCGCTCGACCAGCGCGTCCACCCACGCCGGCTTCGCGAGTAGCGAGTATTCCGCCACCCGGCACTCGATGCTCTTCAGCAGCGGAAGACGCACCCCGACCACGTTCTCCTGCTCCAGCTCCAGGGCCGTCATCTTGACCAGGCCCCTCAAGTCGATCTCCGTAGTCGCCAGCATGGGCAGCTCCGTCCCCACCCGGCCCTCCAGGCTCTCCAGCTCGGCGCGCGTCGCCGCGTACTCCTTGCGGGCCTTGTCCAGCTCCATGGTGAGCTGCCTGCGCTTGAGCTCGAGGGACGGTAGGAGCTTCTCGTACAGCGTGAGCCTCTGCCGCTCGTGCTGAAGGGAGGCCTTGCTGAGCTTCAGTCGAGCCATGTCTCAGGCGGCCTCTCCCGCACCTTCGTCCTCCGGCTTCGGGAAGTAGCGCTCAACGAGGTCCTGTTTGATGAGGAGTTCGTGGGGCTCGAAGCACTCGGCGAGGGTCCGCCAGCTGACGTTCAGCGCCTCGGCCAGGGGCATAGAGACGTTCACGTCCATGAAACGGCGCCGAAACAGATCCCCGAATTTGAGGAGCTTCATGTCGAAGTCCGAGAGCTCGAAGGCCATGGCCTGTTTCTGCTCGGCCTCCCGCGCGCCGGCGTAGAAGCGGACCATGGCGTTCATGATCTGAGAGTGATCCTCACGGGTGACCTTGCCCACGACGTGCTGCTTCAGGCGCGACAGCGAGCCGAAGGGGTCGATGACACCGTCGTGCAGGTAAAACTGGCCCTCGGTGATGTAGCCGGTGTTGTCCGGCACCGGGTGGGTCACGTCGTTTCCCGGCATGGTGGTGACCGTCAGGATCGTGACCGAGCCGGCTCCTCTGAAGTCGCAGGCCTTCTCGTACCGGCGGGCGAGCTGCGTGTAGAGGTCCCCCAAGTATCCCCGGGTCGCCGGGATCCGGGCTTGTGCCACGCCGATCTCCTTCATGGCGTCGGCGTACGCCGTCATGTCCGT
Source organism: Gemmatimonadota bacterium (assembly GCA_039586575.1). GTDB lineage: Bacteria > Gemmatimonadota > Gemmatimonadetes > Palauibacterales > KS3-K002. The sequence continues at coordinate 8,310 of JBDHKD010000051.1, read as the reverse complement.
CATCAGCACCAGAACCCGCTTGGACCGCTCCATGGCGAAACGCTCCGCCACGGCCACGGCCATATCTACCACCTGGAGTCGCTCGACGATGGGATCGGAGGCCAGGTTCACGTACATGATGGTGCGATGGGAGACCCCGTTCTCCTCGAAGGCGGTCTTGAAGAAGTGGAAGTCATCGAAGATCAGGCCGAGGCCCGCGAAGATCACGATGTCGGCGTCCGCCTGAAAGCCGATCCGGGCCAGCAGGGCGTTGTAGGGCTCACCCGCCACCGAGAAGATCGGAATCTTCTGGCTCTCCACCAGGCTGTTGAAGAGATCGATCATCGGGACTTCGGTCTCGATCATCTTGGACGGCATGACCCTCATCATCGGGTTCACGGTAGGTCCGCGCACCGGGATCGTCGGGTCGGCGTCGAGGGGCGGCTTGCCATCGACCGGCTCGCCCGAGCCCCGGAAGATCCGGCCCATGATGTTGCCGGAGAAGGTGACCTGCTGGGGATGCCCCAGGAAGCGGACCCGGGCGTCCGTCGAGATGCCCTTGCCGCCCGCGAACACCTGGAGGCTGGCGATTTCCCGGTCCAGCTCCACCACGCTGGCCTTGGAGCTCTCTCCGTCCGGGTTCTCCACCACGGCCAGGTCTCCCAGGGCCACGTCCGCGGCCCGGACCCGGATCACATCGCCGACGATCTCCAGGACGCGGGTGTGGCGAATGAGCGCGTCGAGCATCTTTGGCCTCGGAAAGCTGGAAGGGACGTCTACGGCGTGGTGCTGGCGGGCAAATCGGGCCTCCAGCCACCCCGCTCGCCGAATCCCCGGGAGCGGTGGCTCCTATCGAAGACCTCGCCTTCTGCGAGCTCGCAGTCCTCGCAGAGGAGCGTGACCGCCACTCCGTCCAATTTGGAGGGGTCGACCTTGGCCGCCTCGATGGTCAGGTCCACTGCTGTGAGGATATCAGACGCCACGACCTTCGCGCGGTGCTCTTCGCCGCAACAGAGGCATCCGTGACACCGGATTTCCACTCTGTAAAGCTTGCTGGGATGCTCTCCCTTACCCCTCGCCCATAGGCCACAATCTCGAGCGACCGCAGCGCTGAAAGAAAACTATAGGACCAGAAGCGGAGATACAAGAAGTCAACAAGCTTTCCTCGTTCATCCGCGCCCTTGGATAAGCCCCAGACAGCACAGGGCTTACGCGGTTGTGACCCGTCCAGAGAACGGCAAGGCTGACAGCTTTCACACCCCCCGAAGACGCCCATGAAGCCTGACACGCCGCCATCGACCAGGGTGGGTCGCGCACCGGTCGCTACGTCTTTGACCTCGGGGTGGAATAGCGATTGGTCTTTACAGCCCGAACCGTTGTGGTGTCTCCCCGGGCGAGAGCGCGGGAAACGAGCGTGTCCCTCGCAAGGCGCTCGCCCTCAGTGACGTTCACCACCTGCCCGATCCCAACACTCGTGCTTCCTTCCACTTACCGAATCAGTGCCAGCTCCTCGCTAGCCTGAAGCCACTGGCATCACAGCGGTTGTTGGCCTGCCACTGAAAACGCTTCGCGCTGCGCAGCTCGAACGCGTCTCCCCCCCAGCGTCCACCGCGCACGGCTCTACCCCTGCCCACGGGTTGGTACGGATTGACCTGGTGGTCCTGGGGATAGGGTGCCAGGAAGTCGCTCACCCATTCCCACGCATTCCCCGCCATGTCGAACAGACCCAACGCGTTCGGCGAGTGGCTGCGGATCGGCGAGGTTCCCCGGCGCTGCGGTCCCCGCTCCAGATAGGCGTAGTCGCCAACGCCGGCATCGAATACAGCATCTCCCCCTCTGGCGACATCCGTGCCGTTGCCGAACCGCACGACTCGCCCCCCCTCGCGCCCCGCATATTCCCACTCAGCCTCAGTGGGCAGGCGGTACCCCCTAACCTTGGTGATGTCCGTCGTGGCGTTGCCTTCGGCGTCGAGCAGCATGCCGCTCCCGACATCGTACGCGGGCGGGAGACCGTCCAGCCGGCTGACCCAGTTCGCGTAGGAGGCGGCATCTTCCCAGGACAGACACACGGCTGGGTGCGCATCCGTCTGCTCAAATCGGAGGTTGGCCCAGTTGAGATGCTCGTCAATGTCGAAGCTCCGGCGGTCCGGATCCCACCAACCGCAGCCGCTGAAGCCGAGGGCGGCATCGTAGGCAGCGGTGCGCACTTCTCGTGGCAGCTCCGGGTTCATTCCGATGCGAATGAGGCTGTCCTGTGCGGCGCGATTCAACGGACCTTCCGCAGACGTACGGTACCCCGTTTCCGCGACGAAGCGCCGGAACTGGCCCACGCTGACTTCAGCATCCGCCAGGTAGAAAGTGGCCACCGTCACCTGGTGCACAGGTCGCTCGTCGTCTTCTCCTTCCGCATACACGTCCCCCATCGCAAACGAGCCCCCGGGGACGAGAATCATCCTGGACCCGTCCGGGGCGGCTGACCGCTCCTGGGTCACTGCGGCCAACACGCAACCAACCAGCCAGATAATGAGGTACAGGGCAACGCGTTCAGTGCTCAGGCCGCCTGGGAGCAACCGGAATCGAACGTTCTCGATGAATACCATGGCAACCTCCAACTGCTCTGGTCCAAGAACGACGCCCCTTGCCGCGCGGCCGTCAGCCGCCGGGGACCCGATGACCCGGCCGCATCAAGGATCGACCCCACCGGATCCTGAAGATGTCCGGATACCGGCGTCGCAATCTGAGCGCCGCCTCGCGCCGGTCCAAGCGTCTTGCAGAGAGTGATGCCAATGCCGCAGGGAAGGATCGGATAGCGGCGGCGGAGCGACGGTCGTAGCGGCCCGTCGGGCGGCTGCCATCGCACTCCGCTGCCCCCAAGAGAACCGCACCGCCGACCGCCCGACATCGGGCAGTCGCTGCAGGATCTGCGCGATTCACTGCAATTCAGTTGTCCCGGTGACTTCGATCCGTGATCGTTGAGCGGTTGGATCCCGGGTCCGTGCCAAAATTCACCCTGCTCGAGGAGAGGTCCATGCACACCTCAGAGCTGTCGCGCTACAAGACTCCCCTGCTGGTCGTAGCTGTGGCGTTGGTGGTTTGGGGAGTGCTGGGCGCCCTGGACATACGCAACCAGACCTATACCGGTTACGTCACCGACGGCAACAACACGATCACGCGGGTGACCGACGGCAGTCCGGCGGATGTGGCAGGGCTCGAAACCGGAGACTACATCCGCAGCATCGGCGGGATCGCCGTTGAGGACGTGGGCGCAGCCATACAGCGATCGCGACCGGAGGTCAACGAAGTACGCACGTTCGAGGTCGAACGTGACGGGCGGGCTTTGAGCTTCGATCTCGCATACGCGGCGTTGCCGATGAGCAATGCACTGGCGAGGTACGGGGCCGTCCTCGTCGGCTTCCTCTTCTTGCTGTGTGGTGTCTGGGCATTTATCACGGTGCCGACCAAGAGGACCATGCTCTTGTCGGTGCTCGGGATTGGATTCTCGGCTGGACTCATGGCCGGTCCCTACTTCAGCTCGGCAGCCCTGCGCACAGCCGTCGGGGTCGTCATTCTCCTGCTGATCATCGTGGGCTTCGCCGTCCTCACTCATTTCCTGCTCGTCTTCCCGAAGACAAAGCGCACGCTCGAACGACGCAGGATGACCTGGGTCGTCTACGCTCCTGCGGCTGTGGTGGGGTGCCTCTCAGTGTGGTTCCTGGTGGCCCAGCCCGCTGCGACGAGCGCAGTCAACGTCTTCTTCCGAGCGTTGTTCGGGCTCTTCGTGGTGGTCTACTTCGGCACGTCGTTGATCGCGCTGATACACAGCTACGTGAAGACGGACGCCCAGGATCGAGCCGCCAGTGGGCTCAACCTGCTTCTGGCAGGAGCCGTGGTGGGACTGGGGCCGTCGCTCGTGCTCTCACTCGTCGGTCTCTTTGCCCCCCAAGTCGTGGTTCCCGGCGCCCAATTCCTGCCTCTCGGCATCGGGTTCCTTCCTGTGGCCTTGGCGCTCGCGGCCGTGAGAGGGGAACGCAGCGCCCAAGGACCTCTCGACGATCTTACCTCGGCAGCGCTGCCGGAAGGGTTGTCGCAGGTATCTTAACGCCACACTCACAGTTTGAACTGAGAGGAGAACATGCCGACGAACGACTGCAGCAGTTGCTGCAACACTATCGATCGCAGAGGGCTGCTCACTCGCACTGTCCCCGCCTGTGCGGTCGCTTGTTTGGGCCTAGGCAGGTTTCCCGGATTGGCTGCGTTGGCTCAGACTCCAACACAGCAGGGTCAACACAAGTTCGACGTGCCGCAAGAGATCTCCTTGTCGTCACGCCAGCGTACCCAGTTGACGTACAGAGGCCTGATTCAGTTCAGTCAGGTACTCAAGAGCGAACTCGGCGAGCCGGAACTGGTCCGTCTGCTCAACCTGATGTCCGCGGAGATCGGGAGGCTGGTTGGCGCGCGACAGGCACAGAATTCGCCCGACACGAGTTTCCAGACGTTCGTGAAAGTGTTTCGGCCGCCGAACTTCGCAGACAGCTTGACGCACACGGTGGTAGAAGACACCGAGAAGGTCTTCGGTCTGGAGGTTACGGAGTGTGTCTCCGCCGATGTCATGCGAAGTGTCGGCCTCGACGGCGAGATCGGACATGCCGCCGTGTGTAACATGGACTATTACTGGCCACCGGCGTTCAATCCCAACTTCAAGATGGAGCGTACCAAGACGTTGATGCAGGGTCACGATATCTGTAACCACCGCTACATCGACACGACGTAGTGCCGGGGTTCTTCCCCTTCAGTGTCTCGAGCTGACTGCGTTATCGCTCGGGAGGAGTCACAAGGATTGGCCCAGCCGGCGCTCCAGCACCTCTCGTCGCGCACGGGACAGCGTCACCCGCGTTCCGTCGCTCAGGATCACGATATGTGAGCCGCGAGCGAACGGCTGGATTTCGCGCACACGATCCAGGTTCACGATCGCCGATCGACTGACGGCAAAGAAGCGCGCAGGATCCAGGCGTGCCGCCAGAGACTTCAAGGATTCGCGGATGACGTACGCTCTATCGCGCACGTGGAGCTTAGCGCAATAGTCCGCGGCCTCGATCCAATCGATCTCGTCCGTTCTGACGAGCACGACGCGCCCTCTGTCTTTCACGGCGATTCGCGATGCGAACGAGGGTGTCGCTGCGGGAGCAGCCATTCCCGCTTTCGGAAGCTCCCCAACTCCTTGTTCTTCAAATCCGACCGCCTCGAGCAGGGCGAGGAGCCGAGCCCGGAGGTCGCTCTGGCCCGCCTGGCGGATCGCCTGCTTCGCTCTGGCTATTGCGTCGAAGAAGCGCTTGTCACTGAACGGCTTGAGCAGGTAATCCAGGGCGTTGACTTCGAAGGCGCGCAGCGCGAACCGATCGTAGGCAGTGACGAAGATGACCTGCGGCATGCGTTCCGGCCCAACAGCGCCGAGCACTTCAAAGCCATCCATGCCCGGCATCTGAATGTCGAGCAGCAAGAGATCGGGCTCAATCTGCTCGATCGCCGCCACCGCAGCGCGGCCATCGGCGCACTCCCCGACGACCTCGAGCTCGGGATCCCGCTCACAGAGCTTCTTGAGTCCCTGCCGCGCCAATAGCTCGTCGTCCACGATGAGAACGCGGATCGGATCGCTCATTGCTCCTCTCTCTCCGCAAGCGGTACGGTATGGAGTGGCAGGGTTATCGTCACGATGGCGCCACTGGGAGATGCATCCTCGACGTCGAGCGACGCCGCGTCGCCATAGAGCTGGGCCAGCCTCCTCCGCGTGTTGCTGATTCCTACTCCAGCGCTGCGTGTCCCCACCGTGCCGCGGAAACCGGGGCCGTCGTCGGAGATCCACAGACGCAGCGCTCGTCCGTCTGTGCCGGCGCCGACAGTGACCGTAGTCTGGCTCGCCCGCTTCTCGACGCCGTGTCTGATCGCGTTCTCGACGATCGGTTGCAACACGAGATTGGGGACTAAGGCGTCGAGAGCGTCAGGTTCGACTTCGGTCCGCACCTCGAGTCGGTTCTGAAAGCGGACCTTCTCCATCGCCAGATAGCGTTCGATGAACTCGAGCTCACGTCTCAGCGTGACTTCCTGACGGCTGGAGTCGTCCAGCACGTACCGCAACAGGTCACTCAGCGCCTCGAGCGTATCGACGGCCGCTTCTCGCTCGGCGTTCCGGACCAACATTGCGATGCTGTTCAACGCGTTGAACAAGAAATGCGGATTGAGCTGCATCCGCAGCGCCTGCATCCTGGCATCGGCGAGCTGCGCGCTGAGTCGCGTGGCGGTGAGCTTTTGTTCCTGCAGGCGTCGATAGTACCCCAGGAGGATCGTCCCCCCAAGGATGGCCGAATAGATGAACAGGTGGACGGGGAGTTCCAGCATCCCCAGCGACAACAGGACATCCCACTGCGAATGGGGGTCTGATGGAGGGAGTTGGCGAAGGGCGGGCTGGAGTGCGAAGCGGGTCCCAGTATGGACGAAGGACATCACGACGGCGATCCCACAATGCATTGCCGACCGAACGATCACGCGGCCGCGCTCGATGGGATAGCTCTTCGACAGCCAAATCACGAGCGGCGTGTACAACGCCCAGAGGTACCAGAACGGAAGAACGAAGACGAGCGTGGGGAGGATCGGGCGCCGCTCTCCCTCCACGCTGTACATGATGTACAGCCAGGCTGTCACGGCGACGCCGAGCGCCGTAGCAGCAAGCACCAACTGAAGTGCCCGCCGTACGCGAAGTGGCAGCGTTTTCCAAGGTGCTACCATGACCGCTCTCTCGCAGTGTCGGCCGCCGAGCCGGCGCCGGCCGGAATCGAGGCGTGGGAGGGGTCGTGGTCGGCTCGCCAGTTGGCGCGCCAGCGCTTTTCGATACGCTGGAGAAAGGAAGGGAAGACGACGAGTCGTCGCACGGGGTCGATGAGGTTCATATAGTAGGGCGTGAACCAGCTGACGCTATCCGCGTAGACCCCCCAATATAGCGTGTATCCGGACGTCTCCGGAGCGAGGGCGAACGCATAGTAAGCTCGGGCAGTACACGTCTGTATCTCGAGCAGGGCTTCGCGCTCGAAGTAGTAGACGAACCCACGCTCACCCAGCTGGTGGATCGACCGTGCGCGGTCGGCCTCCGTGAGTCGTCGACGCGCCGGGGACAAAGTGTCAAAGCACTCCTCACTTGCCAACCCCAGCACGCGGGCCGCGAGCATGTAGGCGGTAACGGCTGCGGCCAACGCAACCGTCTCGTCCCCGGTGACTCCTCCGCCCATCGCCTCGCGCACGTCCACGAGGGTCCTGCCGGTCCCGCCGCCGGCCAGTTCGGCGACCCACACGTCGTGCAGCGGGATATCGGCCAGCAGCGTGTGTACACGCAGATCCAACGACAGGTAAGTCGCGGGCGCGTTGGGCCGGTGCAGGCCGAGCGTAAACGGCCACAGACACGCGAAGCTCACGACCGCTGCCGCCAGGATGCAGCCGCCGCGGGTGAGCGCGCCCCGCACTCCCCCAACGCCGCGTATGACGCCGAGGAGGGCGAATGCCACGGCCGCAATGAAGACGTACGGGCCGATCCGCAAGGGCCCGATGAGACCGGCGCCCATCAACGCTCCGCATGCGAGCCACGGCGTCCAAATGGCGACTCTACGCGGCAATCGGTGGGGTTGGATCACTACGCCCGCGGCAACGAAACTGAGCGCGGCTATGTTAGCCACGAGCACGGACGATACGCCCGCGTGCGATGTCACAAGGAAGCGAAGAACCGAGGGCAGCAGTCCCCCGCCGACTCCCACGGTGAGCAGGAGGACTCGCAAGTTGAGTCTTCTGACCATGCCCGCCGTCAACGCTTTCGCTGAGCGAAGAGCAGCTCTTCGCGGTACGGTCATACCCCAATATCACGGCGGCAGAGACAGGGCCAACTCCGTTGCAGCGAATGGCGCCGGGCCTGCAGCGACTGACGACGGTGCGCAGCCAGTGCGAACGACCAGCGCTCTCGACTCGCTGGCGCCATTCGCTGCGCCAGACCCGCTACTCGCTGCAAAGCACTTGATCCGCGCACTGGGTGCGTGAACTTCCCACAACAGAACGACGGCTACCTGCGAACGTCCAGGCCAGCCAGACGAGCGTAGACACGACACTCAGACGAGCGAGGTCCAAGTGGGTCGTTTGTTTCAAGCACTCGAGGTCGCGATAGGGTTAGCAATCGTGGCAACGCCATGTCTCGGCCAACACAGTGAGCACCGAAGCGATTGCGACCCTCACCGCGACCGGATGTACTGGCAGATGCCGCTGCGCGTACTGCGAGAGATCGGTGTCGAGCCGGGAATG